>JBBQJT010000012.1:0-75069 GCA_038326165.1 Chitinophagales bacterium | reverse complement strand
AATCGAGATACAATTGCCACTTGGGATGGTTTGATTTGGCCTAGTCCGCCGATAGCTGGGCCAACCAATTATTTTATGATGCAGACTGGACCAGATGGTAAAATCTACGTTATTTCAATATGGTCATCTAAGCTCTTTCATGTTATTGAACGCCCCAATGAACTTGGAAAAGCATGTCAGTTCAGAGAGCGAGTTTATAGATTCCCATTTTTTAATCAAGGCAATCTACCAAATTTTCCATACTATCGTTTGGGTCCAATAGATGGCAGTAGTTGTGATACTTTGGGTTTGAACAATGAACCATTAGCTAACTTTAGGTATTATCCTGACACGTTCAATGCTAAAACCATTGAGTTTATAGATAATTCATCTTATGAGCCAACGGAGTGGTTTTGGACATTTGGTGATGGCGGAACATCAAAGGAAATAAATCCCATCTATACTTATTCAAAGGGTGGTGTATATGAAGTGTGTGAAACAGTTAGCAATATTTATGGTTCAAATACCTATTGTAGGAATGTAAGAATTGGAACTGTTTCAACTGAAGAAGAAGAGACTTCAGATGGAATTGAAGTTTTTCCAAATCCTACAACAGGAAAGGTTCTGGTTCAATTAAACTCCTACCAGAAAGTATCAGGAATCAAGATCTTTGACGTTCAAGGAAGGATTGTTAATGTCTACCAAGAATCAGTTGATGCGAATAAGCTTTATGAATTTGATCTTAGTGGATTAAATTCGGGAATTTATTTATTGGAAATAGAAATCGATGGCTACAAAATATTGAAAAAGGTATTGAAGATGTAAATACATCAACTTATCATTTTTCAATTTAATTTGAAATAAAACTAAATTCGACCTCCAAAGGCTGCAAGATCAAACCAATCTTGTGGCCTTTGTTTTATGGAAGGATTTGGAGCCGGGAACCCAATTCAGCTGCACCAATCCAGGAGTTTTGCCCAATTCAAGGCTGCCCAGTTGTTTGTCAAATCCTAAAGCTTTGGCACCGTTGAGCGTCGCCCATTTCAAAATAGTTTCAATAGGCATCCATGAATTGTATTTTTTGATGGTCTTCATCTCTTCCAAAATACTCAATTGCCAATTGGAACTCAAGCTATCCGTACCAATGCATACATTCGCATCCGTTTCGATGAAGGATTTGTAAAATGGCAAAGTGTTCTCAATGTAGAGATTGGCATTGGGACATGTGGCCCAATAAACCTCGTCGGACCATTGTATTGCAGATTGAATTTCCTCCAGCTTAGTCAAGGTATTGTGTACAAAAATGCTTCGCTGGGTTGGATCCATTTGGTCCATTGCATAATAGATTGAACTTGTTTCAGTTTTGTAAAAATGATCAAGGTTAAGACCAAACGATTTGTAAAATTGATAGAAATGGCCGTTCCCTTCCTGAAACATCTCATTTTCTGGCTTCGTTTCTTGATTGTGAATAGAAACTGAGACGTATTTACCTTGATTGAGTAGTCGGATGGCTTCAAACAATTCAGGGGTGACGCTGTATGGCGCATGAGGCACTGCCGAAACGTTTTTTTGATTTTTTTGAAAGCTTGTCAGTACTTTACTGTATTGATCGATGGCGTTCTGTGTTCCATCGTTTTGCCACAAATCGAATAGCTCTACAAAGTTGTAATATTGAATTTTGCTATTGCTTTTTGTGGTAAGTGTATCCGTTGTGTTGCAAATATCACCTACAGCCTGAATGCCGTTTTTCCACATTGCATCGTCTGATTGCCCAATGGCTTTGGCTATTTGTAGTTTGTTTGATCCCCTTTTTTGCACCACTGTTGTAATGAAAGGTATGAGTTGTGTTCCAGTAGGTATTTTGCCTTTCAGATGCGATAATTCAAGGTGGCAATGGGCATTGATGAAGCCAGGAATAATACTGCCTTTCAGTTTTATTAACTTCTCAGATTTGGTGCTTTTAGGTCCAGATATTTCTACGATCCTATCGTTTTCATCCAGTGTGATTACCCCATTTTTGATGGGATTTTCGCTGATTGGTAGGATATAGTCGGCTGTATATTGTCTGATCATTTTGTTGGAATAAAGGCGTTGAAGGCAGTTGAAATTCTGATTTCAAGTTCTTATTTGGTTTAGTTTAAACGATAGGGATTCTCATTATTGTGTTGGGGCTTGAATAAATTAACCTATCATAATAAGTTTACATAATTCAGTGATCCATGATAATCAGCCCGTTTCTCAGGCGCGGTTGGAACCAAGTGGATTTTGGTGGAAGTACTTGATTGTGGTCAGCTAGGGTCATCATTTCTTCCAACAACACTGGATACATATAGAACCCAATGCTGTGATCATTCCGAACAACCATGTTTTTCAAGCCACTTAATCCTGCTGGACCTTCAATATATTTCACGCGTTGATCTGTTCGTATATCTTTGATTCCTATTATTCCTTCCAGTATTTCAATATTCAATAAGTTGACATCAAGGATGACTTCATCATCTTTGTATTTTTCAAGAATTTCTGCTCTCCAATTGAGCATATACCATTCTTTATTTATAAACAAGGTCATTTGATGCTTTGCTTGCGGCTTTTCAGGACTGGTCAGCGGTTTGATATCGCAAACTCTGGAAAGTAGTGCCATGAATCTGCTGGTGGAAAGCTCTGCAAGGGCCTCAACCACTCTATTGAATTCATCCACCTCAAGTTCATCCGAAGGGAAAAAACCTGCCATCAGGTAACGATAGGCCTGTTGGTCTGGAGTACCAGCTAGTCTTTCATAGAGCAGCGCTGTAGTAGAGGTTCTATGGTGTCCATCCGCAATGTAGGCAACCGGGATATTCTCTTCAAAAAGTTGAATGATTTTTTCATTTTTATTCTGATCTATCACCCAAAATGAATGCTCCTGACCATATACGTCTTTTTCAACAGATAAGAATGGTTGACTTTCCTCAGTTACTTGATTCAGGATATCATGAAGCTCATTTATTGAAGGATAAGTCAATAATATTGGCTTGAGGAAAGCCCTGTTTTTTAGGACCAAATTGACGTGTATTTGCTCTTTGGCAGAAAGGGTTGCTTCATGCTTTTTGATATTGCCAGTTAGGTATTCCTCAATATCTACAGCCACAATAAATCCGGTGTGCGACCTTGCATCAGTTGAAATTCTATAAACGTAAAGCGAATTGGCATCAAATTCATTGAAAAAACCACTTTCCTTCAGTTTGAGGTATTCTTGTTTTACACCTTCGAAGAAAGATTCTGTTTCGGTTACAAAATTAAGATTGGGATACAAACCCGAAAAGCTGGTAATTTTCATAGTATTCAAGTGCGGGTACGAAGATACGAGCTCCAATTTTGTTCTTGTATCAAAAGACCAAGATTGAGTCTTGTTAAGTCATTTTATTGATTTGTCGATCATTTATTCAAGAAGCAAAACCAAAGTTGGCCAGTGCAGTGTTGAATTATTTTAACATTGCAAGCATTCCTTTGGTCAGCCAGTTCGGATCTGTTTTGAGAATTTTATCCAACATTGAGTCAGCCTGATTGCTCATCAATCGGAGTTCGGATACCATCTTGCAGAATTCTTTGGACTCTTCACAATCTTCTTTGACAGAAGCTATTTCGTCAAATAATTTGACTACGGGATCCAGTTCTTTCTTTTTCCGCTGGATGACTATTTTTCGAAAAATTTCCCAGGTATCCTTTTCGGCATAATAAAAATCCTTGCGGTCACCAGGTTTCATTTCGCAATAAATCAATCCCCAATCCATTAATGCTTTTAAGTTGAGATGTGCGTTGCCGCGGCTTATGCTAAGTCTGTTCATGACTTCTTCGGTACTCATACTTTGAGGTGAAATCAACAATAGGGCATGTATTTGTCCCATGGTTTTACTTATTCCCCAACTATCCGATAATGTACCCCATAGCGATAGAAATTTTTCCTTAGCATCATGATACTCCATAGCGTATTTGTAATTGAATAGATAGAAAGCAAAGAAAAGCAAAAATGTTCAAATATTCCTTGTAGAAAACGAAACTAGAAGTCATCAACTTGCTTCAATAGGAGCACCAATATTTTTACCTAAGTATTATAATGACAAAATCTTTTTTTGATATCCAACTCATTTTGGATGAATATTTAGATTTCTTTGCGATATTCCTTAGCACATCTCAACAGTTCACCGACAAAGGCGCTTGCTGGTTTTTCGATAGCTGAGGGATCAATTGGGCTTCCATCCTCATTGTAGCTTTTAATAACATTTGCTACTTGAAATGCTTCTGTGATGACCCATGCCTTGATCTTCCAAAGGCTAAACTGCAAGGAAACCAAAGCTTGTGTGCCACCAAAACTGCCAGAAGATACAGTAACGATTGCCACCGGTTTGTTCCGCCACTCAATGTGCAAAAGATCTATAACATTCTTGAGGCTAGCAGGATATCCGCCATTGTATTCAGGTACGACAATAATGATACCGTCCGACTCAACGATTTTGGATGCAAATTCGACTGCATTTTTGGGAGGGGTTTCAAGAAATTTTAACCTTTCGTGAAATAGTGGGAAGTCATAGGCTTTTAGGTCTAGAATTTCAGTGGTACCAAGTTGGTTGTCAGCAATATATTTCTCAAAAAATAAAGCGAGTCTGTGACTTGATCTTCCATTTCTGATACTTGATGAAATAATGGATATCTTAGATTTTTTCATGAAATAATTGATTGTTTAAAATTTTAGGCCGTAGTCTCAAATCATTGCTTATTCCACTCAACTTGTACAACAATTTCATTTCTTCGATTGATGAGGTCATATGGAGCATTGTAACCCAGAAATCTAAAATTTCCAACGGAAGTGATGTTTGCTTTCTTGAGCGCCTTATCCAATTGTTCAGTATGTTTCTTGATGTCTTTTTCCGAAGCATATCCACCAAATCGGACAACTGCCGCATATTCAGCTGGTACTTTTTGAATCAATACATCTGGATTATTGGGCTTGGGCAGATTGGAAGTAGTGTATCCCTCTGGCATAACAAAGCTCATTGATGATACTTGGTCATTGATTTCCATGTGGACAGGTGCGGTCATTGCTATTTGTTGGTTGTCTTGATTGCTGCCAAATATATATCCTGCAAGTTTACGGAAACCTGTATTTCCTAGTTCTTTGTAATTCTTGACCTTCGACAAAACTTTGGCCATTGTCGCTTCTGGATAGTAACGAATTTCAAAGTCCTTTTCTGTCTTTATAACTTTATAGGGCTGGTTTTCAGTTTTCTCATTTGACATGGCCATTGCTTTTTGAAAGATAATAAACAACAGAAGGGAGACTGCAAAAACTATGATAATTCTTTTCATATCTATTAATTTTATGATAATGTTTTTGGGGTACGTTCCCAATGATTTTTTACTTGGTGGTGAATTATTTTATGTATTTCACGATATAAAAACCTGCCATTCCAACAGAACTGGTCAGCACCATTCCCCAAATGATATCAATAAAAACAAGTTTGATGGGCCATCCTTTCAAAGTTGCCAAATTTGTCAAATCATAGGTGGCGTAGGTGAATAAGCCAAAGAGCGCTCCCATTAATAAAGCTGAAGACCACGAGTTTTTGTCAACTGCTGGCATTATCACAAATATGAATATCCCTATCACGTAAAGCAGATAGAATACCACAGCAGCAATCCAATTTACTTGATCGGTCATCAGATGCCCAATTTGTTTTTTATACATTTCCTTGGCAATAAAGCCCAGCCAAATGAAGTCAATGAGCAAGAAAACTGAGAAACTGAGTAAATAGCTTATGATAAGCTTAGTTAAGGGCATAGAAGATTAACGAATGGACTCCTAATGAAATGAAATAAGGGTGCTATTGTTTTGAAAACAATGGATTCTTTTTGTACTCCTCTTAACTGCCGATTTATAAAACGGGCTGTTTTTCACATCATTGGGCAACCAACTTTCTGTAAAAAGATCTATAGGCACTTATTTCTGATAAAATGGTAATTTGACAACCTTAGCTTTTTGAGGTTTTCCATTGATCAACACGTGAAGCTCAGTACCCAATTTGGCGTAGGCAGTTTCAACATAACCCATCCCAATAGGAACATCTAATGAAGGTGATTGAGTACCACTGGTAACTTTTCCGATTACTTTTCCAGTTGTATCAGCTATTTCATAGTCGTGACGTGGAACTCTACGGTCTTCCATGACAAAAGCAGCTAATTTCTTGGATAATCCGTCGGTTTTTAATTGTTGCAGCTTGTCGCTGTCCACAAAATCACCTTTTGCCAGTTTGGTGATCCAGCCAAGTCCAGCTTCTAGTGGCGATGTGGTATCATCTATATCGTTGCCATACAAACAAAATCCCATTTCAAGTCTCAAGGTGTCTCGCGCTCCAAGTCCTATCGGTTTGATGTCGTTTGCTGCACCTGCTTGAAAAATTTTATGCCACAAATTGGCAATCTCCTCATTATTCACATACAATTCAAATCCACCGGAACCTGTGTAGCCTGTAGCGCTGATTATCACGTTTTTGATACCCGCAATGGTTCCTTTTGTAAAATTATAGTATTTGATATCCGATAAATTTACATCCGTAAGAGATTGCAAACTTTCAACAGCTTTTGGTCCTTGAATTGCCAATAATCCAGTACGGTCTGAAATGTCTTCCATTTTGACACCAAATGAATTGTGTTTCGAAATCCAGTTCCAATCTTTTTCAATATTGCTTGCATTTACTACGAGCATAAATGCCTGTTCTCCATCGGCACAATTGTCCTCGGGTAGCCTGTAAACCAATAAGTCGTCAACAATTCCACCTTGTCCGTTAGGCATACAGCTGTACTGAGCCTCTCCTATTTCAAGTACACTCGCATCATTTGTGGTCACCAATTGGATCAAATCCAGCGCTTTTTCACCTTTCAGAATAAACTCGCCCATGTGTGAAACATCAAATACACCAACGCCATTTCTAACTGTTTGATGTTCTTCTTTGATGCCTGCGTAGGAAATTGGCATATTGTATCCTGCAAATGGAGCCATTTTTGCTCCCAAACCAATGTGTATATCTGTTAGTGGTGTATTTTTCATAAAATGAAGTTTTATAGTTGAATTTTTATTTTATTGACTTTGTCACCTTGACGGATGGAGTGGACTACATCCATACCTTTCAGTAGATTCGCAAAAATTGTGTATCTGCCTGATAAATGGGGGGTAGCAGAATGTGTAACAAACCATTGCGAACATTCAGTATGCCTGCCTGCTGAGGCCATACCTACTTTTCCTTCTTGATCATAATATAGAGGCGGAAGTTCTGAGCGTATGGTATAATTCAAAGAACCAAATCCATCTCCTCTTGGACAACCTGTTTGGATGACAAAATTGGGTACAACGCGATGGAAGGCCTTGCCATTGAAGAATCCAGATTGCGCCAGTTGTATAAAATTACATACTGATGCAGGCGCCTCATTAGGCAGAAAACTGAGCTCTATGGTGCCCTTGGATGTTTCAATTATTGCTTTGCTGGTGGACTTTACGTAGTTCAGTAACTTCCAATCTAAAGGGTGTGAGTAAACGGGTGTTTTGAATATCGGGGCAGGTTTATCTTGAAGAAAGCAGAGGGCTTTTTCCATTTCTTGCCAAGTTTCAAGATCCCGTGGCAATTTCAATTTTGATTGCGCTGCAAGGAGAAAGTTAATGTCTGGAAACCATAATTTGAAGTTGAGTTTGGGTTCGGTAACAATAGCTGCGGCAGTAGCCATCATACCAGCATCACCTGAAGCCATTGCAGTAGCGATGTATCCAACCAGTTCGCGTTTCACATACTTTGCCGCTTCTCCGAACAGATAATAAAATGCAGGATCTTTGAGAATTCCTGCCAAAACTTCAACACTCTTGGTACGGACAGGTATTGATGGATTGGTGAATCCAATCTGTCTAATCAACTGGTAGTTTTTTACATATTTCCCTAGACAATTGATGTATTGTGCTTTGAGATACGGGTCTTTTTCACTGTAAAATTTCTGTCGAAGTTCATTTTGAAGCGCGTATTTTGCATCTTTGAAATAAGGCAAAAGATACTTATTGGCCACTTCGTAAAGCTTGGATTGCAAGGGCTCTTTGAGTGTGTCTCTTGCCAGGGTCCAATACCATGGCGCATCCTTGTTGGTCCCAGATTTAAGAAGCACTTCAATTGCGGTTTCACCTACTTGGTTGTTGGAGTCATTGATGGCTCTGCGCAGAATCCATTTGATGTCTTCATAGGCTCTTCCATCCAAACTTTTGATCAGGTTTATTCTTACACGATAGTCTTTTTCACGTGAAAGACGAGCCGAAATCATTGGAATAGCCTTCAAGCTTTTAATTTTGCTTATGGAAGCAGCAAGGGCCATTCTTACGTTGGGTTCTGGGTCATTGTCCATTGCTCTCCCAATTACAGAACTAAAACTATCCAGATCCAAATTCTTTACTCTGCCCAGATAATGTGCAGACATCACCCTGGCAGGAGTTGGTATTTTTGTATTTGATACCAGTGCCAACATTTTTTTAGTTCCGACATCACTCGTAATACCTCGCAATCCAAAGTGATAGATACCCAAAGTTTGGCCCAACATCAAGAGAGAATCAGAGGCAAGATAGGTACTTACAGCGGCCATTTGGTCCAATTGTTTTTTTGTGCCACATTTCCCAATTGCTTCCAAAACCCTAGAATTGAATTCTTGTCTTAAGCCGACACTGTCAGTTCGTTCAAAAGAAAATTCAAGCGCGGAAGCAGCTTTTGCTGAGCCCAATTGTCCGAGGGAGTAGGCGGTGGCCTCCCGAACTTTTAGATTTGGATCTTTTAACAGCCTGACAAGACTGTCGATCACAGTCGTGTCCTGAATACTTCCAAATGCCATAGCGGAAGCGTACCGTATAGTAGGATTGGGATGTCGCATCATTGCACACAAGGCCTTCACATCTTGCTTTTCTTGGAGCATGTATATTCTTTGCCAAAGAGTGTCTTTGTAGCTCGCATTGACATCGCGGGTGTCCACCTCGCTGGGAGGCACACAAGCAGACAACCAGCACATAAGCGCAGTTGTGAGAATTATGAAATATCGTATTTGAACTTTCAATCTAAACTCCAGTTGCATTCTGTTGCCTTGCTTTACGGGCATCAATAAAGCTTTTTATAAAGAAAACTAGAGCAATTAAGCATCCAAGCATCTCCAATCCAATTCTGATCTGTGCCAATCCTTCCCGAGCCAAAAGTGGCTTTACCAAAGCAATCAATAATATAAGTGTCATAACTACCACGATGTGAGCAACTGTTTTATTGTGCTTTTTAATCCATGGAGAACAAAGTAAAAAGATTACGCCAAAAATGACTGGAATCAATGTCGTTTTTGACATGTTGGTTCCATCTATATTATAGGCATCTAAAAATCCCCACATTCCCATTATGATAAGGATAAACGAATTTAACAAATTAGCTGAAAAAGCTGTCATAGTTGTATATTTTTGTTTGTTATGATTATTCTACGAAACCGTCATTCTCCGCCGGGGGAGGACCAACGGGCTGATCTTCTTGAAGCCCTTCTTCAAAATTTTCACTTTTCTGTTGTTCTGAACCATTTTCGATACCAGAAAGTTGATATCGATAGCAATCCAGTTCGATGGAAAGTTTTTTATTCGGTTTCTTGAAAGTATTTTTATAGTCGAACTCTGTATTTGGATCCTTTTCAAGCAACTCTAAAAATTTTGCAAATTGTGGTTTTGCCATATAGCTACCTTGGCCTTCCTGTGAATCCAAAAAGGTGACCCATCTGTCCTCAGCACCAACCCAGGTACCAACAACCAGACTTGGCGTGAGTCCCATAAACCATCCATCTGCATTGTCGTTTGTGGTTCCAGTTTTGCCACCAAAAGAACTATGAACGTCGCCAAATCCTCCAGAGCCAGTCATAACATATTTAAGCATTTCCATCATGACATAATTATGATCTTCACTCAATGCTCTTCTCTCCAATGGTACGTCCTGATAAATGACTTTTCCATTTTTATCTTCAATACGCGTTATAAAACTTGGCTTACAAAATACACCATCATTGGCGAAAGTAGAATAAGCTCCAGTCATTTCTAATACACTCAGGTCAGCAGTACCTAAGCATATTGAAGGCTCGTTGGGAATCCTTAAAACACCATTTGCCCTGCGCGCAGAACTATCAATTCCCATTGAGTTGATCAAGCCCCGCACAGGTTCAGTATCACCCAATTGTTTCATCAGAAAAACTGAAACAGTATTGACAGATTTTTTAAGAGCATCTTTTAGGGTGTAATAGTTGCCGCTGTAATAATCGAAGTTCTTTGGTGTCCAATCACCATCCAATCTAAAAGTTCCCTCCCCTTGAGCAATTGTTGTGGGAACATCATGCACCTGAAAGCAAGGTGAAAAGCCCATCATTGAAATAGCTGTGGCGTATATAAATGGCTTAAACGTAGAGCCTACCTGCCGCTCTGAAGTAACGTGGTCGTATTGAAAATACTTGTAATTCACCCCTCCAACCCAAGCTTTTACATGTCCGTTTGTCGGATCAATTCCTACCATCCCAGTTTGTAATATCATTCGGTGATATCTAATGGAATCCATTGGTGATAAAGTAGTATCTTTTTCTGAAGTTTTGTTGTAAGCAAATACTTTCATTTTAACTGGTGTTGAAAACTCTTTTTTAGCCAGTTCTTGAAGTGTGTTGTACCTTAGGCGAAGTTTTTCCCATGAATCACTTTTAATAAGGTCTTTATAAATCTTTGATTTTTCAGGGGATAAATATCTGATTTTGACAAGTCGCGCCATTTCTCCGGGTTGGCGAAATTCTATGATCATTCTTTCAATATCGGAATCGTTTAGTCTGATATCAGCAAATTCTTCTTCTTTTTGAATTTCTTCAATAACTGGCTCTAAATAGTTTATTCGGAGTGCCTCATAACGTTCTGAATTTTGAACATTGGCCCAAAGCATTTTAGCTCTGAATTGTTGTTCTTCTTCAACGCTTCTTTCTTTTCTTACTTCCTCTTCGCCTTCAACTTCTTTTCGGACCATGCTGTCAGCCCGTTTGGGTTTGATGAAAGTCCAAGGATCCTTGCCTTTCCATCGTTGGAAAAAGGTTTTTTGAAGTTTTGACATGTGGATTTCAACTGCCTTTTCGGCACAATTCTGAACTGCGGTATCTAGGGTCGTATAAATTTTTAAACCGTCGGAGTAGATGTTGTAAGCTTTACCATCCCTGTCTCGGCACTCTGGTCTGTCGAGGATTCTTAGTAGTTCTTTACGCAGTTCCATTCTAAAATAAGGAGCAATGCCATCTACCGTATTTTTTGGCGTGAAATGGGTTACATCGATTGGTTTTTTGCTAAGCATTTCGTATTGTGAAGAACTAAGTTTACCTGCTCTTTCCATCTTTTTCAGTACAATATTTCTTCTGGCTTTAACCCTGTCTGGTCTCCTCAAAGGATTAAATAAAGAAGGGTTGTTGAGCATCCCAACCAAAGTAGCTGATTCTTCGATAGTCAATTGGCTTGGATCTTTACCAAAATAAATTTCAGAAGCTGCTTTTATTCCATAAGCTCCGTTGATAAAATTAAAGTGATTCAGGTACAGTGCAATGATTTCTTCCTTGGTGTATCTGCGCTCAAGTTTGACGGCAGTTATCATTTCTTTGAACTTACGGGTTACCAAACCGACTGCTTTTTGAAATTTTGTCATCCCCCGAAAGTCTCGGTCGGAGTACAATAACTTGGCCAATTGCTGTGTAATGGTACTTCCCCCACCAGCACTTCGGTCACTCAATAGGATGGTCTTGGTCAAAACCCTCAAAATTGCCTCAGGATCAACTCCAGAGTGGGTATAAAATCGTGAATCCTCAGTTGAAATTAGAGCATCAATCAGGTTCTGAGGCAGTTCTTTGAAGTCAAGTGGGATGCGGTTTTCTATGTAATATGATCCTATCAATTCTCCTTTGCTTGCATAGATGGGTGATGCCAAGCTATTGGTTGGATCTTCAAGTTGCGAAAAACTTGGAAGATTGTCAAAAGACAGTAAAACCAGAAATAGCACAAATGCCATCAAGCCATATAAAGAAGCATGCCACAGCCTTTCTCCCCATCGGGCATAGCGCAAATCTCGTATTTCATGAAAATCCTTCGCATTATTCGGCATAGCTAATTGTCTCAATCTTGTCAGGTAGCAAAGATATAGAAAACAATGCTTAAGCTTTACGAAATTCCTGAATTTTGGAATGTGTGATCCAACATTAAGAAAAAATATTCGTTTAAGTGCAATATCAAAATTGATCTCATGATACGTATTATTCTTTTTTTACTATTTACAGTTTCTTTATTCTCTGGTGTTCAAGCCCAAAAAGCCAAGCCAGGCAAGAAACCGGTCAAGCAACAAGAAATGGTGCACAGAAGTCCTTCCGATCCAGCACAATTTCCTGGTTGTGAGGATGTTCAGCAATATGAAATGAAGATCAGTTGTGCACAGTCCAAGCTTGCAGAGTATGTCAAAGCCAATTTAAAATATCCTAAATCTTGCTTGAGGGACTCTATTGAAGGCATCGCTTTTGTAGAATTTGTGATAGGAAAAGATGGTAAAATATCTCAGATTAGCTTGAATAAAAAGTCGAAACATCCAGACATGGACAAAGAGGCAATACGCCTGATCAAAAGCATGGGCAAACAAAAGGTGATTTGGATACCAGCCAAACACAATGGAAAAATTGTTATTTCTCAGACTGTTCTTCCTATCAAATTCAAAATTAATAGGCCAGTTCCTCCCGCTGTGATCGAGGTTGATGAGCCTGAAGAAAACTAAACTCCTAACTTTTCTTTTGCAGCTTTCATTTTGCTAGGCAATTGCCCTGTCAATATGTGGAAGAACATGATAAAATCGCTCATCAAACTCATGCCTGGATATTGAAAGGTTGCTGGTTTGTTCTTCTCAAAAAAGTAATGTCCAACCCATGCAAAACCATAACCTGCAAGCGGAGCAAACCAAAGTTTTTGGTATTGTCCCGTAAAGATGGAATAAAAGACAATTCCTAAGAAGAGGCTCGTGCCAATAAAATGAAGTACCCTGCTTGTAAGGTGCTGATGTTCCGTCAGATAAAAAGGATAGAACTCCTTTAAATTTTCGTATTTTCTTTCCATAATGGCATGTTTTAGAATGCTAAATTATGCAAAATAAAGCGTTTGAAAGGAATTTATTGACCTAAATATTATACATCACACTTACAGGGCAATGATCGCTGAATTTTACTTCTGTAAAATGCTCGACGTGCTCAATTTTGTCAATAAGATCTTTGGTTACGCATTGGTAGTCTATGCGCCATCCTAGGTTTTTTGGCCTGCTCCCAGCCCTAAAACTCCACCAACTGTAAACCTTGTCTTCGGGGTGTTTGTGTCGGTAGGCATCACAGAATCCTTCAGCCAGCCAGTCGGTCATCCATTGTCTTTCTTCAGGTCGGTATCCACTTGGATTGTCCTTTCTGTCGGGGTTGTGGATATCGAGTCTGGTATGCACAATATTGTAGTCACCAACCAAAATAACATTTTTGTAAGTCTCTTTCATGGCTTGAATCCAAGGGCCAAGAAAAGCTAGGAATTCCATTTTAAATTGATGCCTATCCTCACTTGCTGAGCCACTGGGAAAATAAATGTTGATCAAGGTGAATGTTGGAAAAACTGCGGTAATAAATCGTCCCTCAACATCATAAAGTGGATTTCCACAGCCAATGATCAACTCTTGAGGTTTCAGTTTGGATAGTATTGCAACACCTGAATATCCTTTTTTTTCAGCTGATTGCCAATAACAATGATAACCTCTGTCATGAAATTCTTGAACTGGAATATCTGCTTCGGTGGCTTTTATTTCTTGTAAGCATAAAATTTCGGGAGAATGACTATCTACCCAATTCAGTAATCCTTTAGTGATGGAAGCACGAATTCCGTTTACGTTGTATGTGGTGATGGTTGTTGACATAATTGTGTTTTGACTTTACAAACATACGGCTAACAATCAACCTGCCCAACCTTCTCTGTCAAGACTGCGGTATTGAATTGCTTCTGCCAAATGTTCGATTTTAATGTCAGCAGAATCAGATAAATCGGCTGAAGTTCTAGCAACTTTTAAGATTCTATCGTATGCTCGAGCTGAAAGCTGAAGTCGGTTCATGGCAGTTTTTAACAAGGTGGCACCAGCCTGATTAATCGAGCAAACATCCCTAACCATTTGGCTTGGCATTTGTGCATTGCTGTAAATATTAGAAAAAGAATCAAACCTCTTTAGTTGAATTTCTCTTGCTTTGATTACTCTTGTTCGGATGTCATCACTTGTCTCACTTGGTTTGTCGTAATTACTCAATTCGTCATAACCCACTGGGGTGACTTCAACATGCAAATCAATTCTGTCTAAAAGCGGTCCAGATATTTTGCTGATGTATTTTTTTACGACACCTGGTGCACAAACACAATCCTTCTCAGGATGATTATAGAATCCGCAAGGACAAGGGTTCATGGAAGCTATCAGCATAAAACTGGCTGGATAATCCACAGTTGACTTGGCGCGCGATATTGTAACTTTTCGATCTTCCATAGGTTGGCGCATAACTTCCAATACGGTTCGCTTGAACTCTGGCAACTCATCTAAAAATAGCACACCATTGTGCGACAGTGATATTTCTCCTGGAAGTGGATTTGAGCCTCCACCTACCATAGCCACGTCACTGATGGTATGGTGTGGTGAACGAAATGGTCGAGTTGGTATTAGTGCAGTATTGATAGGAAGTATGCCCGCCACGGAATGAATCTTGGTTGTTTCTAAGGCTTCATGCAAGTTGAGTGGTGGTAAAATAGTAGGTAATCTTTTGGCGAGCATGGTCTTACCAGCGCCAGGTGGGCCTATTAAAATTGCATTATGACCACCCGCAGCGGCAATTTCTAGAGCGCGTTTGATGTTTTCTTGACCTTTCACGTCACTGAAGTTCTCAAGGTATTGATCCTGCTGATCGGCAAATTCTGCTCTGGTGTCAACTTGAGTTGGTTCAAGCAGCAGGCGACCTTCTAGAAAATCAACTGCTTGGCGAATATTATCTACGCCATAGACTTCAAGGTCTTTGACAATGGCCGCTTCACGCGCATTTTGTTTGGGTAAAATCACTCCTTTATATCCATCCTTCCTAGCTTGAATGGCTATCGGTAAAGCACCCTTGACGGGACGAATTTGTCCATCTAAGGCGAGTTCACCCAACATGATAAAATGATCCAAAATACTAGGATCCATTTGTTTGGTGCTGGCCAAGATTCCTATTGCAATTGGTAAATCATAAGCACTTCCTTCTTTTCGAATATCGGCTGGAGCCAGATTGACCACAATTTTTAATCTTGGAAATGTAAAGCCCATATTTTTTACTGCCGCTTCGATGCGGTGATTGCTTTCTTTGACTGCATTGTCTGGCAATCCAACAAGAAAATAACCATTTTTTCCAGCTGCAACGATGCCTCCTGAGTTCACTTCTACCGTAATTGTCTGTGCATCTACCCCATGAACTGCACTTGAAAACGTCTTCACCAACATATCTCTTTCATCATTAATTCTATACCAAGACGCAAAGGGATGAAGAATTCCACACAGATTTTTAAATTTTTAGATTTTATTTTCAAAAAACTGAAAATGAATAAATGTAAGGGGACGATTTGGATTACTCTTTTACAAACATTTTTAAAGCAGAAGTTTTGCCAGCAATGACTTGGCACAAATACACTCCGGATGCAAGGCCTGACGTTTCGATTCTGATTGGTCCATCGGCTGAGTTTTGATCTTTTGTTAGTAGCAATTGTCCGCCTTGGGTAAGAATTTGTACGGTGATAGATTGTGCTTGGCCTGGATAATCTACATAGATGTCATGCGACGTAGGATTTGGAAAGATTACAAAATCAACTCTTGAGTTGAAATCTCTGGAGGCAGTTGGCTTTACAACGCTGTTGACAGCATTTAAGATTGAATATTCTTTCAAATCAGCCAAGGCATCTTGACTCAATTCCCAGATCATAACACCACTCGTAGTGCTTAATGCATACTGCGTTTTTTCAATGATAGTGGGCAAGCCATTATAGTATCTTAGGCCAACTTGGTCCAAAAGTGCGTAGCCTGGATCTTTTTCGATCATTGATTTGTAGTAAAACGCAAAGACATCACTTGGGTTATTGAAATCATAACCATAGGCTGGCAGTCCAAGAACTGTCTTCTCCTTTGGTAAGTATTGGTTTACGGTCCAATAGGTAATACAGCTCTTTGCAAAACCAAAGGATGAATGTTGACCGGGCAAGTTTGGGTTCCAAGGTCCAGTAAAATCGTAGGCCATTAGATTGATCCAATCATAAACATTCAAAGCTTCGTCCGAAATCAAGGGGTACCGGTATTTTCCTGGCAAGGCTGCTGTTATTTTTCTTCCAGATGTGTGCAATGAATCAGCTAGTTCTATTACGAAAGGACTGTATAAATTGTCAACATCGTTCCATTCAAGATCTACATCTACTCCTTGGAGTTCATATTTCCTGACGTAATCCATTATTTTATGAATAAATTCAGACCTATACGAGGGTGACATGTATTTTTTCCATGCCGATTTCCATTCAGGGTACAAAGCACCACCTGCAAGTGAAATGAAAACTTCCACACCATTACTGTGCGCTTGATTGACCACATTATCGATGGGATAACCTTGGGTTTTGAGGAATCCTTGGGCGTCAGGATTGGCAAAAGCAATATTCACATGAGTGAGCTTTTTCCATTCAAGTTGCTCAGCATATTCAAAATTATACACAGCCAAATAACCTATCACCTTGAAGCTTTGACTTCGAAGCAATCCGCTCAATAGCAGCAAAATAGTGACGAATATGTACTTTCCTTTTAGCATAAAATTCAAAAAAAAAGCTGATTTCTATTTTTAGAAACCAGCCTTGTTGTAGCGGAGACAGGACTCGAACCTATGACCTTCGGGTTATGAGCCCGACGAGCTACCAACTGCTCCACTCCGCGATGTGGGACGCAAAGGTATGATATATTTGACAAAACAACAAAGCTTTCCAAATTATTTTTGGTTTCATCGCGAGTAAATCGATCTAATCTTCCTCATTAACAAGATATTAAGTGTGCCTTTAACAACATTGGAATAAATATTGCGTATGTATCACTTGTGAAATTATTCCTATGAATCGTATTATATTCTTAATTGGGCTTGTTGTTAGCGCAAGCTTTTCATGCCAATCAGGTAAGAAGGGCACACAAGATTCTAGCGAAGCTCTGTTCAAAAGGATCCCAGGGAAAACAAGTGGGTTGAACTTCATCAATGAGCTGAAGGAAGATCCCGAAGGAAAGGAGAATATCTTGATCTATGAATATTTTTTTGGCGGCGCAGGAGTAAGTGTCGGTGATGTTAACAAAGACGGAAAGCCAGATGTTTTCTTAACGTCCAATCAAGGAGAGAATAAGCTTTTCATCAATGAAGGCGGCATGAAATTCAAAGATGTTACCTCAGTTTCTGGTTTAAAGAAAAAAGGTTGGTCTTCAGGAACTACCATGGCTGACGTAAATGGTGACGGTAATTTGGATATTTATGTTTGTCAGGCAGGCGATATGAATGTCTATGATTCTGAAAGCAGAGAAAATCAGCTTTGGATAAATAATGGTAACGGAACTTTTACAGAAAAAGCCCGTGAATTTGGACTCGATGATTCAAATTTGAGTACTCAGGCTTCTTTTTTTGATTTTGACAAGGACGGTGATTTAGATTGTTACGTACTAAACGAAAGTATTTACAACCGAATACAACGAAGGATAGTTTTTGAAGAACTACGTGATGAGCAAAAACTTCGTTTTGCCAGTGGAAAGTTATTCCGCAACGACAACAATAAGTTTGTTGACATAACTAAGGAAGCAGGTGTATTGAAATATGGATTTGGATTGGGTCTTGTCACCGCTGATCTCAACGGCGATGGCTGGACGGATATCTATGTGGCCAATGATTACTCAGTTCCTGATTTCATGTACATCAACAACAAAAACGGAACATTCACGGATCAAACAAAAACGCTAACCAACCAAATCTCCTATTTTGCAATGGGTGTCGATGTCAATGATATCAACAACGATGGCCAACCTGAAATAGGCGTGGTTGACATGGCTACTGACGACCATTTTATGGGTAAAACCCTGATGGCGGGTATGAATGTCCCAGAGTTTTGGGGGCTTATAGATACGCTGGGTTACCAGTACCAATATATGTTCAATTCTTTGCAGCTGAACAATGGCAATGGCACTTACAGCAATATTGCCAATCTGGCGGGTGTTGCCAAAAGTGAATGGAGTTGGTCGGCTTTATTTGCTGATTTAGACAATGATGGATATAAGGATTATTTCATTTCCAACGGATATGTCAGGTATCACCGCGATAATGATTTTAGGGCCAGATTGGAGGAATACCGAAGAAAAAACAACGGAACCATTCCAAAAGAACTGAGAAAAGAAATCTATGAAAGTATCCCTTCTTTTAAACTCGCAAATTTTGTGGGTAAGAACGATGGAGCTTTGCATTTTGAGGATAAAGCTGAGGAGTGGGGTATGGGTGAAGCTACATTTTCGAATGGAGCGGCTTATGCTGATTTGGACAATGATGGCGACCTGGATTTGGTTGTCAATAATATCAACGATGAGGCTTTTCTTTATGAGAATCAAGCTTCCAAAATTTCGGGAAATCACTATTTGACAGTCATTCCCGAACATCCAAAGCATGCTGAAAATGTTAAGGTATATCTTAAAACAGGCAGCGAAATCCAGTTCCAAGAGTTGGTAGCAACCAGAGGTTACGAATCATCTATGGATCGCAATCTGCATTTCGGTTTGGGCAAAAATAATGAAGTAGAACTTTTATTGGTCGTTTGGCCGGATGGTAAATCGCAGGTGATCAATCATGTCAAAGCTGATCAACGTTTGGTCGTGAAATATTCTGATGCCGCCCAACAGACAATACCATTGCTTTCGGAGCCTTTAAATTTGGTTCAGTGGTCAGATTCGAAGGCCAATGGACTCGACTTTTTTCATCGTGAAAATCAATTCAATGACTTTGGTAAAGAAGTACTTTTGCCACATAGTCAGTCTCGAATTGGTCCGGCATTGGTCAAAGGAGATGTGAATGGGGATGGCAATGAGGACATCTATATTGGTGGAGCATCTAGACAATCTAGCGTGCTTTATTTGCAAGATAATGTTGGAAAATTCAAAAAAGGACCATCGCAGCCATGGGAAGTTGATAAAAACGCTGAGGATATTGCCGGATTATTTTTTGATGCCGATGGTGACAAAGACTTGGATCTGTATGTGGTAAGTGGAGGCGGAGGTGAGATGGAGGCTTTTCCGCGTCTGATGCAAGATCGCTTGTATCTGAATGACGGTAAAGGAAATTTCACAAAATCCACTAATGCATTGAGCTCAGAATACAGCTCAGGATCATGTATCGCAGCCTCCGATATCGATAATGATGGAGATTTGGATCTTTTTGTAGGAGGAAGGGCTGTGCCTGGTAAATATCCATATCCTGATCAATCAATGATTTTACGCAATGACAAAGGAAAATTTACCAACGTCACTGCAAATTGGAACAAAGAATTAGCAACTGCCGGAATTGTTACTGCTACATTGTGGACAGATTTTAACAAAGATGGCAAACCGGATTTGGTGATTGCCGGAGAGTGGATGAGCGTTAAATTTTATGAAAATAAGGGTAACTCATTGGTAGATGTCTCCAAAGAAAAAGGTACAGATCAATATAAGGGCTGGTATTACAGTTTGGCCGAAACGGATGTCGATCAGGACGGTGATCTTGATATCATTGCCGGCAATGTAGGTATGAACACAAAGTTTAAAGCCACGAATGAGAAACCTTTCATGGTTTATTCTGCCGATTTCGATGGAAATGGAACCAATGACATTGTGCTTACTAAAACGTACAAAGGCAAATTGGTGCCTTCACGCGGAAAGCAGTGTTCTTCGCAACAAATGCCGTTTATACAAGATAAATTCAAATCCTTCAAAGACTTCGCCAACGCGAGCTTGGGGGATATTGTAGGTGATGATCAACTAAAAAAAGCATTAGAATTGTCCGTCAATGATTTTCATTCCTGCATTTTTATCAATGAAAATGGCAAGTATGTAAAAAAAGACCTAGATGTTTCTGCCCAAAAGTCACCTGTCAACTCAATTTTAATTTCAGATGTAAATTCTGATGGTAAAATGGATCTGATACTTGCTGGAAACAATTACGATACAGAAGTCGAAACTCAGCGGTATGATGGTGGAGTTGGCTTGATAATGCTAGGTGATGGCAAAGGCAATTTCAATTCAATTTCTACCTATAAATCTGGACTTTATGTCCCATTTAATACCAAGTCTTCCGCAATTTTAAAAACCAAATCTGGACTTTCAAGTTTGATTTTTGGCAACAATAACGATCATGTGATCACAGTAAAACTTAATACTTCAAAGAACAATATCCAATAAAACCTAATATGAAACAACTAATTTTTCTTTGCTTCATCGCAATATTTGCAGTCTTTCCAGCATGTTCTAAAAAGGCCACCAATGATGCCAACGCCAACGCGGAAGTTCCTCAATTTGAAGAATTAAACAGTGCCACAACAGGCATTACATTTTCAAATAACCTTGACACGTCTATTTACCCATATATGTTTGCCAAAGTAAATGCATTTGATGGTGGAGGAGTGGCAGTTGCTGATTTCAACAACGATGGCAAGCAGGACATATTTTTCACCGGTAATTTGGTCAAAAATAAACTTTACATCAATAAAGGAAACATGAAATTTGAAGATGTTTCAGCAAAAGCTGGGATAGAAGTTGATGGCTGGTGTGCTGGTGTTTCTACTGCCGATGTCAACAATGATGGCTTTATGGATATGTATGTTTGCAGAGGATTTTACGAGGATCCAAAGTTCCGTGAAAACATACTATTTATCAATAATGGTGACGGAACATTTACAGATAAAGCCAAAGAATATGGTGTCAATGATAACGGTTTTGCAGTCTGTGCAAGCTTTTTTGATTACAACCGAGATGGTTTATTGGACCTGGTGGTAGGTAATCACAATCCAGATAGAACCAGAAAATTCGAACTGAATCTCCGTGACTTTTTGAATCCACCTGCTGACCATGGAATGCACGTTTACAAGAATAACGGAAACGGAACTTTTAGTGAAGTTTCTAAAGAAATAGGACTTGGATTCTTTGGTTGGATATTGAGTTTTGTAACTGCTGATTTGAATAATGATGGTTGGCCTGACCTCTATGTTGCGGTAGACCATGACGAGCCGGATGCTTTGTTTTTTAACAATGGAGATGGGACTTTTACCAATAAAGTTTGGGATGGTGGATTCAGGCACATGAGCCGCTCCAGTATGGGCTCTGATATTGCAGATTTGGACCATGATGGGTTTCAAGATATTTTTGTTGCTGAAATGGCAGCAATGGGAAATTACAACGAAAAGGCCAATATGTCAGGAATGAATATTGATCGTTTTTGGAAATTGAACGCATTGGGTTATCACCTTCAATACATGCGCAATATGTTGCACATGAATAATGGTAACATGACCTTCTCTGAGATGTCACAAGGAGCGGGCATCGATCGCACAGAATGGAGTTGGGCACCATTGTTTATGGATGCCAACAATGATGGTGAAGAAGATCTTTTCGTGTCCAATGGCTACTACAAAAATGTATTCTTCAAAGATACTTGGAAGGATTTTAGCCATAAAATGGAAGAAGAGGAAAGCCTAGCAAAAAGACTAAAAATGTCAGGCGAATACATGAAAAAGTTGGGTTCTTTGAAGATAGAAAACCAGTTCTTTGTCAACAACAGCAATCTGAAATTCAAAGAAATGTCACGCACATCTGGCATTGGAAACCGTTCTACCATGTCAAGTGGTTCTGCATATGCTGACTTTGATAATGACGGCGATTTGGATCTTGTTATCAGTAATTTGGATGAACCAGCTGGTTTTTATAAGAATATGTCCAAAGAAAAGGGTAGCAAAGCGCATTATCTGCGCATAGGCTTTGAACCCAATAAATTGATGCACGCATTTGGTGCTAAAATTGTTGTTGAAGCCAACGGTATCAAACAAAAGCGTGAGTTCAATACGGCAAGAGGATTCATTTCTTCAGTTGAACCATTTATGCATTTTGGTCTGGGTAATTCACGCAGAGCAGATAAAGTTCGTGTAGAATGGCCTGATGGTAAATGTCAGATTTTAGATAATGTCAAGGCTGATCAAGTACTGATGCTGAAATATGAAGATGCCAAAGGAACAGACAATTGTATTCCTCAGCCAGTCCGATACGATCTGTTCAAAGAACATACACTTGCTTCAGGTGTCGATTTCAAGCACACTGAAAACAAATTTGACGATTATAAAATCCAGATTCTCTTGCCTCATGAAATGTCGCATTGGGGTCCACATATCAGCAAGGCCGATTTGAACAAGGATGGTCTTGAAGACTTTTTTGTCGGTGGAGCAGCTGGTCAAGGAGGATGTATTTATCTACAGAATACCAATAATACCTTCTCAAAGTCACCTCAAACTGCCTTTGATAAGGACGCGAAATATGAAGACATAGGAAGCTCTTTTGCAGATATCGACAAAGATGGCGATTTGGATTTATATGTGGTCAGCGGCGGATATGAATTTGGTCCATCAGGCGATATGTACCAGGACAGACTCTATCTCAACAACGGAAAAGGGAATTTTACAAAAACCAATTCTCCAAAAACGACCTCTTCCGGGGGTAAAGTGAAGTTTGGAGATTATGATAATGATGGTGATCTGGATATATTCCGTTGTGGCCGTCAGGTTGGAAGTGAATATCCTCGTCCTTCACAATCTTATTTCTTCAAAAACGACAAAGGAACATTTACAGATATAACGGCTCAAACATTGCCAAATAATGGAGTGTTGGGCATGGTAACAGATGCAGTTTTTAACGATCTAAATGAAGATGGAACATTGGATTTATTGGTAGTTGGGGAATGGATGCCAATTACCTATTTAATCAACAGGGCAGGCAAATTCGCTGATGAAACCAAGGAAATGGGCTTTGCAGAATCCAATAATTGGTGGTTCAGCATCGAAGAGGGTGATTTCAACAAAGATGGTAAAATGGACTTTGCTCTGGGCGCATTGGGTAAAAATTACAAATACCACGCAAGCAAAGGCAAGCCTGTAGATATTTATGGCAATGATTTTGATCAAAATGGCAATTATGATATCGTTCTGGGGTATGTTTTGGATGGGATGCAAACTGTTCCAATTCGTGGACGACAATGTTCTTCTCAACAGATGCCTTCGATATCTGATAAGTTCAAGAACTATGTAGAATTCGCCAAAGCCAATCTGGTTGACGTGTATGGCAAAGAAAAACTTGATCAATCCATCCACTACAGAGTAACTGATTTTCAATCCGGAATATTGATGAACAATGGCAAAGGGAAATTTACCTTGAACGCCATGCCTTGGCAGGCACAAATGGCCCCAATAATGGGCATTCAATCAACCGATGTCGATGGTGATGGAAATCTTGACTTGATCATGGCAGGCAACCTGTTGGTATCTGAAGTGGAAACTGGAAGGGCAGATGCAGGCAATGGCATGCTGATGTTGGGTGATGGAAAGGGTGGATTCAAACCACTCTCTGTGGTTAATTCTGGTCTTTTTGCATGGCAGGATGTCCGCAGTGTGCAACTGCTAAAAACAAAGGATCACAACGCAATGATCCTCTTGATCGGCAACAACAATGAGCGTGTTCAGGTCGTTATCTTAAATAAGAAAAAGATTCCTGCTATTTAGAAATAAGAAAACTCTGTTGGATTTTTAATACACCCTTTTCTTGGTTTTGAATCAAGAAAAGGGTTTTTCATAAAATAAAGCTTGTGTGACTTTAGTTACTTAGACTCATCAGATTTTGAATCAATTTTGTACTTCTGAACCAAATCACTTTTTAGTTATTATTGTACTATGGATTATTACATTGGGATAATTTTAGAGTCATATACAGGTTATTTCAACTACCTGAAATCCGAAGTATTACAACCTTCATGGCACAACTATTTTTATTGGTTGTTGGGTCTTTCAATTTTTGTATGGTTGCTTGAAATAAGTTTTCCCTGGCGCAAACAACAAGCTGCCATAAGGAAGGATTTCTGGCTGGACGGTTTTTACATGTTTTTCAATTTCTTTTTGTTGTCTCTCATTGGTTTCAATGCAATTTCAAATATTGGCGTTTCATTGTTCAATGATTTTCTGGGTCTTTTTGGAGTGAAAAACACTGTTGCTATTGAGGTAGCAGCTTGGCCTCTTTGGCTACAATTTACATTGATGTTTGTATTGGCTGATTTTATTCAATGGAACATTCACAGGCTCCTCCATAAGTCAAATTTCTTGTGGGAATTTCACAAGGTGCATCATTCAGTTGAGGAAATGGGCTTTGCTGCGCATTTAAGATTTCATTGGATGGAGACCGTCATCTACAAATCAATACAATACATTCCTTTGGCAATGATAGGTTTTGGAATTCAGGATTTCTTCATCATTCACATTATTGCCGTAGCAATTGGACACTTGAATCATGCAAATCTGAATATTACCTACGGGCCGTTTAAATACCTCTTAAACAATCCTGTCATGCACCTTTGGCATCATGCCAAAAATCTACCAAAAGGAAGATACGGCGTTAATTTTGGCTTGAGTTTGAGTGTGTGGGATTATTTGTTCAAAACTGCTTATATCCCCTACGAAGATCCAAATACGCCATTGGGATTTGAAGGCATGGAGAACTTTCCAAAATCGTTTATTGCTCAGGAACTTTATCCAATTCAGAAATGAGAAATCTTTTTACCATTCCCAATATGTTAATTCTTTCACTAACATTGGGACTTGCTCCTTTTGTTCCTGAACCTCATATTTGGGGTAAACTGAAATGGATTGCCGGCGGCGGTGAAGGCATGCAATGCATGGATTGGGCAGATACTGCTTTTCACGGCTTTCCTTGGATCATCCTTATCTTTTTGACACTCAAAAAGCTAAAACTTTACTTCAATTTGTAACTCGAAAAGATTGACTACATCGCTTGATGGTCGTGATTGTGCATCGTTCCATCACCAATGAATTTGATCTTGGAATAGCTCAGTTCTTTCGCATTTTCCTGACCTTCTTCAAGCTGGTATTTTTTGTTGACAGAAATCCCTGTAAATACTTGTTTGGACCTGTTTTTATTGGGCCAGGTGACTTCTACAAGGTCTATTTTATTAGCTTTTCCCAAGCCAGCCTCAATTTGAAGGCTGTTTGATCCAAAACTGGCTCCACTGGATACTTTGTTGTAGGTGATTTGTTTATTTCCTTGACTGTCCGTCATTTCAATTTTAACAACAGCTCCAATAGCGGCTCTGTTAACCGTTTTGCCCACCAATTTCAAGATTACAAAATTATTTCCAAATCCAGGGTTCTCAAAGAGACAATTGGGTGCCATATCCCCTGGAAAAGCTCCGCCCATTTCGGCATAAATGTCTAAATCCCCATCGTTATCAAGATCCGCCATGGATATTGCATGTCCTTTCTGCACGTTCCCCATGTCGGATGCAGTAGTTACATCTCGGTAACGTTTTCCCTTTTCATTTACATACAGTTTATTGGGAACTACTGAGCTGAGATCTGGTGATCCGGTACCAAGGTAAAAGTCAAGATAACCGTCATTGTTGACGTCTCCGTAGTTGCAACCCATCGTTTGAAGTGGATGATTCAATCCGAATGCTTTGGTAACATCGGTAAAACTGCCATTTTTGTTATTCATATACAGTCGCCCAACTTCAGCCCGAAAAGGCAATTTGAGCCAATCTGCAGTTGTCTCTGCTGCCATGCTTTTGATTGCAGTTGTATCGTATGCGCCTGCAAAAATATCTTCATATCCATCGTTATTGAAATCAAAGAACCATGCTGGAAAGCTAAAAAATGGCGCCTGCACACCTGCTAATGCAGCTTGTTCCTCGAATTTCCAATTATTGGCATCAGAGCCTCCTTTGTTCATATACAAGCGGTTGGGGCCATTCAAGATCGATACATACAAGTCAATGAGCCCATCATTGTTCACGTCACCTGCAGTTACTCCTTTGACCATCATTTGAACAGTCATTCCATATTGTTGTGCATAATTGGTAAAGCTGCCATCTCCATTGTTGTGGTAAAATTCACAGGAAAACACATCAGGGAATCCGGGATTTGTTTCATTCCCGATGAAAACATCTAAATTTCCATCGTTGTCGTAGTCAAACCACGCTGCTGTTTGTGTTGGATTTGTGGAGTATAAACCTGCTGCAATGGTCGCATCTTGAAATGTTCCGTCACCATTGTTTTTAAGCAAAGAATTTGGAGAAATCCCCCATGAACTTTTGGATTTCCATGCTCCTCTCAGGATTAGGACATCTACAAAACCATCGTTGTTGTAGTCAGTATGTTGCATGTTCAATCCCCCTGCAAGGCCGGTCAGAAGTGCATCATCAGTCTGATCTTCGTATTTGCCATTTCCCATGTTTTTGAAATATTTGACTGTTCCTTGCATGTTCCATGGTGATGTCATGATGTCAATAAATCCATCATTGTCAAAGTCTTCGGTTACCACCGAGCCGGACAAATTATTCAAATCCAAACCCAGCAATCTGGCAATGTTATTGAATTTTTTGAAAGGTATTTCGGAGGCGAATGAGGCTGGTGGTATTAAATATTTTGTTGGTACTTTGGACGGATATTGACCCAATGTCATATATGCCAGATTTAAGAGATATCTGGATTGTAGGTCGTTAGGGAAAACTTCCAAAATGAGTGAAAGTTGCTTGATGCTTAATTCCGAACCCGATGGATTGGTATGAATTCCCTTACCCTGAATTGGGAACAAACAGGATTGTTCGTTGTGGTTGGATATGCAGTTGTTGACTTCTCCTTGTCTTAAGTATGCTATTGCCAACAAGTCATGAACTGGTTTAGTCTGCTCATTGATCTTAGCTAAGTCAGGAAACGCACGGAACAGCCTACCAATTAGGTCTATACCTTGCTGTGTATCACCTCCTCTGACAAATTCCAATGCCATCAGGTAAATTTGATTGGCATCAACCGAGGCATTATTTTTGATCATTTCACGAAATTTATTCATCGTGAAGTCTTTTTCATAAGGATGCATCATGAAATCAGTTCTGGCATAAATAGCATTCAGACTGTCAATCATTTGCAAGGTGCCTTTTGGCATCGCGGAGTTGCTGTTTGAGCTTGTTGAATCTGTTTTTTTGCAGCCTGACTGGACGAGTAGGCTCAGTAATATCAATGGAACTATTGAAGACTTTATCATTTTTTTGAACGACATTTTAAAGGAGGATTTTTGATTGCTTTGCGTATTGATTTTGATTCAACAAATATTACAGTTGGTGATGATGACCACCAGCACTGTGATCCATAAATGTAATTTTATTGTAGGGAAGTTCTTTCGCATTTTCCTGACCTTCTTCAAGCTGGTATTTTTTGTTGACAGAAATCCCTGTAAATACTTGTTTGGACCTGTTTTTATTGGGCCAGGTGACTTCTACAAGGTCTATTTTTGTTGATTTGCCTAAACCTGCTTCCAATTGAAGACTGTTGGCTCCAAAGCTTGCACCGCTGCTTATGATTTGGTAAGATGTAAGCTTATTTCCTTTGTCATCGGTGTATTGAATTTTGACTTTTGCTCCAATTGCAACCCGATTGGCAGTTTTTCCAACTAATTTCAAGACAAGAAAATTATTTCCGAATCCAGGATTTTCAAACAAGCAATTTGGTGCCTTATCGCCCGTGTAAGCTCCTCCCATTTTTGCAAAAATATCCAAATCGCCATCATTGTCAAGGTCTGCAATGGATACACCATGGCCTTTTTGAACATTGCCTGTGCCAGAGGCAGTGGTAACATCTCGGAACCGCTGTCCTTTTTCGTTGATGTACATCTTATTGGGAACCACTGAACTCAGATCCGGTGATCCAGTACCAAGATAGAAATCTAAAAATCCATCATTGTTGAAATCTCCGTAATTGCAGCCCATTGTTTGAAGTGGGTGGTTCAGACCAAATTGTGCGGTCGCGTCTGTAAAACTGTTGTTCTTATTGTTCAAATAAAGCCTGCAAGGATCGGCTGTAAATGGCTTTTTGAGCCAGTCTGCTGCTGTTTCTCCTGCCATCCTTTTGAATGCCGTGCTGTCATAAGCACCTACAAAAATATCTTCATATCCATCATTGTTGGCATCAAAAAACCAAACTGGAAAACTATAGTAAGGCTTTTCAACTCCGGCATTGGCAGAGATATTCTCAAACTTCCAATCTTTGACATTGTGTCCGCCTTTGTTCAAAAACAAATAGTTGTCTCCATCAAGTCTTGATACGTACAAATCATAAAGCCCATCATTGTTTATGTCCCCGGCTTTTACTCCTTTTACAAACCCTTTGACATCCATTCCGTAGTCTTTGGCTACATTGGTAAATGTTCCATTGCCATCGTTGTGGTAGAATTCGCAAGGGTATATTTCATTAAAACCTGGTGTGGTTTCGTTTCCAATATAAACATCCAAAAACCCATCATTGTCATAATCGAACCAAGTTGCCGTTTGGGTGGGATTAATAGAATACAATCCAGCTGCAATAGTTACATCCTCAAAAGTGCCATCTCCATTATTTTTTAAGAGAGAATTGGGTTGGATACCAACTTTTTTGATCGGTTTCCAGGCGCTTCTTAATACCAAAATATCGATAAAGCCATCATTGTTGTAATCTGTTTGTTGCATATTTAAGCCTCCTGTCATTCCAGTCAGCAATGCTTGCTTGGTGCGATCTTCGAATGCCCCGTTGCCCATGTTTTTGAAGAAGAATAATTTGTCCTTCATCAACCACGAACACAACATGATGTCAACAAATCCATCATTGTCAAAATCTTCAGTAATTACTCCTCCTGCTAGACTGTTCATGTCTAAACCCAGCATTGTAGCTATATTTTTGAATTTCGAAAATGCAACTTCCGATGCAAATGCGGTTGGTGGTATAAGCCATTTTTTCGGAACGTCTTCTGGATAAGTTCCCAAGGTCATGTATGCCAGATTGAGCAAGTACCTCGACTGAAGATCATCAGGAAAAGCAGTCAGTATTTTATTCAATACCTGGATACTGGCTACCGAACCAGTTGTATTGGTATGTATTCCTTTACCTTGTATTGGAAATATACAGGACTCTTCGTTGTGATTCGTTATACAATTTTGAACCTCTCCTTGTCTCAAATGTGCTACTGCCAGAAGGTCATATAGTTTTTTGTTGTTTTGGTTCATCTCGGCCGAAATTGGAATTGCGGTAAAGAGTCTGCTGATCAAGTCAATACCGGTTTGTGGATCCCCACCTCGAGTAAATTCGGTAGCCATTGTGAAAACCTGATCAGGCGTCACTCTATGATTGTTGGCAATAATCTGCCTGAAAACCTTCATGGTGGTATCTTTTTCATAAGGATGCATCATGAAATCAGTTCTGGCATAGATCGCATCCAAGCTGTCAATCATTTGCAAACTGCCTTTTGGCAATTTCAGTTCACCAGTTTTTAGGTCTTTTTTACAACTGATAAGTAATAGCGCCGTTCCAATAACTATTAATAAAATATGATTCTTCACATTAAACTGCATCTTACTGAATTTTATACAGCAGTTTAACGAGCTTGGTGGCAGACAGTTTAGATTTTTGTCAATCTTTTTGGATGTTTCATCATTATTCCAAACGATACAACTTTTAAACGCTTAACGTATTTCTATTTCATCCAAAAACAACCAAGATTTATATCCTTTATATTGGTGCCATTCTGGAATGGTTTTGGAGGCGTTTACTTTTAGTTTGATATACCGTGCTCGCTCTGTCTTCTTGGAAGTATAATTAATTTTGATGCGTGTGTTCTTTTGTTCATTCTGTTTGCTTTTTTCAGAAATGACAGAAAGATCGGTATATTTTTGACCATCGAGGCTGTGTTGAATTTCGACATTGTTTGGGGCAAAAATCCATGGTCCGGGCGCATTCAATGTACCCAATGAAATTTCACGAAACTCCTTTGCAGCTCCGAAATCTATTGTTATCTCTACATCTGTTCCTTCCCATCCCGCCCATGATAAATTCTGATAATCAGCTCCTCCCAATTGCCCATCTACCAAAGCAAATTTGCCGCCACCTGCATATTGGGTGTTGGGTTCTGGTGCGACAGTGATTTGAAAGTTTTTATCAATTTCATGAAATGAGGCATTTTCAACTCTACTTTTAGATCCATTGGGTATTTGTGCATACAAACTTATGGTACTTGTTTGATTCAACTGAATTGGCGATGAATAGAGTTTAAAAGCAGTCTGACTTAGGGTATCTTCTTTCCAAAAAATCTTGGCATCTTGTTCTGAACAAGCCAGTTCTACGAATATTTTATCTTGAAATACGGGCTCGCCATTAGCAATGTATGGCATAGCTACCACTTGATTTTTTAACTTGGATGAGCGCATTGGACTGACATCACTTTGATCCAAAGTATTAGTAGTGGGTTGATTGGACATTTCATATTCCAATTTGTTGCCTTGGTAGATTTCATCGTAATACAACCACCGCTGTGTCATTGGCCGACCAAAACTGCTGGCGTTCTTAATGTAAACATTGTCTTTGGTGTTGTTTTTAGCCGTGAGTATCCATTTTTTTCCGTTTTCCAGATTTATTGTCACAGCATCTACAATCGGACTGCCTATGTGAAAATATCCTGACCCTGGACACAAATCATACAATCCCATCGCATTCAATACATACCAAGCTGACATTTGTCCACAGTCTTCATTGCCACTAAGTCCTGTGATAGGATCATTGCTGTACATAGTGTTCATGATTTGCCTTACTTTGGACTGGGTTTTCCAGGGTTTACCCAACTCATTGTACAAATATGGAATGTGGTGACTGGGTTCATTGCCATGTGCATATTGACCAATTAATCCTGTCACATCAGGTTGTGCTCTTCCGGATAATTCTACTTGTGTTGTGAACAGCTCATCCAAGTGATTTTCCATTTTATCTTTTCCACCAAACTGATTGATTAGTCCTTGAACATCGTGTTGCACTGACCAGGTATATTGCCAAGCGTTGCCTTCGGTGTAATGTTTGTTGATTTCAGCTGGTATAAAGGGTGTCACAAATCGGCCTGAATATCTGGGACGCATAAAACCAGATTTTTTGTCAAATAGCTGTTTCCAAGATTGAGATCTGGTAAAAAACTCTGTGGCAATTTTGTCCTTCCCCATGAGTTGTGCCATGCGGCCAATGCACCAATCGTCATAAGCGTATTCCAGTGTTTTTGAAACCGATTCTCCTGATACATTTGCAGGCAAATAACCAATCTCTCCATATTCTTTGATGCCAAACCTATTCAGTTTAGCTGAGGCAACCATGGCATTCAGTGCCTTTTCGGCATCAAATCCACGGATGCCCTTGACATAGGCATCTGCTATTACTGATACGCTGTGGTAACCAATCATACACCAAGTTTCATTACCGTTCAATTCCCACACGGGCAGATGTTGAGATTTTTCGAAATGATCAATCATGGTCTTAATGTAATCATTTGTCCGCTTCCGGTCTATCAATGTAAACAGTGGATGCTCGGCTCTGTAGGTGTCCCACAGACTAAATATGGTGTATGGCATAAAATCTTTGGCCTTATAAACCTTGCCATCCATTCCTCTGTACAGACTATCTACATCTCCCCACACGCATGGCGCAATGCTTGCATGATATAAGGCTGTATAGAAATTGGACATGATCTCAGTGTCAGCAGTTTGGATTTGGATCTTGCCCAATTCTGAGTTCCAAATACTTTCAGCATTTGTTTTGATTGCATCAAAATCCCAAGCTGGTGCCTCAGCGTTTAGATTTTTCTTAGCACCATCAATACTTGTTGCTGAAATCCCGGTTTTTATGATCACGGGAGCAGTCAGAGGATTCTTGGGGTTTACTTTGTAAGTATTTGGATATCCTTCAATGCTTGAGAGGCTAACGGGTACACTGAAGTCAATGACGAAATAAAAATATTGTTTTTCTGCCCAAGATTGTGATATACGGATTCCTGATAGTCGGGTAGGAGATTCTTGTTTGAGCATCGCCTCCAAGACTTTATCTCGGTGTTGCAAATCAATGATCCATGCAGCATCAGCAAGACTGAATTGATATCTGTGCCAGCCGGTTCGGTGTGTAGCGGTGAGCTCTACGTTTATACCTGCTTCGTTCAATTTCACAGAATAGTATCCCGGCGATGCTTTTTCAGAACTTTTATCCATTTTTTGCTTGAGATATGGCGTACCATCATCCCGTTTGGAGAGTGTAGAACTCATTTGGCAGGGCTGTATCAGGAGGTCACAAAGGTCTGGCACGCCTGTACCGCTCAGGTGCGTATGCGAAAAGCCTAAAACTTCTTGATCCAAATATTGGTATCCGGCGCAGCTTTCCCATTCTTCGATGCGCGTATCAGGGCTCAACTGAACCATGCCATGCGGAAGGCAAGCCCCTGGAAATGTATGGCCAGTGCCTCCAGTACCAATAAAGGGCTTAACATAACTTTGCAAGTTTTGGCCATCTGCAACTGTAGCTGTTAGTATCAGCTGTAAGCTTATAATTAGGTATTTCATGTCAATGTATATGAATCAGAAGACCAAAGTAGTAATTTTGTCGCTTAACAGTAGTTGATTTTTCATGAAATACTTGACTTATCTTTTTTTTAGAGTTTTTGTTTTCTTGGTTGGTATTCTTCCTTGGTCGGCAGTGTACATGCTTTCCACCCTGCTGTATCATGTTTTGTTTTACTTGCTCGGATATCGTCGCAAGGTAGTTCAAGACAATCTGAGTCGATCCTTTCCGGACAAAAGTACTGCGGAACTCGATAGGATTACCAAAGCATTCTTCAAGCATCTAGCTGACATTTTTATTGAAAGTTTGAGAGGATTTAGCATGACAGAGGCTGAGTTGAAGGAAAGATTCCAATTTTTGAATCATGAAATAATGGATGAACACATGGTCAATCATCAATCCATCTTTGCTTACTCGGCGCATTTTGGCAACTGGGAATGGGGAGTGTTGATATGGGCTAGGTTTACTGCACATGTGCCAGTAGGTGTTTACAAAAGGATTCACAATAAATATATTGAAGCATATACCAAGAGACGAAGAAGCAGATTTGGTATCGTTCTTTTGGAAACAAAGGATGCAAGAGAGGCGATGAACAACCTCGTTGATGATGGCAGATGCTATATATATATGTCTGATCAAAGTCCATCAAGTTCAAAGCATGCAGTGTGGCTGGATTTTTTGGGCCAGGATACTGCTTTCATATCGGGCGTTGATCAATTCAATCAGGTGTTGAGATGGCCAGTATTTTATGTAGATATCCGCAGGATCAAAAGAGGGTATTATCAAGTGTTCTGTTCGCAATTGGCAGAATTGAATGAATCGTTGGAGCTTGGTGAGTTGGTTGGTCGGTTCGCCAAGAAAGTCGAATCTGTTATTCGTGAAAAGCCTGAGGAATGGTTGTGGTCCCACAAAAGATGGAAACACCACCGCTAGGTTCAATCTTTCGTCATTTTTGAAGCCATCGGCGATTTTACATTCCTGATGCATTTTCACACACATTTCATGATAATTACCATCGGTAATTGAAACCAATTGTAAAAGACTGCGTTTTAAGCAAAAATTCCTATCCTATGAAGACGCTTAGCTTTGTTACCAGTTTGCTCATAATAACAGCCTCTTGCTCAAAGCCTGCCAAAGAAGCAGTCAAAAAGCAATCAACAGATTCAACAGTAGCTGAAACTTCAGCATCCAATGACTACTATGCTGGAGTGGATACAAACGAAGTGTTCAACAAATATCCACAAATGAGAAAGTCCTATGGCAAAACATTGGACACCATTCCCATCAAAAGAAAAGTAGCGCTTCTTGACTCCAGAAAATTTTTGATGAATACCACTCTTGAAAATGGATCATTGGGGGAACAATTCATATCTTACCTTAGGATTAATCCAAATGAATTCAATCAAGAGTTTACAGCAAAGCATCTGAAGTTTGCAGGTGCGGAACTAAAAGGTAAGGAATACGATGAAGTCAATCATCTTGCTCAAACAATCAACAGCAGTATCAATATTCGATTTGAAATGGATCTTCATACTAAAGATGCAAACTTATGGGAACAACGCAAGCAGTCCCTGGTTACTGCATTGGAGCCTTTGTGTCCCGCGCTCAATCTTGTAGCATTCAAGAATGCGGCCAACAGCAAGGACGACTCAGGCAAAATCAGTATGAAAATTTCAAATACAAAAATAATTAAATCAGCTAAGTAGAAAATTGGAACGCTCTTTGCATAAATGTAAAGAGAACGTTAAAATTTTTTTTAATAAAAATTTGCAAAGAATAAAAAAGCACTTACCTTTGTCCTCTATTACACACAGTACGAAAGTTACTTACTTACACCTTGGATGCCCGTTGAATAATAATACCCTGAATTGAACATATCATATCTACTACCTTACATCCATTGTTTCCCACCCACACACTACCTTCTCAGAAAACTGATTAACAATACTTGTGAACATTATTTTATTTCAAATATACCCGTATCGAGGTATAGACATAAAATAGAAAAGTCTGCATCTTTGTCCTTCCCAAAGGACTAATTTACATTCAGAGCATTCCCTATAAACCGAAAACGTCCATACTGGACATTCTCCCACAACCGATTCCCACCGCTCTGATTTAGGGAAATTACAAAATAAACCATTTACACTGGCGCAAGCTGGCTGTAACGCTTTCACAAGGATCTTTATCGTCTTGACCTCAATTGGTCATTTTACGATATTTTTTCTTGACTCAAGACTATACATTTTCAAAAACCGAATGTCTCCGCGAGGGGATGATCAGGAATTTGTATGGACTCAATTAAACGGATTTTTTAACCTTATTTTTTTTTAACCAAATTATCAATCTTATGAAACAGACGAATTTCGAAGTTGCCGCTTTGCGCCTTCAGAAGTATGTTCTAGGTTTTGTATTGGTAGTAGTTGCATTGCTTGCTACGAACAGCGTTTCTGCTCAAGCTTATGCTTCTTCTAAAAATCCAAATCCAGCGAACTACCGAGATGCTGCTACGGCTATTTCTAATTTGACCGCTTACCGTGCTGACATGTTTAGCCAAGCGCCAAATTTTCCAAACCCAACGCCTGTTCAAAAAGCTGAATATTCAGTTAGAGGTACTTATGCCACTACTGCTCTTCAGTTATTGAACAACGGTGCTACGGTTGCTGCTGCTGATCAAGCTGCATTGGAAGCTGTCGGTACGCTCATCAACAACCTTATCGCGGCAGATCCAGACAATGGACTTCCACAAGGTTCAAATGTTGATGCTGCGCTTGCCAACGCTCGCCTTAATGTAACTTTCTAAGCAACAACAATCTATGCATTCAAAAATTTTAATCAAAACACACTAATCTCATGAAAAAAATGAACTCTACACTGCGTGTATTGGTAGCTGTGATAACGTGTTGTTTCTTCGGAACATCAACGTTTGCACAATTTGCTCCTGGTACTCCTGTGCCTGCTCGTACCGTTAGTGCGCGACTTAACGTAGTTTCTTCGGGTTTCTTTCCGGCGGAAGTAGGTTACTCGTTAAACGGTGCTGGTATCACTACACCTATCAGCGTGCCTAACAATGGAGCTCCTGCAGCTCTTAACATTGGTCTTGCTGCTGCTGGTGGTGCTTACACGTTCACTGGTACCGATACATTCGGTGACGGTTGGAACGATGCTGGACTACTTAACCAAGCTTCTTTGGCCCCTGCTCCAAATGCAGCTGGTTGTCCTGTTCCTACAGGAACTCCTATTTTCTCACAAGTATGGCTTAACGGCGGTGCTGGACCAGTAGTATTGGCTCCAACTAACCCGAATGGCCCTGGTGCTGGTGGATCTACACCTACACCTGCTCAGCCGAACATCCCTGCTACAACTTCAACGTTTGTGGACGCTCCGCTTTTGAACTTGTCAATTGCTATTCCTGTTCCTGCTTGTACTGCTGCCCCTGGCACATTTGCTGCTATTACATCATCTACGGGTGGTGTGGTTTGCGTAAGTGCTGTTGGTGGTGTTGGTCTTACACTTACAGCTGGTAACCCTAACTCAGTTGGTAACTACTCAGGTACGTTCCCCGCTGGTTTGAACATTGTTACACTAACTACATTGAATAACTACGGTTATGTAATGTCTCAACAGTTTGGTGTTACTGGTGCAGCTACTCCTCAGTTTAACAATCCTCCTGCTAACCAAACTATCGTTTTGGATCCAGGAGATTGCGATAAGGCGCTTAACTTCCAAATCTGTGCTACTTCTTGTAGCGGATTTGCTTGTGCTTCTGGTGGATTGGCTACTCAGTGCCAAACTACTTTCCGTCAGAATGGTGTTATGTTCAACTTAACGAACACATCTACCAAGCAGATGGTTATCACAAGTTTCGAAGTGAATCCAATCCGTGATGGTAACTATCCTGTAGGTGCTGTTACTAACGTTGCGGTTTATGTACGTCAAGGTGCAGGTAACACTACTTTCGTAGGTGCTCCTGCTAACGCGGCTACATGGGGTGCTCTTCCAATTGCTGCTGGTTCTGTTGGAACATCAACTGATGCTTGTGACGCTGCTCAGCAACGGATAGTTATGCCAGGTGCTTGTGCTGCTGGTTCTTTAACACTTAACCCGGGTCAAACTCGTGCGGTTCACATCGTATCTACTAACGGTAGTGCATTTTCTACTCCATTCCTTGGAGCAGCTTCAGGTGTATTCCCTAAGTCTGATGCTAACTTGACTATTACTCCAGGTTCATTGACTGCTTTCTTGTACACTCAGAACTTCCCTAACTTCACTTTTGATGGTGCAGTTAACTACCAAACTTTATCTACAACACTTTGCCTAGGTGATCCTGCTTGTGGTGCTGGTGGTATCATTCAAACTGCTGGTCCTGGTCCGTTGACTCCAGGTGGTTCAACTTGGTTGTTCCCACGTGGTACTACTAACCTAGGATTCAGTGCTGTTGACGTTTGCGGTACTGCTGCTACGTTGAACTTCGGAGTTACTATACTTGAGTATCCTAACCCTATATCACAACTAAGTTGTAATGACAATGTACAAGTATCTCTTGATGAGAATTGCGAAGCACTAATTGGTGCTGATGACGTTCTTGAAGGTGGTCCTTACGGTTGTTATGATGATTACATCGTTGAAGTTTACCAAAACGGTAAATTGATACCTGGTAGCCCGCTTGTAGGCGAAGCTTACATCGGACAGACACTTACTGTAAAAGTTATTGATCCTGACACTGGCAATTCTTGCTGGGGTACTATCTCTATTGAAGATAAGTTGCCACCAGTGTTGACTTGTGTAGATCAAGCTGTACCATGTGGAATTGAATTGATTCCTGGTGCTGCTTTCACTGGTAAACTGACTGCTGCTGGTACTCCACTACCTACACCTACTGGTGCAGTAGGAACTGTTGCTGTTACTTTCAACGTTGCTGGTCTTCCTAACACAGGTGCTCCAATACCTGGTTTTGACTTGAACGTTCCACTTCGTATTACACACCAATGGATTGGTTTGGTTGAGGCTAAATTGACTGCTCCTAACGGTGTATCAGTTACTCTTCAAGACAATGCAGGTCCTGCACCATTTGGTTGTAACTTAAACACTACAGAAAATGTAACTTTTGATGACCAAGCTCCTGCTGGTCCACTTGCTCGTTTGAATCCAACTATCCCTGCTGCTGGTTGTGCTGCTGCTACATTCCAAGGTTCTAAATTGGTTGCTAGTGCAGCTCAAGCCCTTGCGAATTTTAACAACGGTGGTAACTTGAACGGAACATGGACTTTAGAGATTTCTATTACTGCTTCAGGTGTTGCTGCAGGAACTATCAACTTCTCTGAACTACAGTTCCAGTGGTCAGGTGTTCTTTATGATCCAGGTTTCAATGTTGATGCTTGTTGTACTGCTGCTGTTAACTTCACTGACGTTACATTGTTTGATAATCAGTGTACTGGTCCTTTCATCAAGTCTATCCGTCGTACTTGGGTAGCTGAAGATTGCAGTGGTAACAAGGCACAGTGTAATCAAATCATCAATATTGCTAAAGCTACTATTGGTTCATTGGTATTGCCTCCGAACTATGATGATTTAGATGAGCCTGCATTGGATTGTACTGATGCATACCCTACTCCTGATGTAACTGGTCGTCCAGGTGGTCTTGGTTGTAACATCCAAGCTACTTTTGTTGACTTGGTTATCCCAGTTTGTCAAAATTCTTACAAAATTGTTCGTACATGGACAATACTTGACTGGTGTACTGGTCAGATCGCTACTTACCAACAAATAATTAAGTTGTTGGATAAGTTCGGTCCAGACTTCGTATGTCCTACGCCTGCACAAATCAATGTTATCGGTTACACCAAGCCTAACCAATACAACGGCTGTTTGGCTTTGGTTCAATTGCCTTGGATTCCTATATCTGACAACTGTTCTACTTTCAATAACATTGATGTTGTAGTTTCAACAGTTGATGCTAAAGGTATCCTTTACTCTGCTACAGATCCAGGAGCTGACGGTTTCTTCGAACTAGAACTTCCTACTGGTACTTACACGTTTACTTATACAGCTACTGATGATTGTGGTAACATCTCTTTTTGCACTGTTGTTAAGCAGATCAAGGATGATGAAGCTCCAGTTGCAGTTTGTGATGATAAGCACAATGTATCTTTGACTGATTCTGTAACTGTTGTTGCTGCTGAAGCATTTGATGATGGTTCTTATGATGAGTGTGGTCCGGTAACGTTCCTTGCACGTCGTTTAGACAATCCTAAGTGTCAAGGTAATGATGCAACTCCATTCGGTCCTACAGTTCCTTTCTACTGCTGCGATGCAAAAGGTGGACAAGATGTAACTGTTGAATTGAGAGTTATTGACTTAGATGGTAACATCAACACTTGTTGGTCAGTTGTTCTTGTTGAAGACAAGATCCGTCCTACTGTCGTGTGTCCTCCGGATATCACAGTATGGTGCGGTCAGCCTTATACTCCAACTAACTTAGATACTACAATTGTAACTAACGTAATCGATGCTAAGATTTCAGAAATCTATGCTAAAAGATACCAGTTCCCTCTAGATGTTGAAGGGTTCCCTAAGGGAGCTATCATCAGAGATCTAGATTTAGGCCTTGATATCACACACGGTTTCACAAACCAATTGGAAATCGCTTTGATTTCTCCATTCGGTGTGAGATCAACTGTAATGACTACTAACTCTTGCCCTAACCAATATGGTGAAGACATCAATGTAGTATTCAACGATCAAGCTTATGACATCAACATTTGGAATAGCTTCCAAATCAAATCTCCTGCATTCTTCCAGTGTGTTCCTAAGATTCCAGCAATTGGATCTTACAACAAAGGTTTAGTAGTAGGTGGTTCTGACAATGGTGTTAACTACACAGTAGGTCAAATGCGCACGCAAGCTGACAAATTGAAAGTGTTCAATGGTTTCCCGTTGAATAACGAAAACTTCAAGTTATTATTTGCTAATGTACAGTTCAACGAAATCAATGCTAATACTAACCGTTTGAGCAGCTTTGAGATCTTCAACTTGTTGAATGCTCTAGGTTTGACAACTGGTCAACGTATAACATTGAGATACGATAGCAACACAGGTGGTCCTATCAATGCACTAGAAGTAGGTTCATACTACATCTTCCGTGTTGTTGATGCATTCACTATTGAATTATTACCTGAAAATGGTACTGATATCGTTTCAGTTCCTGTAGGTTCTAGCCACAAGTTTGAATTCTCTACAACTTGGGTACTACAAGTATATGATAACGCACCTCTTGCTGGTGGAAAAGTTAATCAAGTTGATTTACACATCACTTGGGGACTTCCAACTGCATTGCGACCAACTGCTAAAGACAACACTGAAGCTTGCGGAATCATGTTCACTTGGACTGATCTTGATCAGCCAGATCCTTGTTATAACAATGTAATCCGTCGTCGTTGGGTAGCTACAGATATGTTCACGAACTCTCGTGCATGTATCCAACGTGTATCATTCGAAGATGAGACTCCATTGGTAGTTCAGTTCCCTTGTGACGTTACAGTTACTTGTGGTCCTAACGGTACTGTATCTCTTGCTGGATTTGACATCAATACTTATCTTGCTGACAAAGCTAACCAACCACTTCACTCAGGTGACTGCGAAAGTGTTGGTATCGAGCCAATCATTCACGAACTAACTGTAGTTCCTGATGCTTGTCGTAAGTATATCGTTAAGTGGAAAGTTATTGACTGGTGTGAATATGATAAGAATGTTACTACTCAGACTCCTGGTGGTATCGCTTTATCATTCGCTGACCTTCAAGAATGGTTCCCTACTTTACCTTGGCACAACCAGTGTAACTACTTCATCCCTGGATTCCCTTTCAACATTCTTGCTTTTGAAGATGATGGAGATGGTTACTTCGAACACACACAGTATATCAAGTTGATTGATACTTCTAAACCAGTAATCACCAACAAAGACACTACTATCTGTTCTTATGGCCCTTGTCAAGAGAACGTAACTCTTACTGCTAATGCTACAGATGTTTGTACTCCTAGTACTTCTCTTACTTACCGTTATGTAGTTGATGCATTCAACGACGGAACGAATGATATCACGTCACCGTTCAACGTTAATTCACCAATATTTAACGCAACTGTACCTTTTGGAAAGCACAGAATCACTTGGACTGTTACTGACGGTTGTGGTAATTTCTCTACTTCTTCTTACATTTTCTTTGTAAAAGATTGCAAGAAACCTACACCTATCTGTATCAACGGTCTTTCTGCTCCTAACATGCCAGTACAAAAGATGGTGTCTATCTGGGCATCTGATTGGGTATCAAATTCATCTGTTGACAACTGTTGTGCAACTGCTGACTTGGTATACCGTGTTGAGAAGACAAAAACTTCTAACGGAGTTGATGTACCTACTACTACTGTTGTAACATTTGATTGTACTGAACTTGGTTCTCAACCTGTACGTGTATGGGCTGGTGACTGTGGTTATGATGAAAATGGTAACGGAACTATCGAAGATTCTGAAAGAAACTGGGATTTCTGTGAAACATTTATCTTGATCACTGACAATGATGGCGTTTGCCCTAACGTTCCTATGGCTGCTGTTGTAGGTACTACTGAAACAGAAACAGGAAAAGCTGTTACTGGTGTTAACTTGACTGCAGGTTCTTACAACTTGACGTCTGCTAGCAACGGTCAATTCAGCTTCTTGCTTCCAACTCAACAAGCATACACTATTGTACCAGTTAAAGATGTTAATCCATTGAACGGTGTGAATACACTTGACGTAATTAACATTACTAACCACATCCTAGGCAAGAAAGCTTTAGGTTCTCCGTACCAAATGATCGCTGCTGACGTTAACAAGAGCAAGCAAATCAGCGCAGCTGACCTTGTTCAAATCCGTCAGTTGATCTTGAATATCACTACTGAATTTAGCAATAACACATCTTGGAGATTTGTTGATAAAGCTTACAAGTTCACTACGAACAATCCGCTTTCTGAAAACTTCCCTGAAGTTATTCAGATCAACAAACTAACCACTGCTACTAGCGCGAACTTTATCTCTGTTAAAGTAGGTGACGTTACCAACAACGCAAATGGTAGCAACGCAACTGGTGACAACGAAACTCGTTCTGCTAACAAATTGACTCTAGCTACTGCTGATCAAGATGTTGCTGCTGGTCAAGAAGTTAAAGTTAACTTTACTGCAAAAGATTTCACTAACATCGCTGGTTACCAGTTTACTATCGGATTCGATGTTGACGCTCTTGATTTCGTAGGAATCGAAGGAGTTGCTGCTGACATCACAGGTGAAAACTTCGGTTTGACTCACCTAGAAAACGGTAAGATCACTACTAGCTGGAATGGCAAATCAATCACTACATTGTCTGACAATGAAGTATTGTTCACTGTAACATTCAAAGCTAATAAATCTGCTAAATTGAGCCAAGCTATCAGTGTGAACTCTAGCTTAACGCCTGCTATGGCATTCGATGCTAACGAGGAAGCTATGGATGTAGCTCTTGTGTTTAACAACAATAATGGTACTGTTACTTCTAACAACTTCGCGTTGTATCAGAATGAGCCTAATCCATTCAAAGAGTTTACAACAATCAAATTCGATCTTCCTGAAGCTAGCAAAGCAACACTTACTATTTACGATGTAACTGGTAAAGTTGTGAAAGCTATTAACGGTGATTTCGCTAAAGGTTCTAACCTTGTACGTATCGAGCGCTCTGAAATTCCAGCTGCGGGAACTATGTACTATCAGTTAGATACTGATACGAACTCTGCAGTTAAGAAGATGATCATCATCGATTAATCGAGATGGGTGAAAACCTTCTAATACCACTCATCGATTTCTAGCGAAAACTATAAATCGGTTTTTGGGATGGCCTCTCTCCGGAGCAATTCGGGGGGGGGCTTTTTTTATGCCCTAAACTCAAGTGCTTTTGTGCAACCATCGTGAAATGCTAACCAAAACCTTTCCTACAGTGGTTTATCCGGTAGCTACAGTCGCATTGATTTGATACATTGGACTTACATAATTTTTCGTCGGTAGAAAATATAATATTCTTAATAGTTTCCCTACTTCCTCTCTTCAGACGGAATGGGGCATTTTAGTTTTATACCATTGTGAAATGGTAGATAGACCATTTTGAACAGTGGTTAATGCCGACAGCTATTGTAGTTTGGATTAATGTGAATATCTCCTCGGTATTATTTCACCCTGAACGTTAGAATTGCGGATCTGAGACGCATGAAATCAAGGACGATCAATATAGCGACAAATTATCCGCTCCAAGCCACTAGACGGAGATGGAATCGGAACGTGAGGTAAAAGCGACATCTAAGAGGCTGAATGAAAGCTATAAATTGAAGATTCGAATTGGTACTTGTGCTAAAGGAAATAAACCGATTTGCATTTTAGTTAATTTATTGTGCATCTGACCAGTGTTCAGCGGCTGTAATTGTCTGATTGCAGATTTATTTTTGCAATTCCAATACCTTACTGGTTTAGCCAATTTGTAGCTTGATTGCAAGTAGGCATCTAGTCATTAAGTACATATACATATTGATTAGTTCATATATAAAAATCTATTGCCTTGATACATTAATTTAATGTTAAAAAAACAAAATTAATGCTTGACAACACTGCAATTTGTCTCTACCTTTGTGGGGTTAAGGTAAGTCTGTCAAAGAACTACTAAAACTCCCATTAGCCGATTAATACGCCTTCTGATACTTCAGGAGGAAACAAACATATTAATTCGGAATCCATGAACATCGTATTATCAGGCTACAACCAGTCTGATTGCACTTATTTACTTTCATCGACACACACTTCTTTTCATGAGCAAGTGTTGGGGTATTTCATGAAATACCTGGTTCCCTCATTCAATTTTACATTTCTTTCAGACTCTTACAGCGCATCAGATTTGTGCTTTTATTGGCATTCACTTATGACGCCAAGAGTCATTGCTTTAAAAAATTTGAACTCATCAAACCAATTGACCGGCCTCAGCTAGGTCCTAATACCATCATGAATAAATCGCTTGCTATGAAAACCAATTTTACCAATCATTTTATGACCTTAAGACATTGTTTGGCAGTGTGTATTATTATGCTTTGCAGCTTCGCATCCAACGCGCAAGCTTATCCTGATTTAGCTGGTGGCGTTTTTAAAACTACTGCAGAATTGGATACTTACTTAAGCAGTGAGAAAGCAAGAGTTGACAATTTTTTAGCACAACCGAGTTTAGATCCTCAAGAGGTTGCCAATTTTAATGGTTACAGTCTTTTGGTTCAAAGCTTGCGTTCCAATATTCTTTCTAATGTGTCAGTATCGGAAGCGATGGTTGCCTCATTAAAAAAACTTGAACAAGATATTAGCACTGATACTATTGCCAAGGGTGCAGATTATAATTATATCTATCATGCTTTGCTGCCTGGATTAATAGAAGGGCTGAATGCAATTCCAGTTCTGGAAGTAAATAAAGCCAACTAATCCAATCAAAAGACAAGCTACAAATTTTTTCCCGATGAAAAATATATTACACACTTTAAGATCTTGCGTCGCCTTAACTATCTTGGTTTTGGGTTGCATTTGCAATTTGAATGCACAAACATTGATCAGTCCTACTGGAGATGGAGGATTTGAGAATGGTTCCACTTTTGCAGCGAATGGCTGGACAGAAGTAAACGGAACACCAGGTACAAATAATAATTTTTTTATTGGTGGTGTTGCTGTAGCCTCTGCGGGTAGTAACAGTGCTTATATCTCAAATGATGCTGCAGGAGCAACTTGGGCTTACAACGGTGGTTTGGCCAATACTGTTCATTTTTACAGAGATGTAACATTCCCTGCCGGCCAAACAAATATAACACTTACATTCAAATGGAAAGGTACTGGAGAATCAAGTTTTGACTATTTAACTGTTTATTCAATGCCAACTTCACAAACACCAGTATTGAATTCTCCTGCTGGAGCTTTTCAAAGTTGGTTAAATATACCTACAGCATACCCGGGAGCAGTGGTTCACGCTAGCCCTCCTAACTTGAATGTTCAAACAGTTTATCAGACACAAACGATCTGTCTTCCTGCTTCTTATGCAGGTACTACCAGAAGACTTGTATTCATGTGGTCAAATGACGGATCTGTAGCAGGTGCCAATCCTGGATCGATCGATGAAATTTCATTGGTAGCCGCTGGAGCTCCAACAATACCATCGGCTCAGCCAACTAGTTTGGTATTAACACCAACCTCTTCTACGGTAGGTGGATCTTTTACTGCCGCTGCAGGAGCGCCATCAGGTTATTTGGTGGTAAGAACTTCGTCTCCTACGCCTCCAACTGCTCCAGTGGACAACACAACTTATACACCAGGTGCTTCAGCTTTGGGTGGAGTCATTGTTTCCTCAAGTGCTTTAACAACATTTACGGCTACTGGTTTGGTGCCTTCAACTCAATATTATTTTTGGGTTTATTCATTCAACGGAAGTCAATGTGGTGGGCCAATTTACTTGCCTTCTTCACCGCTTTCAGGAACTGCAACCACAGCTGGATGTTCTGTCACAGGAACCAGAACTGTTGGACCAACAGGTTTTTATCCAAGTATTACAGCAGGAATTGCTGATCTACAAGCCAATGGTTTGTCAGGACCTGTTATTTTAGAATTACAAACTACTTATGTGAGTTCTGCCGAACCAGCATTCCCTATCGTGATCCCTGAATTATTGTGTGCATCAGCTGTTAATAATTTAACCATTAGACCTCAAACAGGTTCTGTTGGATTATCAATTGCTAGTACAAGCACAATCGGGACTATTAGTTTCAATGCGGGTGACTTTGTAACTATTGATGGTCGCGCAGGTGGAGTTGGGGTGTCTCAACTTACTATATCTAATACTACAACCACAGGTTATGCTGTTCAATTGATCAATGGCGCTACTTCCAATGCTCTAAGGTTTTGTAGTTTAGTGGGTGTTAATACCAGCACTGCTAATGGTGTGGTATGGTTTTCAACAACTAACACTCCAATGGGAAATAGCAACAATATCATTGACAATTGTACTATTAGAGATGGTCTAACGACACCTACCAATGGTGTCTATGCTTCAGGTACTATAACTACCTTGGCAACACACAATACCAATAACACAATCAGCAACTGTAATATCTTCAACACATTTGCAGCTGCTTCTACTTCTTATGCAATCAATGTCATAGGAGGTAATACAGATTGGACCATTTCTGGCAACAGTATCTATCAGACTGCTACTAGATCTTCATCTACCATTTGGGGCGGTATTCAAATATCAAATACCACTACTGGAAATAATTTCTTGGTAACAGGAAACTTCATAGGTGGAAATGCACCTTTGTGTGGTGGAGCTGCTTTGACATTTTCTGGTACGACAGTCAACTTTAGAGGAATTAATCTATCTTTGGCTGCAGGAGTTGTTTCTATTATTTCAAACAATACCATCCAAAACTTAAACATTACAACCACAAACATATCGGGTTTTAATGCAGCAATACTTGGAGCCCAAGGTTTGATCAATATTACTGGCAACACCATAGGTCTTGCTTCATCCACCAATAGTATAGTGGTTTCTGCTTCAGGATCTGCTTTCAATTTCTGTGGAATTATATGTGGAGGAGGTACGCCTGCTAACTTGATGAACATTACTGGCAATACGATTGCAGGTATTCAAATGGTAGTAACAGGAGTTCCTGCAACAGTGCCTGGATTAAGATTGATCTCTGTTCAAAGTACTCTGGCTGGAAGCAGTTACAATGTGAACAACAACACAGTAGGTAGTACTACGGTTGCGAATAGTTGTACGCTCAATGGAAACAGTAGTTTGTTGGGTATCATTAGCTTTTCAATTGGTGTTGGGCAGTCAATGTCACAAAACACGATCGGAAATCTTGCGAATCTTAATACTGGACTTGCTGCATCTGTGACTGGTATGTCTGCTCAAGGGTCAGGTACAAGTCCTAATATTTTAGGAACATTTAATGTAACTGGTAATACCATTAGAGATCTATCAAGTGCTTCTGCCTCCACTACTATTGTTTCTGCTTTAGGATTTACCATATTCGGAAATGGTCAAACAACTGGAAGCAATACAGTGAGTCAAAACAATATATTCAATATTTCGAACAGCAATAATACTGCAGTTGCAACAGCAGCATTCGGAGCAGTATTCAACTTGCCGCCAGCTATTCCATCATTGATAGAGCGCAACAATATTCATTCAATCAGCTTAGCCAATATTTCAAGTTCTGGCTTAAACGGAGTAACTGGACTTCAAATTAATACTGGAAATGGAACTTATCAAAACAACTTCATCCGTGTAGGTGTTGATGGCGCGGGAGTTGATAACAACGGAAACTTTATCGTAACCGGTATAACAGAAGCTGCAGGAACCAACTCAATCATCTTCAATAGTATTTATGTTGGTGGTCAAGCAGTAGCAACTGGAACCAGCAACTCATTTGCTTTCAGAAGCACAAACGTCACTGCAGGTAGAGTTGTTAGAAACAATATCTTCTTTAACAACAGATCAAATGCTGCAGGTACAGGACTGAACTATGCTTTGTCTTTGCCAGGTACTGTAGCCAGTCAAGCAGGCTTGGTTTGTGATAACAATATCCTTTTTGCTCCAGGTACAGGAGGAAACTTAGGTTTATTTAATGCTTTGCCTTACAATACATTGGCTGCATGGCGAACAGCTACCGGAATGGACTGGGCTTCACTTTCTGCTAATCCGCAATACATTGCTCCAAACGGTACTTCAACCACTGTTGACCTACACATTCAAGCTGCAGCTGCAACCCCAGTTGAATCAAGTGGAGCACCTATAGCAAGTGCACCTCAAGATTTTGATGCTCAGACAAGGGCTTCTTTAACACCCACAGATATTGGCGCTGACGCTGGTAATTTTACTCCAGTTGCTGACTTAACTCCTCCTGGTATTTCGTATATTCGTCTTCCAGCTACCGTATGTGGAACAACAGATATTGCATTGAATGATGTTTTGATTTCAGATTTGACAGGAGTTCCTACAGCTGGCGCTTTAAGGCCTAGAGTTTACTATCGTAAAGCAAGTGGAACTTGGTTCTCTCAACCGGGTACTTTGGCTTCAGGAACTGCAACCAATGGAAGTTGGAACTTTACAATAGTTGCTGCAGATATGGGTGGATTGGCTACGGCTGACGTAGTATCTTATTACGTAATTGCACAAGATATTGTAGCAACACCTAATATTGGGTCTTTCATTGGTGGAGTAGTTGCAACGGATGTAAATACGGTGATTACACATCCAGTAAATGCTTTCACAACAATTATACAGTCCAATCTTACTGGTACAATTCCAGTAGGAATAGTAGGAACTTATACAACCTTGACTTTGGGTGCAGCCGCTTACAATGCAGGTTGTGTGTCAGGAAATGTAGTTTTCAGCCTTACTGATGTCAATTATCCTACAGAAACTTTTCCGATAACCTTCAATGCGATTCCTACTGCAAGCGCATCGAATACATTGACTATAAAACCGGCACCTGGGAATTCACCAACTATATCTGGCAGCTCTGCTACTTGTTTGATTCGATTCAATGGTGCTGACTGGATAACAATTGATGGTTCTAATACAATCGGTGGAACAACAAGGGATTTGACTTTAACAAATACATCTATTGCTACAAACACTGCGGTAGTATGTGTTCAGAGTTTGGGAACAGGTTTAGGAGCTACAAATGATGCTATCCGAAATACAAATATCATTGGTGGTTCAAACACTGTCGCAACATTCGGAATTCATGTAGCTGGAACTACAGTTACTACAACTGCAACGGGAGATGATAATGACAACCTGACCATCCAAAACAATAATATCAACACTGTTCAGTATGGTATTTATGCAAGGGCTTCATCTGTAGCAGGTGATCTTGGTGGTTTGTCGATCACTCAGAACTCAATAGGCTCAGCGAATCCAGCCAATTATGTTGTGCTCAGAGGTATAGATCTTGCCTTTATAAATGGGGCGGTGATTTCTCAGAACAATATTTTCAACTTAAGAAGTACAACACTAACCACACTTATTGGAATTGAAAATAATGGGGGTATACAGAATTCTTCATTTACCAGAAATAATATTACTGGTATTTATGCTGAAAATACTGGTGGATGGGGCGCGTACGGTATTAACTTCAATACTGCAACAAGTGTCACCAATAACCTGATAGCGAATAATTTCATTTCGGATTTGAGAACTGTTAACTATTTCAGTGGCACGACTTTTAATCCATTTGGAATAAGATTAGTAGGTGGTACAAACTTTACTGTGGCGAACAATTCAGTCCATTTATTTGGATTGGTGACTGTTGGAACTGGAACAACCTCCACTCCATCTGCTTTTATTGCTACATCAACTTTAGTTATTGGAACTGTGCTCAAGAACAATATATTTTTCAATGAGCAAAGTTTCTCATTGGGTACTACATCAAGAGCTTACAGTGTTTATGTTCCAACTGGATTTGTATTTGCAGATATCAATAACAATGATTACTTTGGTATCAGCACAGCTCCTACTGTCTATACCGTTGGCTTCAATGGTGTCAATCAACTGACATTGGCAGACTGGGAAGCAGCTTACCCAGCTGATGCTCTTTCTTTAAATATCAACCCAACGTTTACCTCAGATACTGATTTGCATATCGTATCAAACGAATGTATCAATCAAGGTGGTATGCCAGTAGCTGGTGTAACAGTCGATTATGATGGCATGGCAAGAAATGCGACAAGACCTGATATAGGAGCGGATGAATTCAATGGTACAGATGTTACTTTTGCTTTCACAGAAAACTCAGGAATTGCGGCCAACGACGGTATTACATGTTCAGGAGCATTGGTGACCTTAACTGCTACCAATGGTGCCTCTTACCTTTGGTCTCCAGGTGGAGCAACAACTGCAAGTATCAATGTCAACCCTATCGCAACTACACCATATTCAGTAACGGTAACTCTTGCTGCAGGTTGTTCAAGAATATTTACACAAACAATTACGGTAAATCCGAATCCAACTACAGCAATTACACCGAACCCTGCTGCGATATGTGCTGGTCAAAGTATTACACTATCGGCATCAGGTACTGGTACATTTGCTTGGAGCACACCTCCAGGTGGATCTGCTAATCCGATTACTGTTTCTCCGGCTATGAGCACAACTTATTCAGTTACTTTGACCAACTCAAATGGCTGTTCAGCTACAGATTCAAGAACAGTAATAGTTAATCCGCTTCCAATCGCAGGTATTTTGCCAGCTTCAGTGACGATTTGTGCTGGTCAATCAGCAACATTAACTGCATCTGGTGGAGGCACTTATGCATGGAGTACACCTCCAGGTGGAACGGATAATCCAATTGTAGTAAGCCCGATTACTACCACAAGCTATACAGTAACAGTAACAAGTGGTGCGGGTTGTACTGCAGTTGCTACACGCACTGTGAATGTAAATCCTATAACTACTGTAACACCATCTGTTACATTACCGAGCGATTGTTTTGCTCCTAATGGTTCAATAACACTTACATTAGGTGGAGCTGCTGGGCCTTATACTTTCAACTGGACTACTTCTGGTGGTAGCGGTCTAATCAATGGCAATCAGAACCAGACAAGTCTAACAGCTGGTGCCTATTTTGTAACGGTAACAGCTGGAAATGGCTGTACTACCACAAATACAATTTCACTTGATTTGAATCCAAGTTGTAGCACATGTCCAGCTATTGGATCACTTACATCAAGTGTTACAAATTCATGTAAACAAACAAACTTTACGCTAACGGCTTCTGGTCTAGTAGGTATGGGTTCAACTTACGGTATCCAATTCAAATATTCTGCTACTGCACTTGTTAACCCTTATGTAGGTGGAATTTCACTTGGAACTATAGCGAACGGTGCTTTAACAAGTGGAGGAACTGTAGCGACTTTGTCAGCACCAATACCAACTGCAGGTACTTACTTCCTGTATGCAATACTGTCACCAGTACCTGGAGATCCAACCTGTCGACCTTCAAGATCAGCTAACATCAGCATTCAAAATTGTGAGCCTTTTATATCTGACCCATGCTCTTGTATTAATAATGCAACAACGCTAACTAACGGTCAATTCAATGAAGTAATAACGGTGAATGCACCTAGTGGACAGTCTTGGACAATTTCAGCGGTAGCTGGATTATTTCAACCGTCTTCACCAGCTCCTCCAGGAGCTCCTATCAACTTCCCTATTGGATTTGTATTGACTGAAGTTCCATTGGGCGGTGGTATTAGTAATTACACATTGTCTGGAAAGCATGTTGATGCAATTGGATATACTGTTTCTGTTACAAACGGATCAGTAACATTGGGAATTGGCAACAATTGCTTCTACCCTAACCCGCAAATCAATGGTTTGAATCTGACTTACTGTGCAAATGATGCAAACGTAACCTTGAATGGTACTGCTACCCTTGGAGGCCCTCCGGGAGGAGCTGCTACGGGAACTGGTTCATTTACAGTTAACGGTGCTCCAAACACAATATTTAGTCCTTCAACATTGGGCGCAGGAACATATCCTGTAATATTCACATTCGATGCTGACAATGGGGTACCAACAGGTGCACATCCAGGATGCATCCAAGCAATCACACAAAGTGTAACCGTTAATCCGGTTCCTACAATTGTTGCAGTGCCAAGTGTAAGCTATTGCGTTGGAAATGTTGTTCCGGCATCTAATTTTACTGGAACACCAGTAGGCGGAGTTGTTTTCACCTGGGTAAGAACTCCTGGTGCAATTGGTTTGGCTCCATTGAATGGCGTAGGAAATGTTCCTAGTTTTGTAGCTACCAATGCAGGTGCTACGGCAATATCCAGTACATTCACTGTTACACCTACTTTCACAAGTGGTGGAGTAACTTGTACAGGAACGCCAATTATGTACACAATTACAATTAACCCAACTCCAACTGTAACTCCGCAAACCAATAAAATATTCTGTAGTGGTCTGCCAACTGGTGGAATCGCATTTACTGGAACTGCTACGAGCTACACTTGGGTAAATTCCAATACTGGAATAGGAATTCCTGCCTCAGGAACGGGGAACATAGCTTCATGGATTCCTATTAATTTAGGAGCATTACCAATTGTTGGAATAATTATAGTAACACCAATATTTACTGGTGGTGGTGTGAATTGCCCAGGTGCACCTAATACATTCACTGTTACAATCTTACCTGCTCCTCGTGCAGTTTGCCAACCAGCTACTATCTTCTTAGATGCTGCTGGAAATGCTACACTGACAATTGCTCAAGTAAACAACGGAAGTTTAGGTGGAACAATTACATTGAGTAAAACGGCATTCACATGTGGAAATATTGGTCTTAACAATGTAGTGCTGACAGTAACAGATGCTTGCTTACAAACATCATCATGTGTAGCTGTGGTAACTGTAGTAGATAATATTCCTCCTACCTTGACGTGTCCGGGTAATATCAGTATCGTGCTGGATCCGGGAGAATGTGACAAAGGAATTTATTTCACAAATCCGTCAGCATTTGACAATTGTGAAATAGCTATCACTACCGGTATGATAACATCTACTTTCAACTCAAACAATCAGTTTGCTGGTAACATGTTTAATCTTACAAATAACACAACCAGTCCGATTACAATTAACTCGTTTGATGGTAATATTAACTCAGCAGTTGGTTTACCAGTATCATTTCAAATATTCAATACCAACCCTGGTATCAATACCTATGTAGGTAATACAAATAACCCAGCGGTATGGACTTCAATGGGTACTGCAAACAGTACTTCAGCGGGTATCAACCTACCAACCAATGTTCCAATTGGCGGATTGGTGTTGCAGCCTGGTGAAACACGTGGTATTTATTTCATATTGACTAGCTATAACATAGCGACCAACTCTTTGAGATATACCAACAACAACAATGTCTATACCAACGGTGATATGACTATCACAACCGGTATTGGAAAAGCCACCCCTAACTTTACAGGTACAAACTTCGCCGCAAGATCGTGGAATGGAACAATCCGATATTCAAAAATAATTGGTGCTCCACCTACAGTAGTTCAGATTGACAATTCAGGTTATACCAATGGCGATCTATTCCCAATTGGTACTACATGTTTGACTTATAGAGCTACGGATTTTGCAGGTAATACTTCAACTTGTCAGTTCTGTATCATAATTGCAGAATACCCTAATGCCAAAACTGCATTGGTTTGTAATGACCAAATTCAAGTAAGCTTGGATGAGGATTGCGAAGCCTTGGTAGGTGCTGATGACCTTCTTGAAGGTGGACCTTACGGTTGTTACAATGATTATATTGTAGAAATTTATCAAAATGGTAAGTTAATTCCTGGTAGCCCAGTTATCAATGGAAGTTACATTGGAGACGTATTGACGGGTAAAGTTTTTGATCCAGTAACAGGTAATTCTTGCTGGTCCAATATCACGGTAGAAGATAAGCTTCCTCCTGTGTTGGATTGCAGCGATAACGTTATCAATTGTGAGGATCCTATTACTCCTGGTACTACAGCAACCGTTGTTCAAAAATTCCAGACAGGTGCAATACCAATTGCAGACAATGCTTTAACTACTATTAATCTTTCTACTTCAGGTTTACCGAATCCAGCATCAGTTCAAAACCTAGATTTGAATATATTTGTTGATATTTCGCACACATGGATTGGCGATATCGATGCGGTGTTGATTACACCTACAGGTGGCACTATTCGTTTATTTGATCGACCAGGTGTACCAGCTACAGGTTTTGGTTGTGCAAATAATAATCTTCAAGTGATGTTTGACGATCAAGCTACCTTGACAGCTGCTCAGTTGGAAGCTACATGCAATACAGGTGCTTACGCAATTCAAGGAACTTATCAGCCAATAAATGCCTTGACTAATGCTACCAACGTAGCAAACATGAATGGTAATTACCAATTGTTGGTTAGAGATTATGCTGGTGGAGATGCTGGTGCTTTGATTACTTTACGCTTTGAATTCAAATACCAAAATACATTATACAATCCTGATCCTACTGCTTTGGACGGTTGCGATAACTTTGTTGATGTTTCTTTCATTGATGTTGTTGCCAATCAGGCATGTGCAAGTCCTTACAGCAAGATCATTACGAGAACATGGAAAGCAACTGATGATTATTCAAATGTTGACCAATGTACTCAAACAATATTCGTATTGAGAAAGCAATTGGCTGATGTATTATTGCCGCCAAACTATGATGATATTGATGAGCCTGCACTTTCTTGCAATGACGATTATCCAACTGTAGCCGTTACTGGTTCACCAGTACTAGGAGATTGTTCAAATATCGGTTGCACCTTCAAAGATCAAGTGATTGATGTTTGTCAAAAATCATACAAAGTAATCAGAACATGGACTTGCCTAGACTGGTGTACTGGTGTTCTTGTAACGCATGACCAGATCATTAAAGTTCTTGATAAAATCGGACCTGATTTTGTTTGCCCATCTGCTGACCAGATCATTGTGTCTGCAATACAGCCAGGAAGCAACAATTACCAAGGATGTACCGCAATCGTTCAATTGCCTTGGATAGCTATTTCTGACAACTGCTCAACATTAAATAACATTGATGTAGTAGTTTCAACAGTTGATGCACAAGGATTCTTATATTCTGCAACCGATCCAGGTGCTGATAACTTCTTTGTGTTGGAATTAACGCCAGGCAACTATACCTTCACTTATACTGCTACTGATGATTGTGGAAATATTACATTTTGTACTGTAGTTAAACAAATCAAAGACGGTGTGTCACCAGTTGCAGTTTGTGATGATGCACATAATATTTCTCTGACTGATTCTGTAACGGTAGTTTCTGCTGTGACATTTGATGATGGTTCATTTGATGATTGTGGGCCAATCACATTTACTGCAAGACGTTTAGATAATCCTAAGTGTCAAGGTAATGATGCAACTCCATTTGGTCCTACAGTTCCATTCTATTGCTGCGATGCAAAAGGTGGACAAGATGTTACAGTGGAATTGCGAGTGACAGACTTAGATGGCAACATCAATACTTGTTGGTCTGTAGTGAAAGTTGAAGATAAGATACGTCCTGCCATTACATGTCCTCCGGATATTACAGTATGGTGCGGTCAGCCTTATACTCCAACCAACTTAGATACAACGATAGTTTGCCAAACAATTGGCGCTAATATTTCAGAAGTTTATGCACGCAAATATCAATTCCCTATTGATGTAGAAGGATTCCCTAAAGGTTCTATTATTACAGATTTGGATTTGGGATTGAATATTTCACATGCTTATACCAATCAGTTAGAAGTTGCGTTGATTTCACCATTTGGTGTCAAGGCAACAGTATTTAATACCAATTCTTGCCCTAACCAATATGGCGAAGACATCAATGTGGTATTCAATGATCAAGCCTATGATATTGATGTATTCAATAGCTTTGGCATAAAATCGCCTGCGGAGTTCCAGTGTGTTCCTAAGATTCCTGCAATAGGTTCTTACAACAAAGGAACTGTGATTTCTACTGGTGAAGAATTTACAGTTGGTCAAATGAGACCACAAGGTGACCACTTGAAATTATTCAACGGTTATCCATTGAACAACGAGAATAGCAAATTATTTGCTAATGTTCAGTTTAATGAAATCGATGCAAATACCAACCGCATCAGCAGTTTTGAAGTATTCAACTTATTGAATGCACTTGGATTAACCGATGGTCAAAGATTGACATTGCGTTATGAAAGCAACACTGGTGGTTCAATTGCTGACCTCACCGTAGGTTCTTACTACCTATTCCGTGTGGTTGATGCATTTACCATTGAATTATTGCCTGAGAATGCCACTGATATCGTATCAGTACCGTCAGGATCTAGTCATAAGTTCCAGTGGGCTTCTACATGGGTTCTTCAAGTTTATGACAACTCTCCAGTAGCTGGAGGTAAAGTGAATGATGTTTGTCTTCATATTACATGGGGATTGCCTACTGCTCTTAAGCCTACAGTTAAAGACAATACTGAAGCTTGTGGAATCATGTTGACTTGGTCTGATCTTGATCAACCAAATCCATGCTACAACAATGTTATCCGTCGTCGTTGGGTAGCTACCGATATGTTCACAAACTCTCGTGCATGTATCCAGCGCGTATCATTCGAAGATGAGACACCATTGGTAGTTCAATTCCCTTGTGATGTTACAGTATCTTGTAATTCAGCTGCAACTTCTTTGGAAGGATTTGACATCAATGCATACATCGCTCTTGCAGCGAATCGTCCTGTTCATTCAGGTGATTGTGAAAGTGTGGGTATCGAGCCAATTGTTCATGAATTGACAGTAGTTCCAGGTGCATGTCGCAAGTACATCGTGAAATGGAAAGTTATTGACTGGTGTCAGTATGACAAGAATTCTACAACTCAGACTCCTGGAGGTATAGCGCTTTCATTTGCTGATCTACAAGAATGGTTCCCTACATTGCCTTGGCACAACCAGTGCTCAGACTTTATACCTGGGTTCCCAAATAATATCTTAGCTTTTGAAGATGATGGAGACGGATACTTCGAATTGACTCAATACATTAAGTTGATTGATGTATCTAAACCTGTATTTGCTTCATGCAAGGATACAGTAATCTGTTCATCTGCTGCTTGTCAGCAGAATGTAACACTGGTAGCTTCTGCTTCAGATGTTTGTTCTCCTTCAAGCTTGATAAAATACTCTTGGAAAGTTGATGCATTCAATGATGGAACCATAGAATTTACTTCACCATTTGGTGTAAGTTCAAATACATTCAATGCAACCGTACCATTCGGTAAGCACCGAATCACTTGGACAGCAACAGATGGTTGTGGAAACTTTACTACCTGTTCATACATCTTCTACGTGAAAGATTGTAAGAAACCTACACCAGTTTGTATCAATGGATTATCTGCTCCGAATATGCCAGTACAACAAATGGTTACAATTTGGGCAAGTGATTGGGAAAATGGTTCTAGCTATGACAATTGTTGTGCATTTGCTGATTTGGTATTTAGGGTAGAAAAAACAAAAACTTCTAACGGAGTAGATGTTCCCACTACCACTTCAATCACTTTCGATTGTACCGAGATTGGATCTCAGGCAGTGCGAGTATGGGTAGGTGACTGTGGATATGACGAAAATAGCAACGGAACAATTGAAGATTCTGAAAGAAACTGGGATTTCTGTGAAACCTTTATCTTAATTACTGACAATGATGGAGTTTGTCCTAACAACCCAATGGCTTCTGTAGTTGGTAAAGTAGAAACTGAAACTGGAGTAGCTGTTGGTGGCGTGAATTTGACTGCAGTAGCTGCAGGATACAATTTCATGACTGGAAATAATGGTCAATTCAGCTTCTTGTTGCCTACGCTACAATCATATACGGTGATTCCTGAGAAAGACAATCTACCTTTGAACGGAGTGAATACATTAGATATCATCAATATAACAAATCATATCTTAGGTAAGAAAGCTTTGGCTACTCCTTACAAGAAGATTGCTGCGGATGTGAATAAAGATGAAAAAGTTTCTTCTTCAGATCTATTGCAGATCCGTAAGTTGATTTTGAACATCACTACTGAATTCCCTGGTAATACTTCATGGAGATTTGTAGACAAATCATTTAAATTCTTAACCAACAATGAACTAACGGAAGATTTCAACGAAACCATCCAATTGGACAACTTGAATGGAGCGCAGAATTTGAATTTCGTAGGTGTCAAGATTGGTGATGTAACCAATAATGTTAACCCTAACGCTGCAATTGGTAACAATGAAACTCGATCTGCAAACAAATTCATTTTGGCTGTAGCTGAACAGAATATGACACCAGGTCAAGAGTACAAGGTTAACTTTACTGCTAAAGACTTTATGAACGTTGGTGGATACCAATTCACAATCGGTTTTGATGTTGACGCTCTTGATTTCATAGGAATTGAAGGAGTGGCTGCTGATATCACCGGTGAGAACTTTGGTCTAACTTTCTTAGAAAGTGGAAAAATCACTAGCAGCTGGAATGGCAAATCAATCACTACTTTGACGGACAATGATGTATTGTTTAGCATTACATTCAAAGCCAACAAAACAAGTAAATTGAGTCAGTCAATAAGTATTAACTCAAGCTTGACACCAGCAATGGCATTCGATGCGAACGAAGAAGCAATGGATGTAGTTCTTGAATTCAATAACCACAATGGAACAATTGAAAGCAGCAACTTTGAGCTTTATCAAAACGAGCCAAATCCATTCAAAGAATTCACTACTATCAAATTTGATCTTCCTGAAGCAAGCCAAGCAACGCTTACTATTTATGATGTAACTGGTAAAGTTGTTAAAGCCATCAATGGTGACTTCGCTAAGGGTTCAAATTTAGTTCGTATTGATCGTACAGAAGTGCCAGCATTCGGTACTATGTACTACCAATTGGATACGGATACTCATTCTGCAGTTAAAAAGATGATAATTATCGAATAATATCGGGATTTGAATCAATGTGCATAATGAAAAACTTGCTCCAAAAAGCAAGGATTTCATGAAGAAAATAGCCTCTTCCCAGAGTAATTTGGGAAGGGGCTTTTTATATGATTTTGAATTTCAATAAAATGTGTTTGAAACAAGCATTGTAGAGCTTCAACTTTCGATTATCTTTGCTCAGAAATTATTAAAATTTTGCCAAAACAAAGAACAATTAAGTCATCGGCATCCGTGAAAGGCGTGGGTCTCCATTCTGGCAAGGCGGTTACTCTTACTTTCAAACCTGCGGAGATCAACACCGGATTTAAGTTTCAGCGTGTTGATTTGCCGGAGCAACCTGTTATTCCAGCTGATGCGCAATACGTGGTTTCTACCAATCGCGGAACTACGCTCAGAGTTGGTGATGCGCAGATCAGCACCGTGGAGCATACCCTAAGTGCACTTATTGGAATGCAATTGGATAATGTTTTGATAGAAGTTGATGGTCCTGAAGTTCCAATAATGGATGGAAGCGCACTGATTTTTATTGAAGCGCTCAATGCAGCTGGATTTGTTGAACAAGAAGCTGAAAGAGAATACTTTGTAATTAAATATCCAATACCTTTCAAGGATGAAATGTCTGGTTCTGAATTATTGGCCGTCCCTTCTGACCATTTTGAAGTGACTACCATGATTGATTTCAATAGTCCTGTGCTTGGACAGCAGTTTGCTTCGTTGAATTCAATAGAGGAATACACAAGCCAAATTGGACCGAGTAGAACATTTGTTTTTCTGCACGAGTTGGAGCAGCTGGTTGCCAATGGATTGATCAAAGGAGGCGATCTGGACAATGCTGTTGTGATAGTTGATCGTGTAATGAGCGACCAAGACTTGGCAAGATTGGCAGAAAAATTAGGTAAGCCTGCAGTTGAAGTTAAGAAGGAAGGAATATTAAACACCGCAGAACTGCGTTTCAAAAATGAACCTGCCAGACATAAATTGTTAGATGTAATTGGCGATCTCGCTTTGGTAGGGAAACACATCAAAGGCAAAATAGTGGCTACCAAACCTGGACACACAAGCAATATTCAGTTTGCAAAAATTTTGAAGAAAGCCTTTCTGGAAGATAAAAAGAATAGCTCTATTCCTATTTATGATCCACGGGTGGAACCTATACTTACGCATCAGGAATTGCTTAATATTTTGCCCCACCGTCATCCTTTCTTGATGGTTGATAAGGTAATCAAGATGACAGATACTGAAGTTGTCGGCTTAAAAAACGTAACATTCAATGAGTATTATTTTCCAGGGCACTTCCCAGGAAATCCTATTATGCCAGGTGTTCTACAGATAGAAGCAATGGCTCAAATTGGTGGTGTTCTCGCTATAAGTACTCAGGAAGATCAATCAGATTGGGATACTTATTTTCTTAAAATAGATAATTGTAAATTCAAACATAAAGTTGTGCCTGGTGATACATTGTTGTTGAAGCTTGAATTATTGGAACCAATCAGGAGAGGTATTGTGCGCATGCTCGGTACCGCTTACGTCGGGAATAAGATGGTTTCAGAGGCAGAGCTGACAGCACAAATAGTGAAAAGGTCTAAATAATAACTGATGACAAATTCTATCATCCACCCCAATGCAAAGATTGGTCAGAATGTAATCATTTCTCCATTTTGCATCATCGAAGAAGATGTGATCATCGGTGACGGTACCTGGATTGGGCCTCATGTTACAATCAATAATGGTGTACGTATTGGCAAAAACTGTCGGTTTTTTCCTGGAGCCATTGTAGGTAGTGTACCTCAAGATCTGAAATTTGCTGGTGAGCAATCTACTCTTGAAATTGGTGACAACGTAACTATACGTGAGTATTGTACCCTAAACAGAGGAACCGCTGCGAATGAAAAAACTGTCATTGGAGATCATGCGCTGTTAATGGCTTATGTTCATGTAGCACATGATTGTGTGATAGGTGAGCGTGTAATTTTAGCTAATAATGTAAACCTTGCTGGTCATATTACCATTGGCAACCAAACGGTGCTTGGTGGCTTGACTGCTGTCCACCAGTTCGTAAAGATAGGCCCCCACGTAATGATAGGTGGTGGCTCCCTAGTGCGCAAAGATGTTCCACCTTTTGTAAGGGCAGGTCGCGAGCCTTTGTCGTACAACGGAGTGAATACAGTTGGTTTAAAGAGACGAGGATTTACTCCAGAGCAAATATTAAATATTCAAGACATTTACAGGATCCTTTATGTCAAAGGTAACAACGTTACCAAAGCTGTTCAGATTATTGAACAGACTATGCCGGATACACCTGAAAAGACTTTGATCCTCGATTTTATCAAAGGAGCAACAAGAGGGATTATGCGTGGACTCAATACCATTCAGTTTTGATGTGTGAAATCAATATTTCATGAAAATCAAATTGAACAATGCTGGAAGGCGAATCAAACGCGATTGGATATTTAGAGGCATTTTATTACAAATAGAAGACGATACTTGCATCGGGATTGCTGGACCTAACGGAGCAGGTAAGTCAACACTTTTGCGTTGTATTTCCGGGCAACTGACCCTCACCGAAGGCTCTGTTAGCTATTTCAGTTCAAATGCTAAGGAGGTGGCTATTGAAGAGGTCTACAAGCACTTTAGTTATTGCGCTCCATATATCGAGCTGATCGAAGAGTTCACTTTAGCTGAATTACTGGATTTTGTTTCTAGCTTTAAGTCATGGAGAGCAGGATGGAACAAAGAATCATCTTTGGCAAGATTTCCTTACAATGTAAATACCAAGTTGATCAGCCAATATTCCTCAGGTATGAAGCAAAGGGCCAGGTTGTTGCTTGGATTTGCTTTTGCGTCCGAGATATTATTCATAGATGAACCAACTACCAATTTGGATACTGCAGGTGTAGTATGGTATGAAGCGCTATTGAGTGAGTTGATCGGGCAAAGTACCATCATTATTGCTTCCAATGATGCAAGTGATTTTAAACATTGTAGTTCAAAGATAAACCTATTGGACTTTAGCTCAGTTTATTGAGTTCTTCCAAGCCTTCGGAAAGTGATTTTCGGATATCAATCAGTCGATTGATCAACAGTTGTTTGGATTCTTCCTTTCCCTTCTTGGTATTTATTTCATGTCGGGCACCTTCAAGTGTATATCCTTTCTCTTTGACGAGGTGGTAAATAAGGCGAATTTGGTCGATATTTTTTTCGGTATAAAGTCTATCTCCTTTTCTGTTTTTGGTTGGCTGCAAGGAGCTGAATTCCTCTTCCCAAAAACGCAACAGGGATGGATTTACGTCGAACATTTTGGAGGCTTCACTGATTGTAAAATAACGTTTGGCTTGTTCGTATAGGATTTTAGTGAGTATGTCCAAAGTGCAGAGTTAGTCGTATGAAATATTGGAGTTTTGAGACATTTCAACCAAATCTTTGTACTCGGCTGGCGTCACTCCTTCAATACAATAATGGACTGGATTTACTTTTTGACCTTTTATAATAACCTCGTAATGGCAATGTGGTGCTGAACTTCGCCCAGTGGAACCAACTGCACCTATTTTTTGACCTCTTTTTACACTCTGACCTTCTTTCACGCTTACATTGCTCATGTGAGCATAAAGCGTTTTGTATCCATAACCATGATTGATGGTTACGTTTTTGCCGTAGCCGCCTCCATTGTATTCAATTTTTTCAACACGGCCATCACCTGTAGCCTGAATAGCTGTTCCAACAGATGCAGGAAAATCTACACCAGTGTGCATTCTTCTTACTTTAAGAATAGGGTGAATGCGCATACCAAATCCTGATAAACTACTTATGCGTCCTTTGAATTTATCAACTCCTATTGGTGTTATTATCGGGATAGAAGAATACATTCTTTCCTTGCTTTTTGCCAAATTCATGATGGTATCCAAGCTCATAGATTGCATGACGAGTTGACGTTCCAATTGGTGTGTGCGTTGTTCTGTTTCAAGTAAGCTTTCACCTACGTTGCCCAGTCCAAAACTAAATTTCTTTGGTCGGCCACCTACACCACCTTCCCATACATTTGGGTCAATCGGATCCATTCCAAACATCAATCTGTGAACATTTGCGTCGCGATCTTGAATATTTATAAGCACTTTGGACATGGTATTTATTTCATGATTCAAAGCCGTGTATTTACTATCCATGTTCTTGATCTGGGTCAAGAGCATTTTTTCTCTGGGTGAAGGGAAGTAAGTAAAGGCCAATGAAAGGGCAATGACAGAAGCAACCAATACTGCTGAAACGAAACTAAACAGTTTCAAAGCTCTTTCTTTTAAGGTCAGTTGAAGACGCTCAAATCGAAGTGTATGCTTGTTGTATATAAATTTTTCTCTGGGCATGTTGCATTTTTTACAAGGACTAAAAAACGTTCATGTCGGGTAGGATGGTATACTTTATCGTTTTAACAGCCGCTAAAATACGAATCAATGTTGAATCCCCCAACTTTTGGCATGGGTAATAACATATTTTTATATTGCCAATCTGTAAAAAGAATTATGTAAAACGTCTAAGAGTCGAACTTGTTGTAGAGATTGCGTTTAAATTTGCACCAATTTACAGAATTCTCCGTTTCTAGTCTATCAAATATCTGAATTTCCATTTCATGAAATCACGCGACGTCAGGCAAAGTTTTCTAGATTTTTTTAAATCTAAACAACACGCTATAGTGCCTTCAGCACCAATAGTCAATAAGGACGATCCTACATTGATGTTCACAAATGCGGGAATGAATCAGTTCAAAGATTATTTTCTTGGGAACAAAGTACCTCAACACAGAAGAGTAACAGATACCCAAAAATGCTTGCGCGTTTCTGGTAAACACAATGATTTGGAGGAAGTAGGTTTTGATGGAACACATCATACCATGTTTGAAATGCTGGGCAACTGGTCTTTTGGCGACTATTTTAAAAAGGAAGCTATTTCATGGAGCTGGGAATACCTGGCAGATGTGTGTCAAATTCCAAAAGAGCGATTGTATGCTACTATTTTTGAAGGGGATGAAAAGGAAGGTCTTGAACGCGATACTGAGTCTTATGCTTTATGGAATAAGGTATTGCCTGACAATCGAATCATCAATGGCAATAAAAAGGATAATTTCTGGGAAATGGGTGATACTGGTCCGTGTGGCCCTTGTACTGAAATACATGTTGACCTTCGAACAGATGAGGATAGAGCAAAAATACCTGGAGAGTCTTTGGTAAATAAAGATCATCCGCTGGTGGTCGAAATCTGGAACAATGTATTTATTCAATACAACCGCAAAGCCGACCGCTCCTTAGAGTCTCTTCCTGAAAGACACGTGGATACAGGAATGGGATTTGAACGCTTGTGCATGGTTTTGCAAGGCAAAGACAAGAGTTATGATACAGATGTTTTTACACCGTTTATTCAGTTTATAGAATCTCGTACTGGCAAAAAATATACTGCAAGTTATGATCCCAACGCCAAGTCAGATGTAGCCATGCGAGTCATGGCAGATCATATAAGAGCCGTAGCTTTTACAATTGCTGATGGTGAATTGCCTGGCAATGGTGGAGCAGGTTATGTGATCCGTCGTATTCTGCGCAGGGCAGTCAGATATTATTATTCATTTTTGGATCAAAAAGAACCGATTCTTTATGCTTTGGTTCATATTTTGGCTGATGAAATGGGCGATGTGTTCCCAGAAATCCAACAGCAACGCGAGTTTATTTCTAAAGTAGTTCTGGAGGAAGAAAAGGGATTTTTGCGTACTTTGGCCGAAGGTCTTTCACGCATTGAAGCACTCGACGTAAAGCATAATTTGATAGACGGCAACACTGCATTTGAATTGTATGATACCTACGGGTTTCCGATTGATCTTACTAGGTTAATCGCTTCTGAGCAGGGCTGGCAAATAGACGAGGCTGGATTTGAGGCAGCTTTGGCTGAACAGAAACAGCGGTCGCGTGCGGATTCCAAAAAGGAAATCGGTGACTGGCATGAAATACAGGAAAACAAGGATTTGAAATTCTTAGGCTACGATACCACTAAAGTTGAAGGAGCTTTTGTCGTGAAATACCGTACCGTGCTGGTAAAATCAGAACCACAATATCAATTGGTACTCAGCGAAACTCCTTTCTATGGAGAAAGCGGAGGACAAACAGGCGACCGTGGACAACTAGAAATAGGTAGCGAAACCTTAATAGTCAGTGATACCAAAAAAGAAAATGAACTGATTGTTCACATCGTAAACAAACTGCCTGAAAGCCCAAATGCACCAGTTACTGCAAAAGTAGACGACAATTGGCGACGTGACACCTCATCCAATCACAGCGCGGTTCATTTGATGCACGCAGCATTGCATCGTGTGGTGGGCAAACACGCCAACCAAAAAGGACAAGACGTAAACAATCAACGTTTGCGATTTGATTTCAGTCATTTCCAAAAATTAAGTGACGCTGAGTTGGAATCCATAGAAAATACGGTCAATGAAAAAGTACGCTTAAATATCGCGTTGGATGAACAGCGAGATGTGCCAATCGAGGAAGCTCGTGAAATAGGAGCAATGATGCTTTTTGGTGAAAAATATGGTGACAAAGTCAGAGTTGTTACCTTCGAAAAAGGATTTTCAAGTGAGCTTTGCGGTGGTACGCATGTGGCCGCTACTGGCCAGATTGGCTTGTTCAAAATAACATCTGAGTCTGCCGTGGCAGCAGGAGTGCGCAGAATAGAGGCAGTAACAGGAGTTGGAGCCAAGGCCTGGGTTGATTCAAACGAAAAGACCTTGTCCGAATTGAAGGAAGTATTGAAGGCACCCAAGGACATCGTTGTGGCAGTTCAATCCTTGCAGGAAGACTTGAAGAAATCCCAAAAAGATCTTGAAAAACTCCAATTGCAATTGGTTAAGTTTATGAAATCGGATTTGTTGTCCCAAGCAGAAAGCGTTCAGAATTTTAAGACAATCATCACTGATGTCGGTGAAATGGATGGCAAAGCAGTTAAGGAATTGGCAAGCCAACTCTTGCATGAAATAGGTTCAGGAGTTATCGTGCTGGGATCCAACAGTGGCGGCAAACCGCAATTGAGCATTGCTGTATCCAATGAATTGAGTTCTAAATTTCACGCAGGAAATATGGTCAAAGAATTGGCTGTACATGTCAAAGGTGGAGGTGGAGGACAAGCCGGATATGCCACAGCAGGTGGAACTGATCCCGAAGGTCTGCCTTTGGCGATTGCTGCTGCTAGGAAGTTGATTGCTGATTCCTAATTAAGTTCCACTTTCTTGTTGATGTGAAGCGCCCGATAGGCTAAAAATGAACTGAGGCTCATCAGCATTGCACCCAAAAAGAAGGGCGCACCTGGCAAGATTGTAGTCGCATCAGGTTTGGTAAAATAGTAAAATATCCCAGTCATTACAGGCGGGCCAATTATAGAAGTGACGCTGATGATACTCGTCAATGCACCTTGTAATTCCCCTTGTTCATTGGGAGGAACACCACCTGAAAGGATGCTTTGTAAGGCCGGACCAGCAATGCCACCCAAGCAATAAGGAAGCAGGGCTATTAAAAATAAGGTGCCAGTAGTGGCAAGTCCAAAACACATCATGCCCACCGCATATAGACCCAATCCCAAGTAAATGCTTTTTTCGTTTCCTATTTTAGGATTGACGTATCGAACCAACACGCCCTGCACCAAGCCTACCAAAAGACCCACAATTCCCAAAGAAATACCGACCATATTAGAATTCCAATTGTAGCGGAAGATGGAATAAAAACTCCAGTTACTCTGAACAGCATGAGCTGCTATATAAACCAAACTCAAAGAAGCAACCAAGCCCAGAATGGCAGGATATTTTTTCAAGTGCATCAAAGATCCAATAGGATTGGCTCGTTTCCAGTCAAATTTTCGGCGATTTTCTATTGCTAGGGATTCAGGAACAAAGAAATAGCCATAAAGAAAATTCAGAAAGCAGAGAATGGCTGCTGCATAAAATGGAACCCGTGTGCCAAACTGGCCCATGAAGCCCCCAATGACTGGCCCGATAATAAAACCCAAACCAAATGCAGCCCCAACCATTCCGAAATTCTTGGTACGGGTTTCGTCCGTACTGATATCCGCAATATACGCTTGAGCAGTAGTGATACTTGCACCTGTGATGCCTGAAATAACCCGAGCAATAAACAACCAAGTGATTGTGGGTGCGAGAGCAATCAAGATATAATCAATGCTGAATCCAAATAGCGAAAAGAGCAACACAGGACGGCGCCCAAATTGGTCGCTCAGATTGCCCAGTATAGGTGCGAAGAAAAATTGAACAATAGAAAAAGTAAAGGCGAGCCATCCAGCTAACTTAGAAGCCTGACTAACGGTATCACCTGTTAATTCGGTAATGAAACCTGGCAGCACAGGTATGATAATTCCCCAGCCAATGATATCCAGCAGTAGGGTAAAGAAAATAAAAGTCAGCGCATTTTTATGATTCATATCAACGAAAACAGCAAATAATCAAATGCAAAGTTAGACCAAGTTTTTGAGCGGGTGAGGGGGACAGATGCGTTTCAATAAAAAAAGAGATGAAAGTTATTCTCTCATCTCTATATGCATGCTGTGTTTTGAGATTCTTTTTAAGTGAATAATATACTTGCAAAACGTTCTTTACGGCTGTAAACCATAGCAATGTAAAGCATCAGAAATCAACAATTTTTTTGATTTTGCCGACTGAATAGTCCTAAAGTTGTAGGCGTCTCCAAGCAGTTATCAGACCAAACACATGTTTAGAACAATCAATATTTTCTTCGATTGCAACCAAGCGTTATTTTGAGCTTAAGATTAAATTACTGTTTAGACAGCAAATTGACGGACAAAGTAATCCTTTGCTAAGGGGTAAAAATATCTTAATTTTACAATGCTCAAGAATTGGAAAAAATAATTAGTGAAATTTTATGAAATACACTTACCAGTCCAACAATTAATAAATTAGATGCTAAAAATAACTAAAATTGAAACCAATGAAAACAATGAAACTGTTTCTTTTGTGCTTATGCACTTGGAGTTCGAATCTGTCTGCACAGGCAATCCCTGAACCGCCGAATGTCTCCTCAATAGATGTTTGTATGCCAGACGTATCCAATTATAAGATTACAACGGTTGGCCCAATAGGAAGAGATTACAGCAATCTGCAATTGGCAATCAACGATGCCGTACTAGGCACCATATTGGTATTGGATGCAGGAGCCACCTTTGAAGGAAGTTTTGTTTTGCCCAATAAATCAGGAAACGATTGGATAATATTGACTTCTTCCGAAATAGAATTGCTACCCAAATTGGGATTAAGAGTTAGCCCATTAAAGCCAACAGGCAATTCAAGCTTTCCGCTGCAAATAGATGCGATGCCCAAAATCATTACGACCAATCCCTCCGGGTTGCCTTGTTTTAAAACTTCAACTTCGGCTCATCATTACCGATTTATAGGTCTTGAGATAGGTGTTGATCTTGGAGTTCAGAACAGTTATGGTTTGGTCCAATTGGGTGATGCAAGTGCTGCTCAAAATTCCTTGAGTAAGGTGCCACATGATTTTATCATAGATCGATGCTACATCCACGGGCATACCAACGCCACTATCATGAAGTCGGGAGTCATATTGAATTGTGCCAATTCTGCTGTTTTGGGATGCCATATTTCGGATTTTCACAGCATCGGTTTCGACACTTATGCAATAGGAGGAACGAATGGTCCTGGACCTTTTATCATCAATAACAATTATTTGGAGGCAGCTGGGGAAAATATTTTGTTTGGAGGAGCGGCAACTGCAATTCCCAATTTGGTGCCATCCGATATGGAGATTAAAAACAATTACTTTTTTAAGCCATTCAAATGGAGAGTCGGAGACCCCAGTTATCAAGGAAAACATTGGACCATAAAAAACCTTTTTGAGCTTAAAACAGGCAAACGAATTTTAGTGGAGGGTAATATTTTTGAGAACTCATGGGCTGATCTTCCAATCGGTCAAAGTGGAGCTGCCATATTATTGACAGTAAGAGGAGAGGGCGGAGGCTCACCTCAAGCCGAGGTAAGTGATATTGACATTGTCAACAACATCATAAAACGAGCTGGTTCAGGTATTTCACTTACAGGCACTGACACACAATCGCCTACGCAACAGTCGAAACGCATAAGGATAGCAAATAATTTATTTTATGAAATAAGTGGTCCCTTATATGGAGATGGAAATATATATGGCCCCAATGATGGGACATTCTTAAAAGTCAGCAATCCAACTGACCTAATCCTCGATCACAACACTGTTTTTCAAACTGGTCCAATCACTTGGGTATATGATACCATTGAGACCATTTCAATCAGCAACAATATTTTCAATAGTTTTCTGTCTCCGGGCGGTTATCAAGGCATGTATGGGCCTGGATTTGCACAAGGAGGCAATGGTCCGATGGCCGCTTTTATGCCCGGAATAACTGATGCGAATAAGAAATTTCATAAGAACATATTGATCGGAGGCAACTCAACTAAATACAGTAACTACAACACTTCCAGCAAAAACTATTTTCCTGTCACAGCCACGGAGGTTCAATTTATTGATTTTGCCAATGGAGGTTTGGACTATCACAATTTTGGCTTGTCGAATGCAAGTTTGTATGCAAATGCAGGTATAGATGGAAAGGATATTGGCGTTGATTTTGACCAATTGGATGTTGCCTTGAATCTGCAGGATTTATGCAATATGACGAATACCAATACTTTGACTTCAAAGCAGCAAATGAAAATATTCCCCAACCCAGTTAAAGATTTGGCTACGGTGGAAAGTAATTTGAATGCAAAGGAATTAACATGGATAGTTTACAATATTTTAGGCCAAGAAGTCAAGCGATTTTCTGGAGTGAATATAGGAAGAACCACTTTCGATTTCAGTGATTTGTACAGTGGCTTGTATTACCTGACTTTGAACCGCGGCGATGAGCTTATGCAGTATGCTAAGTTTGTGAAAGAATGATGGGGGAGCGGATGACGGATTAAGGGGATTAAAAGATTTCACAGATTAGGAATACTTAATTAGAATATAAGGAAATTACCGAAAAAATAATAGGTGCTTCCTTTGAGGTGCATAAAATTCAGGGAAATGGTTTTCAAGAAGTAATTTGCCATAGGACATTGTTTGATGAAATGCGAAAGACAGGTTTGGAATTTGCAAGAGAAATAGAGCAAGATATTTTTTATAAAGAATGAGAAGGACAAATTGGCACTCAAAGAGCGGATTTTGTTGGTGAAGGAAAAGTATTGGTAGAATTGAAAGCCATTATTCAATTAGAAGATTTTCATTTGGCACAGGCCTTAAATTATCTAAAAGCTTATAATTTAGACTTAGGATTGATGGTCAACTTTGGTAGCAAAAGTTTGACTTTCAAAAGAATTGTGTTAGGATGAAAAAATTGTCAGTATGCGGAATAAGCTGATTATTGGTGCAAATTGATCTGAATCACGGATTAGCGTATTAAAATCTTAGAATACGGATAAAATTGATTTAGGAATTGGACGAAAAAAAATTGTGGTCTCTGAGTAATTAAATAAATCAGTGATTCCGACAATTATACTGAACATTATAAATACGAATTTGGAATTGATTGTAAATTGGGATAAATTTGGGTAATAAAAAAGCCCCGAATTGAAAGTCGAGGCGCCTTAAATGTTTTCACAACGGAATAATCCTTATTGTGAATTGCTTTAAATTGTTGAGACAAAGATAAATTGATTTTTGATAAAAAACAATAGTATGAAAAAAATATTGGGATTAGACTTAGGGACTAATAGTATAGGATGGGCGTTGGTGGATTATGAAGCCAAAATTGACAATCAACCAGAAAAGATACTAGGAGTTGGAAGTATTATTGGATTAGGAAGTCGTATTATTCCAATGAGTCAAGATGTACTTGGTAAGTTTGACAGCGGTGTATCTATATCGCAAACTGCAGAACGTACAGGCTTCAGAGGAGTTAGACGGTTAAGAGAACGTCATTTGTTGCGAAGAGAAAGACTGCATAGAGTATTAAATATTCTTAATTTTTTACCAGCTCATTACAGTACTCAGATTGATTTTATTAAACGACTAGGACAGTATAAAGCTGAAACAGAACCTAAATTGGTTTATGATAAAAATAATCAATTCATCTTTAAAAATTCATTTGAGGAAATGTATAAAGAGTTTACATCTCAATATCCTAAAATGGCTGTTGACGGAAAAAAAATACCATATGACTGGACTATTTACTTTCTCCGCAAGAAGGCATTGACCGAACAAATTGAGAAGGAAGAATTGGCATGGCTGCTTTTAAACTTTAATCAAAAGCGAGGCTATTTTCAATTGAGAGGGGAAGATGAGGAAGAAAATCCAAACAAGAAAATCGAGTTTCATTCTTTAGTAGTGACAGAAGTTACTTCGGAAGAACCGCAAAAAGGCAAGGCTGAAATATGGTATAATGTTATTTTAGAAAACGGTTGGATTTATAGGCGTTCCAGTAAGGTGTCTTTATCTGATTGGATTGGAAAAACAAAGGAATTTGTGGTAACAACTGACATTAATGATGATGGATCTGAAAAGTCAGATAAAGATGGTAAAGTTAAACGTTCATTTAGAGCTCCTGCTGAAACAGACTGGACACTTGTAAAAACCAAAACGGAGCAATCAATTGAAAGAAGCGATAAAACCGTCGGACAGTATATTTATGATACACTTTTAGAAAACCCAAGCCAAAAAATAAATGGCAAATTGGTAAGAGTAATTGAGCGAAAGTTCTACAAGGTAGAATTGGAGCAGATTCTAAAAACTCAGCAGCAGTTTCACGCTGAATTAAAGGATGAAAATTTATATAATTTATGTATCAGAGAATTATACGAATACAATGAGGCGCATCGAAATAATATTGCAAAAAGAGATTTTGTACACTTGTTTCTAAACGATATTATTTTTTATCAACGACCATTGAAAAGCAAAAAGTCATTGATTAGCAATTGCAAATTTGAAAGCAGGAAATATTTAAAAGACGGTATAGAACAAAATGAAGCTTTAAAATGCATTTCTAAATCGCATCCATTATTCCAGGAATTTAGATTATGGCAATGGATACAAAACTTACATATTTTTGATAAGGAAAATGATAATTTTTCAGTTACTGGAAAGTACATTAAATCGGAAGAAGACCTTGTGAATCTATTTGAATTTCTGAACGATAGAAAAGAAATTGAACAGAAATCCTTGCTCAAATATTTTAAATTAAGTGAAAAAACACATCGTTGGAATTATGTAGATAAGCCATATCCATGCAATGAAACCCGTGGTTTGATGCTTACTAAATTATCAAAATGTGAAAATGTTCCTACAGATTTTTTGACTGCAGAAATTGAAGAAGCTTTGTGGCATATTTTGTATTCAGTAAATGATAAAATTGAAGTAGAAAGTGCTTTGAAAAAATTTGCTGCCAAACATAACTTGAATGAAAGTTTTGTAGAACAATTTAAAAAATATCCACCCTATAAAAATGAATACGGTAGTTATTCAGCCAAAGCCATTAAGAAGCTTTTGCCTATTATGCGTATGGGGAAATATTGGAATGAAAGCGATATTCATCCACAGACAAAAGCAAGAATTGAATATATCATTGATGGTGAATTTGATGAAAACATAAAAGATAGAGTGAGAGAGAAAGCTATTAATCTTACTGAAATCAATCATTTCAGAGCAATGCCTCTTTGGTTAGTGAGCTATATTGTTTATGATAGGCATTCGGAGGATAGTAATATAGAAAAATGGAAAACGCCAGCCGATTTAGACAACTTTATAAGTTCATTCAAACAACATTCTTTACGCAATCCTATAGTGGAGCAAGTTATTACCGAAACGCTTCGGGTTGTAAAAGATATTTGGGTACATTATGGCAAGGGAACGGAAAATTTCTTTGATGAAATACATATTGAGTTGGGTAGAGAAATGAAAAATCCAGCCGATAAGCGTAAGCAGATGACGGAAGCTTTAACTGCAAATGAAAGCACCAATTTGCGCATAAAAGCATTGTTAGCAGAAATGATAAACTATCATGAAGTTGAAAATGTTAGACCTTACTCACCAATGCAACAAGAAATTTTGAAAATTTATGAAAATAGTGTTTTGAATTCGGGCATTGATATTGACGATGATATTTTAAAAATCAGTAAAACAGCGCAACCAAGCAAAGCTGATCTACTGCGTTATAAATTATGGTTGGAACAAAAATATCGTTCACCATACACGGGCGAAATTATTCCGTTAAACAAACTTTTTACCCCTGCTTATGAAATAGAACACATCATACCGCAAAGCCGATATTTTGATGATTCGTTCAGCAACAAAGTAATTTGCGAAAGCGAAATTAATAAGGAGAAAGACAATAAATTGGCTCTGGAATACATACAAAGTAATGAGGGAAAAAAAGTGCAATTGAGTGGTGGTAGGTTTGTAACAGTATTCACGGCTGAACAATACGAACAATTTGTAAAAAACAACTATGCTAAAAATTATGGCAAGGCAAAAAAATTGATGCTGCTAGAGATTCCAGAGAAAATGATCGAGCGGCAAATGAATGATACTAGATATATTAGCAAAGAAGTAAAAAATTTACTATCTAAAATTGTTCGCCAAGAGCAAAATGATGAAGGAACGACAGCAAATAATTTGTTAAGTACCAATGGGCAAATAACTACTGCACTGAAACAAGATTGGGGGTTGCATGAAATTTGGAATGAATTAATCTCTCCTCGATTTGAACGTTTGAATTCCATGACCAACACGAGCGATTTTGGAAGCATTAATCCTAATACGAATAAATTTTTACCAACAGTTCCTTTAGAATTACAAAAAGGCTTTAGCAAAAAGCGAATTGATCACCGTCATCATGCCTTAGATGCATTGGTAATAGCTTGTGCTACTCGAAATCATATCAATTACCTCAACAACCAAAATGCTTTAGATAAAGACAAAAAGAAAGGTCAAGAAAAAAGAGATGATTTAAAGAGATTATTGTGCTATAAAAAATACAATGAAGGTTCTGAACAAAATTATCGCTGGATCTTTAAACAACCTTGGGAAAAGTATGCTAAGGATGCCAAACACGAATTGGAAACAACAGTAATTAGCTTTAAGCAAAACTTGAGAGTAATCAATAAGACCGTAAACAAATACCAAAGATGGGAAAGCATAAATGGCAATTTGGAAAAGGTAATAGTGAAACAAACTAAAGGTGAAAGTTGGGCAATTAGGAAGCCGTTGCATAAAGATACTGTGTCGGGTTTGGTACAATTAAAATTCAAAAAAGAAGTAGCACTCTCGGTAGCCATAGATAATTTAGACATGATTGTCAATAAGAAGCTTCGATCAGTTATCAAAAAAATGAAAACAGACAATTATGACAAGAAATTGATTCTAAAGCATTTTAAGGAAGCTGATAATAAATGGAATGACATTGATGTATCAAGGCTAGAAATTTATTTTTGGGAAAATGAAAATGTTGCATCTCGTGTAAAACTTGATGAATCATTTAATATGAAAAAAATAGAAAGCATTACCGATCAAGGCATTCAAAAGATCCTTTCAAAACACATATCAAAATTTGCAACTACTTCCAATGATGGCAAGTTAACTGAACATCCAGAATTGGCATTTTCGCCGGAGGGTGTGGATGAATTGAATGAAAAAATTACAACATTAAACAACGGTCATTTTCATCACCCAATAATAAAAGTTAGCACCTATGAACCCAAAGGAAACAAATTTCATGTTGGCACCACTGGTAATAAAAATAAAAAATTCGTTGAGGCTGCCAAAGGCACCAACCTCTTTTTTGCTATTTATATTGACGATAAAGGAAAGAGAAACTACGCCTCTGTGCCATTCAACGAAGTCTTGGAAAGCCAAAAGCAAAGCGCTTTGCTAAAGCAAAAACCGCAGTCTGTACCATTGACCAATGCAAATGGGGATTCGTTATTATTTCATCTATCTCCAAATGATATGGTTTATGTACCAACCGAAGATGAAATTGCAGATCCAAGTTTAGTGGATTTTAATAACTTGAATAAAGAACAAGTGAAAAAGATTTATAAGTTTACGGATGGCTCTGATTCCACTGCAAATTTCATTCCCAGTAATATAGCCGCATTGCTTTTTAATATGAATACAGCCGAACAGAAAAAAAGAGGATTTGAATTCAAAATACAAAATGAACTTGGACTTGGAAGCCATCAAAGCAAAAATCAAAATACAATGGAAGGAATCCAAATAAAATCTTGTTGCTTGAAGCTAGAAGTCGATCGATTGGGTAATTTAAGAAAATACAATTCTGATATTAATGCATTTCCTTTAAATAAAACTAAAGATGAAGGAACAATTAATGTAGCATCTGAACCCACTTCAAATTATGGTATTAATTCCAAAATTGAATTTTACAAAGACTTTGATGATATGGAAAATAGTAAGGTCGAATATGCCGAGCGTACAGATGTGGTAACCCGATTGAGGAATACCATCGAACTGATCAAGCGGGTTTTTGGAGATGAGATAAGGACGCAATTAAATGAAAAAGTTATCTATTTCAAAAATTCACCCACATGAATATCTTTCTCCCAGAGCACAACGAAATACTGAGAGCGTTCAATCAGCATTCGGTA
>JBBQJT010000011.1:0-76841 GCA_038326165.1 Chitinophagales bacterium | reverse complement strand
TCATGGGGTTATGATTTTGGTGATGGAGCAAAGTCTTTTTTGCAAAATCCTATCCATACTTTTCAAGATACAGGACTTTATGTTGTTACCCAGTATGCAAGACATCAGAGTGGCTGTGTTGATACTTTTCAGAGAATCATTGATATACGACCTGAAATTACTTATTTCCTGCCCAACGCTTTTAGCCCAAATGGTGATGGCAATAATGACCGATTTCTTGGAAAAGGATTTTTTCTCGGAATGCAGGATTTTGAAATGACAATCTGGAGCAGATGGGGACAAAGACTCTTCGTTTCAAAAGACCCCGACCTAGGTTGGGATGGAAAAGCGAATGTTAATGGTGATTTTGTACAAAATGGTGTCTATGTTTGTGTCGTAAAATTTAAAGATGCTCGGGGCAAATTCTTTGAATTTAAAGGCTATGCCACAGTGGTCAAGTAAACTTTTGCAACTAATTCGTTCTGTTTTATTTTTTTGTGAAATAATTCTTGGACTTTTCTTTAAATAATTCTACCTTTGCGTTCGCTTTGGAAAAAGCCATCAAATATTCAAAATTATGGATCCAATACTTTACGTACACCAACAACTGAATGCTTTAAAAGAAGCATCTAAAGAACTTCCAAACTTTAAGGCAGGTGATAACCTTATAGTGAGCTACAAAATTGTAGAAGGAGACAAAGTCCGTGTGCAGGATTATAGAGGTGATGTAATTCAAATTAATGGACATGGACACACCAAGACTTTTACAGTTCGCAAAATCTCAAACGGTGTAGGTGTGGAAAGAATCTTCCCTTACGATTGCCCTAATATCGATGAAATTAAAGTTACCAAGAGAGGAAGAGTGCGTCGAGCCAAGCTATACTACTTACGAAACATGGTAGGTAAGAAAGCAAGAATCAAAGAATTGAAAACTGTAAGATAATTTTTCTTACGCCTAAATACAAAAAAGCCATTCGAGATCGAATGGCTTTTTTTATTGGTAATGCAGCATTTACATTTGAATTGAGATCTTATGACTATTGTTGACTTACAAAAAATTAACCCTTATCTTTAGGGCTTGGTAATTTGTAAAGCCGACTAATTTCGTCAAAGCCAATACCCATGACATCAAAATCAACAAGAAAATTGCTTCTAAGCATCTCTTTTTACTTTATTCTTTCAGTAACAATGAATGCCCAAAGCATTGTACTTGATACAATCCGATTTGTCAAGAACTTTGAAACTCCTTACAAAACTGACAAAGCCAATCAAGTAACTCAATTCCCATTTAAGTTTTCTGGATTCAAGGAAAATGATACCATTGTTGATCTTGATTTTTATATTTATTTGAGAAGCATTTACACCAATTCCAATTCAATTACACTTATCTCACCATTCGGCGTGAAAGCAACTGTATTGACTACTAATTCTTGCCCTAACCAATATGGTGAAGACATTAATGTAGTATTCAACGATCAAGCTTATGACCTCAACATTTGGAATAGCTTCCAAATCAAATCTCCTGCTTTCTTCCAATGTGTTCCTAAGATTCCAGCAATTGGATTTTACAATAGAGGTAAAGTTGCAGGTGGTTATGATGATTACGCTGAATACAAGGTAGGGCAGATGCGTCCGCAAGGCGATAATTTGAATGTATTTAGATCTTCAAAACTCAAGCTACAGAATGACAATTATCAGTTTATAATATCTGAAATGAATATTGATTCTTTGAACAACACTATTTCAGGTTCGGAAGTAGAAGAATTTTTGAACGTGTTCGAAATAAAGGAAAATGACCTTTTCACGCTGAAATATGACAACTATACGAATAATCCAATCGATGGACTTGAACCAAATAATTATTACGTGTTCAAATGTTTAGATAAGCAAACTATTACTTTGAACGATTCAAATACAAAAATCAATAAGGTAGCTGTCGGCTCAAACCATACTTTCGAAAGAAACAATACTTGGATCATTGAAATTTTAAACATTGATCCACTTGCAAAGGGCTCATTAGTCAAAGCTGGATTATTCATCTCTTATTATACCGACAAAAAACTCAAGGTGGGTGTATCAAATGACAGCCTACAAATTGATACTGGCATTGGAGGAATGAAAATAACTAAAGATGACTTCCTTGCAATTAACAGGTTTGGTCATGAAGGGCCAAGAATTGGAAATAGACTTGAGAATACAAATGCATATATATCAAACAATCCATTGTTATCTGGAATACCCGTGATTTTGAAATTCAAGCAAACTCAAACTCAAGCCAAAACCATTAAAATTTTTAACTCAAACGGATTGCTACTGGAAAACATAAGACACAATGATTTCAATAGCAATGAGCTAACATTACCTGGATTTGCTAAGGCAGGAATTTATATCATTCAAATTGTTGAAGGAAATTCATCAACATGTTTGAAGTTGGTTGTGCAATAAGTCCCGTAAAATTTTATTTTCTATTCAATTTTGGAGGACTACCAGTCATTTTAATTGCTTCGAATAAAAAAGATCTCTCATCCAAAATAAAGTTCTCAACTTTGATTTGGGGCAAATTCGTCGTTTGCCAGCTTGTGGAAGGTCGAATTCTCCAAAAATCAGTTCCATTACCAATTCGCATGTGCATGTTAAATCCCTTTTCCTTGACATTCCATCGGTAAATCAATCTTGAACCTTTTTTGGCAGGCAACAGGTAATATTCGAATACCGGCTGATTTTTGTACAATAAAAACTGTTTAAAGTAGGCGGTGTAATCACCTTTTAGTAAAACATTGAATCTCGCCACCAATTCCTCGGTAAATATTTCCTTGCCAGCAAAACTTTGATACAGAGCTTTTAATGCAGAAAACCAAAGAGAATCATTGTTGACAGTATTTCTCAAACTATGCAGGACCCAAGAACCTTTGTAATAAATATCAGAATCCTCGTGATCGTGATAATTGACATTACGAATGCCCAACATTGCACTTCTATTCGCTATTTCAGGCTTTTGATAAACCAAATACTCGATTCCCTTCTGCTTGTTGTTGGTCCACTCTACGTAAAGTGCTTCCATATAAGTGGTAAATGATTCTTGAATCCAGGTGTCAGCTGGATCAGCGGCTGAGACACTGTTCCCCCAATATTCGTGACCACTTTCATGAATAATAATGAAGTCAAAATTCAAATCATCAGGAATTCTACCACCGAGATAACCTCTGTTGTATCCGTTGCCATAAGCAATAGCCCCTTGGTGTTCCATTCCCAGAAATGGTGCTTCAACAAGGGCGTAACCATCATGAAAATATGGATAAGGGCCGAAGTAATGCTCATAAGCATGCAACATCCCTTTGACCTGATGAAAGTGCAGCCTGACCTTGAACTCACTACCCTTCTGGACCCAATAATCAAGATCCAAGGAATCCCCTTTGAAATTAACATAGTGATCCTTGATCAGCATAAAGTTTCCGATGTAAAACGTAACATTATATGCATTTATAGGATAGGAACAATGCCAAAAATACTTCATTCGATTACCTGACAAAGCTTCCTTCTTTCTTAAATTTCCGTTTGAAACCCCTATGAGTGTATCGGGAACAACAAAGCTGACAGAAACACTATCCGGCTCATCTGAAGGGTGATCTTTGCATGGCCACCAAATACTTGCTCCATTGCCTTGGCATGCTACCCCTACGAAGGGAGCCCCTTTGCGATCGTACTTCCACACCAATCCTCCATCCCACGGAGCATTCTTAGCAATAATGGGCTTTCCATGATAATATGAAATCAATTGGTGTTGGGTCAATGCCAAATCATTTGGTAGCTGAATGAAATAAGCATTTCCATCTTTCCTGAATTTTAATTTTACATTATCCAATAGAACGCTATCCAGGTATAATGGACTTTGCAAATCAATTTGGAGTTCTTTTGATGGATGCATGAACATGAAATACATTTTCACCCGACCGGAAATGGTCCTTTCTTTGATATTTGGCACAAAATCCATGTTATAATAATTGACATCATAGCAAGTACGCTCTGGCCTGAGGGATCCTAATAATGAATCGGCATGTGAGTATGTTCCAGTTGTTTCACTTTTCCATTCTTTTTGTGCTACTGCATTCAAGTTGGCGCATAAAACCGAAATAAAGCAAATTGTTATAAATCTCATTTTTTGATTAATTTCATAAAATACTCGGCATCTTGCCTTGGCCCGATACTATTGTAACACATCTCAAATATTTCTACATAAAAAAACTTCTCAAAAAGTGGCCGATAACCATCTGCCGGGCCTCCAAATGGGGGACCTGATTGAAACAGTGCATCAAACACTACTCCGGCATAAACTCCTCCATGCTTCAATAAATTTACTATTTCCATCAGTAAATCTTCTCTGTCAACAGGTGGCACGGTACAAAAAAAAGTCTGCTCTAATATCAGATCAAAACTACTGGATTTCAGATCAGTCAAATCGCCGCATACAATGTGTATTTGTTCTAAATGTCCATATTTTTTGTGTAGCAACTCTACCATAGTGGGGCTAATATCCAACAGCGTAATATCGGTAAACCCCATATCAACCAACTGCAGTGCCTCATAAGCACTTCCACAACCTGGAATCAACAAGGAGATAGATTTGTCCTCAAGAGGCCTACAAAATTCAATAAGAGGAGGACTTGCATAGCCAATATCCCAGCCAGTATTGCCTTTTAGCCAGCGGCCATCCCAATATTCCTTTTTATCATTCATTACTTCAATTTAGCTCTTTTCATTACAAAATAATCTTTCAGCCAATCCGGCGCCGCGAAAATCAATTTCATAATCCATCTATTTTTAACGATCAAATACCGCGTTTTAGGATTCGTCGATTCAATTGCTTCAATTATTTTTTTTGTCACTTCCGCCACAGGCAATGCATTCCTTTCTGTTTCCTTTGCATATTCAGCCCTGAACTCAAGTATAGGTTCATATTCATTTTTGAAAGCACCTGTTTTACCCAATATTGCCTTATCCCAAATTGGAGTTTTTATTGGACCTGGTTCTATGATCACCACTTTGATCCCCTGATTGAATAACTCACAGCGTAGCGCGTCACTTATAGCTTCTACAGCAAATTTTGAAGACCCGTAGGCGCCAGTATAAGGTGTAACTATTCTACCTGAAATTGATGAAATATTTACAATCCGTCCTGGCATGTCTAGGTCTTGTTGGTTGAGCAGTAAGTTGGGAATCAACATTTGTGTCACTTGCAGCAAGCCAAATACATTCACCTCAAATTGTTCCCTAAAATCTTCCATGTCCAAATACTTCAAAGGGCCGCTTACTGCTATTCCTGCATTATTGACAATTGCCACAAATGGAATACCTCTCAATCGATTTAATGCTTCCTTTATACTTTTTGGATCGCCCACATCCATTATAAAAGGAATGATGCTTCCTTTCACTGATTTGGCGTACTCAGCATCAAATAATTTTCGGACGGAGCCATAGACGTAGTAACCTTTTGCTGCCAGATTAATTGCTGCATCTTTTCCAATACCTGAGGAGATCCCTGTAATTAAGACATTGCCTTTGGTCGAATTCATAACTTAGTTTTATAATTTCATCACAAATAAACAACTTCATACACAACAAACTAAGGAGATTTACATTTAAGTTCACAATATCTTATACACCATGCGTTTTTTGATTCCGACACTGCTGATACTCGCCATAGACCTATATGTTTTTCAGGCGATTGTATTACTGGCACAAAATTGGTCTAAGAACCAAAAAACCATCCTGTACATCATCTATTGGCTCTTCCCTATAGGTGCTCTGATTACAGGTATGCTTGCTGTAAATGGAATACTTTATCAGCTGCCTAGAGCGCCTATGACCATTTGGAGAGCAATATTGTTTATCGCTTATTTTTCCAAGTTTATTGCCATGTTCCCTATGTGGATAGATGATATACGAAGACTTTTCAACTGGGCTGGCAATCATATTAACCCAAACGAAAACTTTGACCCAAGCCGAAGTTCATTCCTCTCAAAGATGGCAATATTGGTGAGCGGCGTACCATTTGGGCTGTTAAGTTATGGGGTATTCAGAAACCCTTACAGATATAGAATCCATAATATTGACTTACCAATTGTTGGTTTGAACCCGGATTTAATCGGCTACAAAATTGTTCAAATATCTGATATTCACTCAGGAAGCTTTTTTTTGAAAGAGCCTGTGAAAAATTCCGTGCAAATGATCAATGGACTCAATCCAGATATCGTTGTTTTTACTGGTGATCTGGTCAATTCCAAAACAAATGAAGTGGAAGAATATTTGGATGTTTTCGACAAAATAATATCAAAACAAGGAGTATTTTCAACCACTGGCAATCATGATTATGGAGACTATTCGGAATGGCCCGATGAAGATGCCAAGAAAAAGAACTTTCAGGACCTTAAAGATGCACACAAGAAAATGGGTTGGGACCTGTTGATGAATGAGCACCGAATTATTGATGTAAAAGGAGCCAAAATAGGACTACTTGGCGTTGAAAATTACAGCGCTATTGCTCGATTTCCGAGATATGGGAAATTGGATCAGGCATATGCCAACCTACCCAAAACTGACGTAAATATTTTATTGAGTCACGATCCAAGCCATTGGGACTTCCAAATAAGACCTGAATATCCTGATATTGATCTCACATTATCTGGTCATACACATGGTTTTCAATTTGGAATAGAAATACCTGGTTGGTTCCGTTGGAGTCCTTCACAATATATGTATAAGCAATGGGCGGGCTTATATCAAGAAGGAAAGCAATTCTTGTATGTAAATAGAGGATTGGGCTTTTTAGGTTATCCGGGCAGGGTAGGTATATTGCCTGAAATCACTTGCATAACGTTAAAAAGCGCATAAATAGTTAAATATTTTGCAAATAAATTGTATTAAAGTTTATTTTTGCACCATGAATTCAACTTGTGGTCTTTTCTTTTGTTTTTTGGTGCTACTATTAGCCTGTACCGAAAACAAAAAGCCTCAAACTCCACTTGGAAAATGGGAGATTTACGAAGCAACAAGAAATGGCGAAGTCATAGAATCTGCAGTTGGTGGCTATTTTATTTTGGATTCATTGAATAAATTTACCTGCAATACTCCTGGCCTACCGAATGATGTAAAATATACATTTAGTGAATCTCTCATGCAGTTGGAAGGTGATACCAGTAAATTCTATTGGTCAGAAGTTACAGACAGCTTAGCAAAGCTTGATGTGTCATTCAGGGGCTATGCATTCAATTTCAAGTTAAAAAATACGTTATTTCACGACAAATAGTCTTTTTTTCTCACAAGTGATTCCAAATGTGATTAATTTAGCAACGTGAATAAAATTTTTGTCTATATCATCCTTTCGATTGCTCTGTTCGTAACAGACAAATTAGAAGCAATTAATGCCAATATTCAGTTGGGCCGGTACAAAGGACCTGGGCTTTCTTATTTGGAAATGACCTACCACATATCCGGAAATTCTGTAAACTTTGTCAGCAAAGACAGTCTTAGTTTTTTCTGTTCAGTAGAGGTGACCTTAATTTTTATGCTGGACGAAAAAACTGTAAAAGCAGATAAATTCGTATTGAATAGTCCACTGACCAAGACCAATATTGATTTAATTGATATAAAAAGGTACAATCTCAGCAATGGAAAATACCAACTTTTGGTACATATTGTTGACCTGAACGAACCCGAAAATCAGCTCAATACTGCATTGAATTTTACTTTAGATTTTACAGGAAACAAGCTTGAAAGCTCTGATATTCAGCTGTATGCCAATGTTACTCCATCAGATTCTAACAACAACCAGTTTGTAAGGAATGGGTATTTTATGGAACCCATTTCCTCTAACTTCTTTCCAAAAACCAATAATCACCTTTATTCTTATTGGGAAATTTATTCCGGCAGCAACCTCGAAGGGCAGCGAATCAAAGTGGAATCCAGAATTCAAAAAAACAACAAAACAAGCGATCTGCTTCCTGAGTACAATCATGTCAAAACATACAGAGCAGTTAACATCCTTCCTGTTTTGGTTCATAAAACTATTACTAAGCTCCCTTCGGGCAATTATACTTTGATGCTTTATGTGCGAGATTCCAACGATCAAATCATACTTGAAAAGAAAGTGTTTTTTCAACGGAGTAATCCTGATGCGGATGCGAATGTGCTGCCAGTGGACAAAGAGATCTTCAACACTTCGTTTGTACAACGATTGACACCACAAGAGATCAGATACAGTCTTAGATCATTGGCTCCAGTTGCAAAAAATGAAGACCAACCCATATTGAACGCAACAATTGCCAGTAATAATATAGAGGCAGGAAAAGTTTACCTGCACAATTATTGGAATTCACTTTTCCCAAATGACGCTGAGAAAAAATATCAGGAATACACCAGCATGGCCAAAGAGGTCGATCGTGCATACGCCTCTGGATTCGGGTACGGCTTTGAAACAGATAGAGGAAGAATTTGGCTCCGATATGGTCCTCCTAACGATAAGATAATAGTAGATGAAGATCCCAATGCCCCTCCGTATGAAATATGGGCCTATAATTCTTTCCCAAAAACCAACCAAGGGATAGTGAAGTTCATATTCTACAATCCACATCTGAACAATGATTACATACTTTTACATTCTAATTGCAGGATTGAAATACAAAATCCTCGTTGGTTAAAAGAACTTTACAAGCAATCTAAATCTGAAGCGAACTCAAATGACTTTCTTGAAAGCGGAAATATTCAAGATGGACCTATGAAAAATGCCCGCCAATATTTTGAAGAACTATAAGTAATATTTATTGTTCAACTATTTGTCTTTGGCACTCTGGTTTAATACTTATTTTTGAATTTTAGTACATTCATTTTATGATAAAGTTACTGTTTATTCTTATCGCATTTGCTGTTAAATTGAGCATGCTTGATGCACAAGGAGCAGAAATATCAAGAAGATTATTGAGTGAAATAATAAATAATCCGAACCAAAGCACCCGAATAAGTCTGGTGCTCAAAGACAAATATGATATTGGTGCTTTGAATGAAGCCTTTAATTTAGGCAGGGTCCCGTTGAACCAACGCGTCAATATCTTAAAACCCGCGCTGATAGATCATGCACAGAAATCACAACAAGGATTGTTGATCTGGTTGGATCAACAAAACGGCCAAGTTGAGAAGAATATCAAATCTTATTGGATAAGCAATCTTATATACTGCACTGTTAAGAATAATTTTATAGCTGAGCTTGCCAAAAGAAATGAAATCCAATTCATGGACATCAATGCACAACTTAAAAACAGCAGTGCAAATGAAGAAAATCAGCTGAAACTGAATCTGAATTTTATGCCGCCCAATGGTGCTGAAAAAGGATTAAAAGTTATCAATGCACATAAATTATGGGCGCTTGGTTATTCGGGATATGGACTTACAGCTTATGTAGCGGATACCGGAATAGATCCAAACCACCCAGCATTTAGAAACAAGGCCAAAAGTTATTTTGCACCAGCTGAAGAAACTTGGTTTGACTTTAATGGACAGAATGTGGCTCCTACCAATTGCGGAGATCATGGCACACATTGCTTGGGAACTATTTTGGGGCTTGACAGAAATACTTCGGATACAATAGGTGTTGCGTTCAATGCCAATTGGATTGGTGCAGCCATACTGTGCGGATTAGGTAGTGAAGACAACCTCGCAGCTTTACAGTGGGCAATTGATCCTGATGGGGATCCAACAACAATAGCGGATATGCCGACTGTCATCAATAATTCTTGGTATGACCCTGATATTTTCGATGATTGTAATAGTTTATATGTTCAAGTAGAAGAGGCTCTAGAAGCTGCTGGGATTGCTTCAATTTTTTCAGCCGGCAATGCTGGTCCTGATCCTCAATCCATCACTTCGCCTCACAACATCAATATCAATATTGTTAACAGTTTTACTATTGCAGCACTTAATGGCAACACGCCCATATTGCCAATTGCAAATTTTTCAAGCAGAGGACCATCCAAATGTGGAGGTCAAGGCTCTTTGTTGATCAAACCTGAAGTAGCAGCACCTGGTGTAGATGTGCGTTCAGCAGTTTTTGGCAATGCTTATGACTTAAAATCTGGAACTTCAATGGCAGCTCCCCATACTTGTGGTGCTATTCTCTTGCTGAAGGAGGCATTTCCAAATCTCTCAGGCTATGACCTCAAACTTGCCCTGTACAATACTGCCACAGATCTTGGTGAACCCGGAGAAGACAATATATTCGGAAATGGTTTAATCAATGTTTGGGCAGCCTATAATTACCTGATCAATCAAGGCAATTTCCCACAAATTCCAACAAGGAATAATGATCTGCTTATTTATGGTCTTGAAGGTGAAGGATTTGAATGTGAAAGCAAAATGAGTATTTATGCTAAAATTGAAAACGCCGGAACAGATACCATCAAGTCCGCACTGCTCAAATATACCTTGGAATATTCTGGAAATAAGCAAGAGTTTACTGTAATGTACGACAAAGTGTTGGCGCCTGGCCAAAGAGATGTGGCCTACTACACACCTTCAACCACACTTCCAGGGATGATAAAATTGACCATTGACGTTGAAACAGTGAATGGTGAATTGGATGAAAAACCACTGAATAATAGAATCATAAGGAATATTTCAATTTTTGATTTTCCATTCCAAAATTTCAACCTGGACCCAACCGATGCAAAAACATGCACAGGAACCCAAATACAGCTTTCAACAGACTACGACCTAGGCAAAATTGAGTGGTACAATGATGCAAGTTTCAAAATGCTTGTTGCAACCGGCAATCCAATACTCTTACCACCAGCTAGCAAAGAACAAACTATTTGGATGGTAGCAAACCGCAATGGCCAATTGGGAAAAGATATAAACAGCGTCATTGATGAAGAAAACATCAATAAACCATTTGGCGGAATAGCTTTTAGTTGTCAATATCCTTTCTTACTGAAGTCTGTGAAGGTAAAAAATACCAGTAAAGGATTGCGCAAAATTGCCTTATTGAACAACGGTGCCAAGGTATTCGAAAAGAATTTTGTAATGCAAACTACCGGTATACAGGAGTTGGTCTTGAATTTTCCAATTCCCATATCGGACAATCTGGTTCTCGAACTCGATGACGCATTCAAACCTCTGGTAAAGGCTAATTCAGGTTCAAATTTTCCATATACAGTCAATAACGTTGTTAGTTTGAATTACAATACTGCTTGGCTGCAAAGCGGTTACAATTACTTTTTTGATTGGGTGATTGAATACCGTGACTTTTGTGAAGCTCCAAGTAAAGTCATTCCTTTTTTCTCAGATACATTAGCCCCAGATGCATTATTTGAAGGTCCTGACACGATATTCATTGTGGGAAGTCAAGCTGCGCTTTATGAACCCATAAACCTCAGTTTGAATGCTACTGATTTTGATTGGTCCACACCCTTTGAGACGAAGCAATCTGTGTTCAGTCCTATTTTTGAATTCAATACGGATGGAAAATACAAAATCTCTTTGTTTGCAAAAAATAATGAGAATTGTTACGACACACAAATTCAGGATGTGACCGTATTGACTTTAACCTCAACCAACGATCGAAACAAAGAAACTGGGATAAATCTGTGGCCAAATCCTACCAGCAACTTCCTCAATGTTGAATCAGATTTGCTACTAGATCCTAATGCTCATATTCGGGTATTGACCGCTCTGGGAATTCCAATCCGCGACTATCAAAGCAATGGTTCTTCAAAATTGGAACTGAATTTAAATGCTATACCAGCGGGCATGTATTTCATGAAATTACAAAATAAGCGCGAATCAAGAGTTACATCTTTTGTCGTAAAATAAACAATAAAACTAGCCATTAGTCTGTTAATTGCTGACATGAAAAGATTGATTTTACTCATTTGCCTCGCTTTTAGCTGGTTGCAAGTTGTTGATGCTCAAAAAAGTCCTCCTGGCACCCCGGAAGAGATGCTCGCCGAATACAATCGCAGGATCAAATTGGATTCGATCAACGGAATTTATATTCCTAAGAATGTTGAAGATGCAATAAGAAGGTTCAATGTTTTGATTGATGCGGCTTCCATGGAGAAATTCAAGACCAGTTCGGAAGAAATTATTTTAACCAGAGCTACTCGCTCACTTGGCAAATGGATGATCATCAATTGGAGCTTGTATGAAGGAAGCCGATTGGTTGAAAATATGCGCAGAAGAAGTGTTTATCATCCTGATGACATAGTTGCCTTTGTTTTGATCAGTTACCACCGCACATTGAACGGAAAGCCTTTGGAAGAAGAAGCTCGAATCAAAGAATTTCAGGTAGCACGAAAAAAGGCGTATGACGATAAGCGACTGCAAGGCCCTGTTCTAAAGGAATTCAAAGTTTCGAAGGATAAACAAGATACTATACTTGTTACGCCTAAAAAAATCAATTGATCAAGCTTACGCCAACTCCAGTAGTAATTGATTGACTCGTTGCATTTCGTTTTTTAAGCCAGCGTATGTTGATTCGTGTATCGGCACCAATGGCAAACGAACAACATTTTCACAAAATCCAGCAATGTGCATTGCAGCTTTGATACCGGATGGGCTACCATCCTTGTAAAGCCATTGATGAACATCAATTACAATTTCATTATAGTGCCGGGCTTCATCTCTTTTGCCATCAATAGCTAGGTGGACCATTTTAGTAAAAATATCAGGGTAAAGATTGCCAATGACGCTTATAACGCCGCTGCCTCCCAAAAGCAATAAAGGCAAGGAAGTAGGATCGTCTCCAGATAAAAGAGAAAAAGAATCGGGTTTATCCTGCAGCTCTTGCATTGCTTGAATCATGTTGGCGGAAGCATCTTTAACTGCAATAATATTGGGACAATTTCTGGCAATTCTTAACACAGTATCAGCTTCAACATTGGAACTTGTCCTTCCAGGCACATTGTAGAGAATAACAGGTACAGGAGTGACCTCATTGATTCTTTGATAATGTTGGAATATTCCCTCCTGGCTGGGTTTGTTGTAGGATGGACTACTGGATAAAATTCCTGCCAAACCATCAAAATTGTAGTTTTTGATTTTCCGGACAATTGCTTCTGTGTCGTTGCTTCCAAACTGACCTGCCACAATTGGTACCCGACCATTCACTTGTTTCATGGTAAAATCTAAAACATCTCGACATTCCTGTTCGGTCAAAGTAATTGCTTCACCTGTAGTTCCAAGTGAAACTAAATAATCAACATCACCATTTATAAGATGCTCAATAATCCGGCTTAAAGCTGGGTAGTCAATTTTGTATTTTACGTCAAACGGAGTTACGATTGCTACTCCAACTCCTTTACAGGACAGGTTCATACGATTTACTTTTAACTGTGTATAACAGATGCATCAGTTGCGATAGATTATCGGTCAGACTTTTGGATCCATTATCAACGATTATATCTAGTAAATAATGTCGTTGGGTAATAAAACCAGTTTTAATTTTTGCGTCACAACTAGCAATTATATAATCCAAAGCAGGGCAATCACCGGGATAAATTTTAAAAATTGCATCCCATTTGCGATTGATCCATGCGTCGGAAATCAAATTTTTCTTGGGTCTTCCCAACCAGTCCAAGTCTTTTGGCTTCAATTGAATGTTGCCATTTGAAAATATTTTGCCATTAGAAGCATAGCACAACACCTGAACTTGTTTTCCCATTTCCTTCAGTTCCTTAATCCAGTTATTGATACCTCTTTGATCTTGATCTACATCTAAATTGATCAAAATACCAATTGTTCTGAGGTCCTGAAAGGCTGGCTTTTGTGACTTCCTTTTATTTTCTGACTCTTTTGCTAACTTTTTGTATAGGATATAGGACGTAAACTTTTTGTAAAAATGCATAGGCTTTAATTTACTTAGCGATTTTTGAGGCGGTTTGTTTTTCGAGTTTTTCAAGTGGTACAGATTCAAATCTACCCATTTGGCTGAATTTATTTGTTCTGATCTGAATGCGTTCGTCGGTATCTAGCAACTGAAGCTCTGAAAGTTCCTTTCTTATAGATTTTTTGAGTGTTTTAGCCATTTCCTCTGGTAATGTATGGGCGCCTCCAATGGGTTCTTTAATAATACCATCGATCAGGCCAAAGGAAAACATGTGTTCAGCAGTTAACTTTAAGGCTTCTGCGGCTTCGGCTTTATGTTCCCAGCTGTGCCAAAGGATACTTGAGCATGATTCAGGTGAAATGACGCTATACCAAGTATTTTCAAGCATAAAAACTTTGTCACCAATACCTATTCCAATGGCTCCTCCCGAGGCACCTTCGCCAATAATGTAGCAAAGGATTGGCACTTTGAGCAGCATCATTTCATACATATTACGAGCGATGGCCTCAGCTTGTCCTCTTTCTTCAGCTTCCAAACCCGGAAATGCACCAGGAGTATCAATCAAAGAAACGACCGGTATATTGAATTTCTCTGCCAATTTCATCAAGCGCAATGCCTTGCGGTAACCTTCTGGGTTTGCCATCCCAAAGTTGCGGTATTGCCGCATTTTGGTATTTGTTCCTTTCTGGTGTCCGATAATCATTACGGTTAGCCCATCAATTGTGCCTAAGCCACCAACTATGGCTTTATCGTCGCCAAAATGTCGGTCACCATGCAATTCTATGAAGTTCTTGCATATTTGTGAAATGTAATACAGCGTATAAGGTCTTTCAGGATGACGAGACAATTGCACCCTCTGCCAGCCAGAAAGCCTGGCATATATTTCTTTTCGCGTATTTGTGATCCGAGTTTCTAATTCCAAAATCATAGATGACATATCCAAATCACCTTGTTCACCAACTTGCTTAATTTTCTCAAGTTGTTCGTATAAAGTTTCAAGCGGCTTCTCAAAGTCCAAAAAAACCATAGTATCGGGTTTAGTTGATATTGACCATAAGATTATTACTCCAGCCAAGGCTGATTGCATCTCAGATCGTTCAATATTACAAAGATAACAAATAGGAGTATGAAGATGTATCAGAATAAAATATTTGATATTTTTTTTTCATAAGGCTTGCTTGAAAACAAGCTTACACGTACATTTGCAGCCTCTTTCGATATTTAGTTAATATTTTGAGAAAGGGACCGGTAGTTCAGTTGGTTAGAATGCCGCCCTGTCACGGCGGAGGTCGCGGGTTCGAGTCCCGTCCGGTCCGCAAGAAGCCCCAAAGCAATTTGGGGCTTTTGCATTTTATCGTGTTCAGTTTAATTTATTTACAATTCAATATTCAAATGCTTATAGGTTGATTTTGATGGGTCAAGCAGGATGAATCTCAATTGACACGTATATCTAAATCTGATAGGCTTATATTTGAACTTAAAATCTCTTGGCCAATGACTTTCGAGCTCAATTTCAAAAAAGCACTTCACGATCTTCCGGATGCAGAAAAAGACAAACTTATATTAAGATTATTGAGACGTGATCTAAAACTTGCAAAGCGACTTCAATTTGAGTTGATAGACAATGAGAGCATTGAAGAGAAAAGAAATGAACTCGAAAAACAACTGATTCAAAGAATAAATCTTGGTCTTACGCACAATTTTTCTGTTGATTCTTTGTTGCAGGAACTCCGAAATATGAGCGGCATGATTACAGAACATCTTTTTGTAACCAAGGATAAATTTGGTGAAATCAGTTTGAATCTCAAGATCTTGAATCAAATCCTTACAGTAAATAGTGGACGCATTCAGGCTGCATCGCCCAAAAAATCCTATTCATTGTGTATTTATATCATAGCCAGAATATATAAAGTCTTAGTTCTGATGCAAAAGCTCCACGAAGATTTGCTTCTTGATTTTAAGGATGACTTAGAAAACATTGGAAATTTGATAGGATCAAATGACAGCATGATGCATATAGCAATCAAAAATGGGTTGGATGTCAATTGGTTGATACATTTTAACATACCAGATAATATGGACACCAGACAAAAAGAATTGCGTGCCAAAGGTTTCTTAAGGTAAAGAACTCATATTATGGAGATCACCAATTTCAATTTTTATGCTTAGTCTGAAATCCTAATTTTGTCATTTTATGTCAAACTAAAACAAAATTCACAAAACTCTAAAAGCTGGCAAGAATGCAAATTAATGGTACGATTGAGTGGCTTTGTTCCTTTTTCAAGTAATGCCATAACAAGCACTTTGGGTCTAAATCCACAGTTCACTCCCTTCAAACATACAACTGACTCTCAATTCACAACTAATTTTAATATGTTGGTGTTAGTTCCTTAACTAAAAATTTATACGATGATCTTTAAAAATGTTTTTTCAATTTTGGCTATTTTAGCTGTTTCTGTATTCACCTTTTCTTCTTGCGACAAAGATGATGAGCCTACTCCTGACCCAACTGGTAGAGTAATGGTTGTTCACGCTTCACCGGACGCTCCTAGTGTGGATTTGTTGGTTGACAACTCTAAGGTTAACTCTGCTGCTCTTTCCTTTCCTAACAACACTGGATACCTTGCAGTAAAAACAGGGACGAGAAACATCAAGGTAAATGCTGCTGGAACTTCAACCAACGTTATCAACGTTGATTTTGTGGTAGATACCAGCAAAAACTACACAGTTTTCGCAATAGATGTTTTATCTAAAATAACAGTTTTGGCAGTGGAAGATGATCTAACAACTCCAGCCGAAGGAAAATCACATCTACGTGTATTTCATTTGATCCCTGACGCTCCAGCTGTTGACATTTTAATCAACGGTACAGTAGCTATTTCAAATGTTACCTTCAAGGAAGGAACTAATTTTATTCCTGTTGACGCTGGCACTTATAATATTGCTGTGAACCTAGCCAATACCAATACAAATGTATTCTCCGTACCTGGTCTTGTATTGGCTAATAAGAAAATCTATACAGTTTTTGCACGTGGTTTGGCTATACCAAGTGGTTCAGTTAACACTCCAGGAGCTACAGTTATTGCTAATAACTAATCGATTAAGCTTTTATAAATAAGAAAAGCCAGTTGAATTATCGACTGGCTTTTCTTTTTGGCTTATTCTCTTATTTGAAAAACCCTACTCAGATTGAATCCTAATTGAATTCCACCGTCGAGCCAACTCGCATTGGAATCTGCTATAAAACTTCTTTCATTCATTCCCAATGCATTCGAAATATGCAATTGGAATACGTGTCCTCCCGTTTCAATGTCTACACCAATTGAAAGTGGATTGTTGGTGATTGTAGCAGGAAATCTGTTGAAAGCATGCACATAATCAATTACCAAGGCAACTCTCTTTGATACTTTATATCTGGCTCCAAATCCCAAACCATACAAAGTATTGGCGTTCACACTACTTGTAGTAAGATTTCTGTGCACTATTGTTGGCGTTAATTGTAGGCTGAAATTGTCATTGAACTTTCGGCCAAATATGGCCTGATGATAATAAGCCGTTCTTCTGGATATGGTTGCATCAATATCGGGACCAAATGGATCTTTGACGCCATTGACTGTTATACCACTCACCCAAACCAATGAAAAAGGAAAACTTTTAGTTCCTTTGGTTTGAGATAAAAATCTGTATTTCACGAATCCATCAACTTCCTTATTTCTGGTGCTTCTTCCCACTCCCACAGTAAAATCTTGGCTAATACCGTAATCAAAGCTCATCCTCATTGAAGCTTGATCCAAGCCAAAAAGATCGTACAATCCTCGGTCTATTCGGCCAAAACGATGCAGTATTCTAAAATCCAATGCTCCTTTGTGAAGCATTTCCATACTGTGCTGGTTGATCACTCTTGGCGATTTAAAAGCGGAAATCACCTTCTCAGTTTCAGGTGCATCTTCGAGTCCATCTAGCATACCACCCTCTTGGGCAATTGCACAAAAAGCCACTAACCACACCAAGGTGCTTGTAAATAATAGTTTTTTCATCTGTTGATTGTTAATTGTTTGGAGCGCCATTCTTAATCCATCTCTCAATGGTATTGATTTGGCAATCAGGAAGTTTAGGAGAACTTTTAGGCATTGCACTTGCTGATGAAGCATGTTGGATACTCGCCAAAAGCTTACCTTGCAAAGCACCTGATCTGATATTTTGATAAGTTGTGTAATCAATATCACCAAGTGGTGGGGTCCCACTATGGCAACCTACACAGTTGGAATTGATGATAGGAAGCACATCATTCACGTATGACACGTTGGTGGTATCGCAATTGGTGACACAGTTCATTGTATTTTCAGCTCCTGATTTGATCCAACGGGCAATCAATTCAATTTGAGAGTCATTCAGCCTTTTTCTCGGAGACTGAGGCATTTGGGCGCTGCCTATAGCAGTTATGCTTTTGTATAGCTTACTGGATGCAAATTTTCCCGGATTTACGGATGTCAAAATGCCATCATAATTGCTCATGTCGTATCCTGCTTTCTTTTCAGCTGCGTTGTGGCAACCACTGAAGGTGCAATTGCTGACCATAATTGGGAGGATGTCTGTCTGAAAACAGATCGGCTCTTCAGGAAGACTTTCCTTTTGACAAGATTCAAAAGCAATAAAGCTTCCTACCAGCAAAAAGGACAGGATATTTAATAATTTCATAGTTTGAATTTGATTAACAAAAGTAAGTTTTATAATTACATCATAAAAATTTAACCACGAATATGTTGCTATTTAGAATGCATGTAAACTAGATTCTTCTTCCCAATTCTGTTCCTTCTGAAATAGCTCGCTTGGCGTCCAATTCTCCTGCAAATGAAGCTCCGCCAATTAGATAAACTTCTTTGCCAGATGCTTTGATTGTTTCGAATAAGTAATCATTGGATTGCTGTCCGGCACAAACAACGATTTGATCAGCAGGAATGAGCTTTTCTATATTTTCATGAAAAACATGGAGGCCCTCGTCATCTATTTTACGATAAACTACCCCATCCCAAGTGTTTACCTTTTGTCGTTTCAACAGTATTTTGAGCACCCAACCTGTAGTTTTTCCTAATGTTCTACCCATCTTTCCTTGTTTACGTTGAAGCAGCCAGACTTCTTTGCTGGAAACTTCTGACATCGGCATTTTCAAACCACCTCGGTTCTGAATTTCACAATCAATGCCCCAGAAATCAAACCAATTGGACTTGGGATGCACCAATAATGCGGCAATATCGTAGCCAATTCCTCCAGCACCAATGATGGCTATTTTGTTCCCCAATTCATTTCTGCGTAATATAGCAGCAGGATACAATAGAACATTTGGATGCTCAATGCCTTCGATTTCCGGCATATTAGGCAACACTCCCGTTGCGACTACTATAGAATCAAAATCCTTTGAATCTAAATTGATATTGAATGAGGTATTGAGTTTAATGACAACGCGATATTCCTGCATCATTGTCGTGAAATACCTAATTGTATCTTTAAAGACTTCTTTGCCAGGAATATAGCTAGCCAACTTGAATTGCCCACCCAACTTTGGAGATTGCTCAAACAAGGTAACAACGTGCCCTCTTTTAGCAGCTTCCATTGCACAAGACATACCAGCAACTCCACCCCCAATTACAGCCACTTTTTTTGAGTTGACTGGTTCAAGTTCCTTGATGCTGTATTCCATACAAGCAGCAGGGTTCACCAAGCAAGAAGCAATTTTATGACTAAAGATGTGATCCAAACAAGCTTGATTACAGGCAATACAAGTATTAATTTTATCAGGACGCGATTCCATCGCTTTGCTTACAAAATAAGGATCTGCCAATAATGGACGAGCCATTGAAACCATATCTGCTTCGCCAGATGCCAAAATATTCTCGGCTTGTTGAGGGTTATTGATTCTATTGGTGGCAATAATGGGAATAGTCAAATGAGGTCGCATCTTAGCGGTAACCCAAGAAAATCCATTCTCTGGAACTGTTGCTGCTATTGTTGGCATCCTGGCCTCGTGCCAACCAATGCCGGTATTGATGATGCTAACACCAGCCTCTTCAAGCCATTTTGCCATTTGTACAGTCTCGTCCCATGTTGATCCTTCTTCGACCAAGTCGAGCATAGACAATCGGAAAATCAATAAAAAATCAGAGCCTGTAGCCTGCCGAATTCCTTTGACAATTTGAAGAGGAAACCGAAATCTATTCTCTAGACTACCTCCCCATTTATCGGTTCTGTGGTTGGTACGAGGCGCTATAAATTGATTCAGTAAATACCCTTCAGAGCCCATAATTTCAACTCCATCATAACCCGCTTCTTTTGCCAGCATTGATGATTTTATAAAATCCTTTATGGTAGATTTGATGTACCATTCGGGCATCGAAAAAGGCTTAAACTTCGAAATGGGACTTTTTATTCCTGATGGTGAAACGCAGAATGGATGGTAACTGTACCGCCCACCGTGCAGCAATTGCAGACATATTTTACCGCCATTTTCGTGCACTAATCTGGGTATGATTTTGTGCTTATTGCAATCAGATTGCGAACTCATCTTTGCGCCAAATGGCACCAAACTTCCAATTCTATTGGGTGAAATTCCTCCTGTGACCATGAGTCCAACTTCGCCTTTTGCTCTTTCGGCATAAAATGCTGCCAATTTTTCAAAGCCATTTTTTTCTTCCTCTAAGCCTGTATGCATAGAACCCATTAATACGCGATTCTTAAGAACTACATTTCCTATTTTTAAAGGTGAAAGTAAATTGGGATAAGCATTCATATCAAAAGGCGTTAGAGACTACATCAAAGTAATAATTATTGTTTGGCTTGGATCAAGTAATTTAGTCGATAAAGATATCATAATTAATGGTTTTCATCTTGATCATCTGTGATTTTATCCAACTGTTGTTGATTGTACATGTCTTGATACAAGCCTTCTTGCTTTAGCAGTGAATCATGGGTACCAATCTGAACAAGCTCTCCTTGATCCATGACCAATATCTGATCGAAATTGATCAATGAAAATATTCTATGGGTTATGATAATGGCAGTTTTGCTGCTCAGATAGTCATACAAAAATCCTAATATTTTCTGTTCGGTTTCAGCATCAACTGCTGAAAGGCAATCGTCCAGCACCACAATATCAGGATGTTTGATGAGTGCGCGTGCTATACTAATTCGTTGTTTTTGCCCACCACTTAATGTAACTCCACGCTCTCCGACCATGGTTTGATACTGTTCTGGCAAACCCATGATATCTTCATGTACTGCTACTTTAGCAGCCATATCCATGACCTCTTGGTCAGTCGAATTAGATACAAATCGAATATTATTGGCAACCGTTTCAGAAAATAGAAAAACCTCTTGAGGTACATAAGCGATCCCTTGGCGGATGGCCTCCAGCTTCCATTTAGCCAGATCCATGCCATCCAGTTCAATACTTCCAGATGTGGTATCATACATCCGTACCAGCAGATCAGCTATGGTAGATTTTCCACAACCTGTTCTTCCTACAATAGCTATCTTTTGACCTTGTTTTATGTTGAAACTGACATGCTTAAGCGCCTGAATACCAGTAATCGCGTAGGTAAACGAAACATCTTTAAACTCGATATGACCTTTTATGGGAGCGTTGTGAGGGTTTTGCTCTTCCTGTATTTCGGAACGTTCATTCATGAATTCGTTCAGTCGTTTTTGAGAAGCGGCTGCTCTTTGCACCAAAGATGCAATCCAACCGGTGGCGGTAACCGGCCAAGTCAACATATTCACATAAATAACAAACTCTGCAATATTCCCGACACTTATGCTGCCATCAATTACCATCAAACCACCAACATAAACTGTTACAACTGTGCTAGCCCCTATCAGTAATGCCATCGAAGGAAAAAACATTGCGTCAATTTTGACAAGATCCATGTTTTTGGATTTGAACTGTTCGGTTTGATCGCTGAACAAACGCAACATGGATGCTTCCTGCACAAATGATTTTACGACGCGTATTCCGCTGTAGGTCTCCTGGGCAGTACTGTTGAGCACAGCCAGTTGCTCCTGAATCACCTCGGACTTTTGGTTGATGAGGTGACTTACTTTGTATATTATGAAAGACAGAATAGGAAGCGGAAATAAACTGTACAAAGTCAATTTAGGACTTACCTGAACCATTGAATAGATAGCCAATGAAAACATTGAAACCAGATTAATTCCATACAGAATTGCTGGACCAATTGCCATTCGCACCCTTGACACATCTTCAGTGATTCGGGACATCAAATCACCCGTATTGTTCCTTTTATAAAACGCCAATGACAAATTCTGATAATGCATAAATAGTTCTTTCCGCATGTCGTACTCTATCAATCGGGACATGACAATAATGGTCTGTCGCATGAAATACATGAAAAAACCCATCAGCAAAGCCAGGCCAAGCACATTCAAGCCAAACATGAGAATGGAGTGACTAATATCCTTCAGAATATTTTCCTTAGCTGCGCCTTCCGAAGCTGCGTTGAAGATTTTCACCTCCTTGACCACAAAATCAAGTGCTTCACGGATAACTTGTGGTTGCAGAATTCTAAAATAATTCGATAAAAAAACAAAAACGACCCCAAGCAAAAGGTGGTATTTGTATTTTACGATATACTTTGACAAAACTTTTAATTCCTTCATGCCGTCCCGCAGTTCTCTTTTTTAGTTTTGCAAAGTTACAATTGCTAAACCAAGCTACAGTTTATTATTTTTACCTTTGTGCGCACAGACCAAAAAATAAAAAATGTACAATCAGTCAATTACTACACTTGATGAATTCATTTTACGTGAGCAGACTCATTACACGCAAGCAACCGGTGAATTAAGTGGCTTATTGCGCGATATAGGATTGGCCGCCAAATTGGTCAATCGCGAGGTAAATACTGCGGGTTTGGCAAATATTATTGGCAACGCTGGTGAGGAAAATACACATGGTGAGACTGTTCAAAAACTCGATCTGTTTGCAAATGACCGCTTGCTTTCATGTTTGCGCAACAGTGGTGAATGTTGTGGAATGGCATCTGAGGAAATGGAAGATATTGTCATCATTGATTCAATGGAAGGTAAGGCGGCCAAGTATGTTGTGCTCTTTGACCCATTGGATGGCTCTTCCAATATTGATGTCAATGTGAGTATCGGTACTATTTTCTCAATATTCAAAAGAAAAAGTACCACAGAAGACCCTTGTGATGTATCAGATTTTCTTCAAGTTGGTTCAGAGCAAGTTGCAGCTGGCTATGTCATATATGGCACTTCCACGATTTTTGTTTACACTACCGGAAATGGTGTCAATGGCTTCACCTTAGATCCTTCAATTGGAGAATTCTGCCTATCACACAAGGATATAAAAATTCCAGCCGATGGCAATCAATACGCAGTCAATCAAGGCAATTATTTGAGCTTTGATCCTTCTGTTCAAAATTTCATCGACCACTGCATATCTAAAGGTCGTGGACTAAGATACATAGGCTCTATGGTTGCTGATGTTCATCGTATCTTGCTCAAAGGAGGAATATTTATGTATCCCGGTACCAACTCCCACCCTAATGGTAAACTGCGCTTAATGTATGAATGCAATCCACTGGCAATGATCATTGAGCAAGCAGGCGGTAAAGCTATCAACCAAAAATTAGAGCGCATTTTGGGTGTTGAATCTATAGAATTGCATCAAAAAGCTACCATTTTTATTGGTTCCGAGCACTTAATTGATGAAGTCCGTAGTTTCGTAAATCAATAAAACTCGATTCAGTTTTTAGCCTGTTTCGTGAAATCCAAATAAGGAGTAATTCTTTTGGCTTCCTCTTCAGTAAATACTTTGCTATCTATTAAATCAGAAGGAGCAAGCAATCCATTTCGCTGCAATCTGTAATTCAGCAAAATCTTCATTTGTTTGGTTTGTATGTAGGGATGAAACTTAAATTCCTTGAATGACAATTGATTGATTTTAATTTGCGTTACCGAACTTCCTATGGTGGTGTTTCCTTTAAGCGCTGTAAGGACTGAATCCGGTAAATTCGTAACTTCCGAAAACTGGTCCACACTGACAAAACCTCCAAGGCGTTGACGATATTTAACAATATTTTCCGAAATATAGACCCCAATTCCTTTGATTTTTTGCAATTCAATTGCTTGGGCAGTATTGATGTCAATTTGCATAGGAGTCTTGGATTTACGTACAAACCCACCTCTTAGGTTTTCACTATCATCCTCATTAAAATCACGGATGATGATATAAGGCCTCAGTGCTTGAAATTTTTCAGGACTCAATCCGTAAACTTTAGAGAAGTCATCAGTTTTATAAAATCTGCCCCCTTTTTCACGAAAACGCATGATGTTGTTGACCATCCAATCTGTAAAACCCATGGCATTCAGCTCGCTTGGAGTAACAGTATTTGGATCAAATTCAAAGCGCTCGTTGCCATAAGGAGAAGCTGGAGATTCTTTAAATTTGAAATTCTGCTTGAAAATCAACTTTTCGTGTTCTTCAAATGCTTTCATCCCATCAATTTTCTTCCAGGTATCCAATAAATTACCTTTTTTTCTCAAGCTTAGAAAGATGGCGGCTGCCTTTTGTGACAAACCCATTTCAACCAATGATTTGAAATTCACCTTTTCAAGAGTCAAATCTGCGTTGCCCTTGTCGCGATTGTCATATTTCTTAAAATCTCGCCACTTCTTGTTGTTGTAATTGCTCTTCCATTGTTTATCCAAGATGGAAGAATCAAAATGATATTTGAAACCAATATAAGCCATAGGGGTACAAACAAAAAGTAAAACAGATAAGACCAACCAAGATCGACGATCTGGCTTATTTTGATACCACCAGGTTTTGCTGATTATATGTTTGGGTTTATTGTCCATGAAATAGGTAGGATGATTCTTTTAAATCATGAAATTTGCAAGCCTTATTGGCACAGAACAGCTTCCAAGATTCCAATTGTTTTTTACTTCGATTGGCATTCAGCAGGACCAGTTGCGGTTTGACATTGTGACTGTCCAATGGATAAATATCCTTGTTCACCAACCATACATCTGGCTCAGCATTTGATAAACTTAAGGTATCGTTGATATAATTAATCTTTACATTTGAATCAAATGACAGAATGGGATTTTGGTTCAGATTTATCTTTTGTGGAATAGACTTGGTAACTCCAAACATCATTCTTGCTGATTTAAGTGTAGTCGCTTCATTGCCAATTTCTTTGGGAAGCATGAATGACAAAGCATTTCTGCCCTGAAAATAATCGATTAAAATTTCATGCTTGGATGAATAGATGATCAGTTTGTTATTGAATCCAGCTTGGTACCACATTGCGATGTGTAAACAAATGACACCAAGGAAAAACACCAAACTGCTGTAAATATATTTTCTATTTTTGACATGCAGCCCAATGGTCAATACAACCAATGCAACCATGCCTAAGACGCACTCCCAAGTTGTGAAGGGAATGCCATCAAGCAAATTTCCTGGTATTTTTTGAATAAAATAGATTACCCCATTCATGAGCACGAGGCAATAATTCATCAATTGACCAATCAACATAGCTAAGGTATTGGAGATGTAAGAAGCTCCCAATACGCCCAATCCCAAATACATAGCAAAGGTAGATATTGGAACTACCAACCAGCCTGAGAGTAGAAAGAATACACTGGTTTGATGAAAATAATACAAACAGATAGGCATTGTGAAAAGCTGAGCAGCAAGTGTGACGGTCGTCAAACCCCAAATCCACTTCAATAATTTTATGTCAGGCAACCATAACTTTTGTAAAATTGGATGCAAAAAAAGAATACCGCATACTGCCGCATAGGACAAGTACAAGCCTACATCATAAATCATCAATGGATCATGCCAGCTAATCAGAAAAACGGAAGCAGCCAAGGTATTGAGCGTAAATTTCCGCTGAACGAGCATAGCTCCACTGTGAAGCAAACTGAACATGACTGCAGCACGTACCAATGAGGCGGACGCCCCTGCTACGAGGACAAACAACCAAATAATTCCGAGGATCAGTATCAATTTTAGCCACAACCAGACTTTGTTTTTGCGTCGTACCAAACCCAAGAGCAGCATCAAAGCTGTACTGATGAGCCCAACGTGCATACCTGATACTGCGAGTATATGCACAGAACCCGTTTGCACGTATGCATTGTATAATTCCTTGTCAATTTCAGATTTGTCGCCCAATAACAAGGAGGTAGCAACGGCATACTCATTTTTTCCGGGCACATAAGTCTTAAGAACTTCTGTAAGCCTCATCCTAATACGACTGGCAGTAGCTCGGATGGAAAAAGAAGTGAATTGAGTCCATTGGCAATAAGATTGACGCACAAAAGATTGGTAAAGAATACCTTGCCGTCTTGAATACTCCCTATAATCAAATGATCCTGGATTCTTGGGTCCTGGAATCGAATCCCATTTGGCACTTGCCAACAGCACACTACCCAGCCTATCAGGAGTAAGCAGTGTATCCATATAAAACCTGACCTTTCCATTGCAGGGATACTTTAGTCCATTCGAGTCTTTGATGTAAATAATCTTAGCATCCACGCGAGTCCACGGAGATTTATTGGCATAATCCTCAATGAGCAGTGCCGTATTTTGATAGCTACCGTTCAGGTGATGACCAAAATAGTTGTTGTCGTGAAATGGTTCTAATATTTCTGTCCTCAATGCACCAATGAGCATCAAAGCAAATCCAATGGAGAAGAACGATACAGGGAATAAATATGCCTTTAGAAGTCCCTGCCGATTCAATAAAAACTGAACAAGGAATAACAAAGTTAAAGCACCTGCTAAGTGATAGCGCCATTTCCACAGATCAAAATAATCGCCAAGCAATATTCCAAACAACAAGAAAGGCAGCATCCTAATAAAAGGAAACGCACGCCAGACTATAGAATTGTATTGAAATAACTTCATAATGGATCGAAAATACAACAACAATTATACATAGTTCATTTTTGGGGAGAAATTATTTTCTAAATTGAATTCATACTATAAGCAAAAGCCACAACGCTATACCTCAAGCTCTTTTTTCTGAATCCTAATTTTTTAGGTGCATTGTTCAAAAGTTTAGTCGTTTAGCCGCATTTAATGGTTTAGGCGTTTAAGACTTGACGACTCCATCTCACCAACTCAAAATCTGAACTTGGGCCTCAGCCTCTTTGTCTGAATCCTGACGTGTGTCCAGTCAGGACAGGCTATGATTTTTATGATTAAATGATTAGTAGGATTATTAAAAGCCCTCAAAATTTAAATAAACCATAAACCTTTGCCTATCAAACCCATCATAAAATTACATCTTCACAAACTGCAGCACCTCTTGTCCACCTTCCTCATCCATCAATGTCATAAAATAACTTCCTGACGGGATATTCCTTACATCTATTGTGGTAAATCCACCGTTTAAATAGATACGGCTTGAATCCATGATCTTGCCTTGTGTGTCTGAAATACTCATTTGTAGTGCCTTGGGACAGTTTTCCTTAACATTTAGTAGGAGGTAATCTTGACGTGGGTTGGGGCTGAGCGTTAAACCATAATCCTTGATTAATTTAATAGCATTGGGCTTCATGATGTTGATCTCTTTGCAATAAGTATCACTGCCATTTGGGTTACTCACTGTCAGTCATACCTGATAAGTCCCATCAGCTTGATAGGTGTGTACTGGACTTGTGTCACTACTTATGCCTCCGTCCCCAAAATCCCAGTTCCACACAACTGGTTCATAAAATGACAAATCCGTAAACACATACTTGCAATAGACCAAAGCATCAGCATCCTTCCGAAACTTAGCTACTGGTATATTATCAATTCCCAAGGTATCTGCTGCACTGCCATCTATTGGTCCAAGCCGATAGTTGGGCTGATTGGGTAAGATCAAACCTCCGTTATAAGTTGGTAAGATTACTGCATTATTTTCTACATTACAGTCCTTTCCCTTTTTATCTGGTTTACTTATCACACTCCAAGCACAACGGCTTGAAGTACTATTAATATAAATTTTACCCTTAGGAGCCAATTTCCCACCTCCGAAGTTGGTACCCTTAACATCAAATAACATAAACTTTGAATCATATACACCAACAGTATCCTCCGTTGACATTATAGCTTCAATGCTAGGTTTGGTAATATCAAATTGTCGCAGATAAGGGCCATCCAATAGATACATATATTGACTTTTTGGTGAGATGACAATATCACCCGCTATCTGTTCAAATTCATGCTTGATGTATCTGAAATTGCTCAACTCGCCACTCATCCTATCAAAGTCAAATAACTGTGTCCCAGATTGCCATTCCGAATGCAACCACTTACTACCATCAGGTGTAAAAATGCTTGTACCATCGCAATACTTCCAAATAGGAACTTGAATCTCTTGGATATAAGGGCCTAAAACATAATCAGAGCCAATTAAAAATCTTACAAAACTACTCCTCACATCATTGAGTTGAAACAACACCCACCAATCACGTCCGTTGGCATGGCGCCAGGCACTTAATCTTAGAATACAAATATTTCCTTTAAATAACTCCTGAGCCAAGACACTTACTATTCCATTTGGATGAATAGTATTTAAAAGAATCCTAGGCATACATAACTTTTGATTCTGAATACTTTTGACACCCTCAATAATCACAATTTCAGGAACAAAATTAAATATTGTATAATCCTCATCATTTCCAAATTCTAAGGCTATTATTCCTTCTACAATAGGCAATCGATCAGGGTAATAATTGAATAAATACATTAGCTCCGATGGTGAGATGCTGTCTCCATTTTCCATCATTTGAGCAGTTGAATCAGCTATCCAACATCCATTGCTGTTAAACAACAAACGACCAGTCTCTTCTGAACAAATTGATGGAGTGGCAAATGGCTCATTGACCATTGGGTCATCACGATCCATTATGGTAGGCTCATCATCCTTGAAGCATACTAAAAATCTGGTGCAAGATCAACATATAACCCTATTCACCTGGTTTCATCCCATCTGCCTCTGCTTTGTGATGAAGCATTACCCACCAAGGTGAGTACTGCCATTGTTATCATAAAAATACGCATCATTGTGCTATGTATTTGATGGATTCAATCCGTGTGCCTTGTGTTAGCTTTAGGATATAGAGACCAGCTCGTAAATTACCAAAACGCAACTCGTCTTCCGTTTAGACCATAGAGTTATATTTTGAATTTTGAGTAATGCTACAAATATAATCACTCTTTGATGTGAAATGCTGCATGCAGTATATTAATTATCACTGAATGTTGTGAAATGACAGAAAATACTCGCATTTAATGTGGGGTGTCATAAACCTAATTTCTTAGGAAGTGGCAACATCAATCCTCAGTTTCGGGAGCTAATGTGACTTCTAGACCATCCATGTCGTCATTGAGCTTCAATTGACATGCCAATCTACTGTTGGATTTTACAAAAAAAGCGGCATCAAGCATTTCTATTTCGCCGTCTTCCATTTCATGCAAGTGGTGATTGCTCTCTACATATACATGGCAGCTTGCGCACAATGCCATACCGCCACATGTACCCTTTACGGGAAATTCGTAAGATTTGAGTATCTCCATCAGATTGAAGTTCATGTCTGTTGGGGCTTCAATCTCGGAGAGCTCACCTGCGCGGTCTGTTACTTTTATTTTGATCATTAGGACATTCCTTCTATACCGGTCACTGTGGTATATTTAAAAGACAACTTCTTATCAGGGTACACAATTTTGAAAGCGGCTTGTGCCATGAGTGTTGCTTCATGAAATCCGCATAAGATCAATTTGAGCTTGCCTTCATAGGTATTGATGTCACCAATAGCAAATACGCCTGGCAGGTTGGTACTGTAATCCAAGGTATTGACCAAAATGGCTTGTTTGTCCAGATTCAATCCAAAATTGCCCAAAGGGCCCAACTTAGGTGTGAGTCCGAATAATGGAATAAAATGATCAACTTCAAATGCTTTCTCACCCTCCGTATCGTGCAGGACGGTTACAGATTCTAACTTCCCAACACCGGCAATTTTGGTAACCTGACTTTGGGTCAGCAGTTTGATTTTGCCAATGCTTGCTAGGTGCATTACTTTCTCAACGGAGTCAGGGGCTCCGCGGAATTCATTCCGCCGGTGCACCAAAATCACCTCACTTGCTACATCTGTCAAATAAATGGACCAATCCAATGCCGAATCTCCACCGCCAGCAATAATGATTTTTTTATTGCGGTAAACTTCTGGATCCCGAACGATGTAATCAACTCCTTTATCTTCAAAAGCATCTATACCTTTAATTGGAGGTTTTCGGGGCTCAAAACATCCCAATCCACCAGCTATGGCGATAACAGTTGCTTGAATAATTGTTCCTTTGTTGGTAATAACTTTCCAAAACTTATTGTCGATGCGTTCAATGGTTTCAGCGCGTTCTCCTAAAGTAAAGCCTGGCTTAAAAGGTTCAATCTGCTTCATGAGATTGTCAACCAGATCTCCTGCTAATATCTCTGGATATCCGGGAATATCATAAATTGGCTTTTTGGGATAAATTTCGGTAAGCTGCCCTCCTGGCTGTGGCAAATAATCTATGAGGTGACAACGCAATTTGAGCAATCCTGCTTCAAAGACAGCAAAAAGAGCTGTTGGACCTGCTCCAATTATTGCAATATCTGTTTCTATCATTTTTGAATGGTTAAGACACTTATAAGGTCTCTTTGGTTCACTTAATTAAAACTGTGGAGCTCTTTTCTCCATAAAAGCACCAATTCCTTCTTTGGATTCTGGCTTGTCAAATAGTGTTCCAAATAATCTTTGTTCCTCCATGGCTCCGTCCTTGGCTGCATCAAAAGCACTGTCAACGCACAATATTGCAGCTGCAATGGCATTTGGGCCTTTTGTGGCAATTTTTTCTATAATTTCAAGTGCCTTGGCAACTTCTTCTCCTTCGGGAACCACATGATTGGCAAGTCCAATTCGGTGGGCTTCTTCGCCGTTGACCATATCTGTTGTCATGATCATTTCGAGGGCTTTGCTTCGGCCTACCAGTTGAGGAAGGCGCTGAGTACCAGCATAACCTGGGACCAAACCTAAATTTACTTCAGGTAAACCAAATCTGGCTTTTGTGCCTGCTACTCTGATATGACATGACAATGCCAACTCACAACCACCTCCAAGTGCAAAACCATTAACAGCTGCTATGACTGGCAAGTGAAACAATTCGATGTCTCTAAAAACCTCGTGCCCTCTTTTGGAAAGTTGTTGTGCTTCTTGTGGAGCATAGCTCATAAACTCCTTGATATCAGCACCTGCAGCAAATGCTTTGGGCCCAGAACCCGTTATCACCACCCCACGAGCCGCAGGAAAATTCTTAAATCCTTGGGTAAAAAACTCATGCAATTCGTCAAAAACTTGTTTGTTGAGTGCGTTGAGTGATTCTGGCCTGTTGATTGTTACAACGACCGCCTTTCCATTGGCTATAATATCTAAAACTGGCATGAAATTGATTTTTGAAGCACAAAGTTACAAAAAACTAATTGCTCTACCGCTCCATTTTATGCCATTACAAATTATTTGAACGGGCTGATATTTCTCAAAAATCCCGAAAGATTGTTCAGTACGCCAGTCACTTCAGGACTGATGTTCGTGAAATAAATAAACGGAACATAAAGCAAGGTAGCTGTGATGCATTTTAAGACAGCCAAAAAAAACACAGGCAAATTCAGTATTGGGAAGAAAATCAGCACCAGCAAAACCCCTGAACTATAGAAAATCAAATAAAAGCTTTTGGATTCAAAAGGCAACATTTTGAAATGCTTATAGATGAAAAACAACTTCAACAAGTTGTACAAAACCAGAGAGATAAACGTGGCAACACCTGCACCTAAAATACCCATGCCGAGCTTGGTAATGAAATAATTGCATAGGATGATATTGCTGATGGCAAGGATGAGTAGCAAGATCAGGTTGGTGGCATAATGCTTGGAGTAGCCCAAAATTTCACTATTGAATCCAGTACTCACATCAAAAATTCTTGCTCCAATCAAAAAATACAAAACAGGTATTGCCGGTATCATTTCATGTCCCTTGGGCATAATTTGAAATATTTCATGAACACAACCCGCAATACAAATAGCCAGCAAAAGTGCGGGAATCAATGAATTCAAGGAAGATTTAACATACAATTCTTTGAGCTTAGGCTGATCATTGTCATTGAGTGCCTTAGAGATAATAGGAGCCGCTATGGTAGCCAAAGAGGTAGTAGGAATCATCATAAAAGACACCATAACAGCTGCAATGCCAAAGATCCCATTGGACTTTAGGTCAATCAATGTTGGAACCAGGACAGAATCCAACCGAAGAGCCAACATAGCGCCTGTGCTACCCAGCATACTCAACATTCCAAATCGAAGCATTTCAGACCTTAATTTTGGCTTCAAGAAACCCCAATTGATTTTGCAATCGAATCCTTTGAGCGATTTGATATACATGGCTACAAGGATCAGGTTCATTACAAATGTGAATAAAATAACAGTCACAAGAAATTGGGTATCCCATTTCATGAAATAAACCATCAACAACCCAATAGGCAGTGTTATTTTGATCAATTGCTGAAACAAACTTGGCCATACAATTCGCTGAAAATTAGAGGAGTAACTTGTAAAAATCTGGATGAATGATCCAAGAATCAAAATAGGTAAACAATACCAACCAAATCTTTCAAAATCGCCTGATTTGCTTATGAGCCAATCATTGATCCAATATCTTGAAAAGAAAGCACCAATCAGCACCAAGGCGCTGCCAAAAGTAGCGATCAATAAAATGATTCCGAGCAATCCATTTGCCTTGCGATCATCTGCTTGAAATACTGGAAAATATTTTACAGATACCAAATTGGCACCTAAAAGTACTAGTGGCGTGCACAACATAGCGGTATCAATCAGAAATCTAGCCAGGCCATAAGCCTCCTTATCAAGTGGATAAACGAACAACACACTCAGTAGCCCAACGAATGCCAGAGAGTAGTTTACAATAGATTGCTTGATACCTTGTCGGATTATTACGCCCATTCCTATTACTTATATAAATCAAATAACAATAATGGAGGCTTACAATCCTTGATTATTGCTTTATTATTGTTTTGGAAAACACAAGAACACCACTTTGATCTAATATTTCAACATAATAAAATCGTGAAGAAAGATGCGAAACATCCATGGAAGTTTGTCCAAAATTAACATTGAGTGAATTCTTAGAAATCAAAGTAGCACCTAAACTGTTGGATAATAGAACCAAATAATTAACTCCAGCAAAATCCTCCAAAAAGGAAATGTTTAGATTACCGATAAGAGGGTTAGGCCCAATCTTTACCTGATCTGGATTAACTAAACTATTTGTAGCAGTTTTATCAGCAATGATAATTTTTAACAATGGCCATTTGGTATCGTCAAATACTTCGGAAGAGGAAAAATAAATTACGTTCTTAGACGACTCATTTACAAGCCTTATTGAAATACCAAAACTTTCACTTTTGAAAGTGTACATGTCTTTTCCAAGTTCTAAAACTGGGATGTCCAAATAATCCTGATAGAGAGAATCACTGCCGGGCAATACAACTTGATTTATTGATGAAATAGCAGGTTGATTGTTCCAATTAACGGTGAACTCACCCCAATCTGAGACTATTCGATTTAAGAAAGTTGAATTAAAGCCTTCATTTCCGGAATAAGTTGCTGTGATGGGCTTTGAATATTTATACAAGGATAAAGTTGCTTCAATGATCTTAAAATTTGCTGGAATATCAGGCAAATCAAAACTTAAAAAGCTTCGGCCAGTGTTGATTTTACCACTTGTAGTGCTTTGAGTATGAGCAATTATAAATTCACCTAAGCCATAATTGGTTGTATAACTACTCAGAAAATCTTGGTTAAATCCAACGCCAGCTTCGAATTTTGATTTAACAAAAAAGGTATCATTTCGAGCATTAGAGATTTGGGATACAAAAAACAATAACAATACTATCAAACGCATTCTGAGTAAAAATTTTAATGAAGGGAAAAAGCAAAGCTAAACAATAAAACAGATAACAAACCAATGTCTTTCCTGAATTTAGTATAAATATTCGCTGGTAAATAGGCATTTGAGTTGCTTAACGCTTGGGTCTTTATAGCATTTAATTTATCGGGCTTTGATAAAAAATATAAGGTTTTCTCAACCAGTTCCTGATAATCGTGAATAATGATTGTTGAAGAAGAGACTGATCTTAACGTCGGATTATTGAACAATACCAACCCTGGAATTGCGAATTTAATCATCGTAAATGGTATTCCAGATTCTTTATTTTTTCCATATTTCAGTTTCATATTCAAATTTGATAGTACGAAATCTGCTTGCCCTAATCTTGAATCAAATTCTGTTATATCTACAGTAGGCTTTTGAGAAAAAACAATATTTAAGCCCTTTGATCTGCATTTTTCAATCTTTTCCACTATCTCATGCGCACTCTTATCGGGGGAGGCCCCAACACCACCCAAAAAATCAAAAATTATATTTTTCAGAACTTGTGGGTCCTTACTAAGTAAAAAATCTAAAAGCCCAATATAATCCCTCCTGAGTTGCGTAATATATCCAGGTATTACAACCCTGATTTTGTTCTTTATTTTTGGAGCGTAATTATCTATTGCAAAATAAGAGAACGGAAAACTAAAACAGGGCACTGAAGGCATTTGAGATTCTAGTTCGACTTTCAACTCATCAGAAATGGCTAATAATTTGCCTTTGCTGTCACTTATTGAATTGAGAACCTTTTTAATCTTAATTGAAGTACTGGGTATTTCAAATAATTGAATGAAAGTCTCAAAAAAAGAACTAGGCTTTTTTACTAAAAATTTTAACTTATCGAAAGCCTTCTTTACGATTGAATCCTTCCAAAAGCCTATGTTGTGAACAAATAGTAATTTCTTAAACTTGAATTGTGGATTCAAAATAAAAATAAAAAATGCAGGGTCTTCAAATGTCACATATAAACCTAAATCAAAATTCTTATCAGAAATAAAAGGCATCAAATCATTTGAAAAATCTGAATCGTTAACATACTTTACTTCAATATTTTTTAAATATAATTGACTGGAATCGTACAGCTCTTTTTTAGTAATTAAAGTAATTTGGTTTGAGGGATCTGTTTCCAGTGTTCTTACCAAGCATTCTGTTAATGTAGGATGTCCATAACTGCCAACCTCAAATAATCCAATTTTCATTTCATGTCTTTTGATAGATGTAATCCCATTCATAAAGCTTTCTATCCTTTAAGATCGCAGGTATCATATCAACAAGTTTAAAGCCATGTGTTCTCAAAAAAAGGTCAATCTCATAATATTGGACACCATTCTTGTACAATGAATGGTTTGCGGCCTCAACTACAATCAGTTTTATGTTTTTCAATAATGTTAATGCCCCTTTTAAAACCAATAACTCAGAACCTTGTGTATCAAGTTTCAATATGTCAATATTCACATCAGCTGCCAACTCATCTTTTAAACATGCCACCAAAACTTCTACTTCTGAAACTTCCTTCAGACTTTGATTCCAATCACCGTGCAAAGCAGAGCTATCGACTTCTAATAATGAGGAGGATGTAGCATTGCCTAAAATGTGAAGTACCATGTTACCTGAAGAATCCGATAAGGCCTTTGGAATGACCGTGATATTTTTCCTGCATTGCAAATTTTCTATCCTTGACAGAATATAATTTAAATTTTTCTGAAATGGCTCATAAACTATTACCTGTTTGTTTTTGAATGCCTCAGCAAACATAATGGCAGTTGTTCCAAGTCCACCTCCAACATCTACAATTATTCCATCTGAGTTTGGAAATTCATCTTTTAAAACTTCAATGGCTCGAGATATATGCAAATAGCCATTATTTACTATGGCTGTCATGCCATTGTTGCTGATACTTCTATGCTTTTTCTCACCAACTAGATAATAAAATGCAGAAAGAAGTTTGTGCCAGTATTTTTTAATCATTGAACATCCTTTTTGTGGACATATGAATCAAATATCTCTTTGAAAATTTGATTGAGGCTTTTGCTGATGGCCCAATTAGGATAATCAGTCTTCATTTTTGACAAATCGCTGTAATAGCAGATGTGATCTCCTATTCGGTTGATGTCCGAGTACTGGTATTTCATTTCAACGTTAGATATGTTTTGTATCAATTCAAAAGCTTCAAATATTGAGCAAGAATTGTCATATCCACCACCGATATTGTAAACAGCACTAGCCTTGGGTTTAGAAATAAATTCATGGATAAAATTAGCCACATCGTAGGAATGGATATTATCACGAACTTGCTTGCCTTTATAGCCAAAAACCGTATAAGCTCTTCCTTCTACATTACACTTAATCAAATAGTTTAAAAACCCGTGTAGTTCTACTCCAGAATGATTCGGACCTGTTAAACATCCTCCTCTCAAGCAGACTGTGGGCATGCCAAAGTACCTTCCATATTCCTGAACATAAATATCTGCTGCAACCTTCGACGCTCCAAACAAGGAATGCTTAGTATGATCTATTGAGAAAGTTTCAGCAATTCCATTTTTATAATTTGGATCCTTAAATTCAAAGCGCTTTTCAAGCTCCAGCAATTCAATATTATTAGGACCATCACCATAAACTTTATTTGTAGACATATGGATGAATGGAACATCCAATGAATATTGCCTTAAACCTTCTAACAAGTTTAACGTGCCTGCTGCATTGGTATCAAAATCATCAAAGGGTATTTCGGCGGCTTTGTCATGGCTTGGTTGGGCTGCTGAATGTACAATAGCATCAGGCTTTACCTTAATGATCAGACTCAGAACTGCATTTCTGTTTCGTATATCGATTTCGTGGTGTTCAAAATGTTTAAGTTCCCTAACCAACCTCTTTTGATTCCATCTTGTGTCCCCGTTAGGTCCAAAAAAGATTGCCCTTTGGTTATTATCAATACCATGCACTTCCCATCCAAGATTATGAAAGAAAGCACAAACTTCAGAACCTATAAGCCCCGAGGAGCCTGTAATTAAAATTCGTTTCACTTTAATTTAAATTTCTACTTTTACTTATAATGATGACATCCTCTTCAATTTTGACGCCATAATTGGGCAGGCTTTTTTTAACCCATTTTATGAGATCTTCATATTTTATATAGCCTGTATATTTTGTAGGCTCCGTAAACAATCTGGCATCATCAATCAAAATAATATGATTTCTTCCTAAATGAATGTCATCAATAATTGTAGTTAGCTCATTTGATATAGGTGCGTCCATATCACCTCTAGCAGTTATTCCTCCAGAATAATGTCCATCCAGCCAAAAAATACTATCCCCATATAATTCCTTGACAACTTCAGCCAATTTTAAACCACTGTCTCCTTCAATTACTTGAACATGTTTAAAAATTTCAAATTTTTCTCTGGCGTTTTGAGCTAATTCAGGAGCTAGCTCAATGGTATAAATTTTAGAAAAATGGTCTTTAACATTCCAAATCATAGCCCCAAGATATGTTCCAGTTTCAACAATGATTTTTATGTCATTTTCTGATGAAATTCTTTTAATAAGATTGTGCTTATTTATTGTTGAAGAGGGTGTCCCGGCAGATTTGGATTTAGGTGCAATTTTTTCTATCTTTACGTTAAAACCAAAAATGTTCAATATTTTATTTAATAAATGCATGAAAGATGTATTTCAAAATGTCAATAATAAGAAAACTGTGTATTCTGTTTCTGCTAATTTGTGCCAATTGTTTATCATACTCAATAACAAAGATAGAAACAGTAATCAAAAAAGATAATCTTGGTTCAGATAGAGCCGTTTTAATTAATAATTATAAGCTTGGCTTTTTAGAAGACAGCTGCAAAAAATCAATAAATGACTTTTTGCTTGAAATGCCTGGCAATCAATCAATAACAAAATTTCTACACTATAACAATCAACTAATATTGGGTGGCAACAGTGATGAATCAGCTTTAATTTTGATTTGTGATTTTGCCGGCAGCATTTTGTTTGCTAAAGAATTTAACCTAACGCAAGCCGATGACATTATATTAGACATGATAGTAAGCTCGAAGGGGGATTTAATTGCAGTAGGAAGCTATTTGGCAGGCAGCAGTTTTGAAGACGACTTTGTAATCAGTCTTTCACTTTTAACTTACCAAACTAATTTTGTAAGAACATATACGGACTTTAATCAATCAATATTATTTAGTATAGTTGAAGATCAATCTACAGGAAACCTCATATTGGGCGGCCAAAATCAAACCTTTCAGAATGACTTGGATTATTTATTTATGACCATTGACAAAAATGGCAATCTACTGAACAAAAGATCCTTTTCAGAGAATCTACCATCTCAACCTGAAACCATTTATGACCTTTCTGACATTGTGAATGAAAATGGGAATGATTTTATTTACGGCGCTACGAGAATTACGGAAGGGTCTGGATTTTCTGAAATGAGAGCAACAATGACTAAATTTAATCTTCAAGGAGATATTATCTGGTCTGGTAAACTTATTAACACATCCAATGATAATGCAAGAATGTACTTAAGTAAAATACTGTATTCTAAAGATCACTTGTATTCTATTGGAATAGGAGATCTTACAGGCACCAGCTTATATTCAAACACCATCCAATATTACGATGTCCTACCCAATGGAACTTTAAACTGGGCATACAATATCCTTATTCCAAACTTTTACAATCAAAGGGCTGAAAGTATTATTGATGTCAACAATGATAAACTCATTATTATTTCTGGACAAGACCAAATTGGGCTTAAATTTTCATTAATTGTTATGTTTGATAATAATGGAATAATTAAGTGGTCCAAAAAAATAACCAATACAAAGGCTGATCAATTATTGGTAAAAGATGCAATATATATTAATACAGGAGTCATCAATTTCATTTTGCTGGCTGGTACCTATGGAATTGGAAACCAGAATCCATTTTTCTTGGCAATTTCTGAGAATGGAACTTCAGATTGTTCCACTTTGACCGACTACCCTATTAGCACCCAAAATCTGGGTAAATATACTGGAGATTTTAACCCTATTGAAACAATACCTGATATTAATGAATCACAACCAATGAACGGCACCAAAATCATCATTCCTCAAGCATTAGCACCTTGCACTGAATCTTATCCTGATTTAATACCACTAAACTTAAAAGTACCATGTGATTTATTTAGTCCATCAAACTTCACAATATGCAACAATGGCTTAACTTCTATTAATGAAATAATATCAATTACTGTGTTCACACAAGACCCAACTAAAGTTGCTGTTTTACCCTTCTTCCAATTTGAATCTTTGGTTCAGCTATTACCAAATGAATGCCTTGAATTCATTGAATATTTTCCGACTCCTCTTGGTTTTTCAGGGTTAATTTTTTTAATTATAAACAATAATCTAAATCCTGTTGCTCCTTTAGAATTAACTAAAGCACTTTTAAACCCTAATTCATCAGAGTGTGATTTCAGCAATAACATGACATCAGAATTTGTATCAACAACTTCACTTTCAATTGATTTAGGTTCAGATGTGAAATTATGTTTTGGAAAGGACACATCATTGACTGTGCCAAATAATTTAAAAGAAATACTTTGGAATACAGGTGAATCTACAAATTCAATAATTGTCAATAAGCCAGGCTGGTATGCCGTATCAGTTGTTGATAATTGTGGAAATACTGCTTACGATTCAATATTCCTTGAGTATAAACTAAAGCCAAATTTAAATCTGCCCCAAAATTTAAGCGCATGTGAGTCTTATTTGACAGAACTTGAATTAAACTCTTCATATTTGGCGAATTGGTATTCAACAAGTGATTCCATTTTGTGCAATAACTGCAGTTTGTATGCAATTGATATTACTAAACCCACGACAATATATTTGGACTTCACTATTGAAGGATGTCTGTTTAAGGATTCAATTTTTATAAATTTAAAATCACAATCTGAATGCATTGCCTGCGAAAGCATTTTCATACCTAATGCTTTTTCGCCCAATGGTGATGGGAACAATGACCGATTTACAATATTTGCAAATGACTGTATCAAAGAAGTCAAGCTGCTCAATATTTATGACAGGTGGGGTGAACTGGTTTTTTCCAATTCTAATTTCCCACCAAATATCCTAATTGAAGGATGGGATGGTAAAATGAATGATAAAACTTTTAAACCAGCAGTTTTTGTATATTACTGCATTCTCTCCTACTCCAACAAACAACAAGGTCAATTCTCCGGTGAAATCAACTTAATGCGCTAGCTTTGCAACATGGCTGGCAAGGTACTTTTTTTTACTAAAATCAACTTTGGATTGAATGCCAATGGTGGCTTGTTCAACAAGGTTAAAGCACAAGTCAAAGCACTGGAAAAACTGGGATTTCATGTCACTTTGGTTTATAATTCTGGACTGGACCTGATTGTAAATCGAAGCGGCTCTATCACAACTTACTCTCATACCAATAGATTCAAACTTCTGTGGCATCAGTTTATTCAATTGCCCAATCAGTTGCCAATGGAGCCAAATGCTACGCTTTATATCAGACATTTTATGCTGAATCCCTTGTCACTTTTGGGACTGCTTAAATTGTCAAAAAGATTCAAACTCACTTTGCTCGAAATACCGACTTTTCCATACTCTGGCGAATACAACAAAAGCTCAAAAGGAAAATTACTTTTGGTAATTGATCGCATTTGCTTTGGCTTACTTTCTGGTAAAATATCCCGAATTGTCACATTCTCAAAAGATGAAACTATTAGAGGAATCAAAACCATCCTGACAGATAATGGCGTTGATACCGATCTGAACCGAGCTACTTCATTCAACTCAATAGATACGCCAAGACCAATCCAACTGGTGGCAATGGGAAACCCACAGACTTGGCACGGATATGACCGAATTATTGCTGGAATGATTGAATACCAACAACTCCAAAGTTCGCATGCAGTCGTTTTACATGTTATTGGTGAAGGTGGAATAATCAACAATTTAAAAGCTCAAGTTGATAATATGCCAGGTTTGCATAAACATATTCTTTTTCATGGCTTCTTGAAGGGCACAACATTGGACCAATTGCTGGACCAAGTAGATGTTGGCATTTCAAGTCTTGGGATGCATCGCATCGGAGCTGCCAATGGTGAAGCTTCACCACTGAAAACCAGAGAATATGTCTCAAGAGCTATACCTTTAGTATTGGCATATCAGGATAAAGCTTTCGCTCCAGACTTTCCATATCAGCTTCGATTTCCTGCCGATGAATCAATTATTCCCATTCATGAAATAGTCAGATGGTTCACAGAATTACAATTAAAGGATCCTGATTACAAACAAAAACTGCGAGATTATGCAGTAAATCGCTTGAGTTGGAATGCGATGATGAAACCAATTGTTGATTTTATCTCTGAGGCACCATGAAATCCGTGATTGTTGTTCCAATTTATAAATCAAACTTAAGCGAGTTAGAAAGAGCCAATCTGACTCAAATGGCTGATGTTTTTGAAGCAAGGCATGATGTGTTTTTTGTTGGCCCTGAAGCCATTTTGTACAAGGAGCACATCGCAATTTGGCCAAGTGCGCTACCAAAAAAAATGCATAACCGTCATTTTAAGTCTATCAAATCATACAACAAATTGCTGTTGTCCTCAGCATTCTATCAAGTTTTTGAGCAATATGACTATTTGTTGATTTGCCAACTGGATGTTTGGTTAATTAAGGACGAATTGGATTCTTGGGCAAAAAAATCTTACAGTTATATTGGCGCGCCTTGGTTGGAATTACCTCCCCTGACCAAGAAAATAAACCTACTTCCAATGGGTAAATGGATGCTCAACAAGGTCGGAAATGGTGGATTCTCCTTGCGTAAAGTTCAAGACCATCTTCGAATTGCAAAATATTTCTATTGGATTCCAAGCCAATTGTTAAAGAATGAAGATTTCTTCTGGGGCGTCGTTGCTCCAAAATATTTCAAGTTTTTCAGAACCCCCGATATCGCAGTGGCAGCGCAGTTTTGCATTGAACTCAATCCAGAACTGGGCATGAAATTAACAAATCAAGAGCTACCATTCGCCTTGCATGCGTGGGAAAAACACCAGCCAGAATTTTGGCGTACTTACCTAACTTTGCCTCAAATCTAATGGCCTGATGAAAATATTGATGATAGTAGGCGCAAGGCCGAATTTCATGAAAATTGCGCCGCTCTACCGTGCTTTCAAAGCCGTTGATAGCATCGTGGCGAAGATCGTTCATACCGGCCAACATTACGATGCAGCCATGAGCGATATTTTCTTCCAACAACTAGAGCTGCCAAACCCTGACTATTTCTTGGGAATAGGAGGCGGAACACACACCGAACAAACTGCCAAAATAATGCTTGCCTTTGAGCCCATATTGATAGGAGAAAAAGCAGATGCAGTTTTGGTAGTAGGAGATGTTAACAGCACCTTGGCATGCACCTTGGTAGCAATAAAATACAACATTCCAGTATTTCATGTTGAAGCAGGCTTGCGTTCAGGTGATCGCACCATGCCTGAGGAAGTAAATCGCATCATGACCGACTCTGTGGCATCAGAACTCTATGTTACTGAGGAAGCAGGCATGAATCACCTACAAAACGAGGGAGTTGATTCATCTAAAATACATTTTGTAGGCAATACGATGATTGACTCATTGGTATGGTATCTGCCCAAATTGGATAGTGTAGAATTAGATCCTGCATTGGCTGAGTTGCTTGACAAAAAACCCATACTCATGACCATGCACAGACCGGCGAATGTCGATACACGCGAAGGTTTGGAACAATTGCACAAAATAATTCAAACTGCCACCGAATTTGGTCCGATCATAATGCCTATGCATCCACGTACGCGCAATAATCTTGACAAATTTGGACTTTGGGATGAAATTAAAAAGACCAAGGAACTATACATCACGGAGCCATTGGGTTATTTGCCTTTTGCTAAAATCATGAAATCCGCTTTGGCCATCATCACTGATTCAGGGGGCATTCAGGAAGAAAGCACTTATTTGGGAGTTCCTTGTTTGACATTCCGAACCAGCACCGAACGTCCAAGTACAGTGGATATTGGATCCAATACCATGATCACTGAGCCTAACATGAAATTGTTGTCTGAACTATTGTTTTCAATTGTTGCTGGCAACTATAAAAAAGCTAATATTCCACCTTTGTGGGACGGCCATACAGCAACCCGTATAGTTGAACACATTTCCAACAAATATGCTTCGACGGATTCAGTTGGATAATTTCATTGAGGCTCTCGCAAAGTCTAAAAATGGACCAGCACATGAATATCTACAATTGTCTATTGCCGATTCCATTGTTTGACATTTGAATATATTTGAACTAATCTTGCTTAATATTTCAATTTAACGATGTCATCTGAGCAACATTCCAAAGCAGTTAAGACAATCTACTTCAGCATTGTTGGCAATACCTGTCTTGCAATTATCAAAGCTCTGGCAGGTTTTTTCGGAAATTCCTACGCACTAATCGGAGATGCCATTGAGTCCACAACTGACATATTCGCATCCTTTCTTGTGCTCTTTGGCTTGAAATACGCCAACAGGCCAGCAGATGAAAATCATCCTTATGGTCATGGTCGGGCCGAACCATTGATCACCTTTTTGGTGGTAGGTTTTTTAATTCTTTCAGCTCTCATCATTGCCCATGAAAGTATTATCAATATTCAAACTCCGCATGAGTTGCCAAAGTCTTGGACCCTATATGTCTTGGGCGCAATAATCTTGTGGAAAGAATTATCCTACCAATGGGTAAGCAGAAAAAGCAAAGAAACCAACAGTTCTTCATTGCAGGCCGATGCTTGGCACCATAGAAGCGATGCATTGACCTCAGTGGCAGCCTTTATTGGCATTTCAGTTGCCCTTATCATGGGAAAAGGATACGAAACAGCTGATGATTGGGCAGCATTATTTGCCTCAGCATTCATATTGTACAATGCCTACCTTATATTTCGTCCTGCCTTGGGAGAGATCATGGATGAGCATTTATACGAGGAACTGGTGGAAACAATCAGAGCAATTTCAATGACGGTAGAAGGAATCGAGAATACCGAAAAGTGTTTTATCCGCAAAGCTGGCATGAAATACCATGTTGATCTTCATGCGGTAGTAAACGGTGATGTTTCAGTGAGAAGAGGGCACGAACTGGCGCACCTCCTCAAAGACACACTTCATCAAAAACTTCCTGAATTGGGGCATGTACTTATTCACATCGAACCACATGTTCATTAGTAAACCGTTAATTTCACTATTATAATTTATCTGAATTTTTCTAGCTCAATTGGTATAAATCTGGTGATGAGGTTCCATCTCAGCTGGTACATCTATTTCCAACATATCCAATATCAATGGTGCCACATCCGCCAATTTACCGTCAATTAGACCATCTACCAGTTCGCTTAACACAATCAGTGGAACAGGGTTCATGCTGTGCGCAGTGTTGGGGGTTCCATCTTCATTGATCATAAAATCAGCATTGCCATGATCGGCTAGTATCACCATCTGGTATTCATTGCTCAGTGCTTGAATGACTATTTTCCCGAGACATTGATCTACAGCTTCTGCTGCCTTGACAGCCGCATCAAAGAAGCCAGTATGTCCGACCATATCTGCATTGGCGAAGTTAACACAAATGAATGCAGCCTTATTTTGTTCAAGATGATAGCACACCTTTTCACATACCTCTTTGGCACTCATTTCAGGCTTCAAATCATAAGTTGCAACTTTAGGTGATGCAAGCATTTCTCGTGTTTCACCTTCAAAGGGAATTTCCCGGCCACCATTGAAAAAATAAGTGATGTGCGGATATTTTTCTGATTCTGCAATGCGTACTTGCTGAAAACCTGCTTTGGAAACAATCTCACCCAAGGTATTATTTAGGGAATCGCCATGAAATATTACATCAATACCTCTGAACGTCTTGTCGTACTCGGTCATGGTCACAAATGCCAAATCCAGCTTTTTCATTCCAAATATCGGAAAATCCTCCTGCGTCAGTGCAGCAGTTAATTGACGAGGCCTATCCGTTCTAAAGTTAAAGAACAAAACCGAATCTCCAGAGTTGATCTTTGCAATTGGTTCTCCTGCTTTAGTATGAATGATCGGCTTCAAAAATTCGTCGTATTCCTTGGAGGCATATCTTTCTTTGATGGTTTTCAACAAATCATCAGAGTGCTTGCCCTTGCCTTGGACCATACCTTCATATGCCAATTGAATTCTGTTCCAGCGATTATCCCTATCCATGGCATAATACCTGCCGGTAATGCTGGCTATTTCGGCTTTTCCTTTGATGGAATCAGACAATTTTTCTATAAAACCAAAGCCACTTTCTGGGTCAGTATCTCTGCCGTCAGTAAAAGCATGGATATAAAGCGGAGCGCATTTCATTTCATAAAAAAAATCAACCAAGGCAATCAAATGGTCAATATGTGAGTGTACACCACCGTCACTTACCAATCCCAATAGATGAATTGGCTTTCCATCTGATTTGTTTTTATATATCAGTTTTAGGATTGCAGGATTATTTCCAAATTCCTTATCGACTATGGCTTTGTTGATTCTAACCAGGTCCTGATAAATTACTCTCCCGGCGCCCAAATTCATGTGTCCTACTTCAGAATTGCCCATTTGTCCTTCAGGCAGACCTACCTGGCCACCAAATGTAGTGAGTGTGGCATGTGGATATTCTTCCCACAAGTGATCAAATACAGGTGTTTTAGCCTTGGCAATAGCGTCAGCTTCCTTTACCTTGCCGATGCCCCATCCATCCAATATTATTAAAATTACTTTGTGTTGTGGATTCATTTTATGCGTTTTCGTCCAAATTTACAATGTGCAAGATACGATGTATTACAGGTGCAATGATAATAGTAGTACCTGCAAGAAAAGTGATGCCACTATATATTGCAAAAATACCACTGAACCACATGCAAGAGTCAGAGGGTGCCGTAATTGCAGGTCCCATTCCTGCTAATATCATGGAGGCATTATAAAAAGAAGCGGAAATCTCCAATTCACAAACATAACAGTAGCCGATCATGCCCATTAAAAGTGATACCAACAAAAAGAGAAATGCAACCCAAACATGTTTACCCAATCGAACTATAAATTCTTTGCGTGTTAGCAATGCCTCTTGCTTCTTTTCATACTTGAACATAAGCTTACGTATATGTTATTAAAAATGAACTCAACATGCTGACTCCTGAGCTGGTCAGGTATGATTCTGGGTGAAATTGCCATCCTTCTATGGGAAGCTTGTTGTGTTGAAATGCCATAATAATTTTCATTTCATTCATTGCTGTTATCACCAAACAATCCGAAAATCCATCACTGCTTACAGCCCAGCTGTGGTACCTGCCTACCCCAGCATCGTTATAATTTATTAAGGAATGTACAGATTTACCAACACATTTTAATGGATTTGATATGCCGTGTTTGACTTCGGGAAGTTGATACAAACTTGCTCCAAAGTACTCTGCCAATGCCTGATGCCCCAAACAAATACCCAATATTGGTTTCTTATCATGAAATCTGTCAATATATGCCATCAGATTTCCACTCTGCTTTGGCAAACCTGGACCTGGTGACAATACCAACAAATCAAAATCGTCATTCAAATCTTCAACTGCCACTTGGTGATGTACAATATGAACTTGATCAACTCCAGCCTTTAATAGGGCGTGTTTTAGGTTGTGAACAAATGAATCGTTGTTATCAATCAATAAAGCAATCATGTTTCCAATAACTTTCTGAGGCCAGGACTCAATTTGTATCGATCCTCTTGGTAATGCTCATACAATTCATTCATTTTATAAATTGTATTCTCAACGCCCCATTCCTGTGCCCATGCAAACAGACCTTTCGGATAATTTACTCCCAGAGTCATTGCAAGATCGATATCTGATTGGCTTGCAATATCATAGTACCATGCATCAGCAGCTTCATTGATCAACATAGCCAGAATTCGTTCCCTTATTTCTTTGGATTTTGAATCAGAAATATCTACATCTTGACTGGTAATGCCTGTGGAATAATTGTAAAATCCGCGACCTGACTTTTTACCCAAATACCCAGCTTCTACCATTCTTTTTTGTGTGAACGAAGGCCTGAACCTTGGTTCATAATAATAAGCGGTCCATACCGATTCTGTCACTGCATAATTGACATCGTGACCAATCAAATCCATCAACTGAAAAGGTCCCATTCGGAATCCTGCAGCTCGCATTGCTGTATCAATTTCATCAACACCGGCCAATGACTCTTCGAGCATTCTAATAGCTTCACTGTAAAAGGGACGAGCTATTCTATTTACGATAAAACCAGGGTTATCTTTGGCGCGCACGGTAGTTTTGCCCCAAGATTGTATCAGTTGTTCAGCAGAATGAATAGTGTCCTCAGCAGATTGTAAGGCTGGTATTATTTCCACCAATTTCATGATGGTAGCCGGATTGAAAAAATGGATGCCACACATGCGCTCTGGATTTTGAAGCACTGCAGCTATAGAAGTAATGGATAAGGATGATGTATTGGAGGACAGGATGCAAGTTGCTGAAACACAGTTTTCAATCGCTTGAAATAGTTGCTTCTTGACCTCAAGTTCTTCTTTAACCGCTTCAATGATCAACTCGCATGGTGCCAATTGCAGAACCTCGTTACAAGTAACAATTCTGGTTAAAATTTCTACGCCAGTCTCTGCACTGAATTTACCCTTGGCTACAAGCTTCTCAATATCTGTTTTGAAAAAAATATTCGCCTTCTCCAAGGATACAGGAAAGGCATCATATACTATTACATTGTGCCCTGACACGGCTGCAATTAAAGCAATACCAGCACCCATTGTGCCTGCACCAGCTACACCAATTGTTGATTTATTCACCTTTAAAAATAGCTTTGCGTTTTTCAAGAAAAGATTTCACACCTTCTTTATAATCGTAAGTCAATCCAGCTGCTGACTGTAGTTGATCTTCAAGATTTAGTTGGGTTTCAAGGTCATTTGTCAAAGAACTCTGCAGTGCCTTTTTGGTTAATGCCAATCCTTTTGTTGGCATGTTGCTCAAGTTTAGTGCAAGCTCATTGACTTTGTCATGAAATTCAGTTGCCGCATAGACTTTGTAGATCATTCCCATTTTTTCAGCATCTTCAGCTGAAACTTTATCTCCCAACATCATCAAGGCCGAAGCTTTTTGCCATCCAATCAACCTAGGCAAGGTGTAGGTACCCCCACTATCAGGAATCAAACCAATTTTACTAAAAGCCTGAATGAAAGACGCATGTTCTTGAGCAACCACAACATCACAAGCCAGAGCAATATTGGCTCCTGCGCCGGCAGCTACACCATTTACTGCAGCAATAACCGGTTTTTCAAGCGCTCGAATCAAACAAATTATTGGATTGTAATGTTCACTAATGATTGTGGTTAAGGCAGGTCCATTGGGATCCGTCACCTCTTGCAAATCTTGACCAGCGCAAAAAGCTTTGCCATTGCCAGTAATCAACACACAACGTATTGATTCACTTTTGGCATATTCTAAAACCTCTTGCATCTGCAATGCCATTTCACGATTGAAACTATTAAAAACCTCAGGCCTGTTAAAGGTAATTTTCAATAGAGCACCTTCAAGATGACTTAAAATAAAATCAGACATACATTCTATTAATTTAAGAATCCGAAAGTTAGAACTTATTCTGTGAGTTCGACAAATCAATGGGCTTTTATCTATACTGTTTTGCAAGAAATGTAACACTCTGATTGAACTTTAAGCATTTGATTGATGATTTCATGAACAGAAACTAACTGCACAAACCACCCAACAAGAAATTATATTTTACATATATGAATTTATATTTTGTGTAAATTCGCTAGGATTAAAAGTATTTGCTATCTTTGATTCAATATTTCCTTAAACACTTACTTTAACATCATGAAGAAAAAACCCATCATCTTTGTAGTATTATTGTTACTAGCAATGAATACAATCAACGCACAACGCACCTGCGAAACAATGCCTGTATTGGATCAACAACTCAAAGAGGATCCAAGCATGTACCTACGAATGGAAGCAATTGAAAGACATACTGAAGCATTTCTTAAAAAATCCAGTGTTTCTCAGCGTGCTGTGATCACAATTCCTGTTGTGGTGCATGTACTTTGGCGCACTTCGACCGAAAACATTTCGGAAGCACAGATAATGAGCCAAATTGATGTATTGAACAAAGATTTTAGAGCCACCAATGGTGACATCAATCAGGTACCTGCAGAATTTCAAGCACTCATTGCTGATTCCGAAATAGAATTTTGCCTTGCTCAGCAAGACCCTAGTGGTGTAGCAACCAACGGTATCACCCGCAAATCTACCACCAAGACTTCATGGGGAACAAATGATGCAGTAAAGAAATTAACTCAAGGTGGTGTTAATCCATGGAATACTTCAAAGTATTTAAATATTTGGGTTTGCAACATAGGTGGTGGAATATTGGGTTATGCACAATTCCCAGGTGGGAGCACTGCTACCGATGGAGTGGTAAATGACTACCGTTATTTTGGCACAACTGGAACTGCTACCCCACCTTTTGACAAAGGAAGAACTGCAAGTCATGAAATTGGCCACTATCTAAATTTAAGACACATCTGGGGAGATGCAACTTGTGGAAGTGATTTTGTGAGTGACACACCTTTGCACAATACGGCCAATTACGGCTGTCCTACACACCCGCATCTAAGCACTTGCTCTGGAGCGCCAAAAGAGTTATTCATGGATTACATGGATTACACAGACGATGGTTGCATGGTTATGTTCTCACAGGGCCAAAAAAGCAGAATGAGAGCTGTAATTGAAAGCGGAGGCGCAAGGTCTTCCTTGGCTTCTTCCAATGGTTGTGAAGCTCCAGGTGGAGGCGGAAGTTGCTCTACTCCAAGTGGTTTGGTTGCAAGCAATATCGGAAGTACTACGGCAACTGTTTCATGGAATGCTGTAAGTGGTGCTACCAGTTACAATTTGCAATATAAGCCATCATCCGCTACAATTTGGACCACGGTTAATACCACTTCAACTACTGCCAATTTGACAAGCTTAATTGCATCTACAACTTACAATACACAAGTCAATGCAGTCTGCAGTGGAGGTTCAAGCCCGTACAGCGCACAAGTAAACTTCACTACAACTACTGGAGGTGGTGGTGGTTGTTCTGATCCTTTTGAGCCTAATAACAGCAAGAATGCATCTAAAACCATCCCTCAAGGTTCTACCCAAACAGCACTAATAAATGTGTCTACTGATCTGGACTGGTATAAATTTACAAATACAAGTTCCAAAAGAAATATCAAAATTGACATGACTAGCTTGCCTGCTGATTATGATATGAAATTGTACAGAGGAAACACATTGGTCAAAACTTCAGAAAATGATGGCATAAATGATGAACTCATCATTCATAACAACAGTCAAGGAGCAACAACATATTACCTCTATGTTTATCCTTGGCAGGGAGCTTTCAGCGCAAATGATTGTTACGATCTGTTCGTTCAGACCAGTGCAAGTGGCTTTAGAGATGACGGTTCTTTATCACTTGAAATAGCAGAAGATGCTTTATTGGTATATCCAAACCCTGCAACAGACATGATTAGAGTGAGAGTTCCGGTAGCCATGAAAGGCACCTTGAATGTTTACAATAACGCTGGAATATTATTGTTCTCACAAGAATTGACGGAAACAAAAGGTAAAGCTGATTATGAAATGAATGTGAGTAATTATACCAATGGCATCTACCGTATCACTTGGCAATCAGATGACCAGTTTGAAGTAAAATCATTCATCATTGCAAAATAAATATCAAGGATACTTAAGGCCTAGCCCTCAATAAAAGTAAAGAACCCAAAAGGCTCAACTGAAAAGTTGGGCCTTTTGTATTTACCTTATAATTATTCGTTAATCTAAGGTAACAACACGGGTGCAATTACTAGATTTTAAGGTTGATTAATATTAAAGCATCTTTTAGTTAAATAAATTTCTAAATAGATATATAAAAAGATAGATACTACATTGCATTTGAGTAATTAAAATAGACCTCAATTGTGAAATACTTAATTTTAATCCTGCTTTTCCAATTTAGTAAAACAGCCTTTATTTATGCTCAGGATGGGTGTAACTACAATATTTTTGTAAGAATCACAAGCATAGGCGCATTTGAAGATTGGTATATTTGTGGAAGTATTCCTTCTTTTCCACTATGTTGAAAATTTGATCCACCTGAGAATAATACCGATCAATTATGCGGAATAGGCGGACTTGGGGATCCATTTGGTCCGTCAATATCTGTAAGAAAGTTGTACCAAGTACAACCATATACCAATCAACAATCATCCTGCAAAGCTCTGCTACAAGGTTCAGAGTTTTTCTGGCGCAAATCAGGGGCAGGAGGTATTGATAGGTGCTTAGACGATCAGGATTTGGAAGTATTGATTTACAACACTAGTGGCTCTCAACAAATGAGGATCTGGATTAGAATGCGTGACGTTACAAATTGCTTTGATACCAGTTTCTGGATGAATCTTTGCACTCAATGCAATACTTGCGACATTAACCAGCCTACCAACAAAGGTAGATGGAGAAAAGCAAGTTTACCAATCTATAAAGGTCAAGCCAGCCAATATTCAACACTCGAAAATCCAGCTTTTTTGGTAGATTTACCACATCTTGCCTACGCACAATGTACCTTTATAAAGTATGGTTGTGGCGCAAATGAATCACAATAACACAATTACTCTGAGAGAGTTAATTGTAAATCCTAAAAGAAAAAACCATATGACCTTCTTAAACAAAATGGCCTTTGGCCTTATTATGTTGGTATCAATATTTCCTTCTTGGTCAAAGGAAATTGGTAATAAATTGACAAAAATTTCAAGCAACACCAGCGAACCTAACGGGCATGTTTCAACAGAATGGATAAAAGCTAATTGTGGCGATTACCAATATGAAACGATTTCGAATCAAGAAATGAAAGTCACCGGCTTTCAGGGAATTACTATTACAAAGAGGGCCATTCAAAAAAATGAAAACCATTATGTGACTTATCATGGTGGATTCAGTACCAATGAACCAAATTTAGTTTCATTTCATGATAGCAAGTATAATTTTCTTTTCAATGGTGAAAGATATAAGGATCTCTTAAAATTGAGTCCGGCAACAAGAAGGAACGACTATTTTCCATATAGTAAACCTGTAGAATTCAAAGCATACAATCCAGAAAATAAAAAAATGTACGAAACCAAGCTATTATGTCCGTCCGACATTAAGCTTGACATGTCCAATATGCCCAGAGTTGAGGGCACTGGTGAAATGGTTTATTTAAGTCGAAATGCTTCAATAATTTACAATCCTGACTCGAGAGCTAAAGCGGGAACCTTGGTTCTTGTAAATTCATACGGTGAAGGCATCTGGACTACAATGGATGACTTACAAAATACTGAAGCTCAAGATCGCTATACCAGCTATATTTATCTTCCCAAATCAATGGATGGCAACATTGAGTTTCCCATCGGCTTTTGGGATCATATTCGGCCTAATGGCTTTGTTTACATCACAATTTTTAGAGTCAACTATGATTTTATAAAATCTTCATTATCAAGTGAACAAAACCATCTGGTAAGATGTGGCTGCGGTACCACCATATCCGCAAGAATTATAAATTAATGAAGTAGTTTGTATCTAATGACACTTAAAGTAATCAAAGGGCTCCTTACAATCTAAACATTTGTAAAGTGACTTACATGCAGTGGATCCGAATTGACTGATCATTTCCGTATGCTCAGAATTACAAAAAGGGCATTTTACCATTTTGAATTGCCCTGTCAATTGATTTTTGTCGGTTGACATGCCTACAGGTGGAGCAATACCATATTTTCTCAACTTTTCACGGGCTTCTTCACTGATCCAATCCGTAGTCCACGCAGGTGAGTTGACCACAACAATTGAAACATTCTTGATTCCATAGGATTGCAAAATTGATTTCAAATTGATCTCTATAGCATTCATTGCAGGACATCCCGTGTAGGTTGGTGTAATGGTTATTTCAAGTACATCCTCCTTCCAATTCACACCTCTAACTATCCCCAAATCCATGATGGATAGCACAGGAACTTCCGGATCTGGAACTTCATTCATGATTTTCCAAATATCTTCTATGGGAAAATGTGGATTCGAAATCATGAAATCACCATTGCAGTCCGGGGTGAGTTCGTTGCAACAACTGCATTTCTGCTAAAATATAGCCCAAGTGTTCTGTATGTGAACCTTTCTTACCACCAGTTAACATCCAAGGGGTATTTGGAACAAGTAGTTTGAGTCTGTTGAACAATGACGTCACTTCTTCTTTCCAATCATTTTCCAATGCAGCTAGATCAGGAGCAATGCCCAAAGAATGCATTTCACGATCTATTTCATCCGACTTAAAAAATTCACCAGTAAAACGCCACAAATTATCAATAGCCATTTGAGTACGCTTGAAGCTTTCTGGCGTACCATCTCCCAATCTCTCTACCCAACCGCCACTCCATTTTGCGTGATATTGTACTTCCTTTAGATGCCTGACGGCAAATGCTTGCAATTCAAGATCTGAGGATTTACTCATGCCTTCCAGAAAAAGTCTGTGGTATACGTCAAACAAATATTGTCTAACTATAGTCATTGCAAAATCGCCGTTGGGTTGTTCCAACAACAAATAATTGGCATATTCGCCACCTTCACGTAAATAAGCTAGATCATCCTCGGTCTTACCAGCACCATCTATTTTGGCAGCATACTGATAATAATTACGTGCTTGACCGATCAAATCTAATGCAATATTTGTCATGGCAATATCTTGCTCCAGAACTGGACCATGCCCGCACCATTCACCCAAACGGTGACCCAATATGGAAGAAGAATCCGCCAATCTCAAACAAAACTGATACAATGCTTTTCTAGGATCCAAGTTTATATATGTTTAAGTTCAATAGGCAAATTATAAAATGTAGGGTGGCGGTAGGGCTTGGAGTCAGCGGGATCAAAAAACGAATCTGCTTCATCAGGGTTTGAAGCATTTATATGCTCTGATTCAACTACCCATATACTTATTCCTTCACTTCTCCTCGTGTAAACATCTCTTGCGTTCTCTACTGCCATTGCAGCATCAGCAGCTCTCAAACTACCTGCATGCACATGGTTCAATCCTTGCTTAGAACGAATAAATACCTCCCAAAGTGGCCAATTATTTTCCATATTGCCTGATTTATGCCTTTACTTTTGATAGTTCTCTTTCTTTTTGTTTGCGTGCATGTTCCATGGCTGCTTCTCGCACCCAAGCTCCATTGTCCCAGGCGTTCTTGCGGGCTGCAATCCTTTCTGTGTTGCAGTGTCCATGACCATTCACAACATTCCAGAACTCATCCCAGTTAATGGGTCCAAAATCATAATGCCCCCTTTCCTCATTCCATTTCAAATCGGGGTCTGGTATGGTGAGTCCAAGTATTTTGGTTTGTTCTGTTGTAATATCTACAAATTTTTGACGCAACTCATCGTTGGTAAATCGCTTGATTTTCCAGTCCATAGATTGCTTGGTGTTTGGTGAGTCTTCGTCATTGGGACCAAACATCATCAAGGACGGCCACCACCACCTGTTCAAGGATTCTTGTGCCATTGCTTTTTGCTCCGGCGAACCATTGCACAATGTCAACAATATTTCAAAACCTTGTCGTTGGTGAAAACTTTCTTCTTTGCACACACGAATCATGGCACGTGAGTATGGGCCATAAGAGCACCTGCACAAAGGAACCTGATTCATAATGGCTGCACCATCTACAAGCCATCCAATGGACCCCATGTCTGCCCAGGTTAAAGTGGGATAATTAAATATGCTGCTGTATTTTGCTTTTCCAGAGTGCAATTCGCCGTATAATGCATCACGCTCTGCACCAAGCGTTTCTGCGGCAGCGTAGAGATAAAGCCCATGTCCTGCTTCATCTTGAACTTTGGCAAGCAATGCTGCTTTCCTGCGCAATGAAGGTGCGCGGGTGATCCAATTACCCTCTGGCAACATTCCTACTATTTCAGAATGCGCATGTTGAGCTATTTGACGGATCAATGTTTTCCGATAATTTTCAGGCATCCAATCTCTAGGCTCTATTTTAATTTCAGAATCAATCTTTTGCTGAAATTTCTTTTCAATATCTTGGCTTATCATTACTTGAATAATTTGACTGATAAAGATACAAAATATTTAGTATTTAGTTTAAACTACTGGTGCTTTTACATCCAATTTATCTCACAACAAATCCTATTTATGCAAAATCTGAATTAAATAATTTGTTCCAGACTTACAATAAAATTGATAGAAAAATCCTTCTAAACGCTTTGAGCTGTTTTTTATACCTACTTTTGCGCTGATATGTGCAACTTTGCATTCACAGAACGACTAATAATATTTCATGGCAAAACATCTCTTAATTGTAGAATCCCCAGCTAAGGCCAAGACCATAGAAAAGTTTTTGGGGAAAGATTTTACTGTTAAGTCCAGTTATGGACACGTTCGAGATCTCGATAAAGGAGCGAAAGGTATTGATATAGAAAATGATTTCGAACTTCAATACGTAGTTCAAGATGACAAATTAAAAGTTGTCAAAGAACTAAAAGAATCAGCTAAAAAAGTTGATGAAGTTTGGTTAGCAACTGATGAGGACCGCGAAGGAGAGGCCATCTCATGGCACTTGGCGGAAGTATTGAATTTGGATGTTAAGACAACCAAACGCATAGTTTTTCGTGAAATTACTGAAACTGCAATTCAGGCAGCCGTTGACAACCCGCGTCTTATTGATTTGAACCTGGTCAACGCACAACAAGCACGTCGAGTACTTGATCGTCTGGTAGGATTTGAATTATCCGAATTGCTGTGGCGTAAAATTAAAGGACAACTTTCAGCAGGTCGTGTTCAATCCGTTGCAGTTAGATTGGTTGTTGATAAAGAACGTGAAATCAAAGACAGTAAAATTACTTCTTTTTATAAAGTTCTTGCATACTTTGACGTAAGCAACCAACAAGGCAAACCTGTAAGCTTAAAAGCAGAGTTACCAAAACAATTGGAGCAAATATCAGATGCCGAAAGCTTTCTTAAACGATGTATAGGAGCTGAATACAAGATATCCGACATTGCAGTTAAGCCACTTACAAGAAAGCCTTCTGAGCCGTTTATCACCTCTACCCTCCAACAAGAGGCGAGCAGAAAATTAGGATTTTCAGTTCAACGCACCATGTCCACTGCGCAGCGTTTGTACGAAGCGGGTTATATAACCTATATGAGAACGGATTCTACCAATTTGAGTGAACAAGCCATTGCGACTATTGCAGATGAAATAAAGCATAAATTTGGAGAAGCTTATTCTCAACCGCGAAGATTCAAAAAGAAAAATGCCAATGCGCAAGAAGCGCATGAGGCCATTCGACCTTCCTATATTGATAGAATGGATGTGAGCAGCGACCGCGATCAGCAACGACTCTATGAATTGATTTGGAAGCGCACTATTGCTTGCCAAATGGCTGATGCAAAACTTGAAAAAACAACTGCCACAATCGACATTTCTACAATGCCTAATACTAATTTAATTGCAGAAGGTGAAGTAATTAAGTTTGATGGCTTTTTGAAAGTATATCTTGAATCAACTGATGAAGAGGAGCAAGAAGATGAAAAAGGAGTGCTTCCTCCCTTACGTGTTGGACAAATCCTTCCTTTGAACCACATGGACGCAACGGAAAGATTTACTAGACCTCCAGCCAGATATACTGAAGCAAGTTTGGTGAAAAAATTGGAAGAACTTGGCATAGGCCGACCAAGTACATTTGCTCCTACCATAGCTAAAATCATGGAAGAGAAGCGTGGATATGTCGTTAAGCTGTCCAAGGAAGGTACAGAACGATTGTACCAACAATTGAGTCTCAAAGGCAATGATATCAAGAAAGAACAACTTTCAGAAAAAACCGGAAGTGCTTCGAATCATTTGTTCCCAACAGATATAGGCACGTTGGTCTGCGATTTCCTCACTGAACATTTCCAGGATATCATGACTTACAGTTTTACAGCTGGGGTCGAAGAAAAATTAGACAATGTTGCAGAAAATGGTGAAAGTTGGAAGAAAATCATTCGTGACTTTTATTTCCCTTTTCATGCCAATGTAGAAAATACACTTGCCTTAGCCGAACGCGCCACTGGTGAAAGAATACTTGGCAAGGATCCAAAATCTGGAAGAACCGTCATAGTAAGGATAACAAAACTAGGAAAACCTGTTGCACAAATTGGTATGCAAGACGAATTGCTGGAAGATGAAAAGCCTAAGTATGCTGATCTTCGTCCGGGTCAGTCTATGGAATCACTTGAATTGGCAGATGCACTAGAACTCTTCTCATTACCCCGCAACCTCGGCAAATGGGAAGGTCTTGACCTCACTGTCAACTCTGGAAGATTCGGGCCTTATCTTAAATACGGTGATGTCAATATTACCTTACCCAAAGGATCAGATCCCCTGTTCTTGAATTTGGATGAGGCGATCATATTGATTCAAGAGAAAATAAGCTCTGATGCTCCTATTGGCGACTATGATGGATTACCTGTCACTGCTGGTACTGGCAGGTTCGGACCATTCCTTAAATGGAAAGATCTGTATATTAATGTTCCTAAAAAATATGAGGCACGTTTAATGACGCAGGATCAAATCAAGGAACTTATTGACGTCAAGGTCAACAAAGAAGCCAATCGTTTTATCCAGAATTGGGAAAGTGAGAAGATTGCGATTGAAAATGGAAGATGGGGACCTTTTGTGCGTTATGGGAAAAAATTCATCAATCTGCCTAAAGCCGAGGATGGAAAAAAAATGACGCCCGAAAATGCAGCATTGATGACCTTGGATCAAGTAAAAAAACATATTCTGAGTGAAGATCCAAAAGCTTTTGCTAAACCTGCTGCAAAGCCAAAAGCTGTTAAGAAGAAATAACTGCAAAAAGGAAAATAGTAAGAAATAACTGGTTATTTCAGTAAAGCTAGCAAAAAAAAACCCGAACACTTTAAAGGTATCGGGTTTTTTTTATTTCAAAAAGTTTAATTCTATTTAATCACCGTCAATTGTTTTACTTCAATGCCTGACTTCCCTGTCAACTTGACATTGTAAACTCCTGCTGGGAAAGCGGAGATTTCAAATGGTGTTTTGTTTTCTGAAGTCTTCAGCTTTCGTGAAATTAGCGTCTTACCAAGTGCATCAATGAAATCAATACGTAATCCTTCTTTACTTGAGTTAAAAAATTCAAGTATGACTTGATTCGTAGCAGGATTAGGATAAAGTTTGGAATTGTATAGGTTAACGTTAGAGGTAGAATTGATTTTCTCAACTGTAATCTCTTGTGAAATGTTTGCCACGCATGAACCATTGCCAACAGTCAACAGAACTGTGTATGTCCCGGCTGCTGCATAGGTATGTGTAGGATTTTGTTCTGTTGAAACGGCCGACCCGTCACCAAAATTCCAAGACCAAGTAGTTGGCGTACCTGAGCTATTATCTGTGAAGTTCACCACAAGTTCAGTGGCATTCGGTGAAAATGCAGCCACCGGTCCTTCAGAAACATTAACAACAACATTTCCTGCTTCAGCAGCACAACCTTGTTCTTTTACCTCCCAATCGTAGAAATAATAATAGAAATTAAGTGGATTTCCAGAGGCATTTGAGCTGTAAATTCTAACCAAATCTCCTATTTCATAGGGAAAACTTGCTCCAGCATTATTGCGGTACAAATCCTGACTTGCATTACCTATTCTGTAAAAACCAGGTTTTGCAATGAAGAAATTAAGATCAACTCGACTTTCGCCATTAGGTACCAATATAGTCTTTTGATCAATCACATCTCCAGCATTATTAAAGAGTAGGAAGGTTCTTTCTTTTTGGTCTTGAGCATAAACTTTTACTGATACCAAGGTCATGCCCTTGTAGGCTTCAAACAAAAGCTGTCCCAGAAATCCAGTTCCATGGTTACTGCCACTACCAAAAGTATTGTCCAATGGCCCTACTTTCTCAGCTGGAAAATCAGCACCTTGAGAAACTGTGTAAAAGGTAGTAGCATTTAAAACTGGGGTAATAAAAGAATTACCCACAAAAACAATATTGTTGTTTTGTGACCAAGTTGCAATATTACCAGCATCTACTGTTGCCGACAAGGTAGTTGAAGCTCCAATACAGATACCCGTCTCTCCCGTAACACTTGGTGCGGGAATCAATTGGTAACTAACTGAAGTTGTTTTTTGGCTTGTACCTAAGGTATTTGTAACTGTTAAAGTTACTGCATAATTACCAAGAGCAAGATATTGGTGCAAAGGACTGGCCTTGTCACTGGTATTTCCATCTCCGAATTCCCACAACCATGATTGTGGAGTATTGCTAGATTTATCGGAAAATTTGAACTCACCGTAACAGCTAGTTACAACATTGACAGTAAAATCAGCAGTTGGGGGAGCTGTTGCAACCTGGCAAAATGGTGGAATTGAATTATCCTCAATTTGATCAGTTGAACTATCAGCAGAACCTTGATCTGCAAAAAATCCTAAACCACGACCTGCAAAAGATTCCCAAATTATGCATCGGTGTGCATTATTATAAAGTAATTCATCAGCAGCAAGAATGGCATCTCTTCCATCAACATAGCCTGGTCCGCAAGGTTGCAATTTCATGCCTTCAATCACCAAACGCAAGGCCGTATTGTTTCCGCCTGTTCCATTAAACATGTCGGGATCGAAACCTTCGGCATCAATCAACTTCCATGTCATATCCCAAAGTGTTTGAGCCCATATTTCGCCTATAGCATGAACACCTGAGCTGTTCACCAAATCACCATAATTTTGTTTATTCAATGAAGGGGATGTAGAATAAGGAAACCTTCTGATTCCTTTGCCACCGTTTTGATTCAATGAATATGTGCCGATAGGTCGTGCATCGGAGCCCTGATCACCTGGTTCAATGGTCATAATCATACCAATATAATCACTCCAACCTTCACCACCTTGTTCACCATTTCCCAGACAACTTGAAGCAGACGGCCCGCCTGTAAGCCGATTGGATAGCCCGTGCCCCAATTCGTGCGCAATTATTCCATTATCTAAAGAAGCATCCCTTGCGTCAACTGCTGAACCACCTGCTCCTAAAGTTACTTCAACCGGGATACCGGCGCTCAACTTTGCTTTCAAAATGGCACCGTCAGCTTGACTAATCATTACCATCGGTATTGGTTGCTTAGGATTTCCGCCTGCTGCATACGGAGGGGCAGGCACATCATTTACCAATATGACCGCAATAGCACCTGCAGCAACCGCTGCTGCTACTTTAATGGGAAAAGAACAAAAACCTCTATCGATGACAGCAATTTTTCCTGCCATTTCTGCGGTGTTGACAATAGCCTGACATGCATCATTTTCAGGGGCAGTTCCATCAATCGCCAAAACCAACTCACCTGAAAAAGCTGTATCAATTTTAGCTCCTAAAGTTGCAACAAAACCTTCATAGGAACCAGCTATATCAGCTGGAGCATTCACATTGAACAATGATGCTGCTACTACTGGCCATAAATACATTTGCATTCTACCATTATTTCCGTCACCGGGAGTAGAGAAATTTGCATTGTTTGTTCCACTTCCATCCTGAGCTTCTGCTAGCACGTAATCGTCTCCATTTCCTCCCTTACTATAGTTATTTGCTTGAAAATTACCAGATACTTCGTCAAATCCATGTTGATAAAGAATATCATGTAATTCATTATTGATATAAAACAAATTGGTCATGATAGGATCTTGATTGGTCAGTGTGGATTGTGTAAAATCCAAAGGAAAATCAAAATTTAAATCTATACCTCCATCAGGAGAATAGCCCGGCTGATTGTCATCGTTGCGATCTTCATATACGAAAACATTATTTCCTCTTGTGATCGTAAATTCTGCACCATCTGCAGCATCGGTGTCATGCCATCCAAAAGGAGACGCCACTAAAGATTCCTGATCTATTTGTAGTGATCTGGGACCGAAATTTGGCGCTTCGAGAGGAAAGGCAAAAGCGTTATAGGCAGCTCCGTTGACTTTTGTTGTATTTTTATTTGAAATGATTTGAGCACCATTTGCCATAGCACAATTGGCATGATTCGCATCAGTATGATCACCAAATGAACAACTCACAGTCCAATTGTTCTTTGATAAAAATTCGCCATTGACGGCATCTATCCTAATATTCCACCAATCTGCAGAATTGCGCATTTCCATGGAAACATTCCAAGCCAATCGCAATTGACCTTCAGAATTTACCAATGTCAAATCAACTTTGATCGGATTACGGGCAATTCCACAATCATTGAATGTGTAGATTTTTCTGTTAGAATCTTGAGATTTTAATTCAGGGGAATTACTAACTGCACTTCCTAAATGACTTGCAGCTCTTAGAATTGCATCGCCTGCGCTGAGTGAGGGAACCAAAGCATTTACTTTGGAAGATGCTGAAGCTTGAAATCTGTTCGCAAAATATTTAACCTCATTATCTTTTAGTGCGACTGCACTTATGGCGTTAAAAATTCTTATTCCTCCAACTGTTTGATTTAGGTAGACGTGAGTAACGCCGGTTCCAGCATTGGTGTACTGATCAGAAATATCAAAATTTGAAACATCAGATTCAGTTAGATTCCATTTGGACATGTTCTCCCTAAGATAAGGGCGAATCTTGTCTTGAATCTGTTGTGCAAAAGTTTGCAAAAATAGGGTGCTAAAGATCAGAATAAAGACTGATCGGATAGCTTGGTTTGATTTGATCATAATCCTTGAAGGTGTTGTTAAGTGTTTTTTCTTTTTTGTGTAGTAAGCGGTCGGAATTTAGTAGCAAATATATGGTTTTTAGAACCTCAAAAGCAACAATTGGTTGAGTTGAAGACAAAAATAATTTAAAAAACTATTCCTTAGAAAAAAAGCGCTAGACTGAATATCCTAAATCGTAACAACTCCTGAGGATTTATTTAAGTTCTTGTGAAAATAAAACTATATTGTTATAATTTCATAAAATCAGAAATAGCTTCAGCAGCTCTCTTTGAAGCTCCAGCATTTCCTAATTGGTTGCGTAATATTTGATACTCAATTTCAAGTTCTGATCTTCGCTTAGGATTCAATAATTTTTCGAATTCTGTTTTGAGAGTATCGTGATTCATTTCACCTTGAATCAATTCAGTTACCAAGGCTTTGTCCAATATCAAGTTGACCAATGAGATATACTTTACCTTGATCAGTCTTTTTGCAAGCCAATAGGAAACTTTATTGCCTTTGTAGCAAACTACTTGCGGCACACCGAACAAGGCCGTTTCCAAGGTAGCTGTGCCGCTGGTGACCAACGCTACAAACGACTCAGTCAAAAGCTCATAAGTTCTTGCTCGAACCAATCTTACCGCAGAATTTTTAGCAACAATGCCGTAATAAAATGAATCAGGGATTGCAGGAGCACACGCGAGCACCCAATTGTACATCGGATATTCTTCTGCTACTGACAGCATCACAGGAAGCATTGCAATAATTTCTTGTTTGCGGCTACCAGGCAAAAGTGCAATTGTTTTTCGATTTGAATTTTGTTGATTTGAAGTCTTTTCAGGAGCAATGATATCAAGTAAAGGGTGACCTACAAATGTCACTTCCATTGCGTGTTTGGCATAAAATTCTTTCTCGAAAGGCAGAATCACCATCATCAAATCAACATTTTGGCGAATTTCTTTAACTCTACTTTCATGCCAAGCCCATAATTGAGGAGAAATATAATAGATTACTTTTAAGCCCTTTTCATGTGCCCACTTAGCAATTCGCAGGTTAAAACCTGGATAGTCTACCAAAATCAATGCATCAGGCTGGAAGGAGCTGATATCAGATTTGCACCATGAAATATTCTTAAATATGGCGCGAATGTTCATCACAACCTCTATGAAGCCCATAAAGGCAAGGTCGCGTATGTGTTTGACAACATTGGCTCCGGCTTTTGTCATTTCGTCTCCACCCCAAGCACGTATTTCAGCTGTAGGATCCTGAAGATTAATCTGACGAATAAGATTGGATGCATGCAAGTCGCCGCTTGCTTCTCCTGCTATTATGTAATATTTCACGAAATATTATCCATCAATTCTTTACCAAAACGAACCACCCAAAATAAAGCAAGTAAGGCAGTTCCAATTACTACTCCTCTCATCGATTTATCAAGTCGAAATTTTTTAAAATAATTCAGCCAAAATATATTGGCACATATTCCAAACAACCATACGGTTCTGGTTCTTACAATATCTTCTGTATCTGCAACCGAGCCCTGAATGATCAATTCCATAAGAATTTTAACCAAAGCTCCAATAATAACGGTAGTGGCAATCGATACTGCAATTCCAATAAGAATATCATCTTTTTTAAACATCGTCAATTTGAATTTCTTTGAGTGTTTCCCAATGCTGCAATTGTTTATAATGTGTCAAGTCAAAGGTGGCAGGCACAACTGAAATATACCCTTGTTCAAGCGCATAGACATCGGTATCTGATCCAGCGTCTTCATTGACGAACTTTCCAGTTAACCAATAATAGCTCTGACCTCGTGGATCTTTACTTTCTACAAAATCTTCTACCCATCTCGCATTCCCTTGTCGGCAAACTTTTATTCCTCGTATTTCTTTTTCCAATAATTTAGGAATGTTAACATTTAAAAGCGTGAATGGTGAAGCCGGATTTGTCATCACCTCTTTCATAATCTTTGAGATATATTTACTGCATTGAGTAAAATCTGCTTCAAAACTATAATCCAATAATGAAAACCCAACGGATGGTATATTTTCCAAAGCCGCCTCGGTAGCAGCTGACATGGTGCCAGAATAAATGATATTAATACTGCTGTTAGAACCGTGATTGATTCCAGATACACACAAATCTATGGACCTTGTTTTTAGCAAAACATTTTTTGCCAATTTGACACAATCAACTGGTGTACCGCTGCATTCGTATGCCTCCACAGGGAGAGAATATGTTACTTTACGCAAGCGAAGTGGCTCTTCCAATGTTATTGCATGACCCTGGCCAGAACGCGGTGAATCTGGGGCCACAACCAAGACCTCTCCTAACTGCATGGCCAAGCTAACGAGGTGTCTTAGACCTGGGGCCATGATACCATCATCATTTGTAACTAATATGAGTGGCTTCTGTTTTGTAAAATTCATTCACAAAAGTACCATTTCTTGTGAGCCAAATGTACATATCAAGTGTTAATAGCTCATGAATTTTAAAAATAAACATTTTATTACCTTTGAGTCATCAAACTAATATGGAAAAATCTAAAATCGGAGTATTATTGGTCAATTTGGGCACACCTGACGATCCAAGTAGAGGAGCAGTTTACCGTTATCTTAAGCAATTCTTGCTGGATCCAAGGGTAATTGACATCAACGCAATTTCACGAAATTTACTCGTCAGAGGCATTATAGCTCCTTTTCGCAGTGGTAAATCCGCCGCCTTGTACAAGAAATTATGGACTGATGAAGGTTCGCCTTTGAAATTTAATGGATATAAATTAACGGAAGGTGTGAGATCTATTCTGGGTAATGAATATCACGTTGAACTTGCTATGCGTTATCAAAGCCCATCCATTGAGGCAAGCTTGGATAAACTTAGAAAAGCCCAAGTAAATAGAATTATTGTTTTTCCATTGTTTCCACATTACGCTTCTGCTTCAACTGGAAGCGTGCATGAGGCTGTGATGAAAGAAATAAGTAAGTGGCAAATCATTCCGGAAATTCACCTCATCAACTCCTTTCCCACTAGACCGGAAATGATCAAAATTTTTGCTGATGAAGGCCGTAAAATGAATTACAAGGAATACGATCATATCATATTCAGTTATCACGGTTTACCTCAACGTCAAATGCGGAAGGGAGATATAACAAATAGCCATTGCCAAAGGAAAGTGGATTGTTGTAAAGAACTTACCACAATCAATCAGTTTTGCTACAGCGCTCAATGTTATGCCACCACGAAAGCACTGGTAGAAGAACTCGGCTTGAAGGAGAATCAATACACCACTTGTTTTCAATCCAGACTGGGACGCGATCCATGGATTCAACCATACACCAGCGATATTCTCAAAGTTAGAGCTGACGCTGGCGATAAAAAGTTACTTGTTTTCTGTCCGGCATTTGTCTCAGATTGTTTGGAAACTATCATAGAAGTTTCCGAGGAGTATTACGAAGAATTTCATGAAATGGGTGGCGAAAAAGTTGATCTGGTATCCAGCCTCAATAATAAACCTGAATGGATTGAAACAGTTGCCACCATGATTAAAGAACTATCATGAGTTATCAGCAAATCATCAAAGACATCAACTCTGGAAAATGGGCCAATCTCTATTTATTACATGGAGAAGAGAGCTTTTTTATTGATGAAATTGATAAAATTATTGAAGAAAAATGCATTGATCCTAGCTTGAAGTCATTCAATGAGACCATAATATATGGAACCAAAGAACTCGATATCAATACAATCATTGATACATGCAACAGGTATCCGATGATGTCGGACAGGCAACTGGTGCTAGTCCGTGAAGCGCAACAGATAAAAGACATTGACAAATTGCAGGCATATTGTAATAAACCAGCTCAAACAACCATCTTGGTATTGGCTTACAAATACAGCAAATTAGATGGAAGGTTGCAATTGACCAAAACATTGAATAAAAATGGTGTTGTATTTCTGAGTGAGGCCATAAAAGATTACGCTTTAAGCAAGTGGATAGCAGAATTTCTTCATTCCAAAGGTCTCAAAGCAAGTCCAGATATCAGCGTTATTCTTGCTGAATATCTTGGAAATAATCTTGAAAAAATAAACAACGAGGTTGAAAAATTGAAACTCAATCTGAAACCAGATGAACCTATCACGAAAGGCTTGATTGAAAAATACATCGGAATCAGTAAAGAGTATTCAGTTTTTGAACTTCAAAAATCCATAGGTGAACGCAACATAAGGCAGGCCCAAAAAATAGCAATCAATATGGGGCAGAACATAAAAAAGAACCCCCTCATATTGATAATTTCATCTCTTGCATCTTACTTCTATAAAATATATCGCCTGCATGGTGCAAAATTGGGGACTGAAACTGAGCAACTGAAGGCAATAGGCATTTCAAGCGCTTTCATTTTGAGAGAATACAAATCGGTTCTATCCAAGTATTCGCTGGTTCAAGTTGAAAATGCATTGTTTTTATTGAGTGAATACGACCAGCGTTCCAAGGGTTTGTTCAACGTAAGCATGAGCGAAGAAGAATTGTTGACGGAGTTGGTACTAAAGTTATTAAGAGCTTAAACCCAAAATCCGCATTAGCTGATTTTGGCCATTGAGTCTGTCGAGCCAAAGGCTATCAGACTCTCAGCTAAGCCTTTTGAATTGACGAAAATATTTGATTTTGTCGAGCTTAAAGCCCTGACATTTAAAGCATCGTCAGGGGTTAAACTCCTATGAGTCTGATACTACAATTTGAGTTGTCAGACCCGGCAAATTTTTGGAAAAACCAAAAATTTCGTCGATTAAGCGTCTAACGCTAAATTTGGGTTAAAAGAGAACTTTTTAAACTATTTGTCTATCTCAATTGTATTTTAGGCGAAAATGCTCTAAACTATGGTGCACATTGTTGGATATTTGTTTCATAAAATTAAAAATCACATCAAAATGAAAAAAATTGTTTTCTTTTTCCTTGTTAGTGTTCTCACATCTTTCACAATCAAAGCTCAAACTGTAGATGAGATTGTCAATAAACACATCGAAGCAATAGGCGGCGCTAAACTTTTAGAATCCATTAATTCAATGAAAATGGAGGGAAGTATTGAAGTTCAACCTGGAATGACTGCTCCAATTACCATCCAAGTTATCAATGAAAAATCTTTGAGAATGGATTTATCAATTATGGGTATGACAATGAATCAGGTAATCGACGGTGAAAGTGGATGGATGGTAAATCCTTTTGGAGGAAACCCAGCTCCTGAACCAATCACTCCTGATCAAATCAAAGAAACTAAAGGTCAAATGGACTTAAAGGGGAAACTTTACAACTACGCAGCTAAAGGTACCAAAGTTGAATTTGTAAGCAAAGATGAAGTTGAAGGGGCAGACGTTCTAAAACTACGAGTGACTGAAAAGGATGGTAAAGTGACATTCACCTACCTAGATGCAAAGACTTATTTCATCATCAAAGAAACTATTATTGTAAAAGTAGATGACGCTGAAACTGAAGTAAACACTGTGTATTCAAACTTTAAGAAAACTCCAGAAGGTTTTACCTTTGCATATACGATGCAAAATGAAATGGCTGGTGGACCTATAAATTGGGAGAAAGTTGAAATCAATCCTAAAATTGATCCGGAAATCTTCAAGATGCCAGCAAAAAACTAATTCCATTTCTATTTAATAAACGTTCTTTTCTCTTTTAAAATAATTGCGACATGAAATTATTTCTTTTCGTAGCATCGGCCATGCTATGCCTTCAAGTTAATGCCCAAGTTAAATTTTCTGCTTCCACTATAGGTGTTCTAGAAGCACGTCAGATCGGTCCAGCTGCAATGAGTGGACGTATTACCGTAATAGATGCCCTAAACAAAGATCCCCGAACATTTTATGTCGGAACTGCTGGCGGAGGTATATGGAAAACAACTGATGCAGGTGTAATTTTCAACCCAATCTTTGACAAGCATTGTCAGTCAATCGGAGCGTTGGTTATTGATCAAACCAACCCCAATACTATATGGGCTGGTTCAGGAGAAAGCAATATGCGCAACACTGTGTCAGTTGGAGATGGCTTGTATAAATCTATCGATAGCGGAAAGACCTGGACCAAGCTTGGTCTCGAAAACTCTGAACACATAAGCAAAATAGTAATTCATCCAAAGGATCCCAATACTGTATTTGTGGCAGTTCCTGGAAAATTATGGTCAGATAGTCAAGATAGAGGACTATATAAAACCACAGACGGAGGCATAACATGGGAAAAAATCCTATATGTAAATGAGACAACTGGCTGCGCAGATTTTTTAATTAATCCAGCTAATCCCGATATTATGTTTGCTACAACATGGGAATTTAGAAGAAAACCCTACTCATTCAGTTCTGGTGGCATAGGCAGTGCAGTTTACAAAAGTATTGATGGCGGAAAAACATGGAAAATCATCAAGAATGGATTGCCAGAAGGTGATTTTGGACGAGTGGCTATGGCCTTGGCTCCAAGCGCTCCTGACAATTTGTTGGCCATAGTTGAAGCGACAAAGACCGGATTATTTATTTCGGCTGATGGCGGAGAGACGTGGAAACAGCAAAGCTCTTCTCCAAATGTTTGTGCTAGACCATTTTACTTCTCAACTATAGCTGTCGATCCTTATGATCCCAAAAGAGTGTACCGTCCCGCATTCACTTTTTCAATAAGCAAAGATGGTGGATACTCTTTTACTGAGCCTTCATACAACATTAGTGTGCACGCTGACCATCATGCTCTATGGATTAACCCTAATAATACCTCTCATCTACTATTGGGAACTGATGGAGGCGTTTATCAAAGCCTTGACAAGGGCAATAGTTGGACATTCTTTTGGAATCTTCCTGTTTCACAATTCTACCATGTAGCAACTGACAATCAGGATCCTTATCATGTTTATGGCGGACTTCAAGATAATGGAAGTTGGTCAGCTCCATCTCAAAAATCGGGAGGCGTTAAAAATGGAGACTGGAATGATCTTTGGGGTGGTGACGGTTTTTGGGTACAACCTGATGGTTTGGATAATAACATCGTGTACGCTGAATCACAGGGCGGTAAAATGGCCAGAATTGATACCAAAACCAATAAAGCACAATCTATACAGCCCAAAAAAGGTCAAGGTGATGACGAACTACGTTATAATTGGAATACACCAATAGTGCGAAGCACAACCAATCCTAAAACGCTATATACTGGGTCCCAATATTTGTATAAAACTCAAGATAGAGGCATCACATGGGTAAAAATATCGCCAGACCTTACAACCAACAATAAAGAAAAACAAAAACAGGAAGAATCCGGTGGAGTTACTATAGACAACTCCTCAGCAGAAAACCATTGTACCATTTTCACAATTGCAGAATCACCAAAAGATGAAAATACAGTATGGGTTGGAACTGATGATGGCAATCTTCAATACACAAACAATACTGGAAAAACTTGGAATAACGTTACCAACAATTACAGTAGTGCAGGAATCCCTGCAGGAACTTGGATAAGCAGTATAAGCCCAAGTGCACATGACAGCAAAACAGTTTTTGTTACGTTTGACAATCACATGTATGGTGACATGAAAACTTATGTAGCCAAGTCAACTGATATGGGACAGACGTGGAAATTGTTTTCAAGTTCTGAATTTACTGGCTTTGCTCACAGAATTATCCAAGATCCTATTAATCCCAAATTGTTGTTTTTAGGAACCGAAATGGGATTATTCGCTACCATAGATGGTGGTGACAATTGGATCAGAATGAAAGCAAACATACCAGAATATGTATTAGCAAGAGATATGGTAATCACGCCTAAAACGCATGATTTAGTGATTGCTACCCATGGCCGGGGAATTATGATAGTTGATGATATTAGTATACTCCGTCAACTTTCGAATGAAATATTGGAACAGGATTTAGTAATGTTACCCAATAGACCTACTACTTTAACTTCTGGCAAGTTTGGTGGCGGAGGTGGACAAGGCGGCGAATTTGTTGGTGGAAATTTTACGGAAGATGCAATTATTACTTACTATCTGAAAGAAAGAGCAAACACTGGTGAAGTAAGAATTGAAATATATGATCAAAATGGCAGAATGCTTTATGATATGGCCGGCACCAAAAGAAAAGGGATCAACAGAGTGAACTGGGGAATGAGAATGAAGCCACCAAAAACAGCAGAAACTGGTGCAAAGCTTGACTACTCTGGATTTATGTCCCCACTTGTAGAACCGGGAGAGTATAAGGTTAAGCTCAAATTGAACGGCAAAGAATTTGCTTCCAATATCATTTTAGTTGAAGATCCAAATTCAGGAATTTCAAGCCAAGATATTGCTATGCAGAGAAAAACTTCAAGAGACATGTACACAGTTATCGAAGATCTATCTTTCGAAACCCAAAAATTAGTCAATGTTCAAAAGAGCTTGGAATCTAAATTGCCAGCACTTAAGAGTACCAAAGACAAAAAACTCTTGACAGATTACAATAACCAACTTGAAACGCTTCGAAAATCAATGGTAGCAACCAAAACTGAAACTGCTATCACGGGCGAAGAAAAGATGCGTGAAAAATTAGGAGAATTATTTATGGAGGTAGTCATGTATGAAGGACGACCAACTGAATATCAATTGGTTCGACTTTCAGGATTCCAAGATGAAATCAAACAAAAGGCTGAAGAAATTGGAAAAGTGAATACTACTTACTTAAAAAAAGTGAATCTGCTATTGGAGAAGCAAAAACTTGAACCAATCAAATTATTGGATAAAGAGGCTTGGAAAGGAATCGTGATCAAACCTTAAATCTCTAGTATGACAATATTAAAGGCTCAAATATTAACTGATTTGGGCCTTTTTTGTTTTAGCAGCAGCTTTTCTGAGTCTTTCATTTATTGCTCTTCCTATCCCAATATTAGGAACACTTTCTGCAACAATGAAATCCACCTCCGAATTGTCAATTTTCCTCAATGCTAAGAATAAATTTCTCCCAGCTTCCTCTAAGTTCCCACTTGGCGATAAACAAGATTGGTAAATATGTTCATTTGTGATTTCCCCTCTGAATGAAATATATCCGATTTTTAAACTTGGCGATGCAGATGAGAGCATTTCATGTCGATCGAGGTACAATCTTTTCTGAGGGGCATAATGCCATGGCATTTGTCCGGAAGTTTCATGAATTTCAGTCTCTGCACTCAAATCCTTAATATTGGGGCAAACCAATTGAATATCTTCCAGACTTAAGGCTCCCAACCTATGAATTAGGCACCAATCTCCTTGAACTTCAACAATCGTAGATTCAATTCCTCTCGAACAATCTCCACCATCCAATATATGAGGTATCTTGCCTGACATTTGATCGAAGACATGTTGAGCGCTTGTTGGACTTATATAACCAAAAGGATTTGCACTTGGAGCCGCCAGCGGATAATCCAATGATTGTAACAGCCTTAAAGTTAACTCGTGGTCTGGAATTCGAATCCCTACTTTCTTTCTTCCGCCCGTTAACTCATTTGGTACAGCCTCCGATTTGTCAATAAGCAATGTGAGAGGTCCAGGCCAAAAACTCTCCATAAGCAAACTTTCAATAGAGGATGCTTCTGTCACATACTTATTGATTTGATCAATATTGGCGATGTGTAATATTAGGGGATGATTGTCAGGTCTGGCTTTAACATGAAATATTTTACTCAACACATCCGATTTCAAAGCATTTCCAGCCAATCCATAAACCGTTTCTGTAGGAATAGCTACCAATTCATCTTGATCCAGCCACGTCTTTGCTTTCGCTAAAGAGTCAGAAATGATGGTACTAAATGGTAAATTCAAGCTGCACAATCTTAATTCAATGATTTAACTTCCTAAACAACAAATTGAACCAATTATGTTCAAAAGTGAAACCTACTTTGTCTGTTTAATCACCGGAAATCTATAACCTATGGTTAGTTGACCTGTTCCGGTAAAACTACCGTCTTCTCCAACTGACTTTCCAAGTACTCTTCCAATACCACCGCCAATCTCAAAGATCACATTCCTTCTCGACAACCATTTGTAGCCCATATAGAAACCAAGACCTGGTCCAATGTTCGATTCAATTTCACTATCGAAAAATATATGATTCAAAAAGACACCAATATGAAATCGGTCATTTCCCTTTTCGGAAGGAGAGAAATAATATTTGCCAATTAAATTTAACATAGTGAAATCATTAAAATCTGTAATTACCCCGGCTTCGACTCCCCAATCTTGCTGAACGGTTTGCTCCAAATTGAGTTGCATTCCACCCAACACCAATCCCAAAGGGCTCAGTTTCGCTTCCAAGTTTTGTGCTTGCGCCAAATTGATACATTGGCAAAACACCATAAAAAAGATTATTTTTTTCATTTTTAATTGTTTTGAATAACTTATACGAAGATACAAGAAATATACTTGCTATTGTTCAGCATTCTGGTTTGGCAATCAATAACCTCATAGGAATTTCTGCGCAACCAGGTATCCAACTCCACAAAAAAACAATCCGAACAAACAACTACTTAATGCATATAAAGCGGCAGTGACTATTTTATCCAAAAAGATCAATTGAACCAATTCAAGACTGAAAGCCGAAAATGTCGTAAAGCCCCCCAAAATCCCAGTCATGATCAACAATCGATTAAGATCTTGTCCAGAATCAGTAAATTTTACAGCGAAAAAACCTATCAATAAACATCCAAGACAATTGATTGCAAAAGTATTCCACGGAAAATTGCCAGACGCACTTCCAATCCATTGAGAAATTAAATATCTCAAAGTACTACCAAAAGCTCCACCAATTGCGACCAACATTAGCTTCATATCAATATCTCTCGTTTCTAGGCCTGAGCCTCCAGCTCAAATACCTCAATCCAATAAATATGTGCTCCTTGAAAGTAGGCCATAAACCGTAGTGTTTTTTCATGGTAAGCAATCTATCAACCATTGATTCTCTCCATTTTCTTTTCGAAATTCCTCCTCCCAAAAAATTAACTATTGGTACATGAGTCATTTCATAAGATTTGGCAAGCTTAACACATTTGATCATCCAGTCATAGTCTGCCACCCAATTGTCCATTTCATACTTAGGTGCAATACTTTTTTTAACGATAAAACCTTGATGGCATACAGTCATTCCCCTTCTGAATCGTTCAGATGTTAATTTATCTGGCAATTGTTGAACTGTTAAATTGCTTCGAGTACCCAATATTTCTCCAGAAGCATTTACGATATTTACTTCACCGCACACAATATCCGGATCTCTCGAAAGCATTTCATAAATCCTTGTGTAAACGATATTATCACTGATTAAATCCCCAGAGTTGATAAACCACAGATATTTGCCTGTAGCTGCATCGGTCCCCTTATTCATCGCATCGTACAATCCATTATCCCTATCACTGATCCATATGTCTATTTGATCATTGTATTGTTGCACCAAATCCAAAGTTCCATCTTGAGAACCTCCATCAATGACAATATACTCTAACCAATCTGGCTTGTTGTTGACAATGCTCAGAATAGTAGCTTCGAGTGTATCAGCACCGTTATAAACTACGGTAATAATCGACAAAAGACTGGGCTCCGGATCTGTATCCATATTTTCAATTGCGTAAACTTATTACGAATATACTAAACTTTATATCTTTGGATCACCTAGTTGATCAATAACTAATATAAAACTTACGAAAAATTATAAAATGAGTTTCAATCGTCTTATTCCGCATGTCATTGCAATTGTTTGCATGTTCGTTGCAACCTTCTTTCTTTATGGCCCATATTTCTCAGGCAAGGTCCTCAACCAACACGATAATGTTCAGGCCAAAGGCTCGCAAGCTGAGATGGATAAGATTGTGAAAGAAACTGGAACCGCTCCATTGTGGACACAATCCGTGTTTTCTGGAATGCCAACTTATCAAATACGTCCTACAGACCAAGGAAACTACACCAAATACGCACTTCGATTATTAATGTTGAACCAAAGTATGCTCTTTGTTCCAATCGTGATTTTTTTGGCTATGTTTTGTACCTATTTACTATTGATTACCATGGGACTTGATTGGCGATTGGCAGTTTTTGGTGGCGTAGCTTACGGTTTATCCACCTTCATGTGTGATATTGCAGAAGCTGGTCACAGTACAAAAATGTTGGCATTGGGCTTACTTCCTGGAATGTATATGGGAGCAATTCTGCTGTGGAGGGGAAAATACCTATTGGGAGGAGCTTTGTTTGGTTTGTTTGTCGCCTTACAATTACTTGTTAACCACTTTCAAATCAGTTATTATGGTTTTATGGCTTTGGGTATATTTTTTGTCATAAAATGGGTTGATGCTTTTAAAACCAAACATTTAAAGACTGCAGCAATAGCATCGGCAATCATGATTATTACGGGAATATTGGGCATTTCCTCTAATACATCGAGACTCTGGACTACCTATGAATACTCCAAAGAAACCATCAGAGGCAAATCTGAGCTAACTTCAAAATCATCAAAAGGAGACGGATTGGATGAAGACTACGCATTTGGCTGGAGTTATGGAGTAGGAGAATCGATGACTTTGTTGGTTCCAAGTTTTTATGGTGGTGGATCTTCACAAAATTACCGAGGCACTAAAACTCATGATGCAGTATTTCAAAACGTAATGGGGAGTTTATCCGAACAGGGTCAAACAGGTGATGCTGCAGTCAAAATTGCTGAGCAACAAGTTGCGTCATTGTTCTATTGGGGCAACCAACCAGGCGTGGGAGTAGCAATTTATTTTGGAGCAGTTTTATGCTTTCTTTTCTTTTTGGGTTGCTTCCTAGTGGATGGAAGTATTAAATGGTGGTTACTAATATCAACATTATTTACCTTGAGTATTTCTTGGGGAAATAACTTTTTCCTCAACGATCTTTTGTTTAAATATTTTCCTTTTTTCAACAAATTCAGAGCTGTTTCAATGGCATTGGGATTGTCACAATTTTTCATGATAATCTTAGGACTTTATGGATTGCAAAATCTGATGAACCATTCCATAGATGCAGCACAAAAAAGAAGATCACTCCTTTTTGCGGGCGCCATAACAGGAGGTTTGGTGTTGATTGCGCTGATCTTAAGTGGTGGAATGTCCTACTCAGGTCCAAATGATACAAGATTTGGAGCTGATATTCTTGAAATGGTCAAATCAGACAGGAAGTCTTTATTGAGAGCAGATGCAATACGAAGTATATTGTTTATTGGTTCAGGATTTACCATAATTTGGTTCTACCTTAATGGAAAAATAAAGGCCAATTATTTGGTTTTGAGTATTGGATTGATTGCCATATTAGATGTATTCCTGATTGACAAAAGAATCATATTTTCTGAAAAGTTTACAACAAAGGAACAACATGCCCAAGTAGCTGTACCTACAGATGTTGATAAAAAGATAATGGCAGACAAAGATCCACATTTTAGAGTATTAGATCTTAGAGGAGGAAATCCATTTAGTAACGCTAACACATCATATTTCCATAAATCACTCGGTGGCTACCACGCTGCAAAATTGATGCGATATCAGGAAGTTATAGAAAAATATCTGTCCAATCCTGCCAAATACGTAAATGTAGTTGCGTTATTAAATACTAAATACATCATACAAGGTGAAGGGGATCAAGGCCAAGCCATACCAGTACCCAATCCAGCAGGAAATGCATGGTTTGTACCTAAAACCAAAATTGTACAAAATGCAGATGAAGAATTAGAAGCCTTAGGTACTATAGAAGCAGGATCGTTTGCATTAATCCAAAAAAGAGACGAAAATCTAGTAAGCAAGTTACCTGAATCAACTGATACAAATGCAACTATTAAGCTGACTAAATATCATCCAGATGAAATGACTTATTCGTATAACTCTGCTACCTCACAATTAGCAGTCTTTTCAGAAATATACTACCCAGCTGAAAAAGGCTGGAAGATGTATTTAGATGGCAAGCCATTTGACAATTTCTTTAAGGCCGATTATTTCCTTCGAGGTTTAATGGTACCATCCGGTCAACATGAACTTAAAATGGAGTTCAAACCAACTAGCTTTTATGAAGGTGAGAAAATATCCACAGTTTCATCTTTATTAATAATGGTTTTGAGCATATTTGGGTTGATATGGCATTTCTGGAAAGAGGGACTAGCTGACACCACTCAATTATCAGAGATTGTAATTACTGAAAACAAAGCAAAAAAAGCTCCGACTAAAAAGAAATAAATCTAATATTGATTAGTTGTAAGCAATGCAACCAAATAAATTGCATAAAAGTCCCTGATTAAGATCCTTAGTCGGGGTTTTTTATTTGACTAAATAGTTTGCTAAAAGTACTAAATAGTCAAGAAATTCTGCTGTGGGATATAATATAAATTGTAGTTTATTAGAAATTATCATCTGGGAATTTAGGATGTAACTACAAAAACAACACATACTTAAAGACATGTATTTCAAAATAACTAAAGGCAAAGACAATAAAGAATAATGTGTAATCTGGAAAACGGAGCAAATCAAATAAATAAGCCGTAATAGAATAGGTAAATAAAAATGAATACCAAGCCCAAAATCCGCATTAGCAGATTTTGTCCTGTGGGTCGACGAAAATCTTTGATTCAGTCGAATTTAAAATCCTGACATTTAAACCCAAAATCCGCATTGGCGCTTTTTGCCTCTGAGCAAAGCCTCATTAGTCGACAAAATTTTTGATTTTTCGACTTCAGAGCCCTGATATTTAAAAAATCCTCAGTGGGTTAAACCTCCTACTATTTTGATGCGCTACTAGGAATCATCAAGCCCGACAAATTATCCAATTAACTGAAATATTCACAGATTCAGAGTAAAACGATGAATTCGGGTTGAGCAAACTAGAGAATAAAAGCAACCATTAGATAAGGCCGACACAAAAGAAACAATAATGTAGAAAAGCACATAAAACACAAAGCCCTTGGACACGAGTGTACAAGGGCTATTGCGTTAAATTAAGTTGGCAGCGACTTACTCTCCCATCTGCTTGAGATAGTACCATCAGCGCTGAGGGGCTTGACTGCTCTGTTCGGAATGGTAAAAG
>JBBQJT010000010.1:0-79478 GCA_038326165.1 Chitinophagales bacterium | reverse complement strand
ACCGGACCTTGCCAAGAGTAGGGGGTGGTTGTGCATTATTTGGTGGTGTGTTCGATGCAAAGGACAATCACATTGCTTATCCTTTGGCCATTTTTATTGATGAAGATGGTAATCTTGTCAACTCGCAAGAACAGATAGCTGGAGATTATGACTTTACCCTATTCGGCAATCCTGGCACTACGCAGTTGCGGCTCAATGCTCAGTTCAAGCAAATGGATGTCATCATGAATGTAAGCGATATGACAGGTCGCGTGATTGCCACCACACAGTTGCAACAGGGCATGAATACACTCAACACTTCTGACTGGACCACAGGCAATTATATCATCACACTTGTTGACAACAAGCAAAAAATACTGTGGACCCAACAATGGGTGAAAGTGCAATAGTAAATGCCCTAAAAATCAGCACTTCCTGGATACCTAGGGAATGGAATTACATCTCGAATATTGGACATTCCGGTGATGAACAATACCAACCTTTCGAATCCTAGGCCGAACCCCGCATGTGGACATGTACCATATTTGCGGGTGTCCAAATACCAGGAAAGTTCTTCTTCAGATACGTGCATTTCTTTCATCCTTGTTACCAATCGATCGTATCGCTCTTCTCTTTGTGAGCCACCTACTATTTCACCAATACCTGGAAATAGTATATCCATTGCAGATACAGTAGGTTCTGGAACACCTTCTTTTGGGTCGTCCTGACGCATGTAGAATGCTTTGATCTTGGCCGGATAATTGGTCAAAATTACGGGCTTTCCAAAATGTTTTTCTACCAGATACCTTTCGTGTTCACTCTGCAGATCAGCACCCCATCCGGATATAGGAAACTTGAATTTTCCTTTCTTATTGGGGGTAGAGTTCTTTAAGATTTCAATTGCCTCTGTATAGGTGACGCGTTCAAATGCATTACTCAAGCAAAATTGCAATTTTTCAAGCAAAGGCATAGGTGAACGCTCGGCCTCCGGTTTTAATTTTTCTTCCTCAGTCAATCTTTCAGTTAATACTTGAAGGTCAGCTGCACAATTTTCAATGACATAGTTGATCACGTATTTGAGCATGTCCTCAGCCAGATCCATATTGTCCGCTAAGTCATTGAAGGCTACCTCTGGCTCAATCATCCAAAATTCTGCCAAATGCCTTGTGGTATTGCTGTTTTCTGCCCGAAATGTTGGTCCAAATGTATATACTTTGCTCAACGCCAAGGCTGCAAGTTCTGCTTCTAATTGACCAGAAACAGTCAGGTTGGTTGCCTTGCCGAAGAAGTCTTCTTTGAAGTTAACTTGTCCATTTTCGTCCATTGGTGGATTCTGTGCGTCAAATGTTGTAACCCTGAACATTTCGCCGGCACCTTCTGCATCCGATCCTGTAATTATAGGACTGTGGAGATAGTAAAATCCGCGATCATTGAAGAACTTATGAATGGCAAAAGCAATGTTGTGACGAACACGGAATATCGCTCCAAAAGTATTGGTACGGAACCTGAGATGAGCTATTTCACGAAGAAACTCCAAGGAATGTTTTTTGGGTTGCAGTGGATATTCATCAGCAGGACAGTCGCCATATATTATAACATGCTCCACCTTAAGTTCAACTGCTTGACCTTTCCCTTGTGACGCAACCAGGATCCCCGTAACTCCAATAGCAGCACCTGTTGTAATGCGTTTAATAGTCTCCGGATCAAAACCTTCCAAGGTCACCACTGCTTGCAAATTAGCAGCCGTCGAACCATCATTCAAAGCAATGAATTGATTGTTTCTAAATGTCCGAACCCATCCTTTGGCAGTAATAGTTTGCCCTTCAGGAGGAGTTGTCAGTATTTGTGCGATGTTTATTTTACTCATAAGTGCCTTAATTACGGCCATTTCGGCTCAAAGTTGCGCAAAGATAGATCGTCGGTTCATTATCCTTTCATTTTTTCATGTCATGAAATATGTAAACATTGCGTAAAAAAATCATTTGCAGGTCAATCAATCGGATTCCACAATCAAACTAAGCTACCTTTGTATCGTGTTGAAGTTATTGGAATATCTACTAATTATGCCCATTAGGCTCTATCAGCTTGTGATCTCTCCAATGTTAGGCCCTAGATGCAGATACACACCTACATGCTCTCATTACATGGTAGGGGCTATCAAGGAATGGGGTCCTTTCAAAGGTTTGTGGCTGGGATTGAAAAGAATAGGAAGCTGTCATCCTTGGGGTGGATTTGGCGATGATCCGGTACCAATGAACCCAAAAAGAAAACGAGAAAAATGATGGAATTGAATAAGAGAATGCGCCGCAACAGGCAGAGTGAAACCATCAGAAATATGGTTCAAGAAACCCAATTGCAAGTTTCAAACTTTGTGTTGCCTTTGTTTCTAGTAGATGGCAAGGGCGTAAAATCTGAAGTTGCATCATTGCCCGGAACATTTAGATGGTCGGCTGACTTGCTATTTCATGAAATAGAGGAATGCATGAACCTAGGCTTAAAGAGTTTTATTCTTTTTCCCTCCATTGCCGAATCGTTTAAAGACAAAACTGCAAGTTATTCTTACCATCCTGACAACTATTATCTTCAACTTGCTCGCGATATCAAAGCACGTTTTCCAGAATCCTGCTTAATCAGTGATGTGGCAATGGATCCATACAGTATAGATGGGCACGATGGCTTGGTCCACAAAGGCAAAATTGCCAATGATGCTACCTTGGAAATCCTAGCTAAAATGTCAATTGCTCAGGCTGAAGCCGGTTTTGACATACTGGGTCCATCTGATATGATGGATGGCCGAATTGGGTTTATCAGACAAGCATTGGACGCAAATAATTTTACTGACACTGGTATCATGGCTTATACCGCCAAGTATGCAAGTGGATTATATGGTCCATTTAGGGATGCATTGGATTCTGCTCCGCGCGAAGGAGATGAAATCCCCAAGGATAAAAAGACCTATCAAATGAATCCTGCCAATTCCAAAGAGGCATTAGAAGAAGCGGCATTGGATGTTGAGGAAGGAGCAGATTTTATAATGGTTAAGCCAGCATTGCATTATCTTGATATCATTAGCAAGCTCAAGCAAAGCTTCAACACGCCTGTTGCAGCCTACCATGTAAGTGGTGAATGTGCCATGCTGTTGGCAGCGTGCAGGAATGGTTGGTTGAATTATGAACAGATGATGCCCGAAACATTGATGAGTATCAAGCGAGCGGGTGCGGATGTTATTCTAAGCTATTTGGCCAAAGATTGGGCGGTCAGGAATCCTTAGTCCCAAACACTATTTCATGACAAAAATTAAGTGTAAGCTCTAACGTTGTTCTTTTTCATGAAATTCACAAAGCTCTGATTGCAAACTCGATGTCCTCCAATAGTGGGATAATTGCCAGTGAAATACCAATCACCAGTATTATTGGGACAAGCAAGGTGCAGGTCATCTACATTTTGGAAAATCACTTCTATTTCAGGTTTGATGCCTATAGGGGTGATGATCAAAGCTATTTCGTCAGATATTTCTTTGTCTGTAAAATGATTGTAAAGTGAAGTCACTGGATTCATACCATCGGGTCTCAAAACTTCTTTTGTTAGGGTACATTGATCATGAACTTCTCCCAGCAAATGCGATTTGCCATGCTTCTTCATCAAAGATATCATGGCTTGAAATGCTACAAATTTGCCCATAACGGACATGTCAATTCCATAGCAGTCAGGATAACGTATTTGAGGTGATGAGGACAGAATAATAATTTTTTTCGGCTTGAGTTTGGCGGCAATACTTATTAAGCTATCACGCAAAGTTGTGCCCCGCACAATGCTGTCATCCACCAAAACCAAGGTGTCAATTTCATTTCGGATGATTCCATAGGTTACATCATAGACGTGTGCCATCATCATGTCGCGTGTACCTTCGTCTGCAATAAAGGTTCTGGTTTTTTCATCTTTCACTATGACTTTTTCGGCGCGCATGGTCATGGCCAGAATTTCGTCTAGTGCTTCTTTTGAAGGATTTGGACCCAATTCCAGAATTTTTTTGGCTTTGACTTTATTGAGTTCTTTTTCGATTCCCTCTACAAGCCCATAAAATGCCACCTCAGCGGTATTGGGAATAAAAGAAAAAACTGTATTGGCCAGATCATAATTGACGGCTTCAAGTACTTTTGGAGCTAGAAATTCGCCTAATTTTTTGCGTTCAGTATAGATATCCTTGTCAGTGCCTCTTGAAAAATAGATGCGTTCAAATGAGCAAGCTTTTAGGACACCAGGTTCAATGAATGGCTCTTCCGATAAGGTGGTGTCGGCCTTTATGATCAAGGCATGACCGGGTTTAATTTCGCGGACATCTTTGAAATTGATATTAAAGACTGATTGGATTGCGGGGCGTTCGGAAGCTACCACTACTACTTCATCATCTTCATGGTAAAAAGCAGGACGAATGCCATTGGGGTCGCGCATGACGAAAGCGTCACCATGCCCAAGCATACCAGCCATCACATAACCTCCATCAAATTTTCGACTTGCTTTATTCAATATGCGCAACACATCCAAATTGTGTACAATGAGGTCATTTATTTGTTGGTTGGAATATCCATCTGGCTTATACCAATCAAACAGTCGCTGTACTTCATCATCCAGAAAATGGCCAATTTTCTCCATTACGGTGACAGTATCAGTTCGCTCTTTAGGATATTGTCCCAGTTCAATCAGATGTCCAAACAACTCATCCACATTGGTCATGTTGAAATTGCCAGCCAAAACCAGATTTCTGCATATCCAATTGTTTTGACGCAGGAATGGGTGGCAGTTTTCTATTGAATTGTTGCCGTGAGTCCCATACCGCAGGTGGCCCAAAAGGAGCTCCCCTGTATAAGGTAAGTTTTCCTTCAACCAATCCGAATCATTAATTTGTTCGTCAGTCAGACCTTGAAAGTTGGCATTGACGTCATCGAAGAGATCTTTGAGGTAGTTGGCAGAGTTGGATCTTTTGCGTGAAATGTAGCGCTTACCGGGCTGCATACCGAGCTTAATGGTAGCAATACCAGCGCCATCTTGTCCGCGATTGCGTTGCTTTTGAAGCAGCAATTGAAGTTTATTTATGCCGTAGAGAGCCGTACCATATTTTTCATGGTAATAAGCCAAGGGCTTTTTAAGTCGGATCATTGCAACGCCACATTCGTGTTGGATCTGGTCACTCATAGTCTTACTGGGGATTCAAGCCACAAAGTTACAATAATTTAAAGTTAGGTGGATTGAAACAAGGCACTTGCAGATGATAATAATTCGTTAAAGGTATTTGAAAAACTGCATCATCATATCCATAGCTTCTGTTCCACAGCTGAATTCAGATACTAAATAATGTAAGAAGCATTGCTTTTATGATCAATCCACAACCACCAACTTTTGGGTAGCCAATACCTGTCCATTTTGGATGATATTGCAGAAATATACACCTGATGGCAGATCAGCTAGATTCATTCTATGTATATAACTGTAAGCAGGAATACTGGATTTATAAATCTGCATCCCATAGATATTGGTGATCATAACTTCATAGTCCTGCGCATGCGAGAGGCCTGAATTTAATTCAATAATACATTCCTCGTTGTGGATGGGGTTGGGGTAAAGATTAAATTTAAGTGATTTTATGGGTAATTTAGTGGACATTGAGGATTTATCACAAGGACTACCTTCTAACACACCCAATAAATGGTTCGGCGTTTTAGGAATGGTCAAATAATTTAAAGTATTCAATTTGACACTATGTTGTTTTACATTACAGGCTGCACCCAAACTATCTGGATATTCTATGACGTGCATTGACTTTACTGAGCTACTTGAATTGATATATATTCTACCATCTGGCTGCAGGTCGAGCATCAGGAAAGTAGTACTGAATGGATCCATGAAGCCATCATAATGTGCTACTTCAAGCAATTGAAGCGGTTGAGTCCATGTGTCAATTTGATATATGGAGGTGTTTGAACTGATGTAGAGGAACCTGGAATTGGGAGAAAAGGCTGATCCAGCACCTGGATAAAGTATTGAGTCCAAAGCTAAGAATTGAGGATTGTATAAGATCCCATTACAACGATCAAACTCAAATAATTCAAGACCACAAGAATTCTCAAAGCGGGCAAACTTGGATCCATCAGGCGATATGGAAGGTACTCCAGCAGCAGCACAATTGATGTTGAATCCTTGACCTATTTCTTGTTGGTGATTAAAATAAAGGCCACTTGAATCCAATTTTATAAAATTAAATTTCGGAATGTTTAGTTCTGGCAGTATGATCCACCAATCTTCACCATTTCCGTGTTTTGTTTACGCCAATTGTTCAAAATTTCCTTCTATGATAGGCTGATTCTTTTTGGTAACCTTTAAGCCGTTGGGCATCTGATCAATAATGGTGTAATACAAGGGACTTAGGAAATAGGGTTGCCCTTGTCCTGATGCAAGCATTAAGTTTAAGTGGATCAAAATCCATTTGTCTGTCCATTTACTGTGTTTGATGATTACATTGTTTTGAGAGGTGAATCCACCGCCATCTTTTTGGTCTTGAAATAATATTTTATCAAAACTCAAGCTGTCACTGTTTTCTATGTATTTGTGTTGAGCATCAAATATTTTGTTGATATTGGAATAAAAGAGTAAATTTCCAAGGCTGTCACAAATAGAAGCAACGGAGCTTCTAAATCCCATGAGAGAAGGTGTGTCAAAGGTCTTGAAGGTATCAGTTGATACATCAAATATGCAAGTTTTAAAATTTGGATCTCCCTTACCTGCATCATAACCATAAGGCCATTTGCTGTAATATTTTTGCGCTGAAAGTTGGGTTGCTGCTAATAGCAGCAACCCGTATAGGATGTATTTCATTCTATTGTTTGATAAATTTCAGGCTCTTTTTACTGCCGTCACTGAACACTATCTGAAGGAAATATATTCCTGGGTAAAGTTCGGAGGTACTGATAAGAGATTCGTTGAACGCAGGGACTAAAATCGTAATTCTTAAGGAATTTAGTATTTCCAGTTTAGTGATATTGTTTCTGTCTCCAATCAATTGTAATTGATTGATTACAGGATTGGGAACAATTTTATAATTGATCAATTCTTCAACTGAACTAAAAGAACTTAATGGCGCAGGCGGTGGCGGAACAAGGCAATTGACGCTGTCATTGTAGATCGCTGAAAATCCTAAATTTGTTAGAATCTGCCTTGAAATGTAAACCCCGGGACCATCTGAAAGTGGACAAGCATTGGCAATTGCTTCAAGTCCGAGCTTTTGTGGGTTGGTAAATATAGGGAAATTGCTAGATTGTAGAGAAGTCATATTTTTTTCAAGAAACTGCGCTCTAGGTTTTGTACCATAATTCCATCAACAAATATACTTTAAGGATCTTTCAAAGTCAATGAATGCTGCATGCAATACCGTGATCACCTTAATTTTTTTCATGTTATTTTGAATGAACAAATGACAAATGTGATTCGATTGCCTTTGTTACGATTTTGACTTCGTAGATTTGCAAACAAGTTTATATACCTTCCAATTATGGCAAAGAAACCAAATATTGCTGCTAAGGCTCCAAGACCCAAAACGCTTGTCATTCCTGATAAATATGCACCGATCCTAGGTACTGTGCTCTTGGCAGGTTTACTCTTTTTGTTTTTTTTATTGCGACTGCATTACAAAGACATGTCATACGAGCGTGACGAAGGCACTTATGCATACATGGGTAAGTTGCTGTTGGAAGGAAAAAAGCCCTACACTTATTTTTATGAAATGAAGCCACCGGGTTTGTTTTATATGTATGCTTTCATGATCAGTATATTTGGAAGCTCTGTTACTGGCTTGCACATTGGTTTCTTCATAATTAATATTCTGACTTCCTTGGCTATGTTTGGCTGGATTAGACGTATGCTTAACCCTACAGCTGGTGTGTTGGCAGCGGTGGCATACAGCATTATCAGTACTTCCCCCCATGCCTCAGGCTTAACCATACAGGCAGAACATTTGCTTTGTTTATTCCTGCTTGGTGGTCTGTGGATGTTGTGGGAAGCATTTCATGCCAATAAATCATGGATGTGGATATTAGCAGGTGTCTTGATGTCTTGGTCATTTTTGATCAAACAGAATGGAGCCTTCTTTATTTTATTTGCCCTTGTTACTATTTTTTTAGATCATTTCATGTCGGGCGAAAAAAGAAAAAATTCTGAACTCGTAAAATCTGTCTCATTATTTGGAATTGGTGGTATCATTCCTGTAGCTCTTATGGTGGGTATATTGGCTGCTCAAGGATCACTGAAAGAATTTTGGTTTTTCATCTACGAGTTTCCAAAACAACAATACCTGACAAGTATCGAATTCTCAAGAGGAATGGGTTACTTTCAAGATCGATTGGGATTGATCAAATCTGGCTATGAATGGGTTTGGTACACAGCAGGTTTGGGCTTGATCTTGAGCTGGATCTTTGATAGCTCATTGAAAAGAAAGATCTTGACGACTCTACTGCTCATATTATCAGTTTTGTCAATAGCACCTGGCTTGAGATTTTATGGACATTATTGGATACATTTTTTGCCGGCAATAGCGGTCTTATTTGCTGTGGCAGTTAATTTGGCTACTGAATGGATGGCGTCAAATAAATGGATCAATCATCCTAAGACCATCAGTTTGATAGTTTTATTTTTGGTATCAATTCTGACCATCAATGCCAATAAAATCTATTTCTTCTCAGCGGATCCTGAAAAGGTAGTTAGAATGGTTTATGGCAGCAATCCTTTTCCAGAATCTCGCAAAGTTGGAGATTTCTTGAACGCTGTCATGAAGCCGGATGAAAAATTAATGGTTTTGGGTTCAGAGCCTCAGATCTATATGTACACGGATAAGTTTTGTGCTTCAAGACATTTTTATTGTGGCAACTTGGTTCAAAAACCTGAAATTGTCAAAACCTGGGCTAAAGAATTCAAGAATGATTTCACAAAGAATCCGCCTGATTATGTCGTTTGGGTGAATCATCCATTCAGTTGGTCAATACCACAAGGTGGTGACACTAAGTTTATTGATTGGGCTTACAAACAAATTATGATCAGTTATCATCCTATTGGTTGGGCAGAGTATATCAGCCCCAATGAAAGCAAATATACTTTTGACGTTAAGAATGCAATGAATTACAAGCCAAGTGCTAAGGAATATATGATTGTTTTGCAAAAGAACTCAAACGTCGGTTTGTAATCATCACTAAATCTATTTTGACATGAAAATTGGGATCCTTTGTTATCCAACGTATGGCGGGAGTGGAGTTGTAGCCACCGAATTGGGTAAAGGTCTTGCCAGAAAAGGTCATAAAATTCATTTTATTACTTATAGTCAACCTGCGCGATTAACAAACTTTTGGGAAAATATTTTCTATCACGAGGTGCCTAACACCGATTATCCATTGTTTGAATATCCACCTTATGACACCTCATTGGCTTCCAAGATTGTCGATGTTGCCAAATATGAGGGTTTGGATTTATTGCACGCTCATTATGCCATACCGCATGCTACAATTGGTTATTTGGCTCGTGAAATACTCAAGACACACGGTAAATATTTGCCATTGATCACCACGCTACACGGTACAGATATCACATTGGTTGGAACCAATAGAGCATTTTCGCCCGTAGTTGAGTTCTCCATCAATCAATCTGACGGAGTCACAGCAGTTTCTGAAAGCCTAAAAAAGGACACTTTTGCCAATTTTGATATCAAGAAGGACATTTCAGTAATCTACAATTTTATTGACTTTGAACGCTTCAAAAGGAGCAACAAGGATCATTTCAAAAAAGCCATTGCTCCAAATGGGGAAAAGATAATTGTGCATACATCTAACTTTAGAAAAGTTAAAAGAGTAGAGGATGTAGTCCTAGTTTTCAAAAAAATTCATGAAAAATTGCCATCCAAACTATTGCTCATAGGTGATGGACCTGAACGAATCAACCTTGAAGCAATGTGCAGGCAATTGGGTATTTGTGATGACGTCCGTTTTTTGGGTAAACAAGAGGCCATTGAAGAGATTTTAGCAGTTGCTGATTTATTCTTGATACCATCAGGAAGTGAAAGTTTTGGTCTTGCAGCATTGGAAGCAATGGCGTGCGAAGTTCCAGTTATTTCATCTGATATCGGAGGTTTACCTGAAGTGAATATTCATGGTACAACTGGATTTATGGCACCCGTTGGTGATGTAGAAAGCATGGCAAGCTATGCACTAAAATTACTTTTGGATGATGATTTGCTGTCGCGCTTCAGACAAAATGCACTCAATCAAGCCAAGCGTTTTGATATTCATAATATTCTGCCAGAATATGAACAATTGTATGAACGAGTTCTGGAGGAAAGTAGGGCGAAAGTTTAATTATCGTGAAATAACAATCTTAGCTGTACAAGCCTCAGGATTTTCAATGTTTTCAGTACTGGTGGCAAATACCAGATAAACGCCACTATCAGCTTTGCGTCCGTTGTAATCTTGCCCATTCCAAGTAGCTTGTCCGCCTGTGGAATTGGTTTCGTAGACCAGCCTCCCTTGGGTGTCAGTTATCTTAACGCTTGAATTCACGGCCAAGCCAGTTATGACTATTGGCCCATCGTATTGCGGAGTTATAGGATTAGGGAAAGCATAAAGATTGCAATCAGTATGGTTTCCTCCTTGGGTAGCCTCCATACGATACCTGCATATTCCCAGTGCAGTTGATATCCACGTTTCTCCATTTGTGTTATTGAACGTGATGTTATTTACTACATTGCTAGGAAGTGGACTGTTGTCAGTATTGAAGCGATAAATTTGGGTTTCACCATCAGCAGACTGTACGAAAATACCATTATCAGTACCAAACCATTTGCGGTTGGCACCATCAATGGCGATGCAGCGAATATTTTCAGTTTCCAGCAGGACTGCGCCAAATCCATCTTGTGAAATAATCCTTCGGGATGCTTTGCAATTAGAGTTAAAGATATCACTACCACATTCGAACACTACCGGACCTGAACCAGTTCCAACCCAAACATCCCCATTCAGGTCAGTCTGAACACAATTTACGAGATTCACTGGTAGATTGGCAGTGGCATTATTTATTTCACGATACTTATCATCAACCCCTGAGCTTGGATCATTTCCTTCATTGAATACCAGCAGGCCCCCTGCTGTTGATCCGTTTATGACCCATTTGTTGTTCGAGTCATCCACATGCATTTGCAATAAGTTTCTGCTATTTAATGCTGGAAAACTTCTCCAAGTTTTGTTTCTATATTGAACAACTATGGGTTCAGCTGCCAGATTGTTGCTTATCCAGAGGTTGCCATTCTTGTCAAATGCCATCCCACCTACACGGTTGCGTGAGGGATCTTCAATTGCTTTCTGTAAAGCTGAATTGTTCGAATTATAAATTAGGGCAGTATCGCCGGTGAATTCTATCAGTCCTCCTAGAAAAGAGGCTGTATAAATGTGTTGGTTTTTGGGATCTACCAGAACATCTAGGTAATCCCAGTTGGATTCAAATTGCTTGAGGTTGGGATAAATATCTCCATTGAGTTGGCTAAACTGATCAGTTTGATCATCAAATACCATTATGCCGCGGTCGTTGAAGCAAGCGTTGATGCCATTGCATAAGCCACCGGCACTGAAATAAACCTTTTCCTTACCCACTGCGATATCATAGGCATTCGGTTGTTTGATCGAATTGATCTCGAAAAAGCTACATGATCTATCTGGAATAAAAAATTTTCGGAACCCATTGTACTCGTCTGCCACCCAGACCACGTTATTCTGATCTTCCACGGCATAATAAGGTCTTCCAAAACAAGACTGACCAATTACTTCTAAACTTCCGTCTGGACTTACCAGAACCAATTGGCCACCGCAAAAAGCAGTTTCTTTGCAAAATTGACCACCCAATAAGTATGTTCCTTCAGTGGTTAAATAGTTAAATGTGAATTTGTTTTTGAAATATTCTTTGTTGAAATTATTATTGAATTGGCTCCATAAGGTATCATTTTGGGTAAAATATAAGCCTCCTCTATAATTTGCAATCGCTGTACATTCATATGGTTTAACATTTCCATTGACTTTAAGTAGCGTATAATTATTCAGGTCCTGTAGGTTAGCATTCAAATTGGCAAAAAATACACCTTGTGCTGTAGCCAGATAAATACTACCATCTTTGACAATTGCTGAATTGACCACATAGGGTGTAAAGACAGTTGTTTTGAATTCTTCCTTTTTTAAGTCCAGTATCAAATAGCCAAAATTTGCACACAACAGCGCAGTGGATTCATCAAGCAGTACGATATCATTCAGGGTTTTAATTCCAGTTAATGATTGGTTATTGGCTATTTCATTCAATGTGCTGATGTCATTGTCTCCGCGATAAAGATCAATTCCACCATCGGCATAGGTGATGATTAAGGTATTTTTGAATGGGGTGTATTTGATTGGTCCAAAGTTTACATTATTTAACCCACTTGTTCTGTCAATACGTTTTTGAATGGATTGATCTTTGCCCACTTGAAGTATTCCCTGATTGCTCGCATAGTACACCTTATCACTGGCTTGTGTAACACTGTACCCGCCATAGTAAGAGTTATAAATCTTCCATTCACCCAAACTCAATTCACTGGATTGGCAAAAGCTTAAGAAGCTGCTTAGGCTTAGTGCACACGATAAGATATACTTCATACTTTTATTAATAATTGCAATGATAAGCATAACGCCTTAATAAATAGAATATTGAGTGGAATCTATTATTTAAAGAAATGGCTGGTCACAAGGTATTCCTCAACTTGTATTGGCACCAAGTATTTTATACTTTTCTTTTCCTTGATGTATCTCCGAATTTGGGTAGCAGAAAGTAACATTTGTGGAGCTTCAATCAACTTGATATTGGGATATTGCTTCCAGTTGGAAAGATCTTCGCCTGGTCTTGGATACACATAAAAGGAGTGATTTTTTAGCAACAGCTCATAATTCTTCCATTTGGGTATTGTAAGGAGTGAATCTGCACCAATGATCAAGTGAAATTCATGTTGCGGATACTTTTCTTGGATGTAAGTAAGAGTGTCAATGGTATATGATGGCTTGGGAAGATTGAATTCAATATCGCATGCCTGCAGTTTGATATTGTCTTCAATGGCCAACCGCACCAAATGCAGCCTTTCACGATCTGGAGCTAGAGATTCCTTAGTTTTAAGTGGGTTATGAGGACTAACTACCAACCAAACGGACTCCAAATCCATGTGGGTTGCAGCAAAATTTGCGATCATTAGGTGACCAGTATGAATGGGATTGAACGATCCAAAAAATAATCCTATTTTCACCTTGGTTACAGGTAACTTGTGTCGGTAACAGTTTCGTTCAGCTCATCTAAAAAGTCTTCTGTATCTTCTTGGGTTGGTTGTTCACTAATAGGAATATCAACAAGCCATTTGCGTCCGGTTTTAAAAAGATAAATCGAATCTTCTATTATACCTAATTCATCTTTGATCCTAAACCTACAAATACAAGAAGTATCATTCAATATTTGACAGCCAATGGAGTCGTATTTCACGTAAACCACTTCGGTAGTGGCGAACTCAGGATCCGTTATTGAGTTCATTTTTTCCATGGTTTTCAGCCAATCTTTACACCTTGGTGTACCCAATAATGCTGCCTCAGCAAAGTTATTTTCATCAATGAGTTTTTGCCATTTCAAAAAAATGTCCTCAGCATCGTTGTCTTTGCTGCATGCTGTTAGCAAAATGCTGGCAAATACCAAAAAACCTATTGCAACTAAAAACCTGTTGAGGGAATGCATCGTCATGAGGAAATAAAACGGTATATCTAAATTAAGAAGTCTATTGGTGATTGTACAATTAATTGGCAGTATTCAGCATAACAGGCATAACCAACATCAGCATATCTTGACCAGGATCTTGTTCAGCAGGCTTTAAAATACCTGCACGATTTGGAACAGACATTTCAAGAACAACTGTTTCCTCATTCAATACACTTAGCATTTCAATCAAAAACTTTGCGTTGAAAGCGATATGCATTGAATCTCCGCTAAATTCACACTTAATGCTTTCCTCAGCTTCGTTTGAGAAGTCAAGATCTTGCGACGAGATCTTCAATTCACTTTTTTCGATTTTTAATAAGACCTGGTTGGTAGTTTTATTTGCATAAATGGCAAGTCGCTTCAAGGAATTAAGAAAGTCCAAGCGATTGATACTCATCATATTGGGATTGTCAACAGGTATTACTGCGTTGTAATCAGGAAATCTTCCATCAATCAACCTACAGGCAAGCAAATAATCACCAAAATTAAAAAAAGCGTTCTTTTTGTTGAATCGAATTGAAACGGTTTCAGAAACTGCCAAGGCAGATTTCAATAAATTCAGTGCCTTTTTGGGTACAATGAAAGTTGTGCTAATGTCTTTATTGTCAATTTTTAAGACAAATTTTACCAATTTGTGTGCATCTGTAGCCACAAAGGTCATTGCATTCGGTTCTATTTGAAAGTAAACCCCAGTCATAGCGGGGCGCAATTCATCCGAGGTAGTAGCAAATATCGTTGTGTTGATGGCCAAATTCAAAAGTGAAGACGGAAGGGTCACACTTAAAGCGTCGCTGGCTATGGGTGTTTCGGGATAATCTGCCCCATTTTCACCAGATAGCTTATATTTTCCATAAGCACTGGTAATGGTAATAGCATTTGTTTCATCATCAGCGTCAAAATCTATGGGCTGAGATGGCAAAGCCTTTAATGTTTCAACCAATATTTTGGCAGGGACTGCAATAACGCCACTTTGATCACTGGTTACTTTCACCTCAGTAATGATGGTGGTTTCCAGATCGGAGGCTGTTATTTGCAATAAGCCATTTTCAAGTTTGAACAAAAATGCTTCCAATATTGGAATTACAGGATTGTTGCTGATAGAGCCCTGCGCTATTTGCAGGTGCTTTAACAATTCGTTGGAGGAGGATTGGAATTTCATGAAATGCCGTAGCAATTGTAGTCGCAAAAGTAAGCTTTGTTCTGCTCTTTTGGTGAAATAATTTCAATTAATATCAATGAAATGTGAAAATTCTTAATTTGAGGAGCTTGCTGTTAATATTTTAAATTTTGTTGACAAGTAATAAATACTCAATTTTGGGCACTCAATACTAATATGAATACCAAACCAAGGATCACCTCAGTTAAGAAAATATTATTTGAAAAGCCTGAATTTTCTACCTTGGACAATGGAGTCGAAATGTGGATTCATCGCAGCAACGAATTGCCAGTTATTAAAATCGAATGGACTTTTATGGCTGGAAGACCCGCAGAACATAAAAAACTTGCCGACAGCTTTACCTGTAAACTTTTATCCGAAGGCACAAAAAGCAGAAGTGGAAACGACATAGCCGAGTTGTTTGACAAGGCTGGCGCTACATTTCAAGTCGATTCAGGAGTTGATTATGCAACAATTACTTTGTACTGTTTGGTCGATAAAGCAATTGAATTGATCAAGCTCATTGATGAAATAATCAATGAACCATTGCTGTCAGCCGATGATTTAGAAAGAATCAAAGACAACAGTGCACAAAAATTAAGCATTGATTTGACAAGGGGTGAAATTGTTTCTTATCGAGATATTACAGAAAATTTATTTGGACCAAATTCGCCATACGGTTACAACACGACCACCCAATTGATTGAGGAAATTAATCAAGAAGATACCGTAAGGCACCACCGATTACTGCTTGATTCAAAGCTTCGAATTTTTATCAGTGGTTGTATTTCGAGTGAAATAGAAAAGGAATTGGCTATTAGATTTGGCAAGACAAGCAGCTTCCATGGGATTGATATAAGCTATAGGCCCCAAATTTATAAAGGTGAGCGCGTAAGTATTTTGCACATTGATGACAAAACCCAAAGTTCGCTAAGATTGGCCAGGAAATCATTGCTCAGAAGGGATGCAGGATTTATTGATTTGTATATGCTTAATCTGATATTTGGCGCCTATTTTGGCTCTAGGTTGAGTATGGACTTAAGAGAAAAGCAAGGATTAACATACCATATTGGATCTTATTTGGAACCGATGGTGTTTGACAGCTGCTTGATTATTTCATGTGAGTTGAGCGCTGTTAATCTTACAGAGTCCCTGAGGGCAATAACCATTCACATGAAAATGATGAAAGAGCAATTGGTATCCAAACAAGAGTTTGAGCAAATGAAACGACACCTTATGGGAAATTTAATGCAATCAGTTGATGGACCATTTCGCAAAGCCAATCTGACAAAACTGCTGGTTAATGAAGCTGTGGCCCCTGAAGCTTTGGATTTTACTGTTGACAGAATTAATTCTATCAATCGCGATGAAATACTGAGAATTGCTTCAGATTGGTTGAACATTGAAGATTTTATCATAACGATAGCTGGAAATATTGAATCCAGCGAAAGCTTAAAAGCTGAAATTAATGCGGTGAATTGAGTTTCAGTGCAATAAATTATTGACTTCAATTGGATTTTGTAGGCTTAAACTTGGGTTATTTGCTATATTTTTCGTTGTTTTGCACTCTTAAAAAAAATTACTGTCTCTGTCAACTACGATACAGTTATATTTACGATATGAAATTTTTTAATTTTTTCAAACAAGAACTTGCTATTGATCTTGGTACCGCAAATACCCTCATCATGCAGGATGATAAAATTGTTATCGACGAACCTTCAATAGTTGCCATTGATCGCAAAACTGGAGAAACAATTGCCGTAGGTCGGAGAGCCATGCAAATGCACGAAAAAACGCACGATAACATCAGAACCGTTCGTCCATTGAAGGATGGTGTGATTGCTGATTTTCAAGCGGCAGAGAGCATGATTGAAGGATTCATCAACCTAATTGGGGTTCGCAAGAAGTTCTTCAGTCACATGAAAATGGTGATTTGTATTCCTTCTGGAATTACGGAAGTAGAGAAAAGAGCAGTTTTTGAATCAGCAGATCATGTAGATTCTAAAGAGACCTATTTGATCCACGAACCAATGGCTGCAGCTTTAGGAATAGGATTGGATGTCGAAGAGCCAGTAGGTAATATGGTAATTGATATCGGTGGTGGTACCACAGAAATTGCGGTTATTGCATTATCAGGTATTGTTTGCGATCAATCGATCCGCACTGCAGGTGATGAATTTACCCAAGACATTATAGATTATATGAAGCGTGTCCATAATATGCTCGTAGGTGAAAGAAGTGCTGAACAAATCAAAATTCATGTTGGCTCTGCTTTGGCTCATCTCGAAAATCCACCGGATGACTACCCAGTAAATGGAAGAGATTTGGTAAGTGGAATTCCAAGACAAATATCTGTGAATTACAAAGAAATAGCAGGAGCGGTTGACAAATCTATTGCCAAAGTAGAAGAAGCAATACTCAAGGCACTTGAGACAACGCCACCTGAATTATCATCTGATATATATAAAAGAGGTATTTATCTCACCGGTGGTGGAGCATTACTTCGTGGACTAGATCTTAGAATATCGGCCAAAACCAAACTCCAAGTTCATATTGCAGATGATCCACTTACTGCAGTGGTTAAAGGAACCAGTATGGCATTGAAAAATACGGAAAGATATTCATTCATCATTGACAGAAAAAGTGTCTAGGGCCTTCACTTTGAAGCATTATGGGAAGCATACTGTTGTTCATTCAAAGATTTGGAACCTTCTTTTTGTTCCTTGGTCTTGAATTGGTATGCTTGTATCTGATTATCAACTACAACAAAAGCCAGCACGATATCTTTTTGAACTCCAGCAATATTGTAGCAGGAAAGGTATTTGATAAATATGCACAAGTGCAATCATTCGTTAATATGTCCATTGTTGCCGACAGTTTAGCAGTTGAAAACGCTTCTTTATACCAAGAGAAATTCAACAATGCGATTGTTCTTGATTCTTTAGTTACCAGAATGGATTCCACCAAGGCATTTAAAGTCTCTGCTGCAAGAGTCATAAATAACAGTATTACAAGTAGCAGTAATTATCTGACTATTGACAAGGGTTATTTGGATGGAATTCGAGAGGGACAAGGTGTTATAACCAAGGACGGAATAGTTGGAATCGTTAAAAAGGTATCTAATCATTACGGATTAGTGCTTTCTGTTTTAAATGATGAATTCAAATTGAGTGGTGCAATTAGGAGTAACAATTACTTTGGCACTGTAACTTGGAACGAGAAAGATCCAAGAATTCTAGAACTCAATGATTTACCCAAACACGCTACAGTAAAGATCGGTGACACCATCCAAACTTCTGGTTTTTCAATGATCTTCCCGAAGGGATACTTTGTTGGAATTGTAGGCAAAATCGGAATTAAGCCGGGTACCAATTACTATTCTCTGGACTGCAAAACAAAGGTAGATATTGCTAAACTGAACCAAGTATATGTGATTATATCAAAGTTTGCGCCTGAATTGGATCAACTTCAAAAAGATTCTTATGAATCCAGGTAATATCAGTTTATGGGCCTGGAGATTTATAATTGCCCTTTTAATACAGGTTCTTATCATGAAAAGCCTAATGATGCCAGGTGATACCAAGCATTATTTTCAATTTTTCTTTTTTCCGGTATCAATATTTTTTTTACCAGCCACCACGGCGCGTTGGTTGGTGATCCTCTTATCCTTCGTTTTCGGTTTGGTTGTTGATTTATTTTATGATACTCCCGGTGTTTTTGCAGGCTCCTTGATGATAGCTGCATATTTAAGGCCATTTGCATTGTCTGTATTAGAACCAAGTTCAGGTATCAAAATCGGTAAAGAAGGTGCAAGTTATCGCGTTGGTTTTTTTCCGCTTGTTTTATATTCTTCGATTTTGATGTTGATTTTTTGTTTTTCTTACTTCACTTTGGAGGTATTCACATTTTATTATATTGGTGAAATATTTATCAAATCTGTTTTGTCGTTCTTGGTAAGTAGTTTAGTTGTTGTTGCGTTTTTGTTTATATTTAATCCAAAACTGTAGCAAAAAAAATAATGAAAGACGAGTTAATCCAACGACAATTTGTAATTAAGGTAATTTTTATCATCTTCAGCCTCACACTCGTAGGGAAGCTATTTTATTTGCAGATTTTGGATAGCTCGTTAGGAAACAGAGCTCAATCGGTAACCATTTCACGACATTATACCTATCCCAGCAGAGGTCTGATATTTGACAGAAACGGGAAGCAGCTCATCATCAATGAGCCCATATTTGATATATCTGTAGTGGTCAAGGAGATCACTCCTCAAATGGATACTTTGAAATTTTGTAAGTTATTGGGCATAAACAGGATGACTTTTGATTCAATATTGAATAAAGATTGGCAGTCAAAAAGATTTTCAAAGGCCCTTCCTTTTACTTTTTTGACTGGCTTAGATCCAAAGATGATCGCACCTCTTTCTGAACAATTGTATCAGTTTTCAGGCTTTTATTTGCAAACCAGAGAACACAGAAGTTACCCTTTTCCTCATGCTGCCAATATTTTGGGATATCTATCAGAAGTTACTGAAAAGGATATTGACAAAAATGAAGGAAAGTATTTTCCCGGCGATTACATTGGTTCCTCAGGTGTTGAACTTTCGTACGATGAGCAATTGAGAGGAAGCCGTGGAATAAGATACGGTCTGCGAAATAGCAGGGGCAAAGAAGTTGACAGTTACCAAGGTGGTAATTTTGATATTGCGGCTATTGCTGGACAGGATTTAATTGGGTCATTTGATATTGACCTTCAAGCATTTGCCGAGGAGTTATTGAGCAATAAGACAGGAAGTATTGTGGCAATTGAACCTTCAACAGGGGAAGTTCTTGCATTGGCTACCTCACCCAATTTTGACCCAAATTTACTTGCTGTTGGTCCCGAGCGAGGCAAAGCATATCAAAAGCTTGCCACTGATACACTCAAACCATTTTTTGATAGAACCATTATGGCCAAATATCCTCCTGGATCGGTATTCAAAACATTGGTTGGCTTAATCGCTTTGGAGGAGGGACTAACCACGCCCAATAGATATATTCCGTGTTCGGGTTCTTATTATTATGGTACCATCAAGTGGGGATGCCACCATCATGTGCCGATCACCTCAATGGCTTCAGCATTACAACATTCATGCAATTCATATTTTTTCCAACTGACTAGGGATATCATTGATCAATACAGTTTTCACCTGCCAGGAAAAGGTTTGAACATTTTTGTTGAATATCTTTCTGAATTTGGACTTGGGCATACAATAGGGATAGATTATCCGCATGAAAAAGCTGGAAATGTTCCAACTCCAACTTATTATGACAAACTATACAAAAAACGAAGAGGGTGGAGGAGTCCAACAATTATGTCTATCGGTATAGGACAGGGTGAAATTCAACTTACCACTCTTCAAATGGCTAACATCGCCGCAATAATAGCCAATCGGGGATACTTTTATACCCCACACTTAATCAAAGGATATAAAAATCCGGTCTGGAAAATTGATAGCTCATTTTATAAGAAACATACTGCCAAGATCAGTCCCAATAATTTCCAGCCTGTGGTGGATGGAATGGAACGTGTTGTATTATATGGTACTGGTAGGCAAGCATACATACCAGGCATTTCAGTAGCTGGCAAAACTGGAACTTCTCAAAATTCTCAAGGGGAAGACCATTCGGTTTTTTTTGGCTTTGCTCCAGTTAATGCTCCAAAAATAGCAGTTGCTGTTCTAATAGAAAACGCAGGTAGGGGAGCTGAATTTGCAGCGCCAATAGCAAGTCTGATTATGGAAAAATACTTAACTGGTACAACTACCAGAACTGCTTTGTTTGAACGTATGAAAAGTATAAATACCGTCCGAATTAAGAAAAAATCTTCTATTCGAAAGGGTGCAGGTCAGTTACCGGGTGACACCAGTTTGATTAAAATCCCTACAGCCCAAATTAATAATTCTACCAATAATGACAATTGAAGCAATAGTTGCAGCTGATAACAACGGAGTTATTGGCTTGGACAATCAAATTCCTTGGTTTTTGCCTGATGATTTAAAGTTTTTTAAGAAAACAACCATGGGTCATACCATGTTAATGGGAAGAAAATGCTGGGAATCATTGGGTAAACCTTTGCCTGGACGACATCACATCGTCATGACACGCGACCCACTTTATGTCGCTCAAGGCATTCATGTTGTTCATGATCTTGAATCAGCAGTTCAGTGGGCCCGAAACTCTCAAGCTGAAAAATTATTCATAATAGGTGGTGCTGAAATTTACAAATTGACTGAACATCTTTGGGATGTATTGTACTTTACACACGTTAAGGCAGAGGTACAAGGCGATACCTTCTTCCATCAAATCAATTGGCAAGCATTTAATCTGATTGAAGAAATTGAACATGAAAAAGATGAACGACATCCTTATGAATTCAGCTTCAAAACTTACGAAAGGATAAAATGAAAGAAGAATTTCTGCATTATTGGTGGAGAATGAAATACTACGGTACTTCAAAATTGTTTACTTCTGATGGAAATGGTATTCAAATTATTCAGCCTGGCATTTATAATACCAATGCCGGACCCGATTTCAACAATGCGGTGATAAAGATTGGTGATGTTATTTGGTCTGGTGATGTTGAAATGCATATCAAATCATCCGATTGGAATTTGCATAGACATGAAATAGACCCGGCTTACGAAAGAGTTATCTTGCATGTTGTTTGGACCAATAACAAATCCATTTTCCGCAATGATGGATCTGAAATTCCAGTGGTGATACTCGATGGGATTATACCATTAATCCTAGTAGAACGATACCATAAATTGACGCCGAGCAACTCGTTTATTCCATGTGAATCAGTTTTTCCTTCCATTGAACCCTTTCAAATGTCGTTGTGGCTGGAAAGGATGCTTATTGAAAAATGGATGACCAAAGAATCAATTTGGAGGGAACAAATCAACAATTTAAAGGGAGATTGGTCCCAGTTTTTTCATTTGTGGTTGACCCGATGTTTTGGTCTTAAAGTAAACGCTGATGCATTTATGCTTCTGGCTGAGCGTGTTCCTTATTCCGTAATTCGTAAAATTGGACGCAAACAATCCACTCTTGAAGCTGTATTGTTGGGTGTAGGTGGATTTTTGGATGGAAGCGATGCACCATATCAAAATGAGCTAGCATCAGAGTACAAGTTTCAAAAATCTAAATTTCAACTGACACAAATCCCCAGTGGCGTTTTCAAAAGTTTCAGAGCTCGACCTGATAATCATCCTATTGGAAGAATCACTCAATTCGCCAGCTTAATGGTTTGTAGGCCGAATATTTGGGATTCAATATTGGCTTCGCACACAGTTGGTGAATTGAACGAGCTTTTAAAGGTATCATCAGAAGGATTTTGGTCGGAGCATTCGAGTTTTAAGACCAAAAGAAGAAATGTGGTCCACGGTTTTTCACAAGAGTTAATCAATAGCATAATTGTCAACGCCATTTGTCCAAGTTTATACTTTTATGGGTTGTACAACAATTTGGAGCATCACATTACCAAGGCCATAGAATGGATGATTGAACTTAAAGGGGAAAAGAACTCTATTATTGAAAAATTCCGTGACCTAGGAATCCTACCAACTACTGCATTGGATACCCAAGGTCTATTGTTTTTGAAGCACGCTTATTGTGATAAAATGAAATGTCTCGATTGCAACATCGGGCATAAAATACTCAGTAGTCTAGCTTCCGCTCCCAATAATTTTGACTCTTAATCTCATCCAAAAGCACCATATAATTATTATAGCGCCAAGGATGTATTTCACCTGTTTCTACCAAGTGGATCACATTGCAGCCCGGTTCATTTTTATGCATACAATTTGCAAATCTACAATGTTTTGAAGCTGTGAATATTTCACGAAAGTTGTGACTCAAATCTTTGGGAGTCAAATGATTGAATGACAAGGTTTTGATGCCTGGAGTATCTATAACTCTGGCATTCAGCGATTCAACCGGGTACATTTCTGCAAAAGTGGTAGTGTGCTGTCCTTTGCCTGAATGATCAGATATTTCATCAGTTATGGCTTCAATATCCAAATTCACAGTATTCAACAAACTTGATTTTCCAACTCCTGATTGACCCAATATCAAGCTTGTTTTATTTTTAAGTTTTTCATGAAATTCCTGTATGCCTTCACCTGTAACAGTTGAAACAAGCATTATTTCATAGGAAATATTTTCATACAACGTTCTGAGCTCATGGAATAAGTCCATCTCCTTTTCATGATACAAATCAGCCTTGTTCACAACGATTAGGGCAGGAATATCGTAAGGTTCGGCCATCATTGTAAAGCGATCAATGAATCCTTGCTTCAACATTGGCGAAATAATCGTAGTAATGAGTATGGCCTGATCAATATTTGCAGCCAAAAGATGAATTTGATGCAATTGACGGGGCGATTGCCTAAGGATGTAATTTTTGCGTGGTTTTATTTCACGAATAATACCGTTGATATCATCCACCTCCATTTCAAAGTTAACCCTGTCGCCCACGGCAACTGGATTGGTCACTTGAAGGCCAAAAAGTCTATGTTTGCCGCTGATTCTGCAATCCAGTCCCAGTCCATCATCAGTTAAGACTTTGTACCAACTTCCTGTTGACTTGATTACAGTACCTTCCAATAAGTTTTTCATGCCGTAGTTTCCATCATGAAATTGGTCTTGATGCGACAAAACTCAGAAATCATTTCTGGATTGTCTTCCAATTTGTTACCAATTACAACAATATCGGCACCAGCTTGATAAGCAGATTTCAAAGAGTCAGCTTTTTTTATACCTCCCCCAACTATCATTATTGAATTGATACATTGTCTGACCTGACGTATCATATCATACGGGACCGGGTTCAGTGCGCCGCTTCCACCATCCAAATAAATTGTGCTCAATCCAAGCATTTCACCAGCTAAGGCAGTTGCAGAGGCAATTTCAGGTTTATCAGCTGGAATAGGAAAAGTTGCAGAAATGTAGGAGGCAGAAGTTGATTTGCCGCTTTCAATCAACATGTATCCGGTAGCAATAATTTCCAATGCTGTCTCTTTTAAAGCAAAAGCAGACTCAACATGTTTGCCTATCAACAAATCGGCATTTCGACCGCTGATCATTGAAAGGAGCAGAATGGCATCAGCCTCGTTACTAATTTGAAGTGGGCCACCGGGAAACAAAACGATAGGCTGACTAGTATTTTCTTTCAAGAAGCCAATAGTTTCATGAAATTTATTGCTGGACATAAGACTTCCTCCTACTAAGATCAAATCGACAGGGTTGTTTTCAAGTCCTTTAATTAAAATAGAAGACTTGTTAAATTCAAATTTATCAGGGTCAATTAACACGCCAAGTTGCTTTTTGCCGGCATGTTGTATCCCAATCCAATTTTGGTACAATGGTTTTTTTGTCATTCTGTGCGTAAAATTACAATAAAACTCACTTATTTTGATTTTGACAATCAGCTTTAGTAACTACTATAATACTATGCATAATAATACAGCGAGTGTTTTGATCACTGATGGCGTTCACTCAGAACTTATTGAATCATTTGAATCCATTGGTTTCAATGTTAATTATCAGCCTGATATTAGCTATGAGGAGACATTAGCGATTATCTCCCAATACGAGGGATTGATCGTAAACTCTAAAATCTTGGTCAATCGAACATTTATAGATCGCGCTACACAGCTCAAATTTGTAGGCCGTCTTGGGTCAGGTATGGAAATTATTGATAAGACTTACGCAGAATCAAAGGGAATAGCGATTTTTAATTCACCTGAAGGAAACAGAACTGCGGTAGCTGAGCATGTGTTTTCAATGGTTTTATGCTTGATGAACAATATCTGCAAAGCCAATTCGGAAATTCGCAATTTTCAATGGAAGCGCGAGGAGAACCGAGGGAATGAAATATCAGCAAAGACATTTGGTATAATTGGAGCAGGTAACACGGGAGAATCAGTGATTCGCAGATTACAAGGCTGGGATTGTGATATAATAGTGTATGATCCTTATCGGAATTTAGACCCAAATGCATATCCCAATGTTGTTCAAGTAGATTCACTTAAAAAATTATTAAACTCAAGTGACATTGTGAGTCTTCACATACCACTAAATGATGAAACACATTATTTGGTAGATAAGGAGTTTCTACAAGAGATGAAATCCAATGCAATTTTGATAAATACTTCTCGTGGGGGAGTTGTAAAAACATCAGAATTAATTTTGAGTTTACAAGAAAATAAAATTGGAGGGGCTTGTTTGGATGTTTTTGAAAATGAAAATCAAAAAAATTTTTTAAGTAAAGAAAAATTATTTTATAAAAAATTGTACAATTTTGAAAATGTAATTTTAACACCACATGTTGCGGGATGGACACGTGAATCAAAAGAAAAGCTTAGCAAGATCCTATTTGAAAAAATTAAATCATTTTTAAATCAAAAATGATTTTTCTAAAATCTTCAATGAATAGTAGTGGTAGCTAGACTTTTTTGGTGTCATCACGTAGAAGGAAGGATTAAAATTTTAAAAATTGTTTTGTTGACAATTAAGAAATCTTTAACATTGTGACTGCTTATGTTATTTGTCCAATACACGCAACTAGAAAAAGGTATGAAAAAACAGCTTGTCCTACTCATCGTAGGAATTCTATTCTGTGGTTTTTTGAATGCACAAACCACCTTACAAGGGAAAGTTACTGATGCTGATTCGGGAGAGCCCGCAGAATTAGCAACAATCAAAATTTTTAAGGGAGGGGCTCTTGTATCTGGAACCCAAACAGATTTTGACGGAAACTATTCTGTATCAAACATCGATCCGGGTACTTATACCGTTGAAGTGAGTTATGTTGGTTACAACAATCAAAGAATTGAAGGAGTTGTAGTCAAAATCGGAAAGACCAATTTTGTCAATGTGAAGCTTTCTCAAGGAAAAAGTATAGATGCGGTTGATATCGTAGCTTACAAAGTTCCTTTAATTGAGCAGGATAATACCACTCAAGGTAGCGTTGTGACAGCTGAACAAATAAAAAATCTCCCTCAAAGGAATTTGAATGCAATCATTGCTACAACTGCTGGGGTATCCTCAGGTGGGGAGGGTGGCAATCTGAATATTCGTGGATCTAGAACTGAAAACACAGTTTATTTTCTGGATGGAATACCAATCAGTGGAAACTTTATACCTGTTTGGGATTTGGAGCAAGTTCAGGTCATTACCGGTGGAGTTGGAGCAGAATTTGGTGATTTGACAGGTGGTGCGGTATCTGGAACGACCAAAGGACCTTCAAGCAAGTACGCTGGTGGCCTTGATTTTGAAACATCAACACTATTTGATCAATATAATTACAACTTACTCAATGCCAACATATCTGGACCACTGTTAAGAAAGAAAGACACAAAAGAAACAATCTTGGGTTTCCGATTGTCAGGTAGTTACAATTCGTTTAATGATGATGATCCGTCTTACGTTGGTATTTATCAAGCTACGGATGCTGCATTGGAACGTTTGAGTCAAGATCCTATCACCAGGCTGAGCAATGGTACGCTGGTAAATAGTGCTGACTTTCTGAAAGAGAGCAACGGAGATGTCGTTTTAAGGAAGGCACGTCCCAATCAAAAAAGTAATAGATTAGATGGTACAGGAAGATTGGATTGGAGAGTTAATAAAGCAATAGATGTATCTTTAATTGGTACCTTGAATAGTACCTACGAACGTTTTGATCCAAGCTTTAGTGGTAATATTGCTGGATCAGCAAACTATGTTTTATTGAACTCACAGAATAACCCTGAAGCTTTCTCCAACAGATACAGGGTAAATTTAAGATTACGTCACCGTTTGGGAAGAGGAACCAGTGAAAATGCTGAAGAGGCAAAAGCACAATTGTCTTCTATTCGAAATGCCAGTTATACTTTGCAAGGTTTTTATCAATGGAGTGATAATAAAACTTGGGATCCAAGACACGAAGACAGATTTTGGGATTACGGGAATGTTGGTAGCTTTAACAATACTTTCAATGCATTAATAGGTGTTGTTGATAATCCAGATGCCCCAAATGCTACTAAAAATGCACAACTTGTGTTTAGCCCACTTGGAGATACTTTATTTTGGATAAAGCATCTTGATAATACCCAAGGCTTTGCTGGTGCTAATTTTGCCAATAGTAAGAACCCTGGACTGGCTAGGTACAATAAATTGATTCAAGATCCAGTAAATATTTTTTCTTATAATCAGTGGAACGGTCAAGGAATTGAAGCAATTGAATCTTCTTTTGGATTTCATTCCGGCATCAATACTGTTTTTAACAGTTATCAAAAGGGAGCTGGAAACCGCCGCACTTTTCAAGGATCAGTAAACTTTGATTTCTTACCTGGAGGTTCAGAAAAAGGAAAGCACAGTATTCAAGTAGGAGTATTGTATGAAGAAAGATTAGGAAGGTCTTGGAATATTGCACCTAGAGGACTTTGGAATTTAGGTCGTTTGCTTGAAAATGGACACATTGCTGGTGTTGATACCGTTTCAACTGGTGTCAAAATACCTGTTGATTTGGCAGTGTTGTTTCCAGGTAGTGGATTGAATGGTATTGTGGAGGTGGACTCACTTGGTTTGATATTGAATCAAACAGATGGTGTATTTTACAAAGAATTGAGAAAAACACTTGGAGTTGGGCTTAACCAATATACAAATTTAGATGCATTGGATCCAGGTGCCTTAAGATTAGATATGTTCTCTGCAAGAGAATTGAATGATCAAGGCTTGATTTCTTATTTTGGTTATGATTATTTGGGCAATAATGTTGCTTCAACAGTAAGATTTGATGATTTCTTTACATCAAAAGTAAATGGAATCAGAAATCACCCAGTAGCTGCTGACAGACCGATATACGGTGCAGCTTATATTCAAGACAAGTTTACTTACAAAGATATCATCTTCCGTTTAGGGTTACGTGCTGATATTTATGATATCAATACAAAGGTGATGAAGGATCCTTACTCATTGTATGAAGTAAAATCTGCTAAAGAATTTTATGCACAGAATCCTGGTTTACAGCGTCCTGCCGGTGCAGAAGATGATTTTAAAGTTTATACTACTTCAGGATCTGAAACAGCAGTTAAGGCGTTCAGAAGAGGCGATACTTGGTATGATTCACAAGGCAGAGAAACTGATGGTCAATTGGTTTTTGGTACTGAATTGTCTAACCCAGTTTACAAAGATGATAGGGCTGAAGATGCACAGTGGATTCAGAGTGAAACTTTTGATGTAAGTAATTCATTTACGGATTATAAAAGACAAGTTAACTTGATGCCACGTTTGGCATTTTCATTCCCGATATCAGATGACGCCAATTTCTTTGCTCACTATGATGTTTTGGTTCAACGCCCTACATCCAACACAATAGCAACGGCAAGAAATTATTTCTATTTCATGGATCCAAACAGAACTCCTGAAAACAATCCAAACTTGAAGCCAGAAAAAACAATTGACTATGAAGTTGGTTTCCAACAAAAGTTAACAAATAGTTCTGCAATCAAAATTTCAGCTTACTATAAAGAGCTCAGAGACAATATTCAAAGGAGAACCTTGTTGTTTATTCCAGTTATTGCTCAATATGATACTTATGACAACATTGACTTTGGAACAGTAAAAGGATTCTCAGCTACATATGACTTGCGAAGAACAAATAATATCCAGGTTGGAGCCAACTATACCCTTCAATTTGCAGATGGAACTGGATCGGACGCAAACTCTTCAAGAGGTTTGACCCAGAATGGTAATAACATCAGAACTTTGTTCCCATTGTCATTTGATGAACGTCATACACTTAATCTTCAGATCGATTATCGTTATGGAGCAGGTAAGCAATACAACGGGCCAAGAATTTTTGGAGTTAATATCTTCGAAGAGACGGGATTGAATATTGATGCAAGGATGATATCTGGTCGACCTTATACGGAGGAGTTGGTTCCTCAGCCAAGAGGTAGCTCTGGTTTTGCAAGTTCTATCAATGGTGCTCGTCTTCCTTGGAAAGCCTTCCTTAACGCAAGAGTAGATCGTAACATCAAAATAATAAAATCTAAATCTGGCAAAAATGACCTTTACGTAAATGTTTATTTCCGTGCTCAGAATATTCTAAATCTAAGAACTGTTATAGGTGCATTCAAGGCAACTGGTAGTCCTGATGATGATGGATTTTTAGTTTCTTCAATTGGAAAGCAAAGAATTATTGATACGGGTAATGCTGGTCAAGACGTTGCTGCTTTCCTTGATTCTTATCAATGGTACGCTTTAAATCCTGATTTCTTTGCTTTGCCAAGAAGACTTTATTTGGGTGCTACTTTTCAATTTTAATTAATCGTTTAACTTTTAAATATATGCCTAAGATGCGTAAACTATCATCGTTGATCCTGGCAATACTGTTTTTATCAACCCCGCTAATCGCTAGAGAAGATCCGGGTTATAAAGGAAAAAAAATTGGCCCATCTAAAGTGGGACTCAGAGATTGTAAATTTTCAACATCATCAGTTGATCTTAACATCAATAACGTGCGAGCCAGGTTATTGGGAGGAGGAGATATGTGGTGGGATTTGTCACAAGCCAGGTACATTGTGCCAAATGTAGATCCCGCTTCAGGAAAGTTGGCTGTTTCAGCATTATTTGCCGGTGGTGTATGGATCGGTGGATTTGATGAAGGTAACAACTTGAAAATGGCCGCTGTCACCTATCGTTCTTCTACAAGAAATGACTACTGGCCTGGCCCAATCAGGCAAGATGGAACAACTACTGAGGCTGTTTGTCAAGATTGGGACAAGCACTTTCAAGTATTTGGAAGTGACATCGACAAGTTTATTGCTGCTTACAAGCAAGGACTGGATCCAGTTACTGGCGAATCCTCAATTACTGAAGAACAGATTCCTGAAGCTATTAAAGGATGGCCATCCAGGAACAACGTTTTCTTTGAAGCTGTTCATGGCTTTGAATTACCTTCAGATAACAATGGACTTGCTGGATTTAGGGATCTCAATAATAATTTCGATTATGAGCCTTTAGATGGAGATTACCCGGTAATTGAAATCAGAGGTTGTGAATTGGAAGATTATCCTGATCAAATGGTATTTTGGATCTACAATGATGAGGGAGCAGGAGGTGTTCACACTGCCACTAATGCGTCAAGTATTGGAATGGAAGTTCAAGTACAATCATTTGCTTATACTTCTACAGATGAGTTAAATGACATGACCTTCTACAGATACAAATTGATCAACAGGGCTATTGAGCCTATTGACAGTTGTTTCTTTGCCATGTGGGCTGATCCAGATTTAGGCTGCCCAGATGATGATTATATTGGTTGCGATGTCGATCGTTCTTTGATGTTTATCTATAACGAAGATGGTATTGATGGAACTGCCGGCGCCAACTGCTCAGGTAATATACCGACTTATGCTGCCAACATACCGTTGTTGGGAATAGATTATTTCAGAGGACCAACGGATGAAAACGGCAAAGAAATTGGAATGTCCTCGTTCACATATTATAATAACGGTGGTGGTAACAATCCTCCAGGAACTGAAGATCCTTCTTCAGGTCCAGAGTATTATCGTTATTTGAGTGGATCTTGGAGAGATGGTTCTCCTATTCGTCGAGGTGGATCAGGATATAGTCCAATTGGATCAGGTCCGACCACAAAATATGCTTTTCCTGACCAGCCTAACTCCAATGATCCAAATGCATGGAGCATGTGTAGTGAAAATTTAGGTCAAGGAGATAGAAGAACTATTCAAGCTTCAGGACCTTTTAGATTAGATCCTGGAGCCAAGAATGAGTTGATTATTGGAGTGCCGTTTGTGCCGGATGTTCAGCATCCTTGCCCAGATATTGAAAGATTGCTAATCGCTGATGATCTATCTCAGGCGTTATTTGACAATTGTTTCAAGGTTACTCGTGGGCCTGACGCACCAGATATCGACTTTATTGAATTGGAGAATGAGTTGGTTATCATTCTAAGTAATGACCCTGCTAGCAATAACCCTACTGAAAGGTTTACTGCTACGGATTTAAAGGCACCTCTTGTTGGTGGAGATACACTGTATCGCTTTGAAGGTTACAAGATTTATCAATTGAAGAATGAGCAAGTAACAAATAAGGATTTTGAGGATCCTGAGAAAGCACAATTGATTGCTCAAGTCGATGTTGAGAATGGAGTTACTACAATATTCAATTGGACCAAACAACCTATAAGTAATAGTGTTCCGAGTGGTTCTGTGTGGATTCCTACCCTGAAGGTGAAAGGAGAAGATAGAGGAATTAGACATACCTTTTCAGTAAAAGAAGATGCTTTTGCTGTTGGCGAAAGAAGGTTGGTTAATCATAAAAAGTATTATTTTGCAGCTGTTGCTTACGCATTCAATACCTATCCAAATCTTCCATTTGATCCCTCAACTGGGGTTGGTCAGAGAGATGGCTATCTTCCAAGTTTTAGAAATATTTTTACAAGAACTGGTATACCTAGACCAATAACTGACAGAGATCAAAACGCTCAGTATGGGACAGAGCCAATTATAAGCAGATTAGATGGAGGTGGCGCTAACTCAACTTTCCTTCAAATTTCTGAAGTGGAACGAACTGCTTTATACAATGATGCTGCTAAAACTGAAATTGAATACATACCTGGAGCCGGTCCTTTGAATGTCAAAGTTTACAATCCTTTATTCAACAAAGCTGGTGAATTCGTATTGACGTTTAGAGATTCAATTATGTCAGATGAAATCCTTGAGGCTGACGCAAGTTGGGTATTATACAAAGTTGGTACAACAGATAAGGATACTGTCTTGTCAGCAAGTACACTTGATAGATTGAATGAACAAGTAATTGCAAATTACGGATTTTCGGTTACCTTGAAGCAAACACCTGATGCAGGCCAGACCAAGGACGCTAAAAACGGATTTATAGGATCGTCACTAACTTATGCGAGCGAATCAGGACCAGCTTGGCTGGCATTTGTCCCTCAAGATGACAATAATGATTATCTTAACTTCATGCACAATGAGTCCGAAGGAAGTCAATTCTTTGACCTAGATCCTTTTCAGGCCTATGGAAAAACAGAAGATATTCAAGTATTCCCTTACCGACTATGTGATTTTGTAGATTCAGTAAGAAATCAGCAAGGCATCCTTGAAGGAGGCTTAATAACTCCGGCTTGGGTAAATAATAATAACAATAATGTTATTGCGGCACCTACATCACCACTTGCCAGATTGAATAACGTAGATATTGTTTTCACGAAAGATAAATCAAAGTGGAGCAGATGTGTAGTTGTAGAATCAAGTACTCCTGCTTTGGTTACTTTAAGTGGCGAATTTACATTGGATAATGTCAAGCAGTTCCAAAAGAGGAAAACTCCTTCAATCAGCAAGGACGCTGATGTTAATGGTAATCCTATTCCTGATGGTTCAACTTCACCGGGTTTCGGTTGGTTCCCTGGTTATGCTGTAGATGTAGAAACGGGACAAAGAGTAAACATATTCTTTGGTGAGTCTTCTCTCTATCGCGATGGTTTAGGTTTCAGTAACTTGATGGAAGAAAAGAATGGGGCTGATATGATATTTAACCCAAGTTCTCAAGTTGTTATGCAAGGAGCGCCATTACCTTACCTTTTGGTCTTCGGTGGACGCCATGTCATGTATGTTACCGACGAACCTTATGATGAATGCGCAGCTTTAGGTAAATCCTTCGAGGCAAACCCAAGCGCTCAATATATTGCACCATTGCGAAAAATCACTTGGACTGCAATGCCTTATGCTTCAACGGACATCAAGCTTTTGAGTTATGCTGATGGTTTGATTCCTAATGATTGTTTATTGTCCATGCGCGTTGATAATCCTTACTTTGTATCTAAGAAGGACAAGGAATATGATACCAATCCCGATCAGTCAGTAATAACAAATCAAAAGCGAACTGATATATTTAGAGGATATCCATCTTACAAGATCAAATTTGCTGATTCATTGGCTGTTGCTGATTTAACTCAAAATCTTAAGGAAGATAATTTGTCTCAGGTAAGAGCTGTCCCTAATCCTTATTACGCATATTCAGCTTATGAGACGGCACCTTTAAGAGGTTTGGTTAAAATAACAAATTTGCCTGCCAAGTGTAATGTAAGTATTTATACATTGGATGGTAGATTTGTCAGACAGTATCGAAGAAATGAAAGTGAAGTAGAAGTTAATTCTGCATCGAGACCACTTAAAACTTTGCAGATTTATCCGGATATTGAATGGGATTTAAGAAATGATAAAGGTATTCCGGTAGGAAGTGGAGTTTACCTTATTCATATTGAAGTTCCAGGAGTTGGTGATAAAACAATAAAATGGTTTGGTGTCACTCGTGAGTTTGACCCAGCTGGATTATAACGAGATATTAATTTCCGGCCTTGCATATTTTATGAATCAACAGGGCCGGTTATTTTGGAGAATGAATTCAATTTAGACTTATGAAAAAACTTTTGTACACTCTTATTGTAGCACTTGTTCCTTTTGCACTATTTGCAGGTAATCCTGATAGACAAGGTGAACCTGGGGCTGGTGAATTATTAATTAATCCTTGGGCACGAAGTGCAGGTTTACACACAATGAGCACAAGTTGTGTATCAGGTGTTGATGCAATGCATATCAATGTTGCAGGTATGTCGCGTATCAATAAGACCCAAATATTAATTGGTAATACCAATTATTTGAGTGGAACGGAAATACGTTTGAATTCTATAGGACTCGCCCAAAAAATTGGGGAAAGAGGGACCTTAGGTATAACATTGACAGCAATGGACTTTGGTGAAAACCAAGTTACCACTACTGGTCAGCCTGAAGGTACTGGAGCAACCTTCTCTCCATCATTTTTTAACATGGGTTTAGGCTATAGCTATATCTTTCAAAATAAAATATCTGTAGGATTTTTAGTAAGAGGTGTATCTCAGGCATTGGCTGATATTTCTGCTTTCGGTATTGCATTGGACGCTGGAGTACAGTATGTAACTGGTGCAAAAGACCAATTCAAATTGGGAATATCTCTGAAGAATATTGGATCACCAATGCGTTTTGGCGGAAATGGTTTGGGTGTAGTTCGACCTGCATCTGAAGGCAATTACAATCTTACTTATAATGTACGTCCGGATGATTATGAACTGCCCTCTATGCTTAATATCGGAATTTCTTATGACTTTCATTTGGCTCAGGCTCTAATATTGACTGGAGTTGGGAATTTCACATCCAACTCATTTTCACAAGATCAGATTGGAGGTGGTGTGGAGTTGGGTGTTGCTAATTACGCAAAGTTAAGAGCTGGTTATAAGTATGAAATTGGCGAGTCAGAAAATGGTGGTCTCAACTCATCTTTGGATAGAGGCATAAGCGCAGGAGCGACGCTAAGTATTCCTTTGAAAAAGGACACTCAGAATTCACTGGACATTGATTTCGCTTATAGAAATACTCCTAGATGGGGAGGTATTTATAATATCTCTTTAGCCTTGAATTTGTAGTAATACAAATAGAATAATTAAATCTTACTATCTTTGTGAAAACGTTTCCAGGCTTTGACTGGAAACGTTTTTGTTTTGCATAAAACCTTAATTTAATAAATATTTTATTATGTCAGGACACTCATATTTAACCCAAGAAGGGTATGATCGAATAAAAGGCGAACTGGACGAATTAAAAGATAGAGGAAGAAAAGAAGCAGCTAAGGCTATAGCTGAGGCTAGGGAGAAAGGTGATTTGTCAGAGAACGCGGAGTATGATGCAGCTAAGAATGCACAAGGAATGTTAGAGTTTAAAATCAATGAATTAGAGAAAGTAATATCAACCGCAAGAATTATTGATGAAAGTCAACTTGATGATTCGAAGGTATCAATATTGTCACACGTTAGAATTAAGAATATTAAGTCTGGAACAGAAGTAACTTACCAGTTGGTCTCAGAAGCAGAGGCAGATTTGAAGGCAAAGAAAATTAGCATGTCTTCACCTATCGGTCAAGGCTTGATGGGCAAGGTTGTTGGGGACAAAGTTGGAATTTCCACACCCAATGGTCTGATTGACTTTGAAATTTTAGAAATCTATCTTTAATACAATCATGGCCAGTATTTTTACTAAGATTATTTCGGGTGAGATACCATCTTTCAAAGTAGCGGAGAATGATCAGTTTTATGCTTTTTTGGATGTTAGGCCAGTCGCTTTCGGGCACACCTTGGTTGTTCCTAAATTGGAAGTTGATTACATCTTTGATTTAGAGGATGATTTATATGTGGATTTATTTTTATTTTCCAAAAAAGTAGCAAAAGCTTTGAAAGAAGAAGTGCCATGTAAGAAAATCGGTATTTCAGTAATAGGATTGGAAGTATCTCACGCACATGTTCATTTGGTCCCAATCAATGCTGTTACTGATATGACTTTTGGAAAATCAATTGAAGTCTTACAAAGTGATATGCTTGAATTGAGCAACAAGTTATTCAGCAAGTTAAAATAGTTATTTGACTTTATTTGGATTGGCAGAAGCAAAATTTGCCCAACTTGAAAATTTACTCGTATTTGTTTGAAGCGTTTTGTTTTGATGGTAGTGGCAGACCACTGTGGCAAGCGCATCAGAGGCATCAAGTGAAGTCATTTGTTCAGGAGGAATAGTGAACATTCTGGCAAGCATAGCGGCTACTTGTTCCTTGGTTGCATTCCCATTTCCTGTTATAGATTGTTTAATTTTTTTCGGAGAATACTCTTCAACTGTTAAACCACGAGACATTGCAGCAGCGATGGCAACACCTTGGGCCCTGCCTAATTTTAGCATTGATTGCACATTTTTCCCATAAAAGGGGGCTTCTATAGCCAATTGCTTTGGATTGAACTTATCAATGAGTTCGTTCAAATGCTTATGTATGTGTAATAGCTTAATGGTATGACTTTCTAATTTACTTAAGTTGATTGTACCAATTTCTATTAATTTTACGTCTAATTGAAAAACATCAATGATAGCGTACCCGAGAAGATTGGTTCCAGGATCGATTCCGAGCAATTTATATTCAGGTAATTGATTCATTTGATGCAAAGGTAATGTGAGTCATCAGTAAAAGTTAATAATGTATTCAAAGCAATTGAATTATAAAGAACAAGGGATGAGATGTATTATGTCCATCTTAGGCTTGATTGCTATTTGGTACATGTTGGCAAGTAAATGGCAAATTGAGGATTTTAGGATCGTGCTGGGAGTAAGAGAATGGTCTTTGTTTGCTCTTGCATTGGTTTTAATGCCTGTCAATTGGTGGTTGGAGTTTAGAAAATTTAAAGTTTCACTCATAACCCCAACACCAGATTCAGTAATTTTCCGATCACTTCTGTCGGGAATTTCGTGGGCAACAGTAACACCTCTTCGATTGGGTAATTATGCTGCACGACTGAGTTATTTTGAGCGGAAGAGATACAAGGAGGTAATTGTTGCTACTCTGGCGGGAAATGTAACTCAATGGCTGGCAATAGTGATAATAGGAACGGGCTTTCTGCCATTTTATCTTTACAAAGCTAGTATTTTGTCCTTAAGTTTGGCTGTTCTTTTTTCTAGTATATTGATCATATCGTTTGTTGTTGTTTTGGGATTTAAAATTTATAAATCCATTCCAATTGGAATTATTAGATCATGGACAATGTTCAAAGTGGTGCGTTCATTCGTGAAATTTCCATTGCCAAAAATAAAACAATTGGGCAGTTCCCTTGCAAGTTTACAAAAGTTTGCATTGCTTCGATACATGGTTTATGCCAACCAACTCGCTTTGTTGTTGATGGTTTTTGACAATAAATTAGCATTTGGATCAGCTATTTTGGTTTCAAGTACTATTTTTCTAGCTCAAACTGTATTTCCATTTTTTGGATGGTTTGGTTTGATAGGAAGATCAACAGCGGCTGCATTGGTCATTATGCCACTTGGGGATATTTCAAGCCATATAGGCGCTCAAGCTATGCTGCTAATGTGGATAATAAACCTTTTTATACCATCGTTAATTGGATTGATCATTTTCTTAAATCACAAACATGAAATACAGAAGCTTGGTTAGGTATGGCAGTTTTTTATTGGCTTTGCCCTTTGCCTTGGTGTTGGCTTTTTCTACTCCACCGCAAGAAATCAGTACAAATAGAATTGATCCATGCTATGGCGAAAACTGGACTTTCAATGTAGGAGAAGAGCTCACCTATAAAATTTATTATAATTGGAATTTTGTTTGGTTGCCTGCAGGAGAAGTTGTTTTTAAAGTAAGTGATGAAGATAATTTTTATCACTTGAGTGCCCGAGGAAGAACTTACAGCAGCTATGAATGGTTTTTTAAAGTTCGTGATAGCTACGATACTTACATAGACAAACAAACTTTGTTGCCAATGAATTCAATCAGGGAGGTAAACGAAGGAGGCTATAAGTTGGTTGAAAAATTAGTTTTTGATCAAAGTCGAAATTCTGTTGCATGCTATAGAGGAAAGGATAGAAAAACCTTAATCAAAAAGGATTACAAAATCAATAGTTGCATGCATGATATTCTTTCAATAGTATATCATACCAGAAATATCCGATTTACAGACTTGAAAAAAGGTGAAAAACTTGGTGTTAAGATATTTATGGATGAAGAAGTGTTTCCTTTGAATGTCGCATACAAGGGTCGTTACAAAAATTTACATATTAAGGATTCAGGCAGATATAACGCCTTTAAATTTAGCCCGGAAGTGATTAGTGGTGAAATATTCAAAGAGGGTTCTGAAATGAACGTTTGGGTATCAGATGACAGCAATCAAGTTCCTGTATATATTGAAAGCCCAGTAAGTGTGGGTTCCGTCAAAGTTATTTTACAATCATATAGAGGATTGAGGTACCCATTTACGGCTAAAACGAAGTAATTTTGACTTTGCCCAAATATTACTATGCGTTACGTTTATGTTATTTTAGTGCTTTTGGTTTTGGCTTTCGGGTTTTACATCGCAACACGATGGGATAACTTCACAAAACCACAGGAACGTGTCAGTTCAACTGTACTCTTGGAACAGCTCAAAGACGTTACAAAAATGGCAGTTTTAGAAGGACATTTTTCTGAGATTTATGACTACAAAGACTATACTGGATTTGATCTTCCATGGTTTAGCAAGAAAGCCTTGATTAGAGTGAAAGCCAAAATATTGGTAGGATTTGATCTGGAAGGAATGAGTTTAAAAATAGATAGTGTGCACCATGAAATAGTTGTACAAAATTTACCCAAAGCAAAAATTCTCTCCATTGAGCATGATTTGGATTATTATGATCTAACCCAAGGTGTTTTTAATAGTTTTTCTACCCAGGATTATAACAGGATGAATAAAGAATCAAAAGAATTTATTGTCAATCAAGCTATTAAATCCGGGATCATTGAAAAGGCACAAAAGAGACAAAAAGATTTATTGGAAATGATGAAAATTTCAACTGGAAATCTCGGCTGGAAGTTGACTGTAGAAAATCCTAAACCAATTAGCAATTAATTTTATGACAGTGAATATAAATACGGACGGCATAGAGAAATCTTTAAAGCGGAAGGGATATTTGGACATTGAAGTTGATCCAAGTTTAGATCTTGTTGCCGAAATCAACAAGCTCAAAAAGGAGAAAAATGCTATTATTCTCGCCCATTATTATCAAGAATCTGAAATTCAAGATATTGCAGATTATGTAGGGGATAGTCTGGGCTTAAGCCAAATGGCTGCAAAGACAAATGCTGATTTGATAGTTTTTGCAGGGGTTCATTTTATGGCGGAATCTGCGAAAATGCTTTCCCCCAATAAGAAAGTTGTGTTGCCGGATCTAAAAGCAGGATGTTCACTTGCTGATTCATGTCCAGCTCCATTGTTTTCAAAGTTTAAGGAGAAGTATCCTGATCATACCGTTGTTAGTTACATCAATTGTTCGGCTGAATTGAAAACCTTAACAGATATATGTTGTACCTCGACCAATGCGGTAAAAATAATTGAAAGCATACCAAAAGATCAAAAGATTATATTTGCTCCTGATCGCAATCTTGGTCAATATTTGATCAACAAAACAGGAAGAGACATGGTGCTTTGGCAAGGAGCTTGTATGGTTCATGAAATTTTTTCTCGTGAAAAATTGGTAAAGTTGATGCACTTGCACCCCAATGCGAAAGTTATTGCTCATCCCGAGTGCGAAACACCCATACTGGAATTGGCTTCATATATCGGCAGTACAAGTGGCCTACTGAATTTCACGCAGCAGGATGAAGCTATGGAATATATCGTAGCCACAGAAGCGGGTATTTTGCACCAGATGGAAAAGAGAAGTCCGCATAAAAAATTTATACCGGGTCCACCTGATAGCCATTGTGCATGTAATGAGTGTCCACATATGAAGCGAAATACAATGGAAAAGCTATATTTGTGCATGAAATATGAGCTGCCTGAAATTATTATGCCTGATTGGGTAATAGAAAAGGGCAGACCTTCCATTGACAGAATGATGGAAGTATCAGCAAAAGCAGGACTTATTTCATAAGAACTTTTTATAGCACCAATTTGTTAATTACTAAAACTATATAAAATGGGATTGATAATAATTTCGGTTGTGTTTGCTGCCATTGGGTGGATGATAAGTGCTAGACTGAAATCAAAATTTGAACACTACAGCCACATGCCCTTGCAAAACAGCATGACCGGTAAGGATGTTGCTGAATCGATGTTGAAGTATTATGGCATTTATGATGTTAAAGTTACCAGTGTTGAGGGTCACCTAACCGACCACTACAATCCAGGCGATAAAACTGTTAATCTGAGCCAAAATGTATATTACGGCAACCATGTATCTGCTGCAGCTGTGGCAGCACATGAGTGTGGACATGCCGTACAACATGCTACCGCTTATTCTATGCTTATGTTGAGATCAAAACTTGTACCTGTGGTTCAGATATCTGCCAATATGCAACAGTACTTGTTTATGGCTGGTATCTTTGGGATGGGTGTATTGGGTAATAAATGGATGCTTTTAGCAGCCATCGCTACTTTCATGATCACAACTCTATTTGCATTGATTACCTTACCAGTAGAGTTTGATGCCAGCAAAAGAGCCCTGGTGTGGTTGAACAATAACAATGTGGCAACGGGAGTTTATTACGATGGAGCAAAAGATGCTTTGAGATGGGCTGCATTAACTTATGTCGCTGCTGCCTTGGCAGCTTTGGTACAACTTTTATATCTGGTCATGATATTTATGGGTCGTAGAGATTAAGCTTTAAATACAAGGGACAATTGAGTTTGTCTCTTTTTATCCAGAAATAATGATATGGTTCAAAGATTCTGAACTGAGGTTATATATTTGCACTAATATTCAAATCGACAACACATGAATGAACAAGAAATTGCAATAATTATTGGCAAGACCAAAGACGCATTTGACCACTCTATTGATCACCTTCAAAAAGAAATGTCCAAATTGAGAGCCGGTAAGGCCAATACAGCTATGTTGGACGGGCTGTTGGTTGACTATTATGGAACTCCAACCGCTTTGTCCCAAGTGGCTAATGTCGCAACTGCAGATTCAAGAACTTTGACCATTCAGCCTTGGGAGAAGAAAATGCTGGCACCAATTGAAAAAGCAATTTTTGAAGCGAATATGGGCTTAACACCCATGAATGATGGTGAAACAGTTCGACTGAATATCCCCCCGCTTACTGAAGAGCGCAGAAAGGAGTTGGTAAAGCAATCCAAACACGCTGGCGAAGAATCCAAGGTAGGGATGCGCAGTGCACGCAGAGAGGCCATTGAGATATTCAAAAAAGCAATTAAAGAAGGGCTTCCAGAAGATATTGGTAAAAAGAAAGAGGACGACGTGCAAAAACTCTTGCAGGTTTATATTGACAAGATTGATGCTATTATTGCCGCAAAAGATAAAGAAATAATGACAGTTTGATCTCCGATTTTTCAAACTCAAATGATTTGCCTAATATCGAGGCTGAAGATTGTTTTGAAATTGAATCTTGGCGAATTCTTTCAAAAATAGGATCCGATAAACGTGTAGTAATATTACTGGGAGGTTTTTCGGAAGACCCTAAAGAGGTATTATTGCGGTATTCGGGTATTATCAAAAATGCCCATGTTATTGGACTTTACTGGCCGGGGTTTGGTAAAACAAAATGTCAAGGTGGGCAATTTGATCACACGAAATTACTGCCATTAATTCAAACCATTTGTGATCGTTATCCCCACTTTGAAATAGACTTGCTGGCTCATAGTTTTGGAGCGAGGGCTTATTTGTCTATTCTTGATCAGATAGATAGTCGTATTGTTACTATTCATTTGGTATCACCAGTTTTGAAATTGGGATGGTGGGAGGATTTTGTAGCTTATTTGCCAAAAGGCTTTCAGCGCTTTGCAATTCAACTTGTTTTGAGTCCATTTTTGCAGAGGATACTTTCTTCAAGATTCGTTGGAAGTAAAGAAAATCGATTTGTAGATCGATTTAAGGAGCTAGACCATGTTGAAAGTTTGATGCTTTACTATCTCAAGGGCCTAAAAAATATGGTTGCCAGATATTCAAAAGTGAGGTCGCTTTTGGCACAAACCAAATGTCAAATCAGGTTTTATCTGTTCCAGGATGACAGAATCAGCAATGCATCAAGATGGATTTCAGAGATAAAGACGAGTTCAAGGGTTGAACTTATCCAATTAAAAGGGAGACATTTCAGCAGAATTCAATAAATGAAACTACATAAAAGTTTTTAAGCCCATAGATATTGCAAAAGAATTTGATGGCCCTCTCAAAGGGTCTATGGCTGAACGATTCAACTGGTGAAAGTATTCTGGCTGAACGAATACACTAAATTTGTCTGTCAATTTTCTTTCAACTCCTACACCAACAGTGGTTGTGTAATAAAATCTATCAATAAAACTGCTGGGCTCGCTTTCTAGGTTTTTGAGGCTTTTTTTGGATCTGGATGCTGCAAAAGTAGGATCTGGACTATTTGAAGTCAACGAACTTTGTGTAATATCCAAATGGAGGTTACCTCCACCAAGTGCATATATTTTCCATTTGCCGTAATCTTTGAACAAATATTTCAAAACCAAAGGAAGCCTGATCAAATTGGTAACTTTCTTTTCTTTGCTATCCGAGTCATCAAATGCCGCTAAGTCTTCTTTTGGAAAATCTAACTCTCTAACAGAGTTGAAGGCTGCTCCAGTTTCAAGCTCAAGTCGGTCTAGTTTCCACGCAACAGATAAACCCGCTCCCATACCTAAGGCATAGTGAGCGTCTTCATTGTTTATTTCTTGATTCAAAGCACTTGTTTCATCGAAATTTGATGAAGCGTAAACCCCCAATCTCAATCCTGAAGTGCCTGTTGGATTATAGAATTTAGAGTTTAAACTTGCAAGAGTTATACTTTTATTGAACGCATCATTATAAGGCTGTTTGTTTCCGTAAAGAATAGATCTTTGGTTTTGTTTGGCAATACTATTTAAATTAACAGGATAGGTCTTAAAAGTGGGAGAGGCAATAATATTTGGAATTCCAGCAATGCTTTGAATAGGTAAAGGATTAAAAACTTGATATTGTCCACGACTTAAGTTTGGCTTGAGTGAATCTCGCATTGATGAATTTAAAGAAATAATCTGCACCATTTGTGCATTTTTTTCAGCTTCTGTCTTTTTAGGAAATAAGACCGCATAATCAACGGAATCAATTACTTTGACACTTTCTCTAACAAACCAAGTTGTCCAAATCAATAATAGCAGGCATAATACTTCAAGAAGTCTGTATTTGCGAACCCTTCCAGCAAAAGATTTTTTCTCAACCAATTGAGACATTTTATCCCAATGTGCTGGATTGAAAGGTGTTTGCTGCATTCCTACTTCTGCCTTAACGAATCGATCAAATTGTTTGTCCTCTTCATTATCAACATTAGCTGCTTCCTCCAATTTGCTTTTCATTTTATTCCAGTGTTCCGGATTAAACTGAACTTCGTAGTTGTCAAGCAAGTCTTTTAATTTTTGATCTTCCATTGTTGCTTGAATTAAAATGATTTACTTATAAGTTCCTTCAATTTAGTTCTTGCTTTGACAAGATTTGACCTTGATGTGCTTTCAGTGATACAAAGAAGCTCACCAATTTCTTTGTGTGAATAACCTTCAATGACGTAAAGGTTGAACACAGACCTATAAACAGGGGATAGTTTTTGTATGCAAGCGATTATATCTTGTTCATTGATCAGATCAATGGCATCTGAGGTGTCTTCAACCACCAAGTCATAGACACCATCAATATCTTCGGTGCGATGTCGTACAGCCTTCCGATACATATCAATAGAGGTATTGACCACAATCGTTTTCATCCAGGCCATCAAGGAAGTATTGGGCTGAAATTTAGAAATGTTCTTGAATATTTTTATGAAAGATTCATGTAGAATATCCAAAGCCTCATCTTTGTTATTCGCATATCTTAATGAAACTGCCATTAATTTAGGATAGAATTGCTCATACAATCTCTGTTGCGCCCAGGTCTCCTGCGCTGCACATCCTAGTACAATATCTTGTTCTGTTAAACTTATATGCAAGCTGACATCCATTAATTTGTATTAAAGTTACGACTCAAATATGGCATTCACAAAACTTTAAACGAAATTGATAGTTCTAATGCTGCCTTAGGTCCAAAGAGCTAGGCTTGTTTTTACTGTCCTTGAGCCAAAGAATAGGCTGGTTTGCCCTCATGCAACATTAAAAATTCAGCTGAACATAGTTTTAAGGAGTGGATTAGAGCTGATTGTATTGAAATAATTTGACTCTGTGAGCATTGCCCTAGAACGTCAGCTTCTATTCGGACTCGATATTGATCTACCAATTCAGTTAACAAAGAACCTGTTGGCCATACTTGAGTGCCTCTATTACTTATTGTTGTGATATGGAAGCCATTTGGAAGACTTTGATTGACCACATTGGCCAGATCGCTAGGCTGTAAAGTTGATTCAACAAATAAATCTACACCATTCATTTCAACCGGGATACGATGGGCTGAAAACATCATTTTATTTTTGCTTGGGGCAGGAAGTCTTACCAAATCAGGCGTAATATCGATCGGTACTGCAGCCGGTGAAAATTTGGGAGTCGTTCCCAAGGCGTTTATAATTGCATCTGCAAATTGATCAGTATTTAATGCGGGTATTGCTTTATTGCCAAAATCGGAGGTATGTGAACCCTTCTCCAAAGTGGCCAAGAGGGCATTTTCAATAATTGCTGCATGTTGCATATAGCCGATATGGCGTAACATCATAATACCACTTAATAGCAAAGAAGTAGGGTTGGCTATTTTTTGTCCTGCAATATCAGGTGCTGTACCATGAACTGCTTCAAATATGGAAACATAATCACCAATATTTGCCGAAGGAGCAAAACCAAGTCCTCCTACCAATCCTGCACACAGATCAGAGATAATATCGCCCTGCAAATTGGGAAGTACCACCACATCAAATAAATTGGGTTTTGAGACCAATTTCATGGCGAGATCATCAACGATAATGTCTGTAGCCTGCAAATTTGGAAATTCTTTAGCTACCTGATAGAAGGTTTCTAAAAACATTCCATCCGTCAATTTCATGATATTGGCTTTGTGGCCGCAAGTGATTTTTTTGGATCCTTTGCGTTGCGCCATTTCAAAAGCATATCGATGCAATTGAAGAGAACCTTCTCGCGTGATGAATCTTCGACACAATGCGACATCCTGTGTCAACATATGTTCAATACCTCCGTAAGTATCTTCAATATTTTCACGGACAATGGTAATATCAATAGGAATATCTGCCTTGCTGAAAACTGTTTCAACACCGTGGAGGGATTTAAACATTCTTTTATTCGCATAGGTATTCCATACCTTTCGAGCAGTTACGTTGATCGATTTTACTCCTTTACCTTTGGGAGTTTCCATTGGGCCTTTGAATAGAATTCCAAGTGCTTCAATAGTTTTTTTGGCATCATCAGTCATACCTGTGGAATGCCCTTGGTCAAAAAAATGTTTGCCCATTTCAACCATTGTATAACTTAACGGAACTTCAGCTGCGTTAAAAATGCGCAAAACGGCTTCCATAATTTCTGGACCTATGCCATCACCTGGAGCAACCGCAATTGGGTATATAATGTTATCATTCATATTGTTACAATATTTATAAAACCATATTTAGATATGGGATTCATGTTTTGATTGAAGGGCGCTTAAAATATTTCTTAATCCAAATCAAATACTTTTTCAACAGGCAGAATAGTAGTTTTAAGCCTTAAAAGTGACAAGAACTTGGTTTTTTTCAACAGATTGCCCCATTGTTAGAGAAATACTTTCAATGATTCCGTCGACTGGCGAGCTTATTACATTTTCCATTTTCATTGCTTCCAGAATCAATATATTTTGTCCTTTTATTACTTCCTGATCTTTTGCAGCCATTATTTTCAGAACAAGTCCAGGCATTGGTGCTTTAATTTCACGAATAATCTTATTTCCTTTTGCCGCAAGTCCCATTTTATCAATCAATTGTTCAACCGAGTTTGATAATTTCACTACTTTCAATACGTTATTGACCCGGATCTTGTATTCTGAGTTTGATAATTTATCGATGAGATTAACGGAGTAACAGATGTTGTTTTTAATAACGTGAAATGAATGATCGTCAATTTTATGTATGTCAAGTGAGCGAGCGTCTTCTTCTGAAATATAAAACTCGACATTATCTACAACTGCTTTAATAGGAGTTTTTTGAATCATCTTTTCGTTTGTTGGTGTCCTAATCGACTTAAAAAATATACTTTAAAGGCAGTAAAGATACAGTAAGTGAGTATGAAATATAGAATTTCAATTTTGTTGATTGGGCCAACTATTTTATTATAGATGAATAATATTGTCGGGACTGCAAACAAATTAACCAAGGAAGAGCTAGAGATAACATTTTGGAAGGCATATTTAGAAGGAGAGTTAGAAAGCGATTTTCCCCAATGAAACATCAATATTGTAATCAAACACCACCATGAAAAAACCACAACCATAAACCCTGTTTGGATTTGAACGGATATCAAAGCTAAAATGGCGGACAATGCAAGGAGTATGAAATGATACCAGTAAAATTGAGCGGAGCTCATACTTTTTTATTGTCATTTTCCACACTTCGTATGACTCGATACAGGGCTAAGCCTGTCATAAGTACAATACCAAATACTGCAAATATTGGTTTTTTATTTTGCAAATATTGATCGGCTTTATTCCCAAGCCAGTAGCCAATCAGAATAAAAGCCAATAGTTCAAAAGCCATTCCTGAGTACTTTAGAACGGAGTTGTATTTGTGTATAGGAGGCTTAAAAGGTTGAGACATTTATTTTATTGAATCTGCAACCATTTGGTTTGCTGACTTTTTGATTGTTCCAGTTTTTCCCATATCACAGCTTACATTGAATATTGCACCAGTTGCCACCATCAGTTTGCCGCAATTGATATCGCCGACTACATTAGCCGCTTCGCGAACATTGAGCAAATCCTCAACGTGAAGTACTCCCTCAAATCTACCTTCGATAATGGCATTGACACATTTAACCTTGCCTTCAACAAATCCAGTAGGTCCAATGATTAATTTGGCAGTGCAAGTCAAGTCCCCTTTTATAGTTCCATCTACTCTGATATCGGATTCCGTTCTTATAGTACCCTCGACTGTGGTACCCTGCACCAAGGAATTCAATGCTCCAGATGAAGGAAGATTATTTGTGGCTTCTTGTTTTTTGTTTGAGTTAAACATAATTATTTGGCTTGATAGAAAGTTGTTTAAAATTAGGTTTTTTGAGAGGCATTTCGCTTTTGTTTTGCAAATTTGCAGGGAATATACGTTATATGCAAAAGCCCCACAAACGATTTCATGGGGCTTTTGTGACAGTATTATTTAGTTCAGTTTTAGAACCTTGGGCAATATACGTTTCGTCGTTCAGGGCCACATATATTATAGATACCTGAAAATTCAAATGATCCATTCAAGTTTGTTGCTTGACGGAGACTTGAAATATTCATGTCGTAGCTGAATCCTATTCCAAATTGCTCATAATCAAACCTTGTGCTTAGAATGAGCGCATCAGCCAATATTCCTGAGTCAACTTTATTTGCTAGACGTACCCAAGTACCAAATTGAAATGCTTCGTAAGTACGGCGGTTTCCGCTTAATAAGAATTTAAGATTCACACCACCATTAACTTGAAGTGATGGACCTTGAATGAAGGTAACAATACCAGGACTTAAGCCAAATCTGCTGTATGGGAATATATAATCCAAACCAGAGTGGATTGTAAATTTGCTGTAGAGGCCATCGTAAATATCTGAATCAAATGACTGATTGGCTCTATTTAAGTGTGAAAATGCACCGCCTAGGTAAAACGCGTTGTTTTTGTCCCAAACAGAGAACCACAATAAACCAGCTGACATGTCAAGGAACAAGAAATTGTCTCTGTCAAAAGTGAATTCATTTGGAGAAAGGTTTGGATCAAAACCACCATTTCCGTTGTGTTGGCTACCCCAACGCAATGCTGTGTAGTTTATTCTTCTTTGGGATAGACCTAAATCAGCTCCAAAAACCAAATAATTGGCAGAACCTTTACTTCCTGACATTCTTTTACTGAAACTTCCACTCAAACGAGCTTGAACAGTTCCAAAACCTGCTGAACCAGCTTTATCACCCCATAAAGTTCCTCCAACACCAAAATAATCATATCTACCTACAGGTATTTTTTGATCATATGAAAAGGAGTAAGTTTGATAAGCGTTCTCCTTCAGGATAGAACCATATTGATTTCTATAATTACCGACAAATCTCATGTTGCAATTCATCACACCTGTCATAGCCGGATTGAGGTTCAGCGGTGACATGTAGAATTGAGAAAAGTGAATGTCTTGAGCCATGATAAGCCCGGAAAAACAAGTAAAAACTAAGAGTAAGACTTTTTTCATCTGTATTGATGCTTGGCGTTTGTGATCGATTTAGTTATACGTAATATCATCCTGTAATGTTTACGAACATGCAATTTAGAGGCTTTCTTGAAATATTTCATACATCTAAGTAAAAATATTTTTCAGATTCTTTAAATATGCCTTGCAAGGAATCGTAAATGATAGATTCTTGTATATTTAAATATGTTGCTTGAGTTATAAAAAACGATCCCCTCTTAAATATTAGTTCAAAAGGGGATCAGTTAATTTTGGGGATATAATCAGTTGTTTTTTACGCCTCTTACTAAAAGAGCCACTTCATTTCGTAGTACTTCAATGAATCCACTCTCTATTTCAAAAATAAAGCTTTGTCCATCATCTTTCAAGATTCTGACATCTCCTTTGCCTAGAGCTGAAAGCAATGGAGCGTGATTTTTTAAAATTTCGAATTGTCCGTTTACACCAGGAATTTTGACTGATTTGATAGGTCCACTGAAAATTTCAGATTCTGGAGTTAAAACGGATATTTTCAACATTGATTTTAAATTGTCTTGTTAATTAAATTATGCATTAGCTTCAGCCAATATCTTTTTACCTTTTTCAATTGCATCATCTATTGATCCAACCAAGTTAAAAGCCGCTTCAGGATATTGGTCTACTTCTCCGTTCATGATCATATTGAAGCCGCGAATAGTTTCTTCGATAGGAACCAATACACCCGGCATACCGGTAAACTGTTCAGCAACGTGGAAAGGTTGAGAAAGGAACCTTTGAACCCTTCTTGCTCTGGAAACCACCAATCTGTCTTCCTCTGACAGTTCTTCAAGACCTAAAATTGCGATAATATCTTGCAATTCATTGTAACGCTGTAAAATAAACTTAACACGTTGTGCACAATCATAATGTTCCTCACCAATGATATTTGGATCCAGAATGCGTGATGTAGAGTCTAATGGATCCACCGCAGGATAAATACCCAAAGATGCAATTTTACGACTCAATACCGTAGTTGCATCTAAGTGAGCAAATGTAGTTGCTGGTGCTGGATCCGTTAAATCATCTGCTGGAACGTACACCGCTTGTACTGATGTAATTGATCCTCGCTTAGTAGAAGTAATACGTTCTTGCATTAATCCCATTTCAGTAGCCAATGTAGGCTGGTAGCCTACTGCTGAAGGCATACGGCCTAATAAAGCGGATACTTCAGAACCTGCCTGTGTGAAACGGAATATATTGTCTATGAAGAATAGGATGTCTTTGCCACCAGTTGGATCAGTCATGTCACCATCACGGAAATATTCAGCTAAGGTTAATCCTGATAATGCAACTCTTGCACGTGCTCCAGGAGGTTCATTCATTTGACCAAATACCAGTGTAGCTTGACTTTTTGCAAGTTCAGATTTATCAACTTTGCTCAAATCCCAACCACCTTCTTCAAGGGAATGCTTGAATTCATCACCATATCTGATTACATTTGATTCAATCATCTCGCGCAACAGGTCATTACCTTCTCTCGTGCGCTCACCAACTCCTGCAAATACAGACATACCTTCGTATCCTTTGGCAATATTGTTGATTAATTCCATGATCAATACAGTTTTTCCTACTCCGGCACCTCCGAAAAGACCAATTTTTCCACCTTTTACATAAGGTTCGATCAAGTCAATTACTTTAATACCCGTATAAAGAACTTCGGATTCTGTTGACAATTCTTCAAATGCCGGAGGCATTCTGTGAATTGATGCTGCATTATCACCTTTAGGTACATGACCTATTCCATCAATTGCCTCTCCAATGACATTGAACAAACGACCTTTGATTGCATCTCCTACAGGCATAGATATTTGACTACCTGTATCGGTGACTTCCATTCCTCGGGTTAAACCATCTGTTGAATCCATTGCAATAGCTCTTACGCTGTCCTCACCTAAGTGCCGTTGACACTCAAGTATTAGATCACCTTCAGGGCGTTTAATCACTAAGGCATTAAGAATTCTTGGCAATGCTCCTGGTGTGTCGAATGCTACATCCACAACTGGACCAATAATTTGTTTTATGCGACCTGTATTAGCCATACTGCTTGTACTGATTTTGTTAATTTTCTTGATTTCCTTTCTAAAAATCGCCGCAAAGGTAGGATATCTCTGTGGCATTCCAAAGCATTTGTCGGGTATTTCTTTGGCGGATTTGTGGTATTTTTATTTCATAGCTTGAACTAGCTTGTTTCCATATTATGATCCACTCCTTATTGAATGATTTCTTATCCAAAGAATGAAATATTAAGCTTGAAATTATTTTATGTCATCAGAGATAATTGTAATATCGCAATCAATAATTTCATGTCAACCTTACAACCCTTGGTTTAATATCGGTAGTGGCCTGTTATTTGAAAATAAAATAGACAGCGCTCAGCAAGCTTTCCATCCCCAATGTTGTGGTCGATGAGTGCTACTCCAACTACAATACCTATGTTGGGTAATCCATTACTTAGTCTCCAGCTTACAGTATCACTAAGAAAATAGTCCTTTATGTTCTATGCACTAAGAATCGAAATGTTGTTTTTTCAAGAAAATTTCTCTGAATAAGCATCTGTTTGTGAGTAATTCTGGTATCGGTTTTCCTGAGACACCAATTATTTAAACATTAATCAAAATCTGAACTCGTGCCTTTTTGAATCAATTGTTGAAGGTCAGCTCCAGAAAGTCTGTAAACTTTTATTATAACATCTGCACAAACCCCGTCATAGGAGGGAACATCACCGGTGGACTAAGGGATTTTTACGTAACAGGGATCATAGAATACCGTAGTTTCTGTAAGTGTAAAAGCAGCTTAAGATAAATGATTTCCGTTGGTTTTAGGCCTTTTACGACATGAAATTAACACCAACTCTAAAGTGAGGATGAAGAGTAAGCCAACATTTTTCAAGATATTACACTACTGTTGTATATTGTAAATTGACAATCTTGATTGTGTTGTCAAGTTGATTATTGTTGAAATTGTTTGAATGCCAGAGCTGTTTTGATACAAAATCGGCCATTGAAATATCAATGGTGCGACCACTCATGGTCCAGCAAGTCTAAAATGCTATTTTCCAATAATTTGATGCTCAACACTAAGTCATTTTTGTTAACCATTTCAATAACAGAATGAATGTGTCTTGTCGGTATTGAAATGGCGCCACATATTGCACCACCTTTCCCAGCACGTTGCAACATTGCTGTATCAGTGCCACCGGCAATTAAAATTTCTGGTTGCCAAATGATGCCATGTTTGTCAGCGGTAAATTTCATGAAATTAACCATTCGATTGTCGCAAATAATTGTTCCGTCTGCAATTTTAATAGCCGTTCCTTTGCCTAATCTGGTGCAAACTTCAAAAGGCAGGGCTCCAGGAGTATCGAATGCCACAGTTACATCCACATTGATACCAAAATCTGGTTCAATAGCATGCGCTGCTGGTCCTGCTCCTCTGAGTCCTACTTCTTCTTGGACTGTGAATACCATATATAAATTGCAGGGAAGTTGTTTGTCCTTCAATAACTTTAGAACCTCTATGAGTGCAAAAACAGATACGCGGTTGTCGAGAGATTTTGAGTTTACGCATTCACCCATTTCAATAAATTCTCTTTCTCGAGTAACTGGGTCTCCAATGGACACGTGTTTCATCACTTCTTCCTTGTCCATGCCAAGATCAATGTAATAATCTGACATTTGTGGTGCCTTATTGCGTTCCTCGGGTTTCATGAGGTGTATTGGTTTGCTCCCCATGACACCAACCAAATCTTTTTTGCCGTGAACAATAACCCTTTGCGCAGTCAAGGTTTTGGGATCAAAACCTCCCAACGGGTGAATTCTGAGGAATCCTTCCTCATCAATATGGGTAACAATAAAACTGATCTCATCCATATGAGCGGTAACCATCAGTTTTTTATCAGACTTTCCTTTTCTAAAGGCAATTAAGTTGCCAATACCATCAATATAGAATGAATCCACCAAGTTTTCAATTTCTGAAACAACCAGTTTTCTCACTTTGTTCTCAAATCCAGGAGCTCCTGGTGTTTGACAAATGGCTTTAAGTAGGGCTAAATTCATTTAAAATAAATAACATAAAGGGTAAATAACAATATTACACTAAGCTATCGAATCGGCAAATGAGGAATTCGAAGCCGTAATCTTGTTTTTGGTCAGTTCATTCAAACGAAGTTTGTCTTCCGTTTTTATGGGTTTGCCTATCAATTTTGCAAGAGTTGCTTTAAGGTTCAAAAAAGCTATTTCAGGTACCATTCGCCCTGGTACGGTAGATTGCTGAATTAAGTCTAACCATTTGTAGGCATCTTCATATTCATCCATAGCATACAGAACATTGGCATAATCCCACATGATAATTTTCATCCAGGAGAAGTTCGGATCTCCAGGTTCAAATTGTCTATTCAGAAAAAGTTTGAATTCCAGTGCTGCTTCTAGCAAACGGTTTTCTTTTTGTAACAAATGACCTTTTATTCTTCGTATCTTCCAATGTATTGATTGAAGGGGGAAGCATAGTTTAAGTGCTTCATCCAGAGTTGAAATGGCTCCAACGGCGTCACCATTAATATTTTTTACCATAGCCCTTCCAATGTAGGGTTCAGGATTTAATTCATCGAAGGCTATGCTTTTCTCAAAATCTTTGGCGGCACCTTCATATTGCTCTAACAGGTACTTTACATAACCGCGTTTGGCGTAAGCCATTGCATGCTGATCATAAGCACTTATTGCACTATCCAGTTGAGTCAATGCCTCTTGTCTGGTTTCCACACATTTAATCAAAGATTTTCCAGACTGATATGCTTGGACAGCAATTTTTTCATTGGTTGGTTCTACATGAAATTTCTGGAGAATTTTACCATTTTCAGTCATAAAAGCGTGTATATTTCCTGACACTGCAAATTGGGCCAGAAATTCAAACGCACTCATGGTGTGGCTCCAAGTTTTTACTCCTGATTGAGTGACCAATCTTGGAATGGTGAAATTTGTTTTTTCTCGATTGAACATGGTTTCGTGGTCAATCAAGGTATCATTTTTGAAGAACTTTTCTAAACGCTGCTGAAACAATCCCAACACCTTGTCAAAGCTCTTTTCAGAGCCGAAATCCAACCTTCCTTTAATTATTACTTTCTGCAGTTGCATGCTACCGATTATTATATGTTTCAAATGTCAATATGAGCATTTGAGGAATAGACTGAGTTGATTGGTAAGTATGGGACTCTGATAATATATGGTTGATATTTGTTATATCATCATGATATTCAGGAGTATAAAGATACGTTTGTCTTTTAGATTGTTCTCAATTCTGGTAATTATTTTTTAAATAAATTCATTTTGAATTCACATTGGAATAACAATTATGTTATTTACGGATGAACAGCAAGTATTTTACAAACGCTATTCATAATATATTTTGATACAATTGACAAGGTATCTATAATAAAAAACCTCAATTGAATAAACAATTGAGGTTTTTAACATATTTTGATTTCTAACTTAGTTAGTTGGATTCTAGAGCCGCAGCTCCACCTACAATTTCTGAAAGTTCTTTGGTAATACTCTCTTGGCGAGCTTTGTTGTAACTTATTTTCAATTGCAGGAGCATATCTTCTGCATTTTCAGTTGCTTTGTCCATTGAGGTCATACGCGCACCATGTTCCGATGCTTGTGTATCCAAGCAATATCTGTGGAACTTCAATTGAAGGATACTTGGTATCAAGTTGGCCAACAAAGTTTGTTGATCTGGTTCGAAAATATAATCTGCTTTAGAAGTTTTCTTTGGCTGTGCTTCAGGTTCTGGAATAGGTAAGTACTGATCCATTTCAGCAAATTGTACTGCAGCATTTTTAAATCGACTGTATGTTACTGCAACGAAGTCGTACTTTTTGTTTGCAAACTCATCCATTATCATTTGGGATACTAGCGCTACGTGCTCAAAACTCAAGTCCGAAAAAAGATCTATGTGGTTGAGAATAAAATTTGCATTTGGAAACTTTCTTTTTAGACCGTCATATCCCTTTTTACCTATGCAAATAATACTTAATTGACCTTGATCATAAACTTCTTGAAATTTGTGCTCAATTGTCAAAATTGTAGCTTTAACAACATTGGAGTTGAACGCACCACAAAGACCTCTATTGGAAGTAACCACAACCATTAGAGCAGATTTTATTTCACGTTCTTGATTGTAAATCAAGCCTGCGTCTGCATCTGAATTTGCAGATATATTGCTGAGCATTTTGTTCAACTTATCAGCATACGGTCTTACCTGTACGATAGCTTGTTGTGCTTTCCTAAATTTAGCAGCAGAAACCATTTTCATGGCTTTGGTAATCTGCTGGGTTGAAATCACCGATTTTATGCTTTCGCGTACTTCTTTTAAATTAGCTCCCATGTGTTAGGAAAGGTCTAGTTATTTGTAACGTTTGCTCATTTGTTGAACCAATTCTGTCATATTTTTCAATCCTTCAGCTGGCAAATCTCCTTTTTTGAAAGCTGCTAACAGGTCTTGATGTTTGGTTTCAAGTTCCGTTAAGAACATTTCTTCAAACTCTTTTACCTTATTCACAGGGACATCTTTTAATAATCCATTGGTTCCAAGATAAATGATGGCTACTTGTTTTTCAACAGTTAGCGGAGAATATTGAGGTTGTTTTAGGATTTCAACGTTTCTCTTTCCTTTATCCAACACTGACATTGTTGCAGCGTCAAGATCTGAACCAAATTTTGAGAATGCTTCCAGTTCACGATATTGCGCTTGATCCAATTTCAAAGTACCTGATACTTTTTTCATTGACTTGATCTGTGCATTACCACCAACACGTGATACCGAGATACCTACGTTGATTGCTGGACGCACACCTGAATTGAAAAGGTTAGATTCCAAGAATATTTGACCGTCTGTAATAGAGATTACGTTGGTCGGGATATAAGCGGATACGTCACCTGCTTGAGTTTCGATAATTGGCAACGCTGTCAAAGAACCGCCACCTCTTACGATACCTGCTGCTTTCAAAGATTCTGGCAAATCGTTCATATTGTTGGCCAAGGCATCATCGTTGATGACTTTAGCTGCTCTTTCAAGCAAACGACTGTGCAGATAGAATACGTCACCTGGATATGCCTCACGTCCTGGCGGACGACGAAGTAAAAGTGAAACTTCACGATATGCCACAGCTTGTTTGGATAGATCATCATAAACGATTAACGCTGGGCGACCTGTATCTCTAAAGAACTCTCCAATAGATGCTCCTGCAAATGGTGCATAGAATTGCAATGGTGCGGGATCTGAAGCTGAAGCTGATACGATAACTGTATAAGGCATTGCTCCGTTTTCTTCAAGAGTTTTAGCTACTTGAGCAACAGTTGACGCTTTTTGTCCAGATGCTACATAAATGCAATATACTGGTTCCCCTTTATCGTAAAATTCTTTTTGATTGATAATTGTATCGATTGCGATTGCTGATTTACCAGTTTGTCTGTCGCCAATAATCAACTCACGCTGTCCACGGCCAATTGGAATCATTGCATCGATTGCTTTGATACCCGTTTGAAGTGGTTCGGTTACTGGTTGACGGAATATCACACCAGGGGCTTTGCGCTCAAGTGGCATTTCATATTTAACGCCGGTTATTTCACCTTTTCCATCGATGGGAACACCAAGTGGATTCACTACACGACCCAAGAAACCTTCACCTACAGAGATAGAGGCAATTCTTTGGGTTCTACGTACTGTTGTCCCCTCTTTAATGTCTTCCGAAGCACCCAAAAGTACCACCCCAACATTATCTTCCTCAAGGTTCAATACGATGGCTTGTACACCATTTTCGAATTCTACAAGTTCTCCGGCTTGAACGCTGTTCAGTCCATAAACACGAGCGATACCATCACCTGCTTGTAGTACAGTACCTACTTCCTCAAGTTCGGCACTAGATTTCAATCCTGAAAGCTGTTGCTTTAGAATCGCTGATATTTCTCCTGGTTTTACATCTACCATGATTTGAAACTATTTGAGTTGTTATATTGATTTGACATAAGGGTTGCCTCCGAATTGCTTGCGCAGCTGATCAAGTTGGTGTTTGATGGATGCATCATAAAGTTTGTCTTCAAACTCGATGGTAAATCCTCCTAATAGATCAGATTTTGTCTGTGTGAGTATTTCTACTGTATTTTTGGTAAATGAACTGTTTTCAAAGTGCTTTCTGATCTGTTCAATCATTTCTGTGGAAGCAGGAGTAGCAGTAGTAAGGGTAACAGTTGAAATTCCTTTCAGTTTTTTGTATTGATTCAAAAATTCACTGGCAATATTTGGAAGCAAAGATTCTCTACCTTTGGTGAGCATAATGTGCAAGAAGGCAAAAGTCATTTTGTTTACTTTTCCATCGAACAAAGCTGTTATGATTTGTTCTTTTTTGCCAGGATTAATTATGGGGCTTTGAAGCATCAAAACCACATCATGCAATTTACAAACTTCATTGAGATATGCAACATCTTCTTTGATAACATCCAGCAAGTTGCTTTCAGATGCCAGATCCAGAAGGGATTTTGCGTATCGGCCAGCTATTCTTTGTTTTGACATTTCTTAGTTCAGTTTAATCTCGTCTACCAAAGTTTTCACATAAGACTGCTGTGCAGAATCACCTGAAAGTTCTTTGCGCAGGACTTTTTCTGCAATATCCAAAGCCAACATTCCAGCAGTGTTCTTCAAGTCAGTAATTGCAGCTTTACGTTGGTTTTCAATTTCCATTAAAGCGTTGGATACAATTTTTTGAGCTTCGTCTTTTGCTTTATTTTTTGCCTCAGAGATAATAGAATCTTTGGTTTCTTTTGCTTCCTTCAGAATTGATGCTCTTTCTTCACGTGCCTGAGCAAGTATCTGCTCATTTTCAGCCTTGAGCTTACTCATTTCTTCACGGGTTCTTTTAGCTTCGTCAAGGGCATTTTGGATAGAGTTTTCTCTATCTTTCAGCGCCGTACCAATAGGTTTGAAGGCAAATTTACCAATCAAAAACCAAAATATCAAGAATACGATTGTTGTCCAGACTAACATACCTGGATCAGGTCGAATAACCGTAAACTCTGCTATAAAAAAGGATATCATTTCGAATTAAGCTTTATGTTGTTAGACATTAATTTCATTAAAGAACTGCAGACAGCAACCAACCGTTGATCTGCCTACAGTGTTTTTCTTGTACTGGTATTATTGACCTACGAAGAAAGCCAATACCATACAGATCAATGCTGCTCCTTCAACAAGGGCTGCCAAAAGGATCATATTGCTCCTAATGTCACCCACTGCCTCTGGTTGGCGTGCGATAGCTTCCATCGCTTTACCACCAACTTGACCGATACCAATACCGGCTCCGATTACTGCAAGACCTGCTCCAATTGCTGCGTACATATTTTAAAATTTATAAGGTTTCTAATTAATGATGATGAGGTTCTTCTATCGCTGCACCTATGTAGGATGCAGTCAACATTGTAAAGATGAAAGCTTGAAGGAAAGCAACCAATAATTCTATTGTGCTCATAAACAAAGACAATGGAACAGAAATGGCAGCACCCAAAGCTGTGCCACCAACACTAGCACCTGCTTTTCCAAATACGAATATCAAACCCACAAATGAAAGAATCACGATGTGTCCTGCGGTTATGTTTGCAAATAATCGCAGCATCAATGTAAATGGCTTTAAAAATACTCCTAAGATTTCGATAGGAGTCAAAATGATAATTTTAAGCCAAGCCGGCACACCAGGCATCCATACTATGTGGCCCCAATAGTGTGCATTCCCATTGAAATTAGTCATTAAGAAAACACAAATAGCCAAAACTATGGTTACAGATATGTTCCCAGTAACGTTAGCACTACCTGGAAAAAAAGGAATTTGACCAATCAAGTTCAAACCCAATATAAAAAAGAACAAGCTCAACAGGAATGGCATGAATTTCTCATACTTGGCTCCTAAATTTGGCTTTGCCACTTCATCTCTTACAAATAATATAATGGGTTCCAGGAGTGATTGAATGCCTTTAGGCGCTTGCCCTTCTCGTTTTTGATATGAACTTCGGATGCCAAAGAAAATATAAATCATCAAGAACAACACGAATATCATTGTGAAGACATTCTTGGTAATAGAAAAGTCATAAAATGAAGTTATCTTTCCTCCAGTTATACCACCATCCCAAACAGTTTTCTTTTCAGTATCGAAGCTTTTGCCTTGATATTTCACGCTGAAAGCTTCAACTTTTTTCTTGTTAACTTCTTCCTTGCGTTTGTCATGTCCTTCAATTTCTACAACGCCCATTGGGAAACTAGGATCTGTTACTCTCTGTATTCCACCTTCCAACATAACATAACCATCAATTGCTTTTTGACCATTAGAGTGGTGGTGCGGATGAAAGGAACTCGACATAGTCATTGTCCAGCCAGTAACTGTGGAATACAAAATCACAGGTAATGGCAAGTACAATTCACCATAAATATGGAATGTATTTGCATCAGCTATGTGATGTACTGCATAATCACCGGGCTTGAAAACTTCGGAGGCATGCTCACCATGTGGTGAATCAGTTGATACATGCTCGGCAGATTCATGCGTATGTTCATTATCTTCCGTTTGTGCAAAAACGAATGATGCACTGACTGTAAAGATTGATATGAACAGCCATTTTGACACCTGAAAACTTATACTTGATTGCTTATTTTGCATACTGTTTTTCGAAAATCGCTGCAAAGGTAGCTCATCTCGATGGGAATGCAAAAAAATATCTCAACTATTCCGTGCGAATTTTACTTTGAAATGACATTTAAGAACTCAATTTTTTCTGGATGTTATCCATAAATAGCTGTTTGTGTTTCTTCACCTTCAACAATGGATCCACGGTACATGCCCTCTGAGTTAAAAACCAGGCAAGGAGTTCCGGTTTTGGATATGCCAATCAAGCCGCCTTCACCTCCAAGTTCAACTTGTTTGTGCATGATTACTTCTTTACAAGCTGCTTCTAGGCTAAGTCCTTTGTATTCCATCAGACAGCTTACGTCATAAGCTACAACTCCGCGTAGAAAATATTCACCGTGCCCGGTGCAAGAAATAGCACATGTTTTGTCATTGGCATAAGTTCCACTCCCAATAACTGGACTATCGCCTACTCTACCCCATTGCTTATTGGTCATTCCCCCTGTACTTGTTCCTGCTGCCAATCTTCCTAGGCGATCCCGAGCAACAGCGCCTACGGTTCCAAATTTCTTTTCGGTTTGGATATTGTGATCGAGTGCCACACGTCCATCTGCAAGTGCCAATTGCCATTGATCGTACCTAAGGGCTGTATCGAAATATTCATTTGGCATGAAATCCAAATTTCTTTCGCGTGCAAATTTTTCGGCTCCTTCACCCATTAGGAACACATGTTCTGAATATTTCATGACATCCCGGGCTGCAAGGATTGGATTTTTTAGGTTGCGCACTCCAGATACTGCTCCTGCCTCTAAAGTTGTTCCTATCATTATAGAAGCATCCATTTCATGCAAACCTTCATGAGTGTAAACAGAACCCCTGCCAGCGTTGAATAATGGACAGTTTTCCAGGCTGGTAATTGCAGCAATTACAGCATCTTCAGCTGTTCCACCTGCTTCAAGTATAATGGTGCCATCCTGAAGCGCATCCTTCAACGCCAGCAAATAATCGTGTTCTTGAAGAGACGTCATGCTTGCACGAGTGAGCGTGCCTGCACCTCCATGAATACACAATGCGAATGGTTGATTCATCGTTTTCATTTAATTTGAGGGCATGAAATTATGCAATAAGTAGCTAGAAATCATAAAAATGGATTCACTTGATTAACTTTGCCCCCTATTGGACTAAAAATATTTCAAGCCTTGGACAATAATGACTTAAAATCTGCAATTAACATGCATGCTTTACCTAAGCATGTAGCTGTTATCATGGATGGAAATGGTCGTTGGGCTAAGGAAAAAGGTCAGCCGAGAGTTTTTGGACATCGCAACGGTGTGAAGGCTCTTAGGGCAACTTCGGAAGCAGCAACAGAGCTGGGCATTCAGTTCGTAACGCTCTATGCATTCAGTACTGAAAATTGGAACCGACCAGCTTTTGAAGTAAATGCATTGATGGCTCTTTTGGTTGACACGGTTAAATCTGAGATTAAAACATTACAGAAAAATAATATCCGCTTGCTTTCAATCGGTGATATTGACCATCTGCCTTCGGCCTCTTCCAAAGCTTTAAAAAGTGCAATCAAAGATACCGAAAACAATACGGGACTCTCATTGGTATTGGCGCTGAATTATAGCTCTAAATGGGAATTGGTTCAGGCTGTTAAAGCCATTGCACAAGATGTTAAGGAAGGGATAATCCAACCCGAAAGTATAGACGAAAATTTGATCACCTCCAAACTTAATACTTTCGGTATGCCAGACCCAGAGTTATTGATTCGAACCAGTGGTGAGCATAGATTGAGTAATTTTTTGCTATGGCAATTGGCATATGCAGAATTTTATTTCACGGAAACCCTGTGGCCGGATTTTTCAAAAGAGGAATTTTATAAAGCAATTCTTTCTTATCAAAATAGAGAAAGACGATTTGGAATGACCAGCGAACAGCTGACATAATTTTATATTTTACTTGGGAGCGTTTTTGTAGAATTGAGCGTTACTGACACAACAACATTTGAATAATGGGCAAGAAGAAGAATTGGTTAATACTAATTATTATATTTATTGGGTTCATGGGCGCTCGGGCTCAAACAACCGAAGGTGTTGTGCCAGGTGAATATGAGATAGGTGGTATAACTGTATCAGGCGCTAATTACTCCGATGAGAATGCCATCAGAATTGTATCTGGTTTGGTGATTGGAAATAAAATAAGGGTGCCTGGGGAAGAACTGGGAAATGCCATCCGTGCGTTATGGAAACTCAAGCTGTTTAACAATATTGAGATCAATCAAGAAAAAGTAATTGGCAACGTCATTTTTCTTCAAATCGTAGTGACAGAAAGACCAAGAATTGCCAAGCATTCATTTTCAGGTATTAAAAAATCAGTACATGAAGATTTAAATCCGATTGTAGAAAGGTTTTTACCCAAAGGAACCATCGTTACAGATAATGCAAAGGGGAATACTGTCAATGGTTTAAAGAACTTCTTTGTTGAAAAGGGAAATCTTGATGCCAAAGTTGTTGCTACACAAAGCATGGAAGACAGCATTACCAACTCAGTTCGCTTGGTTTTTAAAATAAATAAGGGCAAAAAGGTCAGAATCAACAACATCACCTTTGAAGGAAACAACAATGCCCGCATCGGCAAATTAAGGAAGTTGATGGACGGCACAAAAAGAAAAAGAAAGATCTTCTCTTCCTCCAAGTTTATCCAAAAGGACTATGAAGCTGATAAGTTAGCGATTATAAAATATTACAATACAATCGGTTATAGGGACGCTAAAATTGTTTCAGATTCGATCTGGCGTGCCAAGAAAGGGGGAATGTATATTCACATAAAGTTGAGTGAAGGGAAGCGATATTACATCAGAAATATAGATTGGAAAGGGAATTCAGTCTATGACAAGCCAGCGTTGGCCAGGATTTTAGGTATCAACAAAGGAGATGTTTACAATCAAGAGTTGCTGGATAACAGATTGAGGTACAGTCAAGATGGACGTGATGTCAGTTCTTTGTATCTTGACAATGGATATTTGTTTTTTCAATTGGATCCCCAAGAAAGAGCAATTGGCAACGATTCCATAGATTTGGATATTCGAATTACTGAAGGTCCTCAAGCCACTATTGATCGTATTATTATCAAAGGCAATGATCGAACCAATGAAAACGTGATTCGCCGTGAAATACGTACCCGACCTGGAGATAAATTTAGCCGTTCTGATATTATTCGATCCCAAAGGGAATTGGCTGCTTTGGGTTATTTCAACCCCGAAACACTTGGGGTGAATCCAATCACTAATCCACAAAAGAAAACGGTCGATATTGAATATACTGTAGAAGAAAAACCATCTGATCAGTTGGAATTATCAGCAGGATGGGGTGGTGTAGGTCGTGGTGTCATCGGGACATTGGGAGTTTCTTTCAATAATTTTTCCATTAGAAACATTGCCAAAAGAGAGACTTGGAGTCCACTTCCACAAGGAGATGGGCAGCGATTGAGTTTGCGTGCACAGAGTAATGGACGATTTTTTCAGAGTTACAATGCCTCATTTACAGAACCATGGCTTGGTGGCAAAAAACCAATGTCATTTACCATCGGTGGATTCGTTAACCTAATTAGTAATGGCCTAGATAAGAGCTCGACGAACTATCGATTGCTTAAAATATCCAACATGACCATTGGGTTGGGAACGAGACTAAAGCGACCCGATGACAATTTTGTATTAAATACGGAATTGAACATCCAGACGCTTGCACTAATCAATGAAAGCTTTCCCCTTTCTGATGGGCAGGTGTTGAGAAATGGGAATTTCAACAACTGGAGTTTGAGATTCACTTTAGCAAGGAATTCAATAGGCGACCCAATCTTTCCAAAGGAAGGATCTCAAATAGAATTTATAGGTCAGTTTACACCTCCATACAGTCTGTTCAGAAAGAATACCAATTATGGAGAAGCTTCATTGGAAGAGAAGTACCGATGGGTAGAATACCATAAATGGAGATTCAATGCCATTTGGTACACCACACTTGTTCAGAAATTGGTATTGAAGGCTTCTGCAAAAATAGGCTTATTGGGATTTTACAACAGAGAGATTGGTACTTCACCATTTGAAAGATTTGTCTTGGGAGGTGATGGATTGTCTGGTCAACAGATTTTTAACGGGAATGATTTGATAGCCTTGCGGGGTTATAATATTGATGACCTACCAGCAAGTTCACAAGGAGGTGGAGCGGCTTTCAATAAATTTACTGTAGAGTTGCGTTATCCGATATCGCTCAATCCGAGTTCTACAATATTTGCCTTAGCATTTATTGAAGGTGGTAATTCATTCAATTCTTTAAAGAAATACAATCCGTTTGATTTGCGCCGATCGTTTGGTATGGGATTGAGGGTGTTCTTGCCCATATTTGGAACCATTGGATTTGATTATGGATTTGGATTTGATAAGCCAACCATTCCCAAAGGAACAAACCTTACTGCTTACGGAAGATTCAGTATCATCCTGGGCTTTGAACCAGATTAAGAGATTTTAGATACTGCGTAAATCATTGCTGAATGTGGAATATCATCTTCCAAGTAATGTTCGCCAGTTTCCTCGAATCCAAATTCCGAGTATAGTTTGTTCAATCTGCTTTGAGCTGATATCTTGATTGAATGGTTGTCAAAAAGTTCAAGACATGCTTTTATGCCTCGTGATATCATTTCGCGACCATAATTTTTACCTCGAAATTCAATTGGGGTAAGGACGCGACCTATTGAAGCATATTTTTCATAAGATACTCCCGGGGGCAGCAGTCGTTGATAGCCTACTATTTCATTTTCGTAAAATAGCAGGAAGTGGTATGAATTGAGATCTTTGCCGTCCGCATCCAGATAAGGGCAATTTTGCTCCACCACAAATACCTTTTCACGCATTTGCATGATGGTATAAAGCAAATCAGTCGGTAATTCTGAGAATGAGTAGATCTTCTGAGTAATGGATTCTTGTGTCATTTCATAAAATTGTGGACGAAAATAAGTAATCCCACAATCATTTAATTATAATTCGGGCAAATGGGGTACGAGGCTGAGGTTTAAGTCGAGATTAATATCTTAAGGGTATGATGGGCCTTGGTTTATGGTTTATGGTTTATGGTTTATGGGTTATGGGTTTATGGGTTTATGGTTTATGGGTTTATGGGTTTATGGGTTTATGGGTTATAGTTAATGGTTAATGGTTGATTGGTTATGGGTTAATTTAAATTTCGAGAGCATTTAAAAATCTGTGAAATCATTTAATCATAAGAATCAGTGCTTCAGACAAAGAGGGCAGAGGCTAAGGCCAAGGGTTATAGCTTATAGTTTATGGGTTTATGGTTTATGGGTTTATGGGTTATAGTTTATGGGTTATGGGTTATAGTTTATGGTTAATGGTAAATGGGTTATGGGTTAATTCAAATTTCGGGAGCATTTAAAAATCTGTGAAATCATTTAAGCATAAGAATCTGCGACCTGTCCTGACTGGACATACGCCAGGATTCAGACAAAAAAGCTTGATCATACAAGTTGTTGATAAGTTTGTTCCAGAGGATTTACAGTCAAGACCGCCAATTCAACAATTAGAACTTAGGGCATCTTACCCTTTTTGAGGATTTTCGGGGTCCGTAGTATTGAGTCTGATTGTTTTGTTCCAAAAAATTCAAACCGCCTATCTGAATTCCAATAAATATATTTCCTCCGTTTAGTTTGTTTTGTGCAGCAGTCCAACTCAAAAGATCTTCCGACCCGATGATCAACCAACCCAAACGTACGGTTGTGCCGAAACGCAATTTGTCTCCCAATCGGTAGGTCAAAGGTGCAGCAAGATGAAACCATTTAGTCTCCAATCTTGGCATCACATTCAGGAATGATTGAATCCGCGACTGATAATAACCCAATGGAATTGATAAACCTAAGGCGGCTGAAACTATAAAACCAGGGGCGACTCTTAAATCCGCACTGGCTTGCAAACTGGCAGGAGTGGCCATTGAAAATGAATTTCCGATCAATGAAGCGCCAGGCTCACCCATTACTTGATTGCTCAATTGCTTAGCTTTATTGATGATGTCAAAGGTGTCTAAGTACACGGGTTGGTATATCGTAAATGAGTCACTCGTGATCAAATGATGCGCTTGAGCATTTTTGTTGAAGCTGATCCATCCTAGGTCATTCAGCGAAACTCCCAATCTCCATCGTAGCCCGTCATCATCTTCTTCAAATCTAGACCAGCCCAGATCCACCGCAATACCTTTTCCATTGTTTTGAAGTCTTCTGGAGGAACCATCCAACTGAGAAGTAGTAAAACTATAAAATAAATTTGCTTCCCGGAGACGAAATGAATCATTGGGAAGTTGAGTAATATAAGTATTCGAAACGTTTCGGACATAGGCTGCCTCATGTCCAAACAACAACTTGAGATTAATACCCCAAGAGCTGTTGTACTCATCATCTTGCTTGTAACTGGCATGGGTAGCAATTTCTGACCAAGCCATAAATGCAGTAGTGGTAGGTTGTGTCAATATTGGCACGTAAAAGGGAGTTTCGTCAAAGTGATAATAATCTATAGGGTAGCCAAATCTTCTCGTCGAAACAGAGGTTCGCATATTCCCCCAAATACCCACATGCCATTGATCATTGAGAGTCAGGATAAGACCTGGACTCGATAAATATCCCTGTAGATTGAGATATTTGTTTTTGGTGTTGTAGTAATAATCATAGATTAAAGCACCTTCCGGAACTTGGGCACCTTCAATAATTTCTGGAACACCAAGATATTCAGCATTGCTATCAAACAGATTAGTCAATTTCTTTTGAATTAGAAAGGCGTAGTTGTTACGAACCGAAACACCTGCCGAAAACAATTGAATATTCCATTTATCTGAAAGGCCTGATGAAAAGGAGGGATTCCATTGTGCGGCTGGTATTCCAACATATTGATCCAATGCCACTGATGGGTTCCATTGTCCAAAACATTGAATTTGAATAAACAAAAAAAGTAAGAAAGTTAATGATTGCGTATATTTCATATTGATAATGAATTAAACGCTTGTTTAGCAATTTCAGGTACCTCAAAGGTGCAACTATAAATTTAGATCATAGATATAAATTATAAATATTAATCAAAAATATTTATGTACATACAGTTCAATGGGTCTGTCGATCCAAATGCTAGAGGACGCTTAACTAAGCTTTATAAGTGGAAGAAAGTCTTTGATATAGCAAATAGTCAGATTTGGCGATCTTATATTTCATGTCATAAAATTCGTCTATTCAGTATTAAAGCTGAACTCGGATCAATTTCTTTGAGATGTATTTACTTTCTGAAAATTAGCATATAAGCCTAAATGCAATCCTGTGACATCCCTAATTTCATGAAATTCTGTACAATTGAGGTGTTGAGAGTTGAACATGTGGTCTTTGGGTCTTTCCAATAAATTGGGCAAGGCTGGATAGAAATCACGCCTGCAATCTGTAAGTCCCATGAGTCTTCTTAATTCAAGAATTTCGGCTGACCATGGGACTTCATTAAGATTACCCATAAATAAAACATTTTCCTTTGTTTGTCTTGCTCTGTGAGCCAATCGATTGTAAAAAATCTTTTGTTCTTGATAGTCTTGACTTTTTCCAAGTGATGGGCTTAATACATTGTACAAGAGTAATTTGTCATTAATTTTAGAAGATTTAATACAACAAACCAAAGCTTTATTCTTATTCCAAATTATGGTATCAATACTGAGAAAAGGAACTTTACTTAAAAATATCATACTTGCTGCACTGTCATTCAATGAGGCATAAAAAGGGTATTGGAAAGAAAGTTTTTTGGCAATTTCAATTTTGTCTGAGGATGTAATTTTTTGAAGACCTACTATTTCAGGTTTCAAAAGATTTAATTGACTAATTACCCTATCTATTGTAACACCTTCAGCTAATTCGAATATTCCTACCCCTAATTTTGGTCCGTAGGCTTCAGGTATTTGATTGGCTTGAGAACTGGTGTTAAACTTTAGAAAAAGTGCGAGAATAGCAGCACAAAATAAAGAAGTGACCATTAACCACTCTTCGCGGAGGGACATAAATACCAATCCTATCAATACATAAGCGACCATAGCTTGTATTGCCAAGCCTGCACCCCATTTGAAAAATGCGAATTGTGGAGTATAAACGGTGATGACTACTCCCAACAACATCAAAAAAATCAAGGTCAAAAATATCAACCTCTTAGAAAGTAATTTTTTTATCAATTTCAACATATTATCTTGGTATGCCTGCAACCACAATTGTCAATTTCGTATTTCCCAAGTCTCCTTTGGTGTTGTAATAATCTATATGAACGATATAAATGCCCAATTTACAAATTTCTCCTAGATCATTCGTACCATCCCAGCCAATACTGCCTGATGTTCCTAAAGATTCATTGTTCAATAAACTAAATACTGGCCTCGCAACACTATCAAAAATTTTTATAGTTGCAAAATACCCATTTTCTGGAAGTTGATAGTTGAGAAATACATTGTCTTCATAACCATCACCATCAGGAGAAACTCTGCCGGTCGAAAGACTGAATCTGCCATTGGCAACACCCGGAATTTGGAACTGAGAATTTTGATAGCCTGGTGTAGCAAATCCTGCGAGCGAAGCAGCTGACTGCCAGTTGGATGCTTGGTTGGTTGGAAGCTTTGGATTGATTCTTTCCAGTGAAATTCCTTCAGTGTCTCCTAATAGAGAACTATGCATGTTTTGGTTGTAACCGAAGGAATCAAGAAGGATCAAACCTAAGGATCCATTGTATGCCAATGCGGCTACTCCCTTGTCATCAGAATAGGAAGGAAGATCATTTTCTACCAATGATGAGCTGTCTTTGACGGCATATTTTGAATTTATGTCATTTATTGATTCAGAAAAAGCCACATAGCTAGCGGGAAGCAGTAGTTTTTGTGTCAAAATTCCTTTGTAATCGGGACTGATTGCAATATTTCCGATCAGCAGGCTTGAAATATCAAACACCTTGTCCGTTTTATTATAAAATTCTATGAAATCAAATCCACCAGTAAATGGATTGAATAACAACTCATTGATTACAATATCACCCTTTTGCGGAATAGCTGGCAATGCAATTGAAAATGGTCCTGCTTTTTCGCCAAATACATTATTACAATCTTTGACACCAGCTTTTAGGTTTGCAATATAAATTTTACCCAGTTCTAATGCAGCGACCAAATTAAATACCAGACTTTGTTCATCCATTCCCAATTCCACTCCGAGAATTGCAATACTTGGTTCAAGGCTTAGGAGATTACCATAGCTCGAAATGTCCGTATCCAGTTTTTCATTGAAGGAGACAATCACTTGGTCCGTTTGACTTGGAAAAATACTTATAACTTTTGGACCAATTATATCAACCAGAGGATTCCAAACGGAGTTGGTCTGACCAGGTGTGCCACCAATGGGGCTATTCGAACCTACCCAATTTCCTTTTTGCAGACATAGATTAAGAGGATTGATTAATTCCAAAGTATATCCACCATCTTTCTTGACTGGATTATTGTACCAACTATCTGAATATTGAACCTCATCGATAATCCCCCCATTTTTATCTTTCATGAAAATATCATCTCCCGAGTTATTCAAACTAGGACCTGATGCAAACCCCAAAACCTTACCAAATATTTTATAAATGGTGGTGTCTGCATTTGAACAAATGATCAGGTACTCACCAGGTGCAATTATTCTTTCACCGAGGATTGTTGTGGTAGTTGGATCACCTAATTGTATTCCTTTGGTGCTAATGAATTTGTTGCTTCGGTTGTAAATTTCAAGAAATTCTGAGCCAGGTAGCCCTACTATAGGACTTGGATCAGCAAAAATTTCAGTAAAAATAAGATCTTGAAATTGCGGATCATCCCCAGCCGTGTAAGTAAATGGGGTATTCTTAGGAATGATGATATTGCCTGCAAGGTCCTTCAATTCATTGATCGTTAAAGTATAGTTGGATTGTGAAGTCATGTTGGTTCCAAAATTCAAGGTCAAGCCATTGTTGCCGTTGAATATGACGGAACTAGGGTTTCCCAGCACCGTGACATTGTAATTAGTAAGAACCGATATATTGGCAGGATCCAAATTTTCAGAGAACTGCAAGCTCAATTGATTGGCAGCAGGAATTGTTAATGAAGTGAGTTCAGGTGGAGTAATATCGGGAACAACTTCATAAACTTTCACCTCATCGAAGAAATACTTATCTTTTCTGGTTTCAGTATATGTGCAGATAAACCCAAAATTGTAGGCTCCTTTTCCGTAAGTATTGTCAATGAATGTTCCTTCATTCGTAAAATTGCTATTGCCAGTATAATCAGAACTGATCTTCCAGCTTCCATCAGAGTCCCTTCTAATTTTCATTCTAGTCATAGCCGGATCACTACCCAAAGTACCTATTGAACAGGTAAATAGTAAAGTGCTTATCCCAGCATCAGAACGATAAAAACGAAATGCATCTTGATTGCCAGTTTCGCCAACTTCAAGGAAGTAGCCATTCCCAGAAGCCAGATTGGTATCTGTAGATGAGAGGTAAACTCTTAAGCTGTTGGTTGTAGATGGACTAAATGCAAGTTTGACATAAAATTCCCAGATTGTTGAATCAGCAAGATTGAAATCAGTGTGTAAAATTGAAACCCCTCCAGATGGAGCATTAAGTTGCAATTGTTTGTCTGGGTTTACAATAAAATTGGCCACATCACCTGACCAAACGGGATTGGAAGTAAAATTGCCATCACCAAAATCATCAATTATTTGACCATTTAAGGAAGTGCTTATGTAAAAGCTCAGTAATAAATAGTAAAAGAGTTTCATTCTTCAAAAATAGCATGATTTGGTGGAGTTATGTAACTTTGGCTTCATATAAAATTAGGGGTAGCCCTTTAACTTAATAATTTCTAAACATTGAGAGTAGCAGTTGTAGGAGCCACAGGCTTAGTTGGAGAGATAATGGCAAAAGTACTTGAAGAAAGAAATTTTCCAGTTACTGAATTTTTGCCAGTTGCATCCGAGCGTTCTATAGGGAAAGAAGTTGTTTATAAATCAAAGAAATATAAGGTGATAGGCCTAGAAGAAGCTTTAGCATTGAGGCCAGCCATCGCCTTGTTTTCAGCTGGCGGTTCTGTATCACTAGAGTGGGCACCCAAGTTTGCAGCTGCTGGGACTACGGTCATAGACAACAGTTCAGCATGGAGGATGGAGCCCGATAAGCCATTAATTGTACCTGAGATTAATGCTGATCTGCTGACCAAAGAAGATAAAATTATTGCAAATCCCAATTGTTCCACTATTCAATTGGTGATGGCATTGGCCCCATTGCATGAAAAATATGTGATACAAAGATTGGTTGTATCAACCTATCAGTCCGTAAGTGGAACTGGATTGAAGGCAATTCAGCAACTGGAAAGTGAGGAGCAGAACGGCGTATTTGATGCTGAAAAAAGCGCTTATTTTCATCCTATTCATAGAAATGCCATCCCGCACTGCGATAGTTTTACAGAGAATGGTTATACCAAAGAAGAGATGAAAGTAGTGAATGAGACCCGCAAAATATTGCGCGATCAAAACATTGGGATTACTGTGACTGCTGTCCGTGTACCAGTAGTGGGAGGTCATTCAGAATCAGTGAATATTACATTTAAGAAACCTTTTGTTTTGAGTGACGTTAAAGAACTGCTCAGTAATACTTATGGTATAACTGTCATGGATGAACCTGAACGACATATTTACCCAATGCCTTTATTGTCCCAGAACAAAGATGATGTGTTCGTTGGACGGATTCGAAGAGACGAATCGGTAGACAATGGAATAAATATGTGGATCGTAGCTGATAATCTGCGAAAAGGAGCTGCCACCAATGCAGTTCAAATAGCAGAATACTTGCTTGAACACCGTTTGGTTTAATTATTTCATGATAATTTTACTAAGAATACTGGAACTTTGTATTTAAGGCATCCTTTTTGTATTTGATAGCCTTGATTGCATTAGACCGACCAAAACGACACTGTACTTTTGAATTTTAAAAACCGTAACACATAACGTACGCACCGATGAAGAACAACTTGGTACTTAAAGGCACGAATGAGAAGGACGAAAAAGTATTTATACTTCTGGATCTTATGGCTGATGAAAACAAGGTAATGGTTTACACTATTCCTGAAAAGGATGTAACCGACGAACTCGAAACACGATTGATGAATGAATGGCGCGCTGGCTCAACAGTTGAAATGCCTGAATCAACAACAAAAATCGAGCGCGAGTTAACAGTGACCGACAGTATTCTGCCGGAAGGTTTAAAAACTGATCGTACTGACCTCATCAACAGAGCTCAAACACAGTGGCATTTCGTAGTGCTCTCAGGCAAATTGAACAGTATGTATCAATCGGAGTTGGTTGATATCAAGGAAAAAGTTCAGCAATTGGAACAGTTTAGTCAAGATTCTTGGGATGACCTCAAAGGATTTTGGCAGAAAGTGCAAGAGCAAGTTCGCGATAAAAACTTATTTGCAGAGCATGCTAATGTATTAAGAGAGAACACCAATGTTTTGTTTGACAGACTTAAGGATCTGAAAACAACCTTAGAAGAAGAGGTTCAACGCTCATCTAAGAATATACTTCAAGAATTTCACACAGCAGTAGGTGCTATTGAAGATAAAATTAACGAGGGAGGCAGATTGCAAAATTTGTTCGACGACTTAAAAGACCTACAATCCTCATTCAAGGATTTAAGATTTACTCGGGATGACCGAGCCGAAGCTTGGGACAAACTGGACAACGCTTTTAAGAAACTAAAAGAAAAAAAGTTTGGAGGAAGTGCTGTAGATGGTGGAGAAGCCTCACCCTTGGCAAGAACCCAACGCAGGTATGATGGATTGATGGAAGCAATCGGCAAAATGGAGCAATCTATTTCAAGAGATAAATCAGATTTGGATTTTCACTCCCGAAAAGCAAACTCTACCGATCGACAATTGGAAGCATTGGTTGCTCAGGCTAAATTAGCAATGATTAACGAAAGAATCAATTCTAAACAAGAGAAGCTGAACGAAATGCTCAAAACCAAAACTGAACTTGAGGCTCGCCTAGAGGATTTCAAGAATAAGGAATTGGTTCAATTGGAACATGATAAATTCGGAGAGGCAAGAAAAGTTGCTGAAGAAAAAATAGCCCAAGAGATTAGAAGTGTGGCTGAGCAAAGAACAGTTGACGCCAGCAAACTAGAGAAAGTTTCTGCTGAAATCAATCAAGCCAAATCTAAGCCAAAAGTAAATGGTGAGGAATCAAAGGTCAAGGCTGAAGAAACTAATGCGATCCAAAATGCAATAGAAACTTCTAAAGCAATTGCCTCAATAGATACTCCAGAAAAATAGAAATAGAATAGAAAATCTTATATAAGGTCATTGGTGTAAACCAGTGGCCTTTTTTTGTTTTGCATGAAAAGAAATCAGAGGACAGAAAAAATATTTTGCCTTTTAATGTGGAATGTTTAATTTTTTGCGTCTTGTATGAAATGATTATTTTCAAAAACTCAAGAATTATATTCAAGTAGTCTCAATCTTAATCGATATAGATTGGTTTTAACTGCCAATAGTTTTCTGGTTTTTGCTTGAATTAGAAAGCAGTTGAGTGGTTTTAGCCTTGACATCAAATGTAATAAGCAGGAACTATCCAATACTTGAATTTTTTTTAATATTTTTGAGAATTGTATTACCACCAATTACAACAAATTGTTTTATATTTGCACAACTTAAAATAAATAAAATGGAAAACAAAGAAAGAGAATCCAAGCTAAAAGCACTACAGATTGCGATTGATAAATTAGAACGCGATCATGGAAAAGGAACCATCATGAAACTTGGAGAGAAAAAAGTGATGGATGTGGAATCAATTTCAACAGGTTCATTGGGACTTGATATTGCTTTGGGAATCAATGGTTTGCCTAAAGGAAGAATTGTGGAAATTTATGGTCCTGAATCATCCGGTAAAACAACTCTGGCCATTCACTGTATAGCTGAATGTCAGAAAAAGGGAGGAATAGCTGCATTTATTGATGCAGAACATGCTTTTGATCGCAATTACGCTCTTGCCTTAGGAGTTGATACTGACAATTTGTTGATTTCTCAACCTGACAGTGGTGAACAAGCCTTGGAGATAACTGAAAATTTGATCCGCTCAGGTGCTATTGATATTATAGTAATAGATTCAGTTGCAGCATTGGTACCAAGAAGTGAATTGGAAGGTGAAATGGGAGATTCTAAAATGGGCTTGCAAGCGCGTTTGATGTCACAAGCTATGAGAAAACTCACTTCAACAATTGGTAAGACAGGGGCTTGCTGCATATTTATCAATCAACTGCGTGAAAAAATTGGTGTAATGTTCGGTAATCCCGAAACTACAACTGGTGGAAATGCATTGAAGTTTTATGCATCAATCAGATTGGATATCCGCAAATCTGGAACTGCAATAAAAGATAAGGACGGCAACCTTACCGGTAACCACGTCAAAGTAAAAGTAGTGAAAAACAAGCTTGCACCACCTTTCCGTGTTGCTGAGTTTGATATTACTTTTGGTGAAGGAATTTCAAAAACAGGAGAGATTATTGATTTGGGTTCGGAATTAAGTATTATCGAGAAAAGTGGTTCATGGTTCAGCTATGAAGGAACAAAAATTGCCCAAGGAAGAGAATCAGCCAAGCAGTTTTTGCACGATAACCCAGAGGTAGCACTTGAAATTGAGAACAAAATCAAGTCTAAAGTTGCTGAAGGTGTACAGAAAGTACCAGTAGTGGATATTGAGGAATAATCGAATATAATGTGCTTTGCTATAAACACCCCCATCAAGTGCTAAGCGAATAATTCTAAATAGCTGAATTAAGCACAAAATACGCATTAGTGTATTTTGTGCTAAAGTTCTGAATTACCGCAGGCTATCTGATCCTAAGGAAAGCTACATGTTATTGAAAGAATACATTTGATTTTGTCAAGCTTAAGAACCTGTAAGTCTGTTCTAATTTTTCGGCATTGTTAAATCTTTCAATTGTAGGATTTTGCCCTTTGGGTCTGACGAGCCAAAGGCTATCAGACTCTGAGCAAATCCTCTTGAGTCGACGAAAATCTTTGATTTTTCGACTTTAAAGCCATGATATTCAAAAAATCCTTAGGGGGTTAAACATCCTAAGAATCCTATAAGACTATAGAAGTCATCAGACTCGACAAATTTTTGGGATGACCAAAAATTTCGTCGATTCAGCGTCTAATGCTGAATTTGAGTTAAAATGTACTCCAGGTATTCTTAATCAATGCGATATTGTGTTGGACCCGGTATGCTTGAAGTAATTCGTTCATTCGATCTCTAATTGCAGGGAGTTCTTCCTTCAGATCCTTTGTAAGTTTTCTGTCCTGCTTAAAATTGTAAAGCTTTGTCACTGAGTTCTGATCCGCTAAAAGCAAATAATCGCCTTGGATGATTCTATAAACACCGTTGTCATAATTGGCAATCACTTTATCCTCTGCCTTGGTTAGAGGGGAATCAAAAGAGCTATATTTTCCTGCATAACCGCTCTCAGTTAAGACAAACGGCAGGATGTCAATTTGTTGAGATTTGCCTTTTTTTAGTCCCCCAAACCTTCCATCTGGAGCGTAAAAAACTAAAGGAACGGAATATTTGCCAATGGGATTATCCCAGTTGGGGTCTTTGACTGGTCCGGTGTGGTCACCAGTAATGATGAAAATGGTGTTCTTGTACCATTCCGATTGAGATGCCTGCACAAAAAAGTCTCTCAAGACCTGGTCGGTATATAAAACCGCTCGATATTGGGGATCCATATCAGCATATTTGCCTTCGAATTCCTTTGGCAATTTATAAGGGTGATGGTTAGAAAGGGTAAATACCAAGCCAAAGAAAGGTTGAGGTAATTTATCTAATTCGGATTTAAAGAAAGGGATAAACTTACTATCATAAATTCCCCAGCGTCCATCAAATTGTGTCTGATCGGGATAATCATCCTTATCCTTGTAAGTATCAAAACCCAATTGAATGGCTGATCTGGCAAAATCCATTGTTCCATCTACGGCGCCATGATAAAACACTGATTTGTATCCCAATTTGTGCAAATAGTATGGTATGCCTGGCATTTTGTCGGTTTGATAACTTGAAAATTGCCAAGGATCATCCATCAAGGATGGCAAACCGGCAGCAATACTAATAATACCAGAAGCCGACCTAGTAGCATTTGCAAAGGATTCTTCGTATGTCAAACTTTGATCAATCAAACTATCCAGAAAAGGAGTATAGGGTAAACTGTTGTATTTGCCCATGTACTCTTTGCTCAAGCTTTCTACCACTATGACCACGAAGTTGGGTCGAGTACCAATAGTTTTAGGAATCATTTCATGATGAATGGGAAACAGTTCAGCTGCTCTTTCTTGATTAGGCCATGCTGAAATACTCAGACTCCGTTGTTGAACACTGTGTATTAGATTAAATGTGGTGTTGGTCAATATAGAAGCCCAACGACTCTCAGATACATAGCCCGAACTTGCAAGTGGAGTCATAGGTCGCATTTGGAATCCTCCACGCGATATGATGATAGAAACAAACACAAAAACCAGAAACCAAAGTATTCTAAATAAGCGCGGTTTTTTATCCTTTATTTCATGTGAGGTTACAAAAATTTTGGTGACTCTGAATATCAGCCACACTCCAATACCGAACAAGATGATCAGGTACCAATACTGTTTCAATAGGCTTGGTAACATACTGATGGTATTGGCAAAAAGCCCTGAATCTGCAAGAATGGAACGTCTTTGCGCATATTTATAAAACACACAATCAAATAATTCAATCAGCAGCACCAAAGTCAACAAAGTAGCGGAACATATCCTAATATACCTGTTGTTGATATGTGATTTTGAAGAAAAATTTCTGAAGAATAAAATCAACCAAACTGGCATCAACACATACATTAATGTTGCTACATCAAAACGGATTCCATAAAAATAAAATGAGACCAAATCCTTTAAACCAAAGCCTTTGAAAAGAATATAATTGCTAAGTATAAAGGCTGAACGTGTTGTAGCTAGAACACATAAGCCCAAAGCCATCAAACCTAAAATCGTTTGACCCTCTCGAGGAAGCCAAGTTTTATTATACATACATGTTGTTTAGAATTGGTTTTGGGTCAAAGCAACTTAGCCAATTCCGTTTTTATTAAAACTTCTATTTCTTCAGTTGTATTGAATGCCGGAACGAATTGTTTGGCAGTGCTCATTTCATATAACTTGATGTATCTTTTAGAAACTTCATCAATAAATGTTTGAGGCATTCTTGGAATGATTTGATCTTCAGAGCCATTGAATCCATGTGCCATCAACCATTCTCTTACAAATTCTTTTGAGAGTTGCGCTGGTGCTTCATTGTTGAAAAATTTCAGCTGATAATCTTCCTTGTAGAAATACCTTGAACTGTCAGGCGTGTGAATTTCATCAATAACTAAAATTTCATTTTGCTTTGAAAGTCCGAGTTCATATTTTGTATCAACTAGAATTAGACCCCTTCCATTAGCCAATTCGCTGCCCCTTTTGAATAATGCCAAGACTTTATTTTCAAGTTTGGTGTAAGTAGCTTCATCTACAATTACTTGTGACAGAATTTCTTCGCGACTGATATCCTCGTCATGACCTTCATCAGCTTTGGTAGTTGGGGTAATGATTGGGTGCGGCAATTGCTGATGCTCACGCAGTCCGTCTGGCAGGGATACTCCACAAAGTATGCGTTTTCCAGATTGATAAGTTCTCCATGCGTGCCCGGTTAGGTAGGCACGAACCACCATTTCTAATTTAAAAGGCTTGCATCTGTGGCCAATACTTACTTGGGGATGCGGGGACGACAAATACCAATTGGGAGCAATATCTTTGGTCATTTCCAGGTGCCAAGCTGCCAGTTGATTCAAAACTTGTCCTTTGCAAGGAATTGGATCTGGAAGGATATGGTCGAATGCCGAAATTCTATCTGTTGCTACAACAACAATGTAGTCTTTGATGAAATACACATCTCTTACTTTTCCTGAATAAAATTCTTGGTCAGGATGTAAATGAAATGCTGTTTTGCTGATTACTTTGCTCAATGATCTAAGTTTTGAATAAGAGCAAAGTTAAACCAATGATATGGTTTAAGCTTAAATAAATTTGGTAGTATTTTTTTCTGAGACAACTTCTTTGAGTTCCTTCAAAGCTTGATATTGGTGGGGAAGTAGTGATTTGAATGCTTCTTTGAATTGAACAAACTTGCCTTTACCTGCATCTGGGATGGCATCGTAAATTTTGTCTTTAACCAATTTCAAGTCATTTTTGAGCAAGGCCTTCAAGGAAGGAATTTCATGATAGTCAGCTTCCATAGCAACATTGCTTGAGGTAAGTCCTTCAGAGTCAGTGGTTTGGTCTAATTCTATGCCATTTGCCTGATTTACAAATTTTTGAAGTCTGTCCGATTGCTCCAATTCAGAGGAAGGAAGATGATATTTTTTTTCCGCTTCGCTGTTGATTAAAAATATTTCAAGACCTTTCTCAGCGATTCTGTAAATAAAAATATTTGCTTTTTCTCTTATATCCATTATGGCAGTATTAACACTCAAATGTAGTTATTGTTTAAACAACGCCGATGTGTTTGAACGTTTATTGTTATTGTTTTATTTTCTTACCACCTGATAGTGCAAGGTTTTCCCATTTTTGGTGTGAATGAGGAGTTGGTAGATACCCGATGGCAGATTGGAAATGTTCATCTGGAATGAAGTTCCATTTATGGTGTTTTCAGTATCAATTAAGTGCCCACTCAACGAATACAATTCAATTTTAGCGTCATGTATTAGATCATTTTTAATGAAGATATAATCACAAGTAGGATTTGGAAATATTAGGAGTTTAAATTCATCCGATTCCTTGTTTAGGGCTGTTATAACATTGCAATTTCCCATATTTTCAATGGTAGATTGATATTTTGGGGCGGGAACTTGTGTGATATCTTGCTGCATTGTTTCTAATATTCCCCAACTGCCATATTGAGCCGACCTCTTGCTTACAAATGAAAAATTCATCAGCTTTAATGGAGTATTACCCACTTGCAAAGTTCTCAAAAAATCGAACCATTCATTATAGAGATTGTACATTGAAGTATCTCTTTGAATGTCTATCAATGCTTGGGCATAACTGGGTTCAACACCAAATGGCTCTGGTGTTAAGTGTTGTCCGCCTTCATAAAATACCATAGGAATCTTAAGCACATCTGCTATTTCAGCCTTTTGGCTCAATAACCATGATTTGCCATTGCTATTCATGTCTTTTCGGGCATAAAAAGCAACATCTGATACTTTCGCATCACTTCCCAGAGCATCTAATGCCGCGTCACCTTCAGAGCCAATACCAAAATAGTAGGTTGGCGAAAGTGCGTCAAATGAACCAAGCTTTAGATTGAATACCACCCTATTGGAAACGTCTTGCCAAGCAGTTTGAATTGCAGCCACTCGAGTCAGTCGGTTCAAATCATTTCCATATTCTTGTGTCCAGATGTCTAAACAATTTTGAATGTAATTGACCGTACATTCCGGCCAAGGAAAACCATTCTTTTGTTGTCCATATTTTAAGCACCATTGAGCTTGTCCAAATATCCAATTCCAAATCTCATTACTGTACTCTACGGTGAGTTTGATATCAGGATCCAGATTATCATGAAATAATTCAGCCATTTTTGTAATAAATTCATTATCAGCTCTATGTGGCACACAAATCCAACCATCCAGATCGTAATCATTCATTAATTTTATGGCCATTTCGTAAGGAATTCCTTTTTCATTTGCCCATGTATAATGAACTATTTGTTGACGATCAGACCAGGCAAAAAGATCAGGTGTATCCCATTCCCACGGAGTTTTCTGCCCCCAACTGTTGGTCCCGAACCAATCCATAAACCTTACGGAACGAAAAATAAGTAATTTCTCCAACCATATTGGGTTGAACGGTTCAGATATATAAGTCAGTTCTGATCCCGGCATCAATACTCTAATATTTCGAATTGAGTCATTGATATCTGAACTTTCAAGGGTCATTTCAAGAACACTTCCTACTGGATTGTCAAAATCAAATACCATTTTATTTGGATTGACTTGGGTGAGGCCACTCAGTCCACCCCCAGAAGCTCAACTCCCCTGTGCCCTCATACAAGACCGTATATTGTCCGCTCGGCCAACCATCGGTAACAGCCCAGATGGTAGACAGTTTTTGAGGAAACATTGAATTGGGTGAGTTTTGGGGAATAGTGCTTGGATAGCCATCAGAACGATATGTTAGAAAATCTGCTTGTTCTGAATTAAAAGGAGGATTGGGGTTGCCTATGTCTTTAGAGTACCAAGTCCGGCAGGAATGCATCAAATCTACAAAAGGCAATTCTGTTCCGTAATCAGATATTCCGCCCAGATTGGTTCCTATTTCAAGCTTGCAGCTATCTAGTAAATTTTGAGCAAAAAGTGGTTGAAATCCAATTAAAATTAAGAATAAACAGAGCTGTTTCATGAAATATATTTTAGTCGTTAATAAGCAATTTATAGTAGTTGTTCAAGATGGAGCTCGTGTGTTCCGGTTGAAATTTTGATACATTTTCAGCAATTAAGTTTACCAAGTTTTGATGCAAATGATCATCATGAAATATTCGACTGATAGCGTTTGTAAATTCATCCAAATTATCACTTGGCGCATACAATCCCGATGTTCCGGCTCTTTCTGCCATGGCACTGTCG
>JBBQJT010000009.1:0-81316 GCA_038326165.1 Chitinophagales bacterium | reverse complement strand
AAAGCAACCCCGTTGCATTAGTTGAAGCCCCAAAAACAGCCGTTTACAGTCCGTTGTATTTTGGATTACCTGAAACACCTGAAAGCCTTATTTGGTTGGCAGTTTACAACAAAAGCAGTTTTTCATTTGACAAGCTGAAAGTATTGCAGGGGCGTTTTGTTTATGTATTTCCCGACCTTTCAAAAGACGGTAACACCTTTAAAGAATGGGAAACCAAAGCCAAAGAATATGAAAACTGTTTACCCGGAACACGTTTTATATTTTCGGACTTACTGGAGCAGTTAGCACCCGAACGGGACAAAAGCGAAGGCAACGACCTTGCAGACTATTTAATAAAACAGGATTGGCGACTATTCAGAAAACGGAACATTCAGGAACAACCACCACAGCCCGAGCCTGAAAAAGTTACTAAAGTTACTAAAGTTACCCCCCAACAAAACATTTATTTTTCACACGCTGAACCATTGCCAAAAGTTGAGGTATTCAAAACTGAACGAATTGAACACCCTATAAAGGAACAACCCCAAAATTGGAGCAAGGATATTGCAGAACTTGAAAACTACTTTGCAGGAATAACACTACCAACCCATCCAATTAAAATAGGTAATTTTTTTACAATTACAAATTACAAACAATTCATTGAAACCAACATTGCAACGGCCAAAGCAAACAACGGAAACAAAACTTTTTTACCATACCTCAACCGATTGCAAGAATTAAAGAATTTACTAAACTTAAACAATAATTGAAATGAGTAAGCAAAAAGGAGGTCAACCGTTTAATGTCAATGCCGAAAAATGGACTGAATCGGAAGCCCTCAATATTGGGAATGGTTTGTTGGATTGGTTAAATATTGATGATGATGACCACATATTTTTTCAAGAATATTTGGTTGACAAACACGGTCTTTATGAGGAACTGATTTCCTATTTAAGTGGCAAATATGATTCGTTTTTAAAGTTAATAAAAAGGTGTAAGAAAAAACAAGAATCAAAGATCGTAAGATATGCGCTAAAGAATAAAGTCAATGTAACAATGGCAATATTCTTGTTAAAGAATCATCATGCATACAAAGACAAAACCGAACAAGATGTTAAGATGGATACCAGCATAAAGCATGATTCACTAATTGATAGAATTAGGTTGTCGAGTGAAGAATGATTTAAAATAACAGCATAACAAAATGAAAATAAATGGCCTTATTTGCAAATTTCAGGCGTATTCAATTGGGTATTGGAAGGGCTTTGTTAAGCTGAAATACTGAACGGAAAGTTTCCTATTTCCCGAACTGGAAAGTAAAGCCATTAAACCCCTCAAAAGTGAATTTACTGAAAGGTATTGTACCCTATTTGTACCTTGAAAGTATTTTATTTTCGTAAAGCCTTATCAATAAGGCGTTTCAGCCATTTAGTTACTTTCTGTATCGGAAAGTAATTCCAAATGAAATTACCTTAACCGTAATTCAGCATTAGACACGGAATCTACGAAAATTTGTTCGCTTCATAAATTGTATGGTTTAAGGAGTCAACAAATTCTAAGATTTTCTACGACTGATGTGACTATGGTGTGAAGCAAATTCGGGTGAGGCGTTTTTTACCTTAATTCGAAAGAATAGCTTATGACACCTGTCTTTTGATTCTTACTAATCTTCTGTTTAATTTTTTCGCAAAAAAGGCAAACAAGCATACATTGATTATAAGTACTAAGAACAGAATTGGGTTGTTGAGGTATAGATCCTTTGTAGTTCCCAAAAGATAGCTTATCATTCGCACAAAAGTGTCTTCTGGAAAAAAGCAAGCAGCTAAGCTTATATTTACCAATACAATCCCCAAGAACAAAACCCAATTGTCATCATTCATGTTTGTGCTACGTTAAGAAACTAAATAGCAACAAAAAGAATGCCACACGTCCAAAGATCTAACAACAGAAAAAGACATCGCAAAGGAGAAGATTCCTTAACGCATTAAATTGATATCGCCTTTGTAAATTTGGGTTCTGCCGTCCACAAACTCCGCTTCAAAATAATAAACAAATACTGAGTTTTGTAAATTGCGATTGCGAAAGACTCCATCCCATGCAAAATTAGGATCGTTTACCTGAAAGTTGCTGGCCTCAAATAAACCTTCTCCCCAGCGATCGAAAATCTGCAGTCTCCTAATCTTGCTTACAATTTTTGGATCTCCATAGATCATCCACCTATCATTGACACCATCGTCATTCGGAGAAAAAGCATTGGGAACGTACAAATCAAAGTCCTTCAAAGCCAAAATTTTAATGTAAGCTTTGGCGGTACATCCAGTGACGTCTGTTACAAAAACAGAATACAAAGTTTCTTCTAATGGATTGGCAATTGGATTTAGACAATCAGAACACGAAAGTCCCATTGTAGGGTTCCAGCTCACACTTGAAATGTTTTGTACAGGAATATTCAATTCTGGAAATAATTGTTCGCCAACGTTGTATTCTATCGTAATAATAACCGGCAGTTCGACGGTTAAAATTGGCGCAACGGGAATCTCTAATTGTTTCTCATATTCACAACCATTGGCATCCATTATTGCTATGGTATAATTTCCGGATGTTAAGGATTGAAATATATTGACCGATTGAAAGATACTGCCATTGATTGAATAAGTATATGGCCCAATGCCGCCGTTTATATTTGTTACTGCTGCTGTTCCCAAAACGGTACATCCGGGAGGAATTAATTCAATATCCATATCGTTTGGCTTATCCGATATCTCAGTTACGATAACAGAATCTTCACCCACACAGCCATTTGAAATATTTGTTGTCCGGAGCAGGTAATTGCCCGGCTTATTTACGGTTAAATTTAAAGTGTTGGAACCAGTAATTGCTTGAAGATTGAAATACCATTCTAAGCTGAAATTGATTGGATTTCCTTGAACTGTTCCCGTCAAAACATTTGTTTGTTGCAGACAGGTCAGCAGTTTATCGGGTCCTGCATTAACAATAGGAGACTGGATATCTTCTAGAATCAGAGTGTTTTTAACGGAAGTACAACCGTTGGATGGATCCGTGATGGTCAAGCTATATTGTCCTTTTTTATCGACACTTAGTTGATTGCCTGAGCTTGATCCAACAATATTTCCGTCAATAGTGGTCCAAACAAAAGTCCAGCTCGGATCAAAAGTGGTCAGGCTTATGAGGGAAGTTGTATTGAGACAAGTGATAACATTGGGCAATGAAATAATTGGATTGGGAGCCACGGTGTCAATTGAAACAATTACTAAATCGCTGGCACTACAACCCGTAATAGTATCAATCACAGTGAGGGTATAGCTTCCTGGAAAACCAATTTGTGGAGTCAATGTTTGACCTCCGGATAACACTGGTTTGTTGGAGGAAGCCCAAATAATTTGAATATCATTTCCTGAATAAACCAAAGAACCTGCAGCATTAAATAGTGGAAAGAAGCAAGTTAAACTGAAATCTGCTCCTGCATTGACTTGAGGTATTTCATCGTTGCTGCCTATAATGAGGTTTTGTTCACTAGTGCATCCATTGGTTGAATTGGTTGTGAGCAAAGTATAGGTTCCAGGCTTATTGACGGTAGGGGTCAATGTTTGTTGTCCACCCAAAAATTGACCTGAAAGTGAACTCCACGCATATTGAAAACTTCCAGTAGCGGTATTTTGAGCATTGATTTGTAAAGAAGAATTTTTACAACTCAGCAATAAATTACTGGGTAAATTTACTGTTGGAGCTAATGTATCAAGTGTTATTTCAAGAGAATCAACGTTCAAACAACCTGTAAGTTGATTGGATATTGTCAGATAATAAATGCCAGATTGATTGATTAATGGGGAACTTGTATTCGCACCCGATACTATTCCACCAGAAGGATTTGAGCTCCACTGGTAATCATATTGACTGCCGCTTGAAGATTGAGAGCCATCCAGAAGTACTGTTTGTTTTTTACAAGTTAACTGATCATCTATTCCCGCCAGAACATTTGGTAAAAGTATATCCTCCACAACTTCCAAGGTATCAGATATACTGCACCCATTGAGTAGGTTAACTACAGTCAAGATATATTGACCAGCAGCATCACAAGTGGTTATCAAACTGTCCACTAGCCCTGTAATATTTCCATTGGAAGTAAACCAAGCATATTGGAAATTTAGACCCGATGATGAGCCTGTTCCGTTAAGTACTATTTTGTTGGTGGTACAAGTAAGTAAGGCATCCGCCAGTGTTGGAACGATAGGCGTGTTTTCATCCAAAGCTATTTGCACGGAATCAATTGAAGTACAACCATTTAAGGTATCAAGAACAGAAAAGTAATAAATTCCAGGAGAACCAATAGTTGGCATCAAGGAATTCAAGCCTGAGAGAATGCTTCCATTTTGGGTAGACCAAATTATGTTGATCAAGGAGTCTTTTAGATTGGAGGATCCATTCAATACAATGCTGGGAAAAAGACAAGATAAGGTGTCTTTGGGACCTGCATCAATGAGTGGACCATTGAGATTTTCAACTACCGTATAAGAAGCAGCAGATTTACAAGCTGTTTGATTGTTGACGATCAACAAATTATAAACACCAGCTTGGTTAATTTCAACAGCCAAGGAATCCAAACTTGAGATGAAGGAACCATTGGAAGTGGACCAGAGAAAATCAAAACCGGGTCCCTTATCTGATAGTTCACCGCTAATCCACAATGCACCATCCTTGCACGTTATCGTGGTTTTGCCTGTAATAACTACAAGGGGCAAAGAAGGATCTTTTTGAATAATGGTAGTATCCAAAGCAGTACAGCCATTCAGCAAATTGGTAACGGTTAAAATATAAATGCCGGGACTTGCTATGGTTGGATTAAGAGTATCCGATTTGGATGTAATTTTTCCATTGGGGGTAGTCCAATTCACTTTGTATTGATCAAAAGGAGAAAATACTGTTCCGCTAATGACCAAAACTGTGTCTGCACAAGTTAATAATCCATCAGGACCAGCCGTTAATACAGGCTTAGTATAATCTGTTTCAACTATTATTGTTTTGGAATCTGTACAGGTTAATGTTCCGTTATTATAAGTAACTGTCAGCGTATAACTTCCCGCTTTGTTGATTTGGATGTTGCTTTCTTTTGGATCGGAAATGATATTGCCATTGACCGTAGTCCACTTATACGTGATTTCTGGTCCATTAGAGGAGCCATCTCCATAAAGAAAAATTTCGGTTAAAATACAATCCAATTTGTCAGGGGGATCAATGCTGGCAAAAACCTCAATTACAAACAAATCCAACGTAATTATACTATCGCAATTCTTCCAAGTTTTCAATGAAATATCATAGGATCCTTCATTTTGGAAGGTTTGGCCACCTAGAGTGTAGGTTTGGCCTTGACATATAGTAGCCTGAACAAAAGATTGTTTGACGGGATGCACAAATACCGTTACCTTATCTTCGATGGTACAGATTGATTTGAATGAAATATCATCCAGTGCAAAATCATTTCCACCAAGAGATGTGTTTTGGTTTACGATACAAATGGTAGCAGAAGTGGAAGCCCCACTATTCCATGTTGCTGAGAACTGTTCCCAATTACAAGGTGATCCAGGCGCCTGAAATATTGGACCAATTGTTTGCCCATTTATAGAGAATTGTAAAAGGGCTGGTGAGGCAGCTACAAGAGTGGCAACCCAAGTTTCAAAAGCATAGTCAGTATTGGGTGTTACGGCTATTGTTTGGCACCAAACATCTTGGTTTGGAGTACCGGAACCATTTACCACCATCATCTGCCCGCCACCTGTATGGTCAGTGCAAGGTTGGAATCCAGGATGGACAGATTGGGGATTGTTACTTACTGCATATACCCCTTCATTGACAACACTGATTGGATTGTACAAATAGTCACTTGTAAAACTGGTATTCCCATTATTGAAATTAGAATTGACAACCAAATTGGTATTGTTCAGACATTTTACCGTTAAAGTATATGTGGTAGTTTGGTCAACTGTTGCAATTGGACTGAGTACCTCAGGGTCATTTAAGCCAATGGCTGGAGTCCATTCATAAGATAATGGAGTGCCAGTGATACTACCATTTAATGTAACATCCCCACCGGGTTCACATAAGTTTTTATCATTACCAGCCGACACAGTGCAAGGACAAGGTTGCCCCAATATAAGATCACTTTTGGTTAGTGAAAGGAGGAAAAGAACTATGCAGATATTGTATTTCACGCTGTTTTATAAAAATTTGATAATAAAAGTAATAGAAAACAATGGAAAAACAAAGTAATGGCTCAACAAAGAATTTAAAAATAAATATGCCGAGGCACACAATATAAAGAAATGAAAAACACCATCATGAAATAATGTCAACTTGCCCTTACTTGGTTTTTAGGAATTTCCACAAAAGTTCGAATTTCAGAATATCAAGTACCCTCTTTCCTGTTTTAAAATTTTTCACGGGCAATGTTACAAATGTTACCAAGCATGGAATAATAATTGTTGACCTTTGTATGATATAAATTAAGACATGGAGTACTTTGGATTCATTTGCTCAATCCTGATTGGCGTTGCACTCGGATTACTAGGTGGAGGCGGGAGCATACTTACTGTACCTGTTTTGGTTTATTTGTTCCGCGTTGATCCTGTGCTTGCCACAGCCTATTCATTGTTTATTGTAGGACTAACTAGTGCAGTAGGTTCTCTGAATTATTTCCAAAAAGGATTGGTAAATATCAAGACGGCAATTGTATTCGGTATTCCTTCAATCATTGCTGTGTTTCTTACCCGGGCGTATGTTGTTCCAGCCATACCTCAAGAGGTTTTCACCCTCAACAATTTTGTAGTTACTAAGAGCGTCCTGTTGATGTTGTTATTTGCGTTATTGATGATTGCTGCATCCTATAGTATGATTAAAAAAGATTCAAAGCAAGCATCAGAATCCATCCAACCACAAAAATTCAATTACACAATTATTTTACTCGAAGGTTTTGTGGTGGGGTTGCTTACTGGTTTGGTAGGCGCGGGTGGAGGATTTTTAATTATTCCCGCGTTGGTAATTCTCAGTAAGTTGCCCATGAAAGAAGCAGTGGGAACTTCATTGGTTATTATTGCCGCAAAATCCTTGATTGGGTTTTTCGGTGAAGGTGGAGAGACAATTATTGATTGGCCATTTCTTTTCAAAATTTCAGGATATGCAATTGGAGGTATATTTATTGGAAGTTTTTTATCAAAGAAAATTGACGGAGCAAAACTTAAGCCTGCGTTTGGTTGGTTTGTATTGTTAACGGGATTATACATCATCGGCAAAGAACTTTTTTTTAAGTAATTTTACTTGTTTAACAGACTTTACAAAACAAGACCATCACTTTTAACCCTCATTCAATTTAGCAATTTTATACAAAACATTTTCACTTTATGCAAATAGAACAAATTTATACGGGATGTTTGGCACAAGGGGCTTATTATATACATTCTCATGGAGAGGCTGTTATCATTGATCCTTTGCGCGAAACGCAACCCTATCTTGATCGATTGATCAGAGATGGTGTTAAATTGAAATATATTTTTGAAACGCATTTTCACGCTGATTTTGTAAGCGGCCATTTGGACTTGAGCAAGTTAACTGGTGCACCTATTGTATTTGGTCCCAATGCGAATCCAGCTTTTGATGCGATTATTGCTGAGGACAACCAAGTTTTTGAAGTTGGTAACATCAGCTTCAAAGTGCTTCATACTCCGGGACACACCATGGAAAGCACTTGCTTCCTGATGCTAGATGAAAATGGGAAGGAACACGCAATATTCAGTGGTGATACATTATTCATTGGAGATGTTGGCAGACCTGATTTGGCTCAAAAGGCAGCTTCAATGACACAAGAACAGTTGGCAGGAATTTTATTTCATTCATTAAGAGACAAGGTTATGACCCTGCCTGATAATGTGATTGTCTATCCTGCACATGGCGCAGGAAGTGCATGTGGCAAGAATATGAGCAAGGAAACTACTTCTACTATTGGACTTCAAAAACAATTGAATTATGCACTAAGAGCAAACATGACTGAATCCGAATTCATAGCTGAAGTTACTGATGGCTTGCTCCCGCCTCCTGCTTATTTTGGTATGAACGTAGCCATGAACAAAACGGGTTATGACAGTTTTGATACAGTCCTGAATAATGGAATGAGAGCATTGAGTGTTGCAGAATTCGAGTTAGCTGCTGAAGATTCTGGCGCCCTGATCCTTGATACTCGCAATAATACGGAGTTTTACAGTGGCTTTGTGCCTCAGGCCATCAATATTGGTATCAATGGCGATTTTGCCCCTTGGGTAGGTGCCATGATAGGCAATGTAAAACAGCCTATTGTGTTGATCACTGAACTTGGCAAAGAAAAAGAAACAGTGACCCGCCTAACAAGAGTTGGTTTTGATAATATCTTGGGACATTTGGATGGTGGATTTGATACTTGGAAGAATTCGGGCAAGGAAATAGATTCCATTCATAGAATTACTCCTCAAGAGTTTGCCTCTAAGGTCAATATTGGGGTTGATAAGGTTCTTGACATTCGCAAAGAAAGTGAATACAGTGCCGAACATGTTGAAGAAGCATATAGTAGGCCACTGGCAGATATCAATAAATGGATCAATGACATCAATCCAAACGAACATTTTTTTATGCATTGTGCCGGTGGATACAGAAGCATGATAGCTGCAAGTATTTTGCAAGCCCGTGGGTATCGAAATTTCACAGAAATATCTGGAGGCTTCAATGGATTGATTGAAACCAGCATTCCGAGAACCAATTTCGTATGCCAATCCAAGACATTAAAAACTAATTAAACCATACTTTATGAATCTGATTGAAACGCTGAAACAACCTTGGCCTTGGTATGTGGTTGGTCCATTAATTGGATTAACTGTTCCATTGCTTCTAATTATTGGGAATAAATCATTTGGTATTAGTTCTTCATTGAGACACATCTGCGCTGCATGTTTTCCTTCAAAAATTCCGTTCTTTCAGTATGAATGGAAGAAAGAGGCATGGAACTTGGTTTTTGTTTTTGGGATATTACTTGGCGGAATCATTGCTGCCAGTTTCCTAGCCAATCCTCAGCCGATACTTATTGAACCCAAACTAGCAACTGAATTATCATCTTATGGAATCACCGAAATCAATGGATTGATGCCGGAACAGCTTTTCTCTTGGAATCAAGTTTTTACGCTCCGTGGCTTCTTTGTGTTGGTTCTTGGCGGGTTCATGATAGGCTTCGGCACACGATATGCAGGAGGCTGCACGAGTGGCCACTCAATCATGGGCTTATCCACACTGCAATGGCCTTCACTCGTAGCAACGATTTGTTTTATGGCCGGCGGATTTCTTATGGCCAATTTTATTCTTCCTCTTATTCTTTCACTCTAATATTAATCAGTTATGCATAATCAAGCTGAAACGAATATGGATTTTGAGGTGCGCTCATTGGACGCAATGTGCATAAATGTCAGTCAGTTGGAACATAAATGGCAACACAAGCTCAAATATCTATTGGTGGGAATTGTATTTGGAATTGTTTTTGTCAAAGGCGAAATTATCAGCTGGTATAGAATTCAAGAGATGTTTAGATTGCAATCATTTCACATGTATGGAGTGATTGGTAGCGCAGTAGTGGTGGGAGCAATATCAGTATGGTTGATCAAAAAACTAAAACTTAAGACCATTTATAGTGAAGAAATCCAATTTCATGAAAAACCATTTAACAAGGGAATAATTTATGGCGGATTGCTTTTTGGATTGGGTTGGGCAATTACCGACGCTTGTCCAGGACCATTATACGCACAGATAGGTATTGGATATTCAGTAATTATTATAACACTCTTGAGCGCAATCTCTGGAACTTGGGTTTATGGCTATTTCAGAGAAAAATTACCTCACTGATTATCATAAAATAGCTTTATGACACCTCAAAGTATAAATGATGAACGATTTCTTAAGATAATCAAGCAATTGTCTTTGATGATGACATTCATGGTTTTTGGTGTTATTCTTTTAATGCTTGCATTGTTTTTCAATCCTGATCCAAGGTACTGGTTCAAAAAATCCCCTGAGGAAATTGCTTTTGACAAAGCCTTCAAGGAAGCTACAGCCAAAAGGGATTCCATTTCAAAAATGGAAAACGAAATAGCCAGCTTTTGGAAACCAACAGACATGAAAACGCTGAAATCCGATCAGGCAACCCAAGAACAAATTGAGTACGGCAAAGAACTAATTGCACATACCTCAAAATATCTGGGACCCAAAGGATCTGTTTCACAATCCACCAATGGTATGAACTGTCAAAACTGCCATATGGATGCAGGAACCAAACCCTGGGGAAATAACTATGGAGCAGTTTATGCTACTTATCCCAAATACAGAGCGCGCAGCGGAAAAGAGGAGGATATCTTTAAGCGAATAAATGATTGCTTTGAACGTAGCCTGAATGGCAAACCATTGCCCAATACCAGCAAAGAAATTCTTGCGATGAAAGCCTACATTGAATACATAGGCAGTGATGTGAAGAAAGGAACAAAACCCAAAGCAACTGGTATCTATGAATTGACGGCTTTGAATAGAAAACTGGATCCTGAAAAGGGTAAAGTGCTGTTCGAGCTAAAATGTCAAAGTTGTCACCAAGCGGATGGTCAAGGGATCTTTGCCGCTAACCAAACAGAATATACATATCCGCCACTTTGGGGAAAAAATTCATACAACATTGGCGCAGGCTTATTCAGAATGAGCCGATTTGCCGGTTATATAAAATACAACATGCCACAAGGCGCAAGTTTTCAGAACCCTTTATTAACAGATGAAGAGTGTTGGGACTTGGCGGCATTTGTAAATTCTCAAGCAAGACCAATCAAAGATCTGAGTTCAGATTGGCCTAAAATTGCGGAAAAGCCTTTTGATCATCCTTTTGGTCCTTTTGCGGATCAGTTTTCAGAAGAGCAACACAAGCTCGGTCCATTTGCACCCATCATCAGCGAAAAGAAAAAGTTGTCAAAAAACAAAATATAGCCTCAAATGAAATACATCAAGTTTTTAGTTATTTTGCTTCTCACAGTGGGCAGCGCAAATGCATTCGCACAAAAAAAACAGCATAAAATAGTCTTCGCTTTTACCAACGCCCAAGATACGCTGCAACAAAAAGCCTTCACCAAACAACTTCAAAATCTTAGAGCCCATTGGCCCAAAGCCAAAATTGAAGTGGTGCTTTATAACAACGGAATTGATTATTTGATGTCCGCCAAATCCAAGCACATTGCTGCCATTAGCGAGCTAAAGTCGATGGACATTTCATTCATGGTTTGCGAAAACACAATGAAACAACGAAAAATTTTAGTATCAGAACTTTTGCCAGAAGCACAAATTGTTGCCGCCGGAATAGCGGAAATAGTTGAAAAACAAGAAATGGGATGGAGTTACATCAAAGGTGGATTTTAAACAAAAAACATGGAGAACAATAAAAGACGGAAATTTATAAAATCCCTCGGGCAGTTTGGTCTTGGAGTGGGGCTCGTGGCGCCGCTTTCAGGATTTTCATTGCAAAACCAGTCAGACTCCGTTGATGAATTAGTTTTGGATAATGAAAAACCAATTGGAGGTCAAAAAACTACAATTAGCATTCTTCAAACCACAGATGTTCACTGCCAAATACACCCACATGACGAATTGTTTTGGGAAAATGGGAAGACGGTTTTCAGAAAAACTGGTGGTTATGCCCACATGGCTACCATGCTGAAGCAATTAAAAAAGAGCAACCCCAATACTTTTGTTATCGACACAGGTGATATGTTTCAAGGCAGCGAGCTGAGTGTCAAAACAACTGGAATGGCTTTTGTTCCCATATTGAACGCAATGGATTATGACTTGTATTTGCCTGGGAATTGGGAGGTGATATATGGGAAGAGAAAAATGCAAACCTTGTTGGGTAAATTGTCCGCCCCAAAAATATGTGCCAATATGTACCACGATTGGGGAGAAGGCAAAAAAGGAGAGCTGATTTTTCAAGCTTATTATACTTGGAGTGTAGCCGGTGCCAAAATTGGATTTATCGGTTATACCGACCCTTTGGTTCCATTGCGACAAAGCCCCAATTACAGCAAGGGCATATTGTACACCAAACCAGAAGAGAATCTCGCTTACTACATTGATGTATTAAAGAATCAAGAGCAATGTAATTTCATTATCATCATAGCTCATTTGGGCTTATCACAGCAGATCGCACTTGCTGACTCCCCTGAATGTGAAGGCGTTAATTACATACTTGGAGGCGACACACATGAACGAGTCAGGAAGCCCATTCAATGCAAGTATGCCAAAGTAGTTGAACCAGGAGCCTTTGGTTCATTTATTGGAAAATTAGACCTAACTATTGAAAACGGAATTGTAATTGAAGATCATTATGAGCTTCTTGAAGTAGAATCTGATAAATTAAAACCAAACAAGCAAATTGATCAATTACTATCCGAAAATGAGGCAGACTTCAAAAAAGATATCAACCAAATTATAGGTTATAGTACCATCCCACTGTACAGATATTTTGTAGTCGAAAATCCAATTGATACCATGATTCTGGATGCGCTCAGTTGGAAATTTCCCGAAATCGACATTGTTTTGAGCAACGGATTCCGATTTTGCCCCCCGAGAACTACTCCTGACGGTACGGGCAATATTCCCATCACCAATGGATTTGTATTTGACATGCTGCCAGTTGACAGCACGGTTCGTACCGCCATGGTTTCAGGAAAACAACTGAATGAATGGCTTGAAAAGGAATTAAACAATGTTTTTGCAAAGGATGCAACCAAACGTTTTGGTGGATGGGTAGTCAAATTCAAAGGAATGGAAGCCAGCTTCAATGCTTTTGGTGAAATGGGCAAAAGAATTCAATCATTAACGATCAAGGGAAAGCCAATTGAAATGGATAAGCTATATTCAATATTGGCATGCGAGCGTGATGGTGATCCAACAGATATGCTGTGCAGAATAAAAGGAGTTTTAGAGCCAAAGAATACAAGCTCAACCTTACACAAGACAATGACAGAGTATTTGCAAAAGAATTCACCCGTTACGCCTAAACCCGAGAAAAATGCAATAATATTGGACGCGCCTGACACACTTTTGACTCAAGTTACCGGAGTTGATTATACCTTCAGATAGCAAAAGCATAAAGTATTTTACTAGAGAATTTCACGTCAAAAACTTGATTCAAAATACTAAATAAAGCAATTTATAACCAAGGATTGGAAGGCTTAACATAACTTTACTTTCTATGGGATTAAAATCAAATTTGATACGGCTATATGCCAATAAGGTATCCGCTGACATCCGCAGGTGGAGTGCTGATGCAGTCAATTGTCAGCATAGGATTAGAGAAAAACTGGTCCTTAAGGCTGCAAAGACGAACTTTGGAAGGGATCACTCATTTCATGAAATTAAAACTGCCCAAGATTTTTCAGATTCGGTTCCAATCAGAGATTATGAAGCCTTAGCTGGGTATATTGCTAAAATAAAAGAGGGCGAACGCAACGTTTTATGGCCAGGCATTCCCATATATTTTGCCAAAACAAGTGGTACAACTTCAGGTGCTAAGTACATTCCCTTAACCAAGGACAGCTTGAGTAATCATTTTGGTACCGCACGCAATGCACTATTGCATTACTATTCCACTACTGGCAAAGGTAGTTTTTTTGATGGAAAGATAATCTTCCTGTCTGGTAGCCCAGAACTTGAAAAAACAGGAGACATACTCACTGGCAGACTATCAGGTATAGTGAATCATCAGGTCCCACAATGGTTGAAAACCAACCAGCTCCCAAGTTACACCACCAATTGTATAGATGATTGGGAAGAAAAATTGGATGCAATTGTTAAGGAAACAATAGGGCAGGATATGCGACTTATCAGCGGAATTCCACCTTGGGTTCAAATGTATTACGAACGACTGCTCGAAAAATCAGGCAAATCAACCATCAAAAAGCTTTTCCCCAATTTTGATATGTTCGTATATGGGGGAGTTAATTTTGAACCTTATCGTTCTGCACTTGAAAGACTGGTAGGCCAACGAATTGATAGTGTGGAGACTTATCCGGCATCGGAGGGCTTCATAGCATTTCAAGATAAACAGGGTGATTCGGGGCTGTTGATCAATGCCAATTCAGGTATCTATTTTGAGTTTGTTCCCGCTGATGAAATATATGCAGAACACCCAACACGACTACATTTGGGCCAAGTGCAAATGGGAGTTAATTATGCCATCATCATCAACAACAATGCTGGTCTATGGGGATATAACATTGGCGATACAGTCGAATTTACTTCATTGCAACCATTCCGAATCAGGGTAACTGGGCGGGTAAAGCACTTTATTTCAGCCTTTGGCGAACATGTGATAGGCAAGGAAGTGGAAGCTGCTTTGCGACAAGCAAGTGCCAAGATTACCTGCAGTGTTGTAGAATTTACCGTAGCACCACAAGTGAATACTGAATCTGGATCCAAGCCTTATCACGAGTGGTTTGTTGAGTTCGACCAATTTCCTAGTGATCCCATAAAATTTGCGGAGGAATTGGACAAGGCCATGATTGAACAGAACATCTATTATCAAGATCTAATATCGGGCAAGATATTGCAACCATTGGTGTTAACCGTGTTGAAAAAGGGTGCTTTTAGAGAGTACATGAAAAGTCAAGGTAAGTTGGGTGGTCAAAACAAAGTTCCAAGGCTGTCCAATGATCGTAAAATTGCAGACGCATTGTTGCCATTCAAACAATAAATAATGAAAAGGCATTCTAAGCAAGTTCCGATTCAGAAATGGCACAATAAGGGTTTGACTACTGAAATGGACGAACTCGCTGTTGAGGAGCCGTTGGAAATTCAACTGGAGTATTGGTCTAATGGAATATTAATTCGCAAGCCAATATCCATTACGATGCGCACTCCAGGCAATGATGAAGAATTGGCTTTAGGATTTCTGTTTACGGAGGGAATTATTGAATCATTTCATGAAATATCGGCTGTGGAAAGGCTTCCAGTCTGGCAAACTGTGAATGGAGATAATGTGATTGCTGTTCAATTAAGAAAGGATTTCAATCCAGATACGAGCAAACTAGACAGGCACTTTTACACCAGCAGCAGTTGTGGTGTTTGTGGCAAGTCAAGTATAGAATCCATTTTTCAAGTCCGAAAAAGAGCTTTAACATCACTCCAACTAGCAATTGATCCGAATGTTTTGATGTCATTGCCACAAACTTTACTCGAAGCACAATCAGTATTTGAATCGACAGGTGGTTTGCATGCAGCCGGAATTTTTACGGAAACAGGAACACTGATCACGTTGAGAGAAGATGTAGGAAGACACAATGCGCTGGATAAAATAGCTGGATATTTATTAAATCACACCGAACTCAACCCAGATATACTTTTGCTGAGTGGAAGATCGAGTTTTGAATTGATACAAAAAGCAGCAATGATAGGAATACCAGTAGTTGCAGCTATTGGAGCACCCTCCAGTTTGGCAGTAGAATTGTCGGTTGAGGCTGGAATTAGTCTGGTTGGATTTTTGAAATCAGGACGGTTCAATGTCTATAGCCACGGGTATAGAATAAGAGATTTCGCTTAGGAGTTTCATTTCATGTCTATTTAATGTAGCTTTGCACCCTTAATTCAAATAAATACCACCATGGGTAAAGGAGATAAAAGATCAAAAAGAGGAAAAATCATCCTTGGAAGTAACGGTAATAGCCGACCTAAAGCTGCAAAATTAGCAAAGCTTAAGCTTGCTGCTAAGAAAGCGGAGTAATTTCCAACCGATATTAATGACTGGTTGCATGCGCGGCCAATTTCAATTGTTCGAAGAGTAAATCTTCGTCCCCAGTATTGTATTTCCTTTTGTGAAATACTATCTTGCCTTTTCCATCAATCACAAAAGCTTGCGGCAAACCGTTCAAACCACCAGGCATTATTTCTTTGAATTCCTTGTGGTAATCCCAAACAAATTCAAAAGGCCATTCCCTGTCTTTCCAGCGTTTATTGATAGATCCTATATTATGAGCCCAGTCTGTAGAAATCGCATAGGTGTTGAAAGCCAACTCTTTTTGCCATTCAGGATATTTAATGGCTATGGCATCCATTTCCATTCTACAAGGATAACAGGTAGTCAGCCAAAAAATCAATAAACTAGGCTTGCCATTGGCAGCAAAAAGTTTATTGCTGATACTTGAGTCGCCATTCATTGTTTTGAGCAGCACATTGTACGGGTAAATGGTATCAAGCTTTTCCTTGCTCCGCGCCTGTTCAACGTAATTGTAATTCTGTCCAACCAGACCATTGCCGATGAGCAGGAAAAAAACAAAAAGTAGTTGAAATGTTAATTTCATGAAATAATTTAAGACTGCAAGTTCCAATTTTTTGAATACAAATCAAAATTCAGGCTGAAGATAGAAAGTAGTAAACGATTTATTAACATCTTGAAACGTGATCGATGAAGTATTCACTTAGGTTGAACTGCAAAAATTCAATAGAAATCTAGGTGTATTTCTCAATAATATCCATTGCGTGGAGACTAGTGATTTTTACCTATCAAAAATTAATTAGATAGTAAAAGGATTGATTAGCAGGGGTTACAAAGAAGTGTCAGACATCCAGTTCTGACTGTTGCGCAATTGTTCAGCCGCTCTTTCAGCTTTCGTTTTTTCGAATACGTCACGTGGAAAGAAATAGGCTTTAGCTTCCATTTCAGGATCTACTATATGATTTGACTCTTCCATTTCATCAACTTCCAGTTCTTGTTTAAAGTAAAATGAAGTGAATACACCCATGATGGCTCCCAATAAATGACTTTCCCAAGACACACCTTCCTTATTTGGAAAGATACCTGCAAACATTGGTGTATAAATAACCACCATGATGAGAGCTAGTACAATGGATTTCATGCTTCTGCGGAACACCCCACTCCAAAAAACAAATGCCACCAAGCCATAAACCACTCCACTGGCTCCAATATGAAACACCATTTTTCGCCCAAAAATCCATACACTGATTCCTGTCAGAACATAGATCAGCATGAAACTTTTGAATGCAACACGTGGATAGACCAACACCATAATCAATAACATCCCGACCAAAGGAATAGTATTGGATATCAAATGAGGAAGATCGCCATGAATAAATGGTGCAGTAAATATTCCTATTAAACCTTGTTTTGTTTGAGGTAAGACACCCAGAAAACCCAAGTCCCAGCCTAAAAAGATCTTGGTTAAGTGTACAATCCACAGGGACGCCACAAAGGCCAATGGCCAACGCAATCTTTTTTTGAGCAATGCAAGATTTGTGGAATGATCGTTCATGATAAGATTTCTACCATCTCAGTCAACACTGGGTTTAAGGTATTGTTTAGTTTTATTGACTTTTCAAACGGAGTATATGTGATATTGTTATGACTTTGTCCAATCATTACGCCCGAAACTCCATCATTTAAGGCTTTTACTGCTTCTAGTCCCAATCTGCTGGCAAGAAATCGATCCATACAACTGGGTCTGCCACCACGCTGCATGTGCCCGAGTACAGATACACGAATGTCTAACTTCGGATCTCTTTTACGGATCTCTTCTGATATTTTATAGGCACCACCAAATTCGTCGCCTTCAGCAACTACCACAATACAAGCCCGTTTCTTTAAATCACTTTGAGTTCTAACTTTATCATACAATTGATCAATGTCTGTATGTGTTTCGGGTATTAAAACTGCTTCGGCTCCCACGGCTATAGCGCTGCGCAACGCTATGAATCCGCTGTCGCGTCCCATTACTTCTACAAAGAACAAACGATCATGAGCATTGGCAGTATCCTTGATATTGTCAATTGCCCACATGGCCGTATTTATGGCAGTATCATAACCAATTGTGAAATCTGTTCCGTATAAATCATTGTCTATGGTTCCCGGCAATCCCACTATTTTTAGTGGATACTCTTTGGTAAAAATATCAGCTCCTGTAAATGTTCCGTCCCCACCAATCGCAACAATACCATCGATATCGTGTGCTTTTAGGTTTTCAAACGCCAGTTTTCTTCCCTCTGGTGTTCGGAATCTTTCACTTCGTGCAGTGTAGAGTATCGTGCCACCGAGCTGGATGATATTGCTTACGCTGCGGGTATCCATTGGCACAAAGTTTCCATCTATCATTCCTTCGTATCCACGCAATATTCCATAAACTTCCAGCCCTGAATGGATTCCAGCACGGACAACAGCTCTTATGGCAGCATTCATGCCAGGAGAATCACCACCAGAGGTAAATACAGCAATTTTTTTCATTTTGTTTTATTGAGATTATATGTACAATCTGCGAGCCAATTTGATGAATTCCTTTGCTTTGCGGAATTTATCCGGAGCCATCCAATTGTATCTGTCGATAACGGAGGTGGACAGATAGCTTTTGGCCTGTGCATAGCTACCCAATTGCCTCAAGTGGGCACATACATCCTGAAATTCATCATTGTTGCCTTCGAATAATTCGTTGACCGTAAAGATTCGCTCGTTTAAGCCAATTGCTGTAACGATATTATCAATTTTTGAAGCACTCAATCTTTCTGATAATTCAGAGGCCGCCTTTGGGTCAAACATATCTTCAAGTCGTATATCGGAGAAGAACATTGGCTCATCTTCTTCTTCAATCTTCTGAGTCGGCATTACAATCTCTTTTGGTTTTACCTTTTCCATTAATTCAGCAAAATTGGGAGATGGTGCAAGTTTTTCTTCCATCACGGGCGAAGACAGGTCCACTGATTGAACTGGCGCAACAACAGTTGACTCCGCTTGGATAATTTCAGGCTCTGCAATTACAACTTGTTCGGCTACAGGAACCGTGATTTTGACTTCTTCAATAAATTCAAATGGAACAGGAGCAGGCAGTACTTCAGGAATTATTATTGGTTCAGGAGTTGCTTCTGGAATTGGTTTAGGAATGATTACAGGATCTGTAGCCAGTTTATTTTGCTCTTCAGGAATTGAACTGCTTTCTATTTCAAGCATATTGGCTTCTTCATAACTTTTCCTTATCAAAGCCATAATCATATCCTTCTCAATCAAGGAAATGGAAGCGGAATTTGCGAGTGATAATGCCTTTGAAAGGAGAGTTTTTAGGCTGTTTATTGGACTCGATTGTTGCATAATTCTTTTTTTGTGTCAAGATTAACGAATTTCACGGTACGAATTTTATAAATTCTTATAATTTCTTTAGATTTGAGGACATTTAAATTTTAAATATTGTGTTTTTGGAACCGCATTACAAAGGACAGCGCAGTGGATGGATAGAAGTTATTTGTGGTTCTATGTTTTCAGGCAAGACGGAAGAGCTGATCCGCAGACTGAAAAGGGCAAAGATAGCTAATCAAAAAATAGCAGTTTTTAAACCTGCAATCGACCAGCGCTATGCAGTAAACGATGTTGTAAGTCACAATTCGAATTCTCTGGAAGCCATACCCATTTCGAATTCGGAAGAAATATTGAAATCAAAGATAGAATTCAGTGTGTTGGGAATTGATGAAGCGCAGTTCTTTGACCTGAAATTGCAGGATGTTTGCCAGGAAATGGCCTTAAAAGGAATTCGGGTGATTGTTGCAGGCCTGGATATGGATTATTTGGGCAAACCATTTGGTCCTATCCCTGGATTGCTTGCAGTGTCGGAATACATTACGAAAGTGCACGCAATATGTCCACATTGTGGAAGTTTGGCTACTCACTCGTATAGATTGGTGGATGACAATGAAAGAGTGATGCTAGGCGCTTTAGAACATTACGAGCCCCGTTGTAGAACCTGCTACAGCATGGGTAATATTTTAAGATTCAACGAGGATGTCTTCCCAGATGCAGAGGACAATCTCAACCAGCCGGAGTTGTTTGAGGGGTAACACTTGATTCCTTTTCGCTTCGAACCATCAAATCGATATTGGTAATCAATGCAAGAATAATGAAATAAAAGGGACCAACTTTAATGGTTTCAATCATATCGTTCATTACCAAAAGGCATAAAATAATAACAAAACTCACCAAAATAGCGCCAACTACTTTTTTTAATGCTTTATCTTCCACAGTGTGGTATAAGTACTGTAGTCGCATCAAAGCAAAAGATATCAGACTCAACAAAATAATCAATCCGAATATTCCTTGCTCCACTTGTGTCATCAGATAGTAGCAGTGTATACCTGATTTTTCAGGATTGTAGCTTACATAGGTTTTAAAGCTTGAAACCGTATAAGATTTATAGAAGAAATAAAAGGTGCCTGGCCCAAATCCAAACCAAGGCTCTTTTTTAATCATTTGACTGGCAGCCACCCAACGATAGACCCTTTCCATGGTTGAAATATCTTGCAGTTTATAAGTAGCTTCTAATAAGTTTTCAAAATTTTGGTGTGTGACTGTCTTTTCAAAGTTTGGAGCAAATCGAAGATATTTGTTTCCACTGGCCATGGATGCCAAGAACAAGGTCACTCCGACGGCAACAAGGACTAATACAGGCTTGAGCAATTTGTATTTCATGACATAAAACGCTCCAATACCTATAAATAATGCCCCGATGGCAGCACGGGTATAAGATACTTGAATTGCTAAAAACGAAAAAACAACAGCAAACCATAGAAATAGCCACTTATTGCTCCATTTATTATACCAAGAGCGCGCCACATAAACAAATGGTATAAACAAGGCCAATTGACAAGCATAATCAACATGATTTCTAAAAAATGGATAGTAAATATGGCTAATCTCCTTGAAGCTAAAACCAACCATACCATGCCTTATGACAACAATTATGGCTACTGTTATCAATGGAATGAGAATAAACCAAGTATATTTCTTGATTTCCTTTAAGTCTTTTAATATTAGGCCGGACAGAAAATAAAATACCACAACATACCAAATCTTAGCAAGAAAGAACTTTATCGAAACAAGCTGATTGTATGAGTTGATGCATGAAATGCCGATCCATACCACATGACCCAGCAACAGCAAAGAAATGGGGTGCAAAAAGAATCGACTGCTCATAGTCCGCATTTGTTGTAAAACATAAGCGAAATATATGAACATCAAATAAACGGTCAGTGGCTCAGCGGGTAAATCAGTGGAAAAACCATTCTCAAAACTGGTCTCAGTGCTCAACGGTATCGTAGCCAGTAAAATATAGAATGGTATTTTTATGTTGAGAATGGTGGCATAGGTAAATATCCAGGCAAATGGAATACCCAATATCCAGCTTTTCTCCAACCAAATACTGGCGGCTAAGCTGAGCAAAAAGAGTCCAGCAGTAAACCACCAAAGCCCGGAAGCTTGTGATTTAGAGTGTTTTTGAAAAATGCTCGCCTCAGGCATTCAGTAGTTCCTTCCAATTAACATTGCGGTAATTATCTAGCAGCAAAGCAGTTATTGTGCCCAATAGCAAAGCAGCCAAGATACTCGCTATAACAATAAGTGAGCGTCGAGGTCTGGATTTAACAATTGGCACTTGACCTGTTTCAATTAAAATCAATGAAGTAATATCTGCTTCAAGGGTGTTTTGTAATTGGTTGAATCGCTCAAGGTCATAACTCAACCTGTTTCTAGCTTGCAGGTGCAATTGTTGTAATATTTCAACTTTGGATACACCATTGTTGAATTTGGCTAGGGTGAAGCTTGACGGACTTCTTAGATCAGTCAACATGTTTATTTCATCTTCAAGACCACGAATATTGGCTTTCAGGTTCATGATGGTATCTGTGTTGGGGGAAGATAGTTCTTGATAGATTTTCAATCGACCTTTGTTTCCAGTCAAGCTTGTTTCTTTTTTGGCAATAGTCGTTCCCATCAATTCACTCTGCGCTTCAATATTGTAGATCCCAAATCTTTTTCTGCTCATTATTAAACTATCGTCCAATTGATTCAATTCCTTTTGTTTTTCCAACATACTGGTTTGATAAGATCTGAGCACGTTCATCTGATTTTTGCGGATTAGATTCAAGGCAACATCATTTATCCTTTTTCGAGCGGCATTGACCATTGTAGCAGCAAGCTTAGGACTTTTGTCTTCGACTGTCAGCTGAATGGCATCGAATTTTGTTTTTTGCACCGTATAAAGTTTACCGAGATGTTCCATAATTTTGAAAGATGCATTTTGAGCAGTGCTATCAATATCATAATGTTTCATAAGGTTAAAGCTATCAATCAAAAAATCTTTTAATTCATGGCTTTCGGCAATCGTTAACATCCTATCAATATCTGCGTCACCACCATAGTATTCCATTGCCTTAGTTGTACCACCAAATATCATTTCTGGTTTTGCCAGATCAGTACTTGCTGCGTAGAAGGTAGTAGTGGAGCTGTAGTAGTTGGGTAGAAATAAAGACACAATGATACTGATGGCAGCAGCAAGAACTGTAAGACGAAGGATAGGTGCCTTCCATCTGTACAAAATAGCAATGATGCTGATCAGGTTTTCATTTTTTTCCATTTGAGCAATATTAGTTCTTCAGCAGTTGAAGAATATTTTTTTAAGATGTAGGTTTCATAAAATTTTGGTACACTGCGAGGAAGCTTCTTACGGAAACTACTTTGGTCAGAATACCTAAAAGCAACACAAAAATAAAACTAGTAATCAGTCCAGACAGTGAATTTTCATAAAATAATGAATTTAATAACCAAACGCCTACAATGGCTAAGGTAAGATAAAGCAAACATTGCTTCACCATTACTTTGTACTCAGGCCATTTTATGTCTTTAATAGCAAAAACAGTCTGAATGCAAAAAACGGCCATATTACTAATTACTGAAACAATGCATACACCAAATAAGCCGTAGGTTTGTACAATTACCACGTTGGTCAGCACACTGAATACAGTCACCAAGCCATAGAGCTTCCAAAGTTTCTGCACTTTTCCCCCAGCAGTCAAATAAGTGCCAGACACATAAGTCATTGTCATAAAAACAAACGACCAAACAAGTATGCTCAGTGCCCAACCCCACTCTTTAGAAGGATTATGGTACAGAATTGACATGATGAATTGGCTGTTAAAGCAAATTGGGATTGCAGCAACAAGCACAAACCACCACAACAAACGAAATGAAGTGTCAAAAAGCCCGATTTTCTCTAAGTGCTTTTTCTCTAGTGATGCAAACATTGGCAACAATAATCCTGCGGCCAAGAATCCCAACATATTCATTGCATCAATCAATCTATAGGCAGCCGCATAAATTCCCGCTTGATGAGAACCATCAGTTAAAAATCTTTCAAGGACGATGGAATCTGCCCTTTGATACAATAACATACACAATATGACTAAAGCAAATCCACTGCTAGATTTTAACACTTGAAAAGCTTCTGATACTTTTGGTCTAACCATTCTCATCAAAGGGAGATTGAAAGCGGACCAAAGACATAAAATCAATAAAAGAAAAAGCGAGCCACACAATTGCCATGTTGCAAAAAGTGAGGTATCAAAGCTTTGAATTTTGTGCAAAAGAAAATATATACCAAAAACAGAGATAAGCAGAAACTTATCAAGAATAGAGAAAAACACGTCGGTTTTGTATTGACCAAAACCTGAAACATTGCTCCGCAACAACAAAACCCAACTTGAAACCAATTGCCAAAGTATAATGGTCAGGAACAAAGGAAAGAAGGCTGCCTTGTATCTAAGACTCCAAAAAATGGTCAACAGCAGCGTCATGTATATCAAGGAAGAGAAAAGCTTTGCCAAGACAACCTTTGGAAAAAGTGTGTTAAAGTGTGTATTGTCGTTGGCAATAGTCTTGTGATACCAAGTTTGAACACCAAAATCCACAGCAAGTGAGAGGATCATGCAATAAGAGAAAAAAGTAAAATAGAGTCCATATTCACTGGTAGCTGAATGGTTCTGCACAGAGCGATCTACCCAAAAGATGAAAATTGGTTTTATCAGAACATTTGCTCCCAATAACAAGATCAGATTGCTAACAAAGGATTTTTTCAAATCGTTCAGTTGAATTAAACCATTATGTATCGTTTTCCAGGAATATTCTTAATCAAGCCACTAAACTCCAATTGCAGTAATATTGAAGCGGTTTCACTTGGAGTAGTTCCCATATAACCAGCTATTTGGTCAACGCTCAACTCAGCATGTTTCCTGATTAAATCCAATGCCTTTTGTTCAATTGGTGACAAATCCACAAATAAGGCTGTCTGAATTTCCTTGGTTTGATCCAAAAGTGGCCACATCATTTGCTCAACAACATCCTGTCCTGATTCAGTCAAATAGGCTTTTGTGCGTTTGATCAATGTATTACAGCCTTGCGAATAGACATCCTGAGGTCTGCCCGGATATGCGAACAAATCTTTGTTGTAGCCAAATGCCATGTCAGCTGTTATCATCGATCCACCAGATGCGGCAGTTTCAACGATGACCAAAGCGTCTGACATTCCAGCAATGATTCGATTTCGCATAGGAAAACGCTCTTTGTCAGGTATGGTTTTTGACGGAAACTCAGAGATCATAGCTCCATTCAACATCAATTTCTTTTCTATTGGCTTATGAGCCGCTGGATACAGCGTATCCAAACCATGAGCCACAATACCCAAGTTGGTCATATTGATGTCACAGGCCTTTTTATGCGCAGTGATATCAATACCAAAGGCCATTCCACTCACGATAGTCACATTATATTTGTTCAGGTATTCTACCAAAGCTTCACAGTTGGCAATACCAATCGGAGTTTGATTGCGGGTTCCAACTATACCTACTGTTCGGCTTGGATTGAGATCCGCATTGCCTTTGACAAACAATAAAGCAGGAGCATCGTTGATGTGATTGAGCCTCTTAGGGTATTCCTCATCTAGGTAAAAATATGCTCGTACATCATTCTTTTTCATGAAAACAAGCTCTTGTTCAGCTCGATCAAGAATAGCGGTCTCGGTAACAATTTTGGCAATTGATGGCCCAACTCCCGGAATACTTTCTAGGGTCTTCTTGTTGGCTTGAAATATTTCAATGACACCACCACAATAGCTGACCAAATTACGCACAGTTACCGGACCAATATTTGGCATTAGATTGAGAGCAACTTTGTATAAAAGATCTTTGGACATAAAATCTATCGGGTCAATTGGTCGAAATAAGCGGAACTGATTAGAGCTGCATGGATTGGCTCAATGTATGAACTCAATCAAATTTTCTCTTGAAGAACCAGCTATTATCGCTGAAACTAAAGGCAAAATGTAATCGGGCATATTTTTCTTGAATCAAATTGGAGTTACCAAACTGACCCAGTTCCACTGCCCAATGGACGTACGAAACCTGACCCCTTGATAATTTGATGGGCAATCCGGCACCAAATGTTATTCCTAAATCTGTTAGGGTATTCCCGTTCAAAACCCTCGGATCTTGTTGAAAATAAACACCAAAACGGTAACGAATTTTCTTAAAGTAGTATTTGTAGTCATCTGGATTTGGGCAATATTCAAGCCCAGCAGCAAATCTCAAAAGATTGGAAAATCGTACGATAGAAGTATCGGGTTTGGCATCGTTCCTGTAGCTTTCCCAGTTAGAAAAGCTGGCATCCAAACCCCACTTCAAGTTTTTGGAAGGGTAATGCATAATACCCAACACTAATTCTGCTGGCAATCTTCCTGATCCATCAAGACCAAAAGCTGGTGAAATAGCGAAGGTATCAATGGTATTATTGGTACTACTAATGAGGTCAAGATTGATACGGGAATACAAAAATGACTTGTTGGTCCTAAAAGATTGGGTACCGTGTCCTGTCAATCCAAAACTCAACTTTGGTCTAAAAGCCTGAGGTTCTTTTTTGTCAATTTTTGTCAGATAATGATCATACAGAGCACCAATTTGCCAGGAAAATCCATTCAAACTGTACTCGTCCTTGGTTGAGGTAATATAACTGTCTGCCAAGTCAGTGAACCTAACTTGTTTCCTAGCTTCAAAATTGCCAATCAACCAGCCAATAGAGGCACCAACTGACCAATTATTGCGTTGAAGTGCACCAGCCAACTGAACTTTGTGTGCAGCGCCCTTTCCTGTAAACTCATTGGTGAAACTATCAACTCCCGGAGCAAATCCAACGGACTTAACGTCGTAGTTGACACTATTAACAGGTGTAAGATTGATACCTAATGCGTAATGATTGACAGAAGGTTTTTTCTGCAATGCCTCACTCAGAGGATTCTTAAGTGGAAATGCTAAAGACAGGTAACTTAAATTGCCACTCCATTGCTTTGCAGTTTGTCCCCCTGCCTCCTGGCTTTTATGTTTTACAAATATGCCACCTTCGTACACTGTTGATTTTAGGTACCCAAGCGATGCAGGATTTTCGAAATTTGTATTATTTTGATCAGAGTAGGTGGCCCTTAAGCCACCCATACCCATTGAGGGCACACGCTGGTTGATGGCAAAGTCTCCAAGCCCAAATCTTGAGTAAGGCGAATTATCGGAAGTTTGTCCCAACAACAACCCACACTGAAGAATAAGGCTACATATTATTACTTGCTTCATAGTCTATATTGTATTTCAAAACTGCAGCCAATCCTATTAATACTAAGTCAGGCTCTAGATGAAAATTGGATTCGAGGTGCAAAGATAGAAATCTTGCGTCCCCACCGGTCAATATAACGGACAAATCATCAGAACGCGCCTTGTACAAGGAAACAAAATGCCGAATTTCACCAATAACGCCTTGAATTGTTCCCGTCATCATGGAATTTACTGTATTCAACCCTGCAATATCGTAATTATCAACCAAGTCCAATTGGGGCAATCTCGATGTGAAATGGTGCATTGCTCGGAGTCGCATTCGCAATCCTGGGCTGATGCTGCCGCCCTTGTATTCGCCGGACTCATTGATGAAATCATACTTAATGCAAGTACCAATATCTACAACCAGCGTATTTCGTTTTGGGAACAAATGCCAGGCACCCAGTATTCCAGCAAGTCGATCCTTGCCTAATTTGTCTGGCTGTTGATAGTGGTTTGTAATAGGAAGTGGGGTTTTTTCACTCAACAAAAAGCTTGAAATTGGCGATTCCCACTTTATTGAAAACCCGTCAATAACCGTTGTCACTATTACCCGGCAAACTTCTTTTTCAAGCGAATAGGAACGAATTTCCTTTTCCTGTTCTTTGGTCCAATACCTCACTTCTTGAAGTAGCGTTTGGTCAAATAGTCCGGTTTTGACTCTGGTGTTTCCCGCATCAATGGTTAGCCACATTCAAATCAATGTTTAAAGTGACGGATACCAGTGAGGTACATCGACATATCATGTTGTTCACAATAATTGATACTTTCTTGGTCTTTAATGGACCCTCCTGGATGCACCACATATTTCACGCCTACTTTTGAAGCTATTTCGACGCAATCCGGAAAAGGAAAAAAAGCATCAGAAGCCATAGCAGCTCCAGCCAACTCAAAACCAAAGGTTTTGGCTTTCAATATCGCCTGTTTTAGGGCATCTACCCTAGATGTTTGTCCACAGCCCATTCCAACCAGTGTTTTGTTTTTCACCAAAGCGATGGTATTGGATTTTAAGTGCTTAACACACTTGTTGGCAAAGATTAAATCTTTCATTGCCTCAGGAGAAACGTCGGGAGAAGTCACTTTTTTCCATGTTTCAGTGTCTTGTTGATGCAAGTCAGCATCATGTTCAATGACACCGTTGAGGATATTCCTAAACATTTTGGTCTGTGGGGTGAAATTTTTATAGCTGAGTAAAATTCTGTTCTTTTTTTGCTTGAGTATATTGAGCGCTGCTTCTTCAAATTCAGGGACAAGCAATACTTCATAAAATAGCTTATCAATCTCTAATGCGGTTGCTACATCCATTGGCTTATTGCATACCAAAATTCCCCCAAAAGCAGAGATCGAATCACAACTTAAGGCAGCGTTCCACGCCTCAAACAGTTTTGATCTTGTTGCAACGCCACATGAATTGGTGTGCTTGATAATGACAAAAGTAGGATCGTCATTTATGAATTCTTGGATAAGTTGCATAGCAGCCTCTATATCCATCAAGTTATTGTAACTCAATTCTTTGCCAGCGTGTCTGGTGAAAATTTGATCCAAATCACCGTAATAATTGGCTTTCTGGTGTGGATTTTCGCCATACCTTAGAGGGGTAGCTGGGCCAATGTGAATATTAAAAGCGGATTTGCCATTGAAGTACTCGTGAATAGCTGTATCGTATATGGAGGTAACTCCAAAAGCTTGAGTAGCTAAATATTTCCGCTCGTCAAGTGATGTAACTCCTTCCTGCTGATTCAATATTTCAAACAGCCTGTTGTATTGATTTTTCGAAGGGATTATAACAACGTCACGGTAGTTTTTAGCTGCAGCTCTTATAAGTGAAATTCCACCAATATCTATCTTTTCTATGATTGTGTATTCATCATCAGTGGCGGACACAGTGTCTTGAAATGGATAAAGATCAACTACAACCAAATCTATTTCAGCCAAATTGTATTCACCCAATTGCAGCAAATGTTCCTTTTCACGGATAGCAAGAATACCTCCAAAAATTGCAGGATGCAAGGTCTTGACACGACCATCCAGAATTGATGGGAAGCCCGTAAGTGATTCCACAGGGGTAACTGGAATTCCTAAAGATTTGATAAAACTTTCAGTGCCACCTGTTGTTATGATTTCGATATCGAGGCGATGAAGCTCTTCGACTATTTGTTGTAAACCTGATTTATCAAATACAGAAACAAGGGCAGACTTGATCTTATTGTGTCTTAATTCACTCATAATCAATAATGAATATCAAATTTTATACTAGATTGTGCAACAAAGGTACTTAACAGATTGGTCAAAATGGCTTAAATTAAGCGAAACAAAGCGGTAAATGATGTAACGAAAAGAATAAAGATTGTACCTTTACGTTTCTATTCTTATATTTTTCCTTAAGTTCAAAGGTCCTATCAAGTAGGCTAAAATTGATTTTTCATGAAAGTAATTGGCAAACAGAATCCTTCATTTGACCTCGGTTCATTAGGCATCAATGCCACCCAAAATGTTTATGTAAATTTAACAGGGGGAGAATTGGTCCAACATTCATTGGATAAAAAAATGGGAGAATTGGCAGACTCAGGCGCCCTGGTAATAAAAACAGGCGAATTTACTGGAAGATCTCCAAAGGACAAATTCTGCGTTCAAGATGAAACAACCATCAACGAAGTAAATTGGGGTAATTTTAATATTCCTATTTCTCCTGAAGTATTCAATAAGCTTTATACAAAAGTAACCAACTACTTATCTGGGACGGAACTATATGTGCGAGATGCATATGCGTGTGCTGATCCCAACTTCCGAGTCAATATAAAGGCAATTACAGAGTATCCTTGGTCTAACCAGTTTGCCAACAATATGTTTTTGCGACCTACAAGTGAGGAACTCAATTCATTTGTTCACGAATGGACCATATTGTGTGCACCAGGATTTCGTGCTAATCCTTCTGTAGATGGAACGAGACAGCATAATTTTTCAATTATCAACTTCACAAAGAAAGTTATCCTTATTGGGGGTTCGGGTTATACTGGGGAAATCAAAAAAGGGATATTCACTGTTTTGAATTTTGAACTGCCGGTTTATAAGGGTGTTTTTCCTATGCATTGTTCTTCTAATGTAGGGGATAAGGGCGACACGGCAATATTTTTTGGTTTATCAGGTACAGGTAAAACGACGCTTTCTGCCGATCCAAATCGCCAATTGATCGGAGATGATGAGCACGGTTGGTCTGACAATGGGGTATTCAACTTTGAAGGAGGTTGTTATGCCAAATGTATTGATTTGTCAGAAGCAAAAGAACCAGATATTTACAAGGCTATCAAGCCAGGTGCAATATTGGAGAACATTGTCTTTCAGCCGGGTACAAACATTCCTAACTACGAGGATAGCACGATAACTGAAAACACTCGGGTTTCCTATCCAATAGAGCATATCACCAATATCAGAGTCCCATCCACTGGAGGTCATCCCACCAATATTTTCTTTCTGACTTGTGACGCGAATGGAGTGTTGCCTCCAATTTCCAAATTATCACCTGGGCAGGCCATGTATCATTTTATCTCAGGCTACACGGCTAAAGTAGCTGGAACAGAAGCCGGAATTACAGAGCCTACAAGGACATTTAGCGCTTGTTTTGGTGCGCCTTTCTTGCCACTACACCCTGCCAGATATGCTTCTATGCTTGGATCAAGAATGAAAGAGCATAAAGTCAATGTATGGTTGATCAATACAGGATGGACGGCTGGTCCATATGGTGAAGGTCACAGAATCTCTTTATCCTTCACCCGTGCTATGATCAATGCCGCGCTGAACGGCATGCTTGATGATGTCGCTTATGAAAAGCATGAAGTTTTTGGCCTCATGATGCCAACATCATGTGCCGGAGTGCCTGCTGGAATATTGAACCCAATCAATACTTGGGCAGACAAGGAAGCATACACCCAGAAAGCCAATAGCCTAGCAAAAGCGTTTAACGAGAATTTCACCAATTTTGCCGACCAAGCAAATGAAGAAATTCTTAATGCTGCTCCTCGTGAAACATCAATGGCTTAATTATGCCATTACCTTTTATATCCGAATCAGTGATTGATGAAGTATTGGATCTGCTCGATACCGATAAAGACCTCTATGAGAAGGAATTTGATTATTTGACTACTGAGCAGCTAGGTTTGGCTCAGTATCTGATAGATGAAGAGTTCAACAGCCTTACCTCTGACGAAAGAGAAGGTCTTATCTTTTTGACAGTGGTAATTATCGCATCTATCCATAGATCGACTGGAGGAGTCCCAACACTTACATTAGATGATTTGGAAAAATCAGAAGATGAAAACTGGTCCAAAGTGGAACATCTACCTGCTAATCAGGTCAGTCAGCGATTTGATTTGCTATTTCAAGATTATCAACAAGAGGATTTGCTGGCCTTTATTGAAGATTCATTGGTCGTCGAAGATGGTTCGTTCGTTACCAAAGAAGGCAAGGAGCCAATGTTTATTGTCATGAAAAGCGTTATTGATGCATTTCACGATAATGCAGAATAAAAATTAGTCTTCGTATATTACCTTATGCAAGAAGCGCAATCCTAAAGTAACTTCAAGTGCAATATTTGAAATTCTTCTCTCAGGAATTGATGTCAACGGCCCGCCCGGTACAAAAGGATTTATAACATTTTGGATAGGAGGCTGAAAATACTGTCGTGAAAAGTCGGGATTAACCGTAAATTCAAGAGTACCACTAAAAAGATCTGTAAAGGGAAACTCCCATCCACCGCCAATTGTCACGCCATAGTTCCAAGGCTGAACGAATTGATCTGATGGAAATGAACCAAAGAAGGAATTGTTCAAGTCTTTGAACTCCTCAAAATTGGTGCTTACTGTATAATCTCCTCTTACGCCAAACAGATAATAGGCGAAGGAATTGCCTACAGGATATTTTTTCTTAAAACCAAGAACAAGACTTAAGTTGTTGAATTCATATTCAACCTTTTGAGGCCGCCAAGACACATTATTACCTTGCGGATCTGTATAAATTACGGTCTGCCTTGGGATATTGGCTGCGCCTTTGGTATGGTACCCGAATTGAGCAAATACGGAGCCGCCGGGATCATCCGATTCAATGTAACCGATGATTGGAGCTTTCAGAAGTGGGTCATTTCCGAATCCGTCAAATCGCTGCAAAGAGGCAGTCAAACCACTTTTAATGCCAAAGGCAAAGGACTGAGCATAGATGTCAGCAGAAACGGAAATCAAAATTCCTAGTAGGATTAAATGTTTTTTCATCTTATTTGCAATATACGGCCTATCTGAATATTATTGTCTGCAAGTTGATTCAATTGTTTTAACTTATCAACTGTGGTGCCAAATTTTTTGGAAATATTATACAAAGTATCGCCAACTCCAACGGTGTACATTACGGGATCTGCCTTTGGATAAGGTGGCTTAACAACATCTGTGGTTATAGGTGACTGAACAATTGGTTCTGCTTTTATGATTTCTATGGTTTGCCCTGATTGGGCTGAAGGCTTTGAAGTAGATTGAGGAGTAATTTCAAAATTGAAAGTTTCTTCATTGCCAGAGGGTGTGGATATGGATTCCTGAGTAGGAGAAACTTCGATGAGGACTGGCACTTCTTTAGCAATTGGTTTTTCTATAGGCGTATCTTTTATAGGCCTAGGTTCTGAATCGGGTGAAATGCTTGGCTTTTCAATTGGTATTGCAATAGGTTTAGAGGCTATTTTCAATTTAGCTGTTTCTTTTCTTTTTCCTCTTAAATAAAGGTATTGTCCTGTGGCTGGTTCTTCATACGCAGTCAAGCCATTTCTTTCACGCAATTTATTTTCTTGAACACCATATCTTTGTGAAAGTCCAAAAACGGTTTCATTGGGAGCAAGCAAGTGCTGTTTTTTTGTTCCCCAAAAGCTTTTCTTCTTAGTTTGCAAATAGACCAGATCATCTTTTACAAGCATATATGTAGCCGACGAAAACCAGGGATTATATTTTAAGATACTTTTAATGGGCAATCGAGCTCTTGTACAGAATTCGTCAACGTTCATGGTCTCAGTGATCATAGCCGCTCGCACTTGGTTGATGCGCAAAGGTGTGAAGCCTTTAGAAGCTGTCTGGATGCTTGTCGTCTTTTTGGGTTCAACAGGTATTTTGTTTTCAGGAAGGGATTTATCAGGGCTAATGACCACCGTTCCTGGATTAGAATTGGAATCATATTTATAGAGTTGGTACAATTCAATAATTCGAATCAAATCTTTAGCATAGCTGTCACTAGTGGCATATCCGGCTTGTTTCAAGCCATACGCCCATCCTTTATAATCACTGGAGGCAAGGTTAAAAAGTGACTGATAGGGTCCATTCGGTCTGCGGAGAAATTCAGAATGATCTTGATATGATTCTTCAGGGGAATTGTATTTACGAAAGCAACTTTTCTTCTTAAAGAACAACAACCTGCGTTCGTCATCTTTTCTCCCAAAGGTATTTCCCTGCCAAGAAGAACCGCATTTGATACCAAAGTGGTTATTTGCTTTGGTGGCAAGTACACTTGTACCTGATCCAGACTCCAGCAATGCTTGGCCTAAAGTGATGGATGCAGGAATGCCAGTTCGTTTCATTTCATTAATTGCCATAGTATTATACCTATCTAGATAGGCATAGGCTGAAGGATATTGAGCAGATGCTTTGATACCCAATAAGCACAAAAGTGCTGGAAGTAAGTTCCATGATAAAGTTTTATTGAAGACGAGGATTAAAGACATTGGCTTATATTTGTATTTTATTTTGTGCTATAATGAGAATCGGAACCCTTTTATTGTTTTTTGTATTCAGTATTATTGCTTGTACCAACAAGCAACAAATCATTCCGAAATCAGTGGCAAGTGATAATGATCCATATATCATTGAGAATCTGAGTGAAAATAACAATCAGCAGTATTACGTTTGGCTACCAATCCTCAAAGTTAGGACATTGCCTAAGACTGATGCACCATTATTGGCTAAAATTAAAAAAGGTGACTTGGTAAATTATTTGGGCATAAAAACTCAAGCCAAGGATAATATCAATATTGAGGGGAAGGTATTTGAGGATCATTGGATGAAAATAAAACTCAAAAATGGTATTGAAGGTTGGGTATTCGGTGGTGGAATCAATATGAAAGACTTAAGAGAAGATCTTAATCCTCTTCCTTTTGATGATTGTTTTATCCTACTCAAGGACAAGGTTTATGCAGATTTCGACAAGTGCATGTACCAAGTAAGCCGTCAGCAAATCAAACAAGATGTAAGCCAGGTTAGCGTGAGCAATGGAAGGTTGCGATTGAAAATCAGTGATGGCTCAATCTGTACGTTTGCTACAGAAGGGAATCCTGATGGACCTCTTTACAATTATTGTTATTTTGATAAGAATATCAATTATTACGTTTTGTCTTCAAAACAAGGCTCGGGCTCCGATTTCTTAGTTGTAAATGCTTCAACTGGAAAAAACCTCAGAACATGGGGATTTCCTAAATCTAGCCCCGACAAAAAGGCAATTGTCTCCGTGAATGCAGATTTTCGAAAAGTAGGAAACCCAAATGGCATTCAAATAATATCCATTGAAGGAAAAAGTCTGGTGGTGGCTTGGGAGCGTGAAATTGAAGGTTTTGAACCTTATCTTCCAAGGTGGCTCGATAATAATACAGTTGGAGTTTCGCTGCGGCCTTTGGATATGGGCAGGAGAACCGCTGATGTTTTTGCTTTAGTCAAAAGGCAAGGAAAGGGTTCTTGGAAAATCGAATACTAAAAAAGAAGGCCGCAGCTTTACAGATGACGACCTTCGGATATTAGTATGAAAAAACAGTACACTATTTAATAGACGCTTGAAATCAGCAAGCTACTACAATGGGCTCTCATTTTATGAAAAAATTAACATAAGAGCACTTAGTAACACCATTAAGGGTTGATTTTTAATAAAAAATTAATGAGGTGTTGGTATTTTCACTGGTGGCGTTGGTAAATCCAAACAAAACGACTTGAAAGTAACACAAGATGCAAGCAGCTCATTATTAACAAATTAGCATTATTGTTAACTATTATTGTTAACAGAAGACTTGAGCTCAGGAAGCGCCTATTTGTAATGTGTTGATTAATAGTAACTTATAATTAATTACTTTTCAAACTCTGTTAATGTTTTGTGACAGAGATAAATGAAAGAATATTATTTGTACATTTGCACATCTTTTCAGAGAAAACTAAATCGTCGCCTATGCGAGAACTACTGAAAGCATTATTTCTTTTTATCCTGTGCTTGCTGTTTCAAGTAAACCTTGAAGCCAATACAAATAATCAAAATGATTTTTTGACTGGGGGTGAAGAGAATCCTGTTTATACCAATGAAGACCTAAAAAATCGAGTTTCGAATCTTGATATTCCCTTTGAGGGCAAATATTCACCGTACGTCAAGGAGAAAATAGAAGAATACGTCCAGACTTACCGCAGGAGAACTTCCAGAATTCTTGGCCTTTCCTCAATTTATTTTCCAATCATAGAACAATATTTGAAAGCCAACGGACTACCTGAAGCTTTAAAATATTTGCCGGTAATTGAAACAGATCTAAATCCTAAAGCCGTATCTCCCGATGGAGCGGTAGGTATTTGGCAGTTTATGCCTGCTACAGCAGAAATGTACGGACTAACTTTCAATAAAGAGGTTGACGAAAGATGTGACATTCACAAGTCAACAGATGCTGCTGCAAAATTTTTGAAAAAGCTTTATGATATTTATGGCGATTGGGCTTTGGTCCTCGCCGCATACAATGCTGGTCCTCGGCGTATCAATTCAGCAATGAAGCGAGCACACAGCACACGATTTTATGATATTGCAAAATATCTGCCCGAACAAACCAGAAAATATGTTCCAGCTTTTATTGCCGTTGCCTATGCAATGCAATATTTTCCAATGCACAATATTATTGCAGATAATCCCGATCTGGACTTGCAGTTGACCAAGGAACTCAAAGTGTTTAGAGAATTGAGCTTTGATGAAATAAGCATGGTAACTGGCCTGACATTAGAGCAACTCCGAATTTTGAATCCGCAGTGTAACAAAGATATATTGCCAGCAAATATGGACGGTGAATTCTTGATACTTCCTAAAAGGATTATTGGATCATTTAACGATTATGTAAATTTACCTGATGCCAGAAAGTCGGAGTTCTTGAAGACTTTAACAATGATGCAGATGGAGGGAAGTATAAGCAACACAACCTATTATTATAAGACCAGTTATACCACCGAAAAGACTGATGACCTTGAATCCGTAGCCAATCTTTTTACAGTAAGTACGCACACTTTAAAGGTGTGGAATAATATTACAGATGCCACCTTGGAACCAGCAACAGAAATAGTTATTTTTCTTCCGAAGAAAGTTGAAACAAAATTGGTCGAAACTCCCAATTTGAAAAAGCTTAAAAGGACTAAGCTGGCTAATATCACCTTAAGTTCTATTGATAATAGTCAAAAAGAGCCGCTTTCCTATTCTCCGAAATTGTATTCTGATGTTCCATATATCTTTTATACGCTAAATGCTGAAGAAAGTCTTTTGGAAGTGGCAATTAAGTATGGAGTAACGCTTGAGTATTTGATGAAAACCAATCAAATCAATACAAAGAATACCCCTTTACCCGGTACATTATTGAAAATTCGAGAGCTGGAACTAATAAGGCCCTGATAAAATCAGAGCCCTAAACCACTAAACACATTTTAATAATAACCTTATCCTTCTATTTCGATGGTTTTTTTCAATCTCGAGGTTTCGGATTTTTTGATTTGTATTTCTAGTACACCATCTGTATATTTTGCAGAAATAAGTTCTTTATCGGCATTTTCTGGCAGGTTAAAACTTCTTTCGAATTTTTCATAGCTGAATTCTCTCCTTTTAAAAGCTTTATTCTCATTAGCTTCTGATAGCGTTTTCTCAGCCGAAACGCTCAGCCTTTTATTGTCAACTGCAATTTTAAAATCAACTTTTTGGTATCCAGGAGCTGCAACGGATATGGCGTAGCTGTCGTCTCTTTCTACGATATTCACAGCAGGTTGATTGATGATCGAGTCATTACCTAAAATATCTGATACTCTAGGGTTCATAGTTGAACCTAAAAATTCGTTAACTAAAATCTTCATTGGAAGCTTGTTGGGTGTTATTGCATTCATTATTTTTAATTTTTAAAGTTGGACAAAGGATTTTAGAGAATAGCAATTTCTTTTTTGACAGGAAGGGCTTTCTCTCTTAGAGTAAGTGTGATTTGAAGGATTCCATTCTCTTGTTTTGCTTGAATGCTGTTCACATCAATATCCTCTGAGAGCAAGAAAGCTCTTTCGAAATCTTTCACGCTGAATTCCTGATGACTTTTTGTTTCGCTTTCTTCAGGGGAAGGAACCGTGGCCTTTACTATTAACTTGTCAGCCTCCAAATGAATGTTGATTTGTTCTTTTTTGTAGCCAGCTACATTGAAGTTGAGATAGTATGCTTTATCATCTTTCAAGATATTGACTAATGGTTGTGCATTTTGTTGCGCTAGGTGCCTCAAACTAGGAGCAGTTTGGCTCCATAAATGATCCAAAATATGCTTAACTTCGTCATTAAAAGCAATAGGCTTGATTCTTTGAGTGAAAGGTCGAAATGTTACTGAAGACATGTTTTATAGTTTTTTAGTTGTTAATAATATTCCGATTTCTTAGATCAATTGCCATTCCAAAGCTAATTTTGAACTCAAACTGTCTGTTTCTTAAAATTATAGATGACAAATTGGCGCTTATTGCGCCCCAAATATGACACAATGGCTGATATTGGATTTTCAAATGACTTGTTTAGAGATAAAGTTGTGCTTGTTACTGGTGGTGGAACCGGAATTGGGTTCAAAACTGCAGAGTTGTTGCTCATCTGTAATGCAAAGGTGATAATCTGCGGTCGTAAAAAGGAGAAGCTAGAACGTGCAGAAGAATCCCTTAGAAAGCTGGGTGAAATCTCTCATTTCGTAGCCGATATACGTGAATCTGAACAGTTGGAACAATTGGCGGATTATATTCAAGCAAAGTACACACAATTGGATATTTTGATCAATAATGCCGGAGGCCAATTTCCCACAACCGCTGAAGATCTGAATGAGAAGGGTTGGAAAGCAGTAATAAATAATAATCTACATGGTACATGGCTTACAACGCACACTATGGCTACCCGATTTTTTATTCCTCAACAAGCGGGTGTAATTACTACCATTATTGTTAATCACTTCAGGGGCGTTCCGGGTATGGTACATACCGGTGCAGCACGCGCAGGTATTGATAATTTTACGAAGACACTGGCGGTAGAATGGGCCAATAAAAATATCAGGTTAAACTGTATTGCTCCTGGTATTATTCAATCATCAGGATTGGAAAATTATCCGCCTGAGCTGACTCAAGGAATTGCAAACAAAATACCTACCAAAAGATTGGGAACAACCACAGAAGTTGCAAATGCAATTCTATTTATCTCAAGCACCTTGGCATCCTACATAACTGGTGAAACACTCTATGTTGATGGTGGTTCAAGGCTTTGGGGTGATTTTTGGGAGATCGAATAGAGGATTAATTCTTTATCCAGACCACTTTATCTTCCAGCGGAAGCCTCTGACTGGTCAATTGAATTTCTTTCCTGTAGCCCAGATATATTAATCCCAAGCAACGTTGGTTTTCTGACAGGTTCATAAAATTAGCTGCATTTCTAATTGATGCGGGCGTGCTTAAATAAGCTCCTAAGCCCGATATTTCACAACTTAGCAGGATATTTTGTATAGCCATGGCTAAGGCCATTATTTCTTCCTCTTCTGGAACTCTATTTTCTGTATCCTTATTTAGAATTGCCGCAATAACTGCGCCTGACAAGCTGGGCTTTGATTTGGTTTTCTCATATTTTTTCACAGAAAAAGCAACTTCGTTCGTCATTTCCTTGTATCCTTCAGCCAAGAAATTGCCAAGGCTAACCAATCCCTGATCTTTGTAGACCAAAAATTTCCAAGGCTGGGTGAGTCTGTGATTGGGAGCCCAGATGGCATTTTCAAGAAATGATTCAATGATTTGATCAGGAATTTCTTTCTGAATGTACATTTCTGGAAATACGGATCTCCTTCCCTTTATGAGAGCACTTAATTCTTGCAAATTCATGAAAAACTAGTTAAAACTTACCTTACTTACAAAGCGCTTACCCGTTTTGGTATTCGAAATGCTTACAACATAAAGCCCTGAAGCTAAATTTCCTTTTTCCAAAGTAATCATAGAATTATTTTCTGATTCCATGGTACTTACCAATTGTCCCTGCAAGGTATAGACGGTAACTGACCAATTAGCAGCTTCTGGCATATTGAAATTGGTGCTAAAACTACTTGGATTTGGAACCGCCAAAATTATTGACGATATTGATTCATTGGATGTAGAGCTGCTGTTCTCGCAAACGATATCTTCTAGTTTCAATGTAGAATTCACACTAAATTCAGTCAGATAACTGCTGAATTTAGGATCTGAATAAATATCAGTATGTCCTCCACCTGGCACGGTTACTAAATAATTTTCGATTCCTACCTCCATACAACGGTCATTGAGCAATTTAGATCCTTCTATGTAAAGAAGTCCGTTGGCGATGCCACTTGTGTAAGGAACAGTTGCGTCTGCATTGCCGTGATAGCTCATGATTGGACTTGACTTTTCATCAATCCAATTTGCATTATAAAGACCGCCTGATAGATTGACAACCGCCGCAACATTTGGAGAATAAGTAAGCATAAGGGAATCACCAGTATTACCATCAATACCACCATTTTTATCAACAGCAGTCTGAATGAATGAGTTAAGGGTGTCAGTTGATTCTAAATTGGCAGCATGAAGTGCTGCTATGGCTCCAGCCGATACACCACCAATAATAATTTTACTCGGGTTGATTCTATAGGCATTGTTTAAGTCGGCGTCTTTTTTGAAATAGCGAACAGCTCCTTTCATGTCGCTTACTGCTTGAACAACAACGTTCAGAACTTGATCCCCAGTTGGGAAGCCCAAAACAAAGAGTGGCCAAAGCCTGTAATCAATTGTAGCAGTCACATATCCTTTTTTTGCATAAGCTATGCAGTAGCTGGCCATATCAGAACGTTGACCAACAATAAAACTTCCGCCAAATGCCCAAATAATAACTGGTCGATCTTCAGCTATGTCACCATCTGGAGTATAAATATCCATATAAAGCTTCTGATTCAGACCCTGTACATTTTTATTTGTTGCGTATTGAATTGTAGTTTTGGTAACAGTTGGGAACTGATCCAGTATATATCTGCTTCCATCGCAAGAACCTGCAGTTTGAGCGAAAGATTGAGCTGAAACCAATAAAATGGTTAAGAGGGTGTAGAGTTTATTCATCGCAAAAGTTTATTTTTTTATAAAGTTACAAAATCCAACGCAATCCTAGATATCCCGTCCCATATTTTGTTGACTTTGGATCAAATCCAGCCAAAACATTATCAGTGCCACCAGCCAATTCAATGAGCCAAAATCTGAAGCTACAATGCAGCCCTATGTTGGCAGGGGCCGAAGGTATATAGGTATAGTTAGTAGCCAAGCGTATCGCTTTGATAGGTTGAAAACTAATTCCAGCAGTAAAGGATGTGAATGAAGCATCATTAATTGAGGAATATTGCATGCCTGCCATCCCTATTAGTTTACTGCTGATGGCATATTGTGCATGGAAATTTGCATGAAAAGGCAGGCGAATAGAGAAATTCCGATTGCTCTCATCAAACTTTAACAGATCACCCAATGAATCGATGGTGCTTGCCAAGCTCAAAGAATCTCCAGTGATAAAATTACCAATGTCAATGCCATCATAATTAATAATTTTGTTGGAGCGATAATTTTTAGCGTTCGTGTTGAAATTGATTTGACCCAAGCCACGAATAGAACCTCCAATACTCGTTTTGCTATTCAGATTGTAATTGGCTGCAAAATCTAGGCTGTATCCAGTATTACTTTTAAAAAGACCATCAAAACTCAATCTGGATATGAAGTTTGATTCACCGAGGCTATCTGGATTGATCAAATTGCTTGAGTTCAATTCATAATTGGTAGTCAACCTTAGTTGATAGAATTCTGGATTGGTATAGAGCAATACGTCATTATTTTTGGTTTGTGCACCAGCTGCAGCACTTAACCAATTGAAACGTCCAGTCAGTTTGAGTTTGCCGAAATCATATCCCAGCCCAAATCCAAAGCTATTGTAGGCCATTCCTGTAAATTGAGGTCCTATCTGGACTTCCTTATCAATGTATTGACTATTACCAAGGAACAGCAATCCAAAGAGATCTTTTGGATAGTTAAGAACATTAAATGCGGTTAGACTATGCTGAAATCCCACACCCAGTTTACCCAATCTAAATCCTATTCCCAAGGTTTTGAACTCAGTGTCCAACCACAAATCATTGTTGGCATCAAGCTGTGAAAAGGCATTTTTTGCATCAATTTCCAGCGCTGAATTATTTTCGCTTTTTATAAAATCGCCATAGGAAAAAGCCGAATGATAAGCACTTAAGTTATAATGCCCCGTTATCAAAGTGATTTTCTTTTCTGGCAAAATATCTGAAATCATAGAATTTCCGACTGCATTAAGTCCAGAATTAACCTGATAAAAAGGAGCTTGTGCATTGCCCATCAGGAAGCAAGTCAAGAGTATAGCTGAAAGAGTAATTTTCATGAAATGGTAATTATAGTTTAGATTTAAGCTTGGTTACTACTCCCATTTTGACTTCAATTCCTTGGTTAGCCTTTATGGTTACTGGTGTAAGTCCTTTATTGGAGGTAGATATTGATCCAGCAACAAGAATTTTTTTAGTATTTTGTATTCTGCTTAATTGTTCTGTTGATATCGGTATGTATTGTTCAAATTTCGTTTTACCGATACTGTTGCCTAAAGCGTCAATTGGAGCGGCCTTTACGACAGGTTTTGTATCATTGAATAAGGAATCCAACGTGTTTCCATCACTTCCTATAAAATACAATTGAAGGTCTAAATCTATGGGCATCGAACTTTCTGTTATCAATTTGAAGACAGGATCTTTGAAGTCCTCCAATTTCCCAAAATCCACTTGAAATTCATCCGTTATTGTGAAGTTTTTTGCTCTACCAACCATTGGTAATTCTACCGCAACATTCACTACAAAGAAACTACTGTCGGTCATGAAGCCAATAATATCTGTATTGCTGTCAGGGTTGGCAATTGCATTGATTTGATAGTCCAAATAAATGGGGTTTGCGTTGATAATATCACCTATGTTGCTGTTTAATTTATTGAATTTGAACGGAGTAATTACCGTTGTTCCTACGCTGTTGATGTCCGGGTATTCAAAGTCAAATCCATTGGTAACAAAGGGGCTTTCCAAATCAAACAGTTGTCCATTTTTTCCTCTAAATTGTGCAACTACAACTTGGGACCTGGTAGGAAAACCAAAGGAACTTCGTACAGTAACAGTTACTTTGGGATCCTCAAAGTTTACTTCACCACCTAAGAGGTTTTTATAAATTTCAAGTTCAATCGTATCTCGTTTTATTGGAAAAACTTCGTATCCAAAGAACCCTTCTACATAAGAAAATTGCAAATTGGTAGCCAACATTCCAAATTCGGACAAGGTATCACGATTGCCATCAGCCTTAATGGCTTCGTAACGGATATTCAATGTATCTTTTGGAGTGTCTATAGTCCATCCTGCAATATCATTGATGAGCAAGGTTTCATTTACGGGAACTGTGCCGTTATAATTGACAAAACGTTTCAAAACATAAGCCTTCCCATTTTTCTGAAGTTCAGGAATGGTAATGGTCAATGTAACATCCTGAGCATGATAACTTTTAAACAGAAATGAAAGATTACCTGTGGTTAATTTAGCTTTTCGGAGCTTAATATTATTGGCAAATTTAACAGGAACGGAATAAAAAGTATCGGTCAACAATGCAGGAATTGGAGGGATCTGGCTGTAAATTTCTTTACTGGTCCTTGACACAAGGTCACCCGAATAAATAAAGGTCATATTGCCGTTTTCATCAATCTTCAGGGAAGAACTATCTGCAGTTCTTTGTATGATGTCCTCCAAGTCAAGTTTGCCATAAAATAGAGGAAAAGCAAATTCTGCATCGCTTTGAACGTCAAGATTATCTAAGTCTTTGTTACAACTGAACAATAAAAGTGAGAAGAAAAAGAATAAGATTTGATATTTCATATTAAATTTTTAAAGTGTAACTGACTCTCCCAAGGAAGGAATTTGGATGTTTTTAAATCCAGCGTTTAGAAGAAACTCTTTGTAAGATTTTTGTGGAATTGGTTCACCGTGTACAAGAAACATGGTTTTTAAATTAGGTATTTGATTTTTCATAAAATCCAACATTTCATTCTTATCTCCATGCGCACTAAAGGATTCCAATATTTCAATTTTTGCGCGGACCTGTTTGATTTCCCCATACAATTTCACTTCTGGAACTCCGGATTTCAATATTCCTCCAAGTGTACCAGGTGAACAATAACCGACAAACAAAATTGTGTTTTTAGGGTTTTCAATATTGTTGTAGATATGATGTCTTATTCGCCCAGCATTTGCCATACCGGATGCACTAATTATGATGCAAGGCTCATCATCCAGATTTAAGGACTTTGACATTTCTACTGATCTCATGTAACTCAGCGTATTGAATCCAAATGGATTTTCATCAACTAACATGTATTCCGACAACTCTTTATCAAAGCATTCAGGGTGAATGCGAAATATTTCTGTGGCATTAATGGCAAGTGGACTATCCATATAAACGGGTACTTTTGGCAATTTTCCCTCGTTGTACAGTTGGTCCAGAATGTATAAAATCTCTTGAGTTCGGCCCAAACTAAAGGCCGGAATGATGACTTTGCCTCTGCGTTCTACACATGTTTCTTTAATAACTCTAATAAGGTCTTGAGTCTCAGCCGGCGCGGCTTTATGAACTCTATCTCCATACGTTGATTCAGCTATTAAGTAATCACAAGCGTCCATAGGTTCCGGATCATTTAATATAGGGCGTAAGGGCCTACCAATATCACCAGTGAATCCAAGGCGGGTTATTTGTCCTGATTCGCTTACAGTTAGGTGGACATTGGCACTTCCCAGAATGTGTCCAGCATCCCTGAATTTTACCAGAACATCTGGATGAACTTTGAAATCATGATGGTAAGGCATACTTACGAATAATGACATGGTCATTCTTACATCTTCACTATCATATAAGGGCTGCCTCAATTCCTTGAAATCTTTATTTGCTTTTCTCTTTCTTTTATTATAAAACTCCGCGTCTGAATGTTGTATTTTGGCAGAATCCATGAGCATTATACTTGTAATGTCACGCGTGGCAGGGGTGCTATAAATAATTCCACGAAAACCATCTTTAACCAATTTGGGTATTTTTCCGCAATGGTCAATGTGCGCATGGGACAAAACCAAACAATTAATGTCTGCAGGATTGAACATCCATTTCAAATTAAAATTGGCCATATCCTCTCCACTTCCTTGATACAAACCACAATCCAAAAGAATAGTAAAGCCATCTTCAAGTGTTATCAAATGCGCGCTACCTGTTACATGACCTGCCGCACCACAAAATTTTAATTGCATTGCTGATAATTTATATACCGAAGATAGTACAAATGCACTAAAAAATCTCAGAAAACGGGAATAAAACAGCTGTAATGTGCAACTGCTAATGATTGGTATCGTTTCAATCGTAAATTTGCGCTTCATTTTAAGATTCAAAGCATGTACAAGGAACACAAAGGATTAGATTTGCCTGGAATAGATAAAGATATTTTAGCGTTTTGGGAATCTAATGATATTTTCAATAAGAGCATCAATCAAAAAGATGCAAAGGATCCTTATGTATTTTATGAGGGGCCTCCAAGTGCCAACGGCCTTCCTGGTATTCACCATGTGATGTCAAGAACGGTAAAAGATTTGTTCTGCAGGTACCACTCAATGTTGGGACAAAGAGTTGACCGAAAAGGTGGCTGGGACACGCATGGACTGCCCATTGAATTGAGTGTAGAAAAAGAATTAGGCATTACCAAAGAGGATATTGGCTCTTCCATCAGTATAGAAGAGTACAATAAGAAGTGTCGTGAAATGGTCATGCGTTTTAAAAATGACTGGGACAGTATCACCCGAAAAATGGGATACTGGGTAGATCTAGAAAATCCTTATATCACCTTCGAAAACGAGTATATTGAATCAGTTTGGAACTTGTTGAGCATATTGTACAATAAGAATTTACTCTATAAGGGTTATTCTATCCAGCCATATTCTCCAGCTGCTGGAACTGGTCTTAGCACACACGAACTGAATCAACCTGGAGCTTACCGTGAAGTAACTGATACTTCAATGGTGGCAATGTTTAAGCTCGTTCTTAACGACAAATCTCAGTTTCTTTTTGATGATCCGAATGAAGATGTCAAGGTACTTGCATGGACGACCACGCCTTGGACGCTACCTTCTAACACGGCCTTGACTGTAGGAGGCAAGATCAAATACGTAAAAATTAAGACCACAAATCCATATTTAAAGGATCCCATCAGTGTAATCATCGCTGAGGATTTGGTCAACAACTGGTTTGGTCCAAAGAAAGCAGAAGAAATTTCACGCTCTGAAGCATTTCAAGGGAAACAACTTGAAGGCATGGCTTATGAGCAGTTACTTCCTTATGCCATTCCTGAGGACGGTGAAGCGTTTAGAATATTGTTGGGAGATTTTGTAACTACGGAAGATGGAACTGGAGTTGTTCATACCGCGCCGTCTTTTGGCGCTGATGATATGCGTGTGGCTCGTACCAATGGTATTGGTTCATTGACCTTAGTAGATAAGCAAGGTAGATTTACCAAAGAAGTTGGTGAATTTGCCGGAAGGTATGTGAAGGATTATGTAGATGACCCCAATTATGTTTCGGTAGATGTAGATATTGCTGTCAAATTAAAGCAGGAAGGAAAAGCTTTCAATATTCAGAAGTTCGTTCACAATTATCCACATTGTTGGAGAACTGACAAACCGGTGTTGTATTACCCGCTGGATAGTTGGTTCATTAAAACTACCGCGGTAAAAGACCGAATGATTGAATTGAACAAAACAATCAATTGGAAACCTGCAAGTACTGGACAAGGCCGATTTGCCAACTGGTTGGAGAACCTTCAAGATTGGAATTTATCTCGGTCTCGTTTTTGGGGAATTCCCTTGCCAATTTGGAGAACAAAGGACAATGTAGCCGAAATATGTATTGGATCCATTGAACAACTGAGCCAAGAAATTCAAAAAGCAAATCAAGTGCTTGGTTTGAATCAAATTGTGCCGGATGATCTTCACCGACCATTTATAGACAGTTTAATATTGGTAACAGATTCAGGAGAATCTATGTTTAGAGAAACCGATTTGATTGATGTGTGGTTCGATAGTGGATCTATGCCTTATGCACAGTGGCACTATCCGTTTGAGAATCATGAAAAATTTCAAGCCAATTTTCCAGCTGATTTTATTGCGGAAGGAGTAGACCAAACTCGAGGCTGGTTTTTCACGCTACACGCTATAGCTGTTATGGCTTTTGATAGTATCGCTTACAAGAATGTAGTTTCAAATGGCTTGGTTCAAGATAAGTTTGGCCGTAAAATGTCGAAGAGACTCGGAAATACAGTCGAACCGTTTCAAACCATTGATAAATATGGTGCCGATGCTACGCGATGGTATATGATTACGAATGCACAGCCATGGGACAATTTGAAGTTCGACCTGGAGGGCATTGATGAAGTTCGCCGAAAATTTTTTGGAACATTATACAATACCTATTCATTCTTTGCTTTGTATGCCAACGTTGATTCGTTTGATGGAAAGAGCGATGTTCCTGATTATGCAGAACGTCCGGATATCGATAAGTGGATATTGAGCAAACTACATACATTAACCAATAGTGTGCACAGTAGCTTTGCTGATTATGAGCCTACCAACGCAGGAAGAGCGATACAGGAATTTGTTGACGAACACCTGAGCAATTGGTTTGTCAGATTGAGCCGCAGAAGATTTTGGAAAGGAGAAATCAGTACTGATAAGTTAAGTGCTTACCATACCTTGTATGAATGCATGATAACAGTTTCCAAATTAATGGCACCAATCGCACCGTTTTTTGCAGAATGGCTCTACAAACAACTCAACGACACAAGCAAGTTAGAACCTTTTGAGTCAGTTCATTTGGCTCAGTTTCCTGTATCCAATAGTTCTTTGATCGACCAATTATTGGAACAAAGAATGGATTATGCACAGCGGATCAGTTCATTGGTGCTGTCAATACGGAAGAAGGAAATGATCAGAGTGAGGCAGCCATTGCATAAAATATTGTTGCCAATCATTGATGATGAATTTGCTGCTCAAATCAATTCAGTGAGCGATTTGATTAAATCCGAGGTGAACATCAAATCAATCGAATTCGTTGAAGATACAGACGGACTGATTAGTAAAAAAGTCAAGGCCAATTTCAAAACATTGGGAAGAAGATTGGGCAAAGACATGAAGGCCGCAGCCGATCAAATTCCACTGTTGGCCAAAGAGGATATTGCAAAACTTGAAAAGGGTGGTGAATTGGCTCTGTCACTGGATGGCACCAACTATGTTATCACATTGGAAGATGTTGAAATAAGTTACGAAGATATTCCAGGGTGGCAAGTTGCAACAGATCGAGGATTGTCAGTTGCCTTAGATATTGGTTTAACTGATGAGCTTTTGGCTGAGGGGACGGCAAGAGAAGTGATCAACAGAATCCAGAATGTGAGAAAAGCTATGGAACTATCTGTTACCGATCGCATTCGTATTCAGATATTTGCAGATCAGAATATTCGACACTATTTGTCAGAATACATAGATTATGTAAACTCTGAAACCCTTGCAAATGAATTAATTTTTTCAGAATCTGCAGTGGGTGAAGAGCTAGAACTTTTTGAAGGGGTCAATATTAACTTGCAGATTGAGAAAGTTTAAAGTTACCAGACTTTCCGAGTTATAATGACTTGAAAAGTCTTAAAGCTTTTTGCAATTGTTGCTACAATTGTCCTTCGTCGGCAAATGAATAGTAAGACTTATCTCCAACGATCAAATGATCTTGTAATCTAACATCAAGTAGTTCGCAAGCGGATTTGATCTTAATAGTCAGACGAATATCCATTTCACTTGGTTTCAGATTTCCAGATGGGTGATTGTGGCAAAGTATAAGGCCAACAGCACGGTATTGTAGCGCTTCACGCAGAATAATTCTTGGATCCGCAATGGTTCCAGCTATTCCTCCTGTGCTTATTTGAATCATATTGATGACCTTGTTGCTCTGACTCAGGAGAATTATCCAGAATTCCTCCGTCGGCAGGTCAGCCATAACGGGGAATAAATATTCAAATGCAGATTGGCTGGAGTTGATAACAGGCTTAGCCGCAACTATAGAATCTTTCCTTCGTCTTCCCAATTCCAATGCGGCCAGTAAATTAAGCGACTTAGCCTCACCCATTCCTTTGAAGACAGTCAAGAATTTTAGGTCAATCTTTCCCAATTCGTTTAAATCATTCCCAATGGAGGCCAGGATCCTCTGTGCCAAAGACACGGCACTCTCATTGCGAGAACCAGAACCCAATAGGATGGCAATCAATTCAGCATTGGACAAAGCATTTTTTCCTTTGTTGAGCATCTTTTCTCTTGGTCGATCTTCCTCCGCCCAAAATTTAATGGATTGTGTTGCGCTGTATGTCATAAACCTTCATTTTATACATAGACGCAAAAAATGGGGAAATTCCACAAGGTCACATCAAAACTATTTTTTTGATTGCATCGTTTCTGGCACTCAAGAACAAACATATGGGTATCACAGAGACCAAGAAAAGGGCTTATGTATAATTCGCCAATCTTTGAAATGAATGGTCTATTGTTTGACCAAAAAGTTGCATTTGTAATTTGATATCAGCAATGTTTATAGTTAGTAACTTCTAACCGACTAAAGTTATAAAGGAGGGCGGCAGATCCAGCTTCCCGTCATTGTTGTGTTTTTGGTTTGCAAAAATAAAACCAAAAATGATGAATCAAAGTAACGCAAAACATTTTGTCAGTCAGCCGATTTTCAAACAAATCCTAGAACTTTTACCAAAAATAATTTTGACGCACCACCTATAACTTCACAAAACCCACCAAAGATTTTGCCAGAAAAAACGGTTTTCAACTCCGGAGACGCGAAAACCTTTAGCACAAAATCCATTAGCATTTTGCGTGGTACGATTCAAAAGCGGATAGTAGCAGCACCCTTCTAGCTTTTGTTTAAAAAGTTTTGTTTTGATAATACCAATCCTACAACTGTTCTTTTAACCCAGATTACGCATTAGAAAAAACTAAAGGATATTCAAACGCCTTTGAATGATTCCACAATCCCGAGAACCACGCTCTACGTTTTCTGTTGAGCGCTATTTTCAGGACCAATTTGTTGTTTGCTTTTTCAAAGTATGCGCCTATAGCAAACGCTCTGTATCGAAGTGTTGATAAGGTTTTTTGTGTTTTTTCCTGCAGTACAAACGTCCTGAATAAAGCCATTAAGTTATATGCTCGCATTGCGCATTTCAAAGCAGCTTCGGTCGCATAAAAGTCTTTGAGATTAAAACTGTCAAAGCCAAAATCATACTTCAATTCTTTAATTCTATTCTCTGCTTCGGCTCTGCCTCTGTATAGTCTCCATATTTCGGCAGGAGCTAATCTTATGCTGGTTACGTAGGCTGAATAACGATAATTTTTGTAAATTTCTTCTTCCATAAAAAGGCTTAATTGCTTGCTAGGGGCTTGTGGTCTGTCTTTTATTCGTTGTCTTACAATGACTATCCTTCTTGGCTTTAGCCATGATTGGCTTTGATACAGTTGCTCACAAATTTCAATTCCTTTATCTAAAACTAACCAGTTTTTACTTTCGTCAATTAGTCTTTGGAATGGATGCGTAAACTTAACGGCAATGATATAATCCATTGGCTTTACTTCCAAATATTCTAAAATATCACTATTGAAAAAACCACTGTCCAAACGAATTAAACTCACCGTTTTGTTTTTTAGCTTTGATAAAGTGTCTTCTAAAAAAGCCAAAAAATTATTGGAAGAAGATGTGTTTCCACTGCGCAGCCACATATTGGCAACAAGCTTTACATCTACAATAAATGCTATTAATGGATGATGCGAAGCACGACCTCTTTTGGCTGGATTATAGCCTTTCTTTGCTCCGTCTTGCTGGCCATATCTGGTCATTACTGAGGAATCAACATCTAAAGTGAAATTGTCGAATTTGAAATTATCGAAAATCCATGAATAGTATTGGTCGCTTACTTTTTGGTTTATGGCTAGAGTGAATTTTGAAAAAAACCTTTTGTAAGTGTCTTGTGCAGGTGTTTCTTCCCAATCAAAATCTTTCCTAATGCCATATCATGGCGAGTAACTTCAGTATGCATACATCTATTGGCTCCGCACCAAATGCTGGTTATAAAACTCTCAATTATAATTGATGTTTTATAACCTCTGTTTGATTCTGGTTTGGGTAAATCTGAATTGGATTCAATGAAAGACCTAAAGCCCATTTTTTGCAGCATTTGCTTCAAAAAAATCATTCCACCCCAAGGCGTAATCTCTTTATTGGTATAGCTTATATCAAATTCCATATCATTGTTTTTTCTAATGCTACGCATTAGGATTATGACCACATAAATTAAGCTTTTATTTCCATTGCGTAATCTGGATTTATAGTAGCTTCAGTTAATAAATACCCAGAAACTGCTCATTGTGCAGGAATAATTGTTAAACAAAACCTACCAATAGAAATATTCACAAAGTCATCAATGGTGATAGATAGTATGTTTGCCAATGACAACGATGGTGCCAAGAGAGGCAGCTTTTTGGCAGTAACCGAAAACACAATCAACTACCTACAAAGTTTAAAAATTCAACACGTATTGGATATGGTTGAAAGCTTAAACAAAGATGAAGAATGGTTACTATTTTCAATTGACAGTGCTACCACTCATATTACATTTAGCGATTCATGGAACCAATTTATAAAAGCCATAAGATTATACAAGACTGCTTTATCTTCTGCGTTTTTTTCATCAGAAATAAACCAAACTACAAATGAAATAAACAAAGCAATAGACCTCAACAATTCACTACAAAGGCAAATACAAATTTATACCAAAGAACTAAATCTAAATAAAAAAGAAAGAGACCGTAATATAATTCTATTAAGACAAGGCGTTCTATCTGACTCTGATTTTGAAAAACAAGAAACGAACTATCTCAGCCAGTCAAGACAGCTTGAGATCATGAAAAGTTCTAAAATAATAAACGAAATCGGAATAGAAAAACTAAAAGCACTCCTGGCAAAAACCATCGATACGTATAAAAAGACTTTAGCTGAAATGCGAATTGAAGTCTTGAATTTGTCTTAAAATTGCAGAAATCAACTAGCTGAATGGAAAAATATCAACCTTTATATATCGCCAGCCTCTGGTAATTTTGTGTGGGCACAAAAGTTCAGTTCAAAACAGTATTTAACCGCAGGTTCGTTGTTGGGTACCATTGTGCCAGACATCCATAGAACTAAAATAATGGCTTATGCAAAAATTCCATCTACCGATTTGGTTGGAGTGTATAATGGAGTAGAAGTTCAACTGATGCCACAAATCTATCCATTGTTGGATTACGGTTTTATATCAGGAAAGGTGTCGCAAGTTTCACTTTTACCTCTCAAAGTTCAAAAGGACTCAAAAGCTGGATCAGCAGATTATATTATAACAATAGTGATTGATACAAGCCTTATAAGCAGTACTGGTCAAAAAATGGAATACAAACCCAAAATGGTTGCCAATATTAAAATATTCACCAAAAACAGATCGATACTTACAAAAATATTTGAGCCGACAATTAAACTTCTAAATTCAATAAATAATTTAGCTGGTCAAAACAGTTCAATTTTGGTCCACTGCATTCTCAATAGATATTTTTCATGTGCGGTTTCTATCAAGCAAATATTTCATGAAATAGAAAAGTGACCTGGAAGCTCCGTGTTTGTGACTGCCATAAAAACCCCAACACCGCAACTCTATTTATATATCTTTTTTTTTATAAACCATCCCTACATTTAAACCTTGCTTTTTGCTTGATATACAATGAAAAGGCAAGCCTTTGTGTGGATCAGTCTATTCTGTTTTTTGAAAATTACTTTCGGTTTGTTGATAAACTAGTGTTTTTTCAACATTACTAACATGTTTATCAACACTATTTGAATGTCGCTTTCCAATTGATCCGTTTATATGTGCTATTTTTGTGAAAACCGGCATTATTAACGCCCGCCTATATTTATCATGAGCGACCAAGATTTACCAATTCTTAGTAAAAACAGAAGTTTTAACAAAAAACAAGCGCGGCCCAGCGAGCAAATGTCCGAATTGGTTTTTGGAAAAATTCCGCCTCAGGCTATTCCTCTTGAGGAAGCTGTGCTGGGTGCAATATTGATAGAAAAGGAAGCCCTTTCTATTGTAATGGATACCCTCAAGGAGTCCACTTTTTACAAAGATGCCCATCAAATCATCTTCCGCGCCATGATTCGCTTGTTTGAGAAAGCACAACCTATTGATTTACTGACTGTCACTGAAGAGCTAAGAAAAAGCGGTGATCTCGAAAAAATTGGTGGGCCTTATTATTTGGTTGAACTGACCAACAAAATAGCTTCATCTGCCAATATTGAATACCATGCGCGTATCATCTCCGAAAAAGCCATATTACGCGAACTGATCAAAACATCAAGCAATGTAATCAAAAGCGCTTATGATGAAACAACAGATGTATTCGATCTATTGGATACTGCCGAAAAAAATCTATTTGAAATCACTCAAAACAACCTTTCCAAAGGATTTGAACGTGTTGGCACTTTAGCTACGCAAGCCATTAAGTTATTGGAATCCTTGGCGGATACTCCTTCGGGAACTACTGGTATTCCTACTGGATTTATTGAATTGGATCGATTGACTTCAGGGTGGCAACGCTCAGATTTGATCATTTTGGCTGCTCGTCCTGGTATGGGTAAGACTGCTTTCACCATGAGTTTGGCCAGAAATGCTGCAATGGATTACAACAATGCCGTTGCTGTTTTTTCTCTTGAAATGTCCAACATGCAGCTGGTGCAAAGGCTTATCAGTTCTGAATCCGAATTGGAAGGAAGTAAACTCCGCAATGGCCGGCTCGATGACAGTGAATGGAAACAGCTTCAGGTGACAATTGAAAAACTTGCGGATGTTCCAATATTTATTGATGATACTCCAGGTATAAATATTTTTGAATTGCGCGCCAAATGTCGTCGATTGAAAAGTCAACATGATATTCAACTGATCATCATTGATTACCTTCAATTGGTAACTGGCGGTGGAGACAGTGGCAATCGTGAACAAGAAATTAGTAGTATTTCAAGAGCGCTCAAAGGTCTTGCCAAAGAGTTGAGTGTGCCAATAATAGCACTTTCACAGCTGAATCGTTCTGTCGAAACACGCGCCAATTCCAAGCGTCCCCAGCTTTCAGATTTGCGTGAATCCGGAGCCATTGAACAAGACGCAGACATTGTATCTTTTATTTACAGGCCTGAATACTACAAAATAACTGAAGACGAAGAAGGCAACGACACACGTGGTATGGCCGAAATCATCCTAGCCAAGCATAGAAATGGAGCTTTAGGTACTGTTAAATTGCGTTTTATCGATACTTTTGCCAAGTTTACAGATTGGACAGGAGGTGACTTTGACAGCTACAACCGTCCACCTACAGGTTATGAAGGAGTTGGTGGCAACTCTATATTAATGGGCTCACGAATGAATGATGATGACGATGATCCAGGTTTCTAGTCAAGCTCAGACATGCCAATACAATAGTGAATCACCTCAATCAGATGGAGACTTTTTTTATTGAGTCCGTCTGCTATTTGATGACGACAACTCGTACCGTTGGCAACTATAATAGCCTCAGGATTTCTACGCAACTCAGGAAATAATACCAATTCTGCTATTTGATTGCTGATATCAAATGTGTTTTTCATGTATCCAAAACTTCCTGCCATACCGCAACATCCTGAAGGAATAAGTTGGACTTCCTTTTCTCCCAACTCTGAAAGCAAGAAGAGACTGGCATTGACGTCAGCCAAGGCTTTTTGATGACAATGTCCATGAAAAACCAACTTCTCAGCAATTTTACGCTTGATGTCAAATTTGATTTTGCCCTTTTGGATTTGATTGAAAAGAAACTCATCAATGAGGCAGCTGCGCATAGCCAATGCTTCAGAACTTGCGGTCCTCAATAGTCTTGGATATTCATCCTTCAAAGTCAAAATCGCTGATGGTTCGATGCCAACTACGTCATATTTATTGAACGCATCAGTGGAAAATAGCTCCGTATTAATTTTTGCCAAGGTCATGACCTCATCCATATATCCCTTTGAAATAAGGGCGCGTCCGCTTGATTTGTGCTTTGGAAGCAGAACGCCAATACCAAAAAAGTTCAAAACCTCAACCGTCTTTATCCCAATTTTTACATCGAAACTATCTGTGAATTCATCACAAAAGAGGATTACTTTTTCATCATATTGGTTCTGATCCGTTTTTTGGGAATGCCCTTTAAACCACTTTCTCAGACTTTGTGTTTCCAGCAGAGGAAGCGATCTCCTTTGGTCGATTCCAGCCATTTTTTTCATGAAACTTGAAATTATGGAATTGCTCATGAAATAATTATAAACGGTTGGCATCAAGCTTCCGAATGAGCTTATTTTATCAAAATGACCTACCAACCAGTCACTCACATTCTCGCCTTTTTGCTTGCGATACTGATATTGCCAGGCGGCTTTCATGGCTGACATGTCCACTTGACTTGGACATTCGGATGTACATCCTTTGCATGAAATACATAGGGACATTGCATCATTGATTTCATCCATAGCCATAAAATTGACCTCGGCAGGATTGGCCAATAACTGTTGCAATGCTCTGGCTCGTCCTCTAGTATTGTGCTTTTCATCAAGTGTTGCATGATAACTTGGGCACATCGTTCCTCCCGCATCAGGTAGTTTGCGGCAGTCGCCTGATCCTGAGCATTTCTCGGCAGAAGCAACCAAGGCATGAATAGATGTGTAATCAAATTTTTGCCAAAAATTCTCAACCCCTTGGGCTTTCTTGTGGCGAATGTTGTTATCAATGTCTGGCACATTGACAATTTTACCTGGATTTAAGATATTTAAAGGGTCAATCGTGCTTTTCAATCTGATCAAAGCATCATAGACAATTGGGCCTAACATCATTGGGATAAAGCTTCCTCTTACTCTGCCATCGCCATGTTCCCCACTCAACGATCCTTTGTACTTTTTTACCAATTTTGCTGATGCTTCACAGATGGCTTTGAACTTTTGTATTCCTTCTTCGGTATGCAAATTAATTCTTGGCTTCAAGTGCAGTTCCCCATCACCTGCATGCGCATAATAAACAGGTGTCTGCCCGAAAGCATACATCATTTGTTCAAATTCTCTGATATAAGCCGGTAAATCCGCCAAGGCAACGGCTGTGTCTTCAATGCAATTAATAGCCTCTTCCTCGGTATCCGTATTTGCCAATAATCCCAATCCGGCGGCGCGCAATTCCCATGCGTCTTTCATCTTTGTTCCTGTCAAGCTTACGTTGTAATAACTCTTAGTTTCTGCTAGCGTCTGAAGCATTTTCACTTCTTCTTCAAGACTTTGCTTTTCATCCATTCCCCTGACTTCGATCATCAACAATGCTTTTGGCTTTCCCATAATGAATTCAGCCATGTGTTCATATTTAGGCAATCCCTCTATTCCCGACAATACTTGATCGTCCATGAGTTCGCAAGCATAAGGCTTGTTTTGCATAACTGCCACTGTTGCTGTCATGGCCTCATCAATGCTTTGGAAATGCGCACAAATCAATTTACAACTTGCAGGTGGCAATTCTTGCAATTGCAGTTTGATGGCTGTGGCGAGGACCAAGGTGCCTTCAGATCCACAAATAAGTGAACAAAGATTAAAAGGTTTTCCTTCTTGCTCAAATGGCTGCATTCGGGCCAATAGATCCAGTGCATAGCCAGTGTTTCTTCTGTTAATTTCAGGCTTGGGATACTGTTCGTTGATTTCCTTTTTCATGTCAATATTCGAAAGAATCTCATTGAGGTATCTGTATAGCTGACCTTCCAAAGAATTGAGCTGACATTTTTCATGAAATTCATCCCTGCTAAGTTCCTTGCAATGTATGACAGAACCGTCAGAAAGAATCCCTTCAATTTCCAGGACATAGTCTCTCGTTGTGCCATATCGTACAGAGGTGGAACCACAACTGTTGTTGCCAAGCATTCCTCCTATCATTGCCCGATTTGAAGTAGATGTGTTGGGACCAAAGAAAAGCCCATGCTTCGCCATTGACCTGTTTAGCTCATCGCGTATCACACCTGGCTGAACCCATACTGTTTTATCTGATGGATTTACAGTCAAGGTCTCTGTAAAATATTTTGAAAGATCCACAACTATTCCCGATCCTACACACTGACCTGCGAGCGAGGTGCCTGCTGTGCGAGGTATTAAAGATATCTTATTGTTCAAGGCATACTTAAGCAAAGCGATTAGGTCTTTCTTGTCCTTTGGAAAAACTACGGCCAAAGGGGTCTCCTGATATATTGAAGCATCTTGAGAATAGATACCTCGCACCATTGTGCTGCTATGCCAGTCCCCTTTGAATTCCTTTATCATAAACGAGCTTTAAATCTGCTGCAAGGTAAGAGACAATCCGAACTCTATCAATCAGTAATTGCGAATATTCCTGCTAAAGGTGCTTGAAATGAGTTACTTCAAAAGAAAATGAGTTTAAAAATTTCATTAAAACAATATGTTGTTTATATTTGCACCGACAAACAATTTATAACTTATTATAGATCTAAATGATTACTCAAGACAGAATCGACCTAAACGAAAGGTTTATCAAGGTTTTTAGACTTTTAGAAGACCGAAATGTAATCAAGACCAACGATCGTGATGGCAAAGGAATCGGTGATTTTGCACATAAGCTATTGGGCAGAAGATCGTATGGCCATATTGTCCGATCATTTTTGAATCCAGAAGACAAAAGAATGATTGATTATCATCATGCAGCAATCCTCTGTGATGAGTTTGGTGTCAACAAAAAATACATGATGGAAGGCATTGGATCCCCGTTTGGAATCGATCTTCCTGTACCACAAATAGCAAGTTCGCCCAATAAAAGAAACAACATTTTGTTTACCTCGCTACAAGCCTTCGCCGGTGCGTCCGTAGCGCATGATAGCTTTGAATTTGAAGAAACAGATTCGTTTGAAATACCAGGACTTAACGGGCCAGGATTAGTAGCATTTCCCATCAAGGGCAACAGTATGGATCCAGTTATCAAAGATGGTGACATTGTAGTTTGTAAGGAGGTGGAACGCTTAACCGATATTCATGAACGTGAAATTTATGCCGTGAAATCAACTGGTTCTGTATGGATAAAATACGTGCAGCCCATCAGGGACGAAAAGAATAAAATTGCTAGATTAAAGCTGATATCAGCCAATCATCTTGAACACGATCCTTTCGAAGAAGAAGTTGGTGAATATACCCGCATCTACAAAGTGGTCCGAAGAATCAGTGCGGTGTAAGCGTTTAGCATCAAGCTTTTGGAAGTTCAATAGTAAACGTGGTGCCCTTATCCGCTTGAGAATGACTTACATAAATCTTGCCTTTGTGATAGGCCTCAATGATTCTTCGACTGAGTGAAAGTCCAAGACCCCACCCTCTTTTCTTAGTTGTGAAACCAGGCTGAAATACCGTGTCCCAATTCTTGCTTGGGATTCCCTTGCCGGTATCTGTTAAATGGACGATGAGCTTTTTGGTGGTTTCCTCTATTCTTGCAGAAATAGTTCCCCTGCCCTCCATGGAATCCAGAGCATTCCGGATCAAATTCTCAAAAACCCAGTCCAAAAGATGTCCATTTACTTTTGAATAAAATGCTTTTCCCGAAGCATCTGGAAAATCGAATACCACCCTTTTAGAGGCTCTCCTAGCCATGTAAACTTTATTGCGATCTAAAATACCTGTCAAATTCTCCTCGGTTAGGATAGGTGTAGAACCAATTTTTGAGAATCTCTCCGCAATGAGTTCCAATCTGAAAACATCATTTTCAAGTTCGTGTATAATCTCTGCGGTGTCCTTGTTTGAATGAAGTTTGAGGTGTTCGATCCAAGCCATAATTGCAGAAATTGGCGTGCCAAGTTGATGGGCTGTTTCTTTGGCCATTCCCACCCAAATTTTGTTTTGCTCATTCTTTCTGGCCGAACTGAAAGCCGAATAACCGATAAGTACAAAAAAGATAATCAAAAAGACTTGAACAATAGGAAAATAGGTCAATAGCCTTAACAATTGCGTATGCTCATAATAAATGTACTTTGCATAACCAGTTCCTTCAATTGGTTCTCTTCCTGATGCCTTGATTCTTTTCAATTGACTTTCTAGAAACACCATGTTCGTATCCTTGACCTCCCCCCAATTGGCTCCATCAGATATTCTTCCTGTCTCGTCCACGAATATGATGGGTATTCCCTTCAGAAGATCCGAATTCAATAACTCGGTTTCCATGCTTACATCTTTATTCAGGTTGTTTGGATCATTTAGTGATTCCTGCACACGCCGGTAAAGTTCAACTTTACTCTTTTCGCCGGAAGCTAGTTGTTGGGCCAAATATTCAGTATAGACCATTGAGGCAGAAATGATAATCAGCCCAGTAAACGCAAGATACCATTTCCACCTACTTTTTTCCATATTGACTGTTGCCAGTTGTTTGCTGTATTTCTAAATAATTGTTCAAACGCAAAACTGCATTGTCTCGTATGTCCTTATAAAAAAGATTATAATCTCCTGCGTGAAAGTTATTTGAAAAATATAAAAACGAACCTCGAAATTTAGGTTTATTGGTCCACAAAAAGTCTGACTCAATCTTTGTTGTTTGCGTTTTGGGCTTCAATTTGTTAAAATCTAGAAATATGGCTCCTTTGTGTTTCTGCCGACTTACTTCTGCCCATCCTGTGGTCCATGAAACTGGATTAGTAACTGCAACATTTCCTGTTTCTTTAAATTTCTTAGGAAAGTGTCCCTTTTTGTAAGTTCTCCAAGAACAAAAGCAGTTTGTTTCGTCCGGACTCTCACATGGCTTTACATAGCGAAATGCGTTTTTGGGAACTGGTAATCCAACCAAATAAGCTACCACCAATTGTTTTTGAATTGGTTTTCCACTGACAAGTTCATTGACCAATCTGGCTGCATGGGTTGTTCCTTGAGAGTGTGACACGATCATAAATGGTGTGTCCTTTGAATAATTTTCTATAAAATAGAGGAAAGCGTCTTTGACATCTCGATATGCCAAATCAAATGCCTGTTTTTGGCCATGATCTTCCTTTTGGAAGTAACATCTTATATGTGCTTGTCTATATCTTGGTGCATAAATATTTCCTACTGTATTAAATATGCTGGCTTGATATTTAATTGCTGTTTTTTCTGTTTTGGCGTTTATCTTAACGTCCCCCAAACTCGCGTTCCATGTAGATTTTTTATTCTTGCTCGTCAAAGTTGTTGGGTGCAAATAAAAAATATTCACCTTACCTTGTGGCTTAAGACTTATGGTATCAATCCCTTTGGAGACTATGTCAGCAGAATCCTTTTTCATGGGATGTGAGGCCCAATTGTCCATATTTGAATAATCTGTTGTGCTCAGATCATCTTGAAATAATAACTTGGTTTGGTATGAGGAGCAAGCACTCATGCAACACACAAGAAATGAGCAAACAATAATCGTTCGCAAAAAATTAAATAGTTTTTCGTTGTACAATTGACGTATTTTCATGCAAAAATAACACTTAAGTCATGCGTTTACCATTTTGTTTTCTTTCAGCCCTTCTTTTGGTAAGTTTTTCATTTCATGCCTGCTCAAAATCTGGCTCAGAAAAAGCTATTATTCAAAAACCCAATCCGTATTGGTACCAATCGAAAGCCGAAGTCAACGGTTATACGCTCAAAGAACAACGCTATGGGGTAATGCGCGATGGGTATGTCGTTTTAATTTTTGTTACGGAGGACTTCCTTACTTCAAAAAACGTAAAAAATGAATCTTATGTTGACAAGTCTTCTGTTCCCGTTTTTAAATGCAACATGAAAAAGCATTTTGTAACTGGCATGTATGATTACACGCTCATGAGTAGTGTATTTACTCCTGCCAATGCTCCTTTGGACCACCCATATAAAGTAAGTTCTTCAAACTTGGACTGGTGCGGTCATGAATGGCTTCAAGTCAACAGAAAAGGGAATAATCTGGAACTGGAGCAGTTCTCCTATTTTGAAAAGGAAGCTGATCGCAAGTTGTCCTTAACTTCGTGTTTACTGGAAGATGAGTTGTTCAATTTGATCCGTTTGTGCCCTAATCAGATTCCTACGGGGTTACAAAAAATGCTGCCCAGTACACAATACCTGATGATTCAGCATTGGCCAATTGAAGCTGTTGATGTTGACATAAAAAATATGGAATACAAAGGCAGTGATTTTTCTATTGACAATACAAAGTGTCTTCAGGTGCTAATGCCTTCTCTGAATCGTGAGTTGAACATTGTTTATGAAAATAATCCGCCCTATAAAATATTAGGCTGGACCGATAATTTTCCGAACAAGGAAGGAGACATAATGAAAAGCATCGCTAAGCTAAAAGAATCCATGCTGGAAGATTATTGGAATAAAAACGGGAAGGCCTATGAGCCCTTGCGCATTGTGTTAGGCGTCAAAGAAGAATAATTTTGAAGCGTTTTATTTCAGAATGGAGAAGATCATAATCATTTGCATATTAACCCTATCTTTGCAATAAACCGTATCCAAACATTCGTTAATCGAGTACAATAATTTAATTATGAAAAACCTGATTCCTTCTTTTTTATTGGTGTTACTGATTATCAGCAATATCAATTGTCAAAGCTTTAAAAACTGGAATTCCTATTCTATAGATGACGACAGAAAACTAGGTGCACAAGTTGCTGCAGAAATAGCATCAAAACCTGCCCAATTCCCTATTTTACCTGAAAAAGGAAATGAAGAGGCTTATGCTTTTGTCCGCGGTATTGCAAATCAAATTATTAACTCCGGGAGAGTAAAAAACAAAAATAACTTCAAATGGGAAGTTCACATCATAAAAGACGACAAAACATTGAACGCCTTTTGCACTCCTGGTGGCTATATTTATGTCTACACAGGTTTGATCAAGTTTCTTGATTACGAAGACGAATTGGCAGGGGTAATGGGACATGAAATAGCGCACGCTGATCTGCGCCACTCAACCAAACAATTGACAAAATCTCAGGGAACTGCCGTTCTTGCCCAGATATTAGCCATAGGTGCTGCGGGTGCAGGTGGTGCTGCAGTAGGCCAAGCAGCACAGTCATTGGCACAAGTAGCCACAGCCGTTGTTGGACTTAAATTCAGCCGTACACATGAGAGAGAAGCTGACAAGTTTAGTGTGTTTTACCTTTGCAACAGCAATTACAACGCAGCCGGTTGTGCGGGATTTTTTAAGAAAATGAAAGGAAGGCCTTCACCTCCTGTTTTTTTAAGTTCGCATCCTGATCCAGGCAACCGCGTCCAAGATATTACAAAACAAGCACAGGCACTTAAATGTCAACAGCAGAATTCAGATAATACAAGATTCAATCGTATCAAGTCACTGTTATAAGTGATATTTGAGCACTAGACATTTGTACTTGATGTTGTGGATATGGAATCTTACCCCAAATTCAACGAAATTATTGTTGAGTTCAAATCGTATATCGCTCTTGACATCTTCTATATTCATGAGTTCGCCCGACCAAAATAATACATGAAACTCTAGTGCATATTCTCCCAAATTCATAAAACGAACTAATGATGCTGGATTCTTGCTCAGCTTTTCTTGGTCTTTTACTGTTTTAAGCAATATGTTTTTTAGAAGTCTGGCATCGGAATTAAAGGAAACATATACTTTAATTTCAAACCTTGCCTTGTCGTGGCTATGCGTCCAATTGATAACCTGCCCTATTATGAGCATCAAATTCGGTACGATTACAATCATGTTTTCAAGGGTTTCCATAAATGAAGTTCGCAAGCCAATTTTACGAACAATTCCAACTGTACCCTCAACATCAACTACATCACCAATGTGAATATTCCGCTCTGATAACAAAAGAATCCCCGAAAAAAAATCATTGAATGTCTGCTGTAGTGCAAGTCCAACTCCCACCAATAAAGCCGCTGTACCTCCAAGTAGCCAATTCATTTTTACATCAATTAAATTTAGTACGATAAAAAATCCTGCCACATAAAACAAATACCCCAAAAGCTGACTTGAGGCATAAATTGAACCTTGTTCCACTCCTTTCCTTCTGAAATAAGGTGGTAACATGATTTTAGTGGTTGTCTATGAGACAATTCTGGCACTCAACATTACCGCAATAAAAACAAATATTCCATCCAAGTTTACTGAATATCCTTTTAATACGAAAAGAGATTAATCGATACTGAAGGTGTTTAATAGCAACAAGGCCACTAATTGTATGTACAAACCATTGCGTTGTATGGCCTGCTGGTAATTCACTGCGCTCATCAGTCACCAATGAATTCGAGCGCGTTCCCATACTGCTGGATTGCCTTATCCTTGTAAGTATTGCATCCAAAATTTGGGCACCAATTAGGACCAAGATAGCCGCAAAAAAAAATTGTCAACTTTATGTTTATAAAATCACTTTGATAAAGAACATGATCTATTTTCAATACGGAAAGCGAGGAACAAAAATAAAAGGCAAGAGATAGATACAAAAGTCTGAAGCGGATTTTTCTTCGGATATTTATTGAAAAAGGATATTTCTCAAAAAGGCAACGTAAAATTTTGGTGTAAACAAAGCGCAAATAAAAGAAAAAGCCTAGGGTTAGCGCTCCAAAAAGAAGGAAAGATACCACTATAATAGACTTTACGCAAAGTGAAAACAATGTGCCAGATAATAATGTCTACAATGCTTTCAATAGTCCTTGCAACTAATTTGTTTGCAAAAATAGCACTTGTTATTTCAATTCTATGTAAATCAATGTTTCATGTTAACGATAGATTTCACAACTTTGCAGCGTGATGAAGCTCCCAAGTGCACATTTTTGGTTTTTATTTAGATATTCTGGCTTGACTATCTTGCTGTTGCTTGTGCATATAGCTTATGGTTTGGGTCAAACTCTTGATTATTCCTTAGAAAAGCTGGGCTCATTTATTAACACTCCATATTATCATGAAATAAGTCCAGTACTGAGTGATGATGGGCGTAAGTTGTTTTATACCAGGACTGGATCTCCTGATTTTATAAAAGACCTGAATATTAATGGCGAGAATATTTACAAACAATATTCGGAAGATAAATACCTAAAAGAGCTGGCTAAAATATATCAACAGCTTGGTAGCAAATCAGGGATCCTTTATCAATCACCTTTTAATCAAGATGTTTGGGTGGCCAATTCTAACGATGGTAATTACTTCACCGAATCGTTTCATCCAGGGTATCCGCTCAATAACGCACTTCCTAATAGTGTTTGCTCCTTTACCCCAAATGATGATGAATATGTTATTATCAATCAGTTTCCCTCTGATGGTGGAATGAAGAAGGGCTTCTCCACTATTAAAATGGTCAATGATTCGACTTGGTTACAGCCTATTCCTTTGAATATTCCCAATTTAAAATCCATTGGAGAAGTGGTTTCTTTAACCATGAGCAAAGACGGTTCGGTTGTGATTCTTTCTCTAAACCGTGAAGACTCTAAGGGCGATAATGATCTGTATGTTAGCCAAAGAACTGCTGACTCCTCTTGGACTGAGCCAATCAATTTGGGAAATGTCAATTCAGGATTTAGGGATATAACACCATATCTTACATCAGATATGCTAACCTTGTATTTTTCAAGCAATAGACCTGGCAGTATGGGAGGCTTTGATATTTTCATGAGCAAAAGAAGTGCAGAAAGCTGGACACAATGGTCAGAACCTTTAGCATTAATTAGTCCCATCAACTCTTCTAAAGACGATCTTCAGCCTCACTTCAATACCTCCAGCGGATTTTTTTTCTTCTCCTCTAAGCGTGATGGGACTAGTGATTTGTTCCGTGTCAAAATTTCTGAACCAAACTCAGATAAAGTAACCGTTTTGGGCAGAGTGGTAGATTCTAAGACATTAAGACCTGTTAGTGCATCGATCTATATTGGGCTTGCAGAAAAAGACAATTACCAAAAAGTAATTCCTTCCGCTGATGGCGATTTTACCCTTGTGGTTGAACGCAAGAGTAGACTAAAAATATTCCCTTTCAAAGAAAAGTATCTGTCACACGAAGAAATTCTCTCCATCGAATCTCTTCCACTTTATGCCAACACTTCCGAAGTAACAATATATGTTGACCCCAAGGCAATCAACACCCGAATAAGCTCGAATCCAATATACTTTCAACAATCTAAGGCGCTTATCATAGATCGATCATATCAAGAATTGGATCGGTTGGTTCGACTGCTATTAGACAATCCTTCAATGAATATAAAGGTGGAGGGCCATACTGACAATCTAGGAAAATCTGAGGAGCTGCAGCTCCTTTCTGAACAAAGGGCAAATACTGTTCGTGATTATTTGATAGCTAAAAAAATCAATCCTGTTCGTATCAGTACTGTGGGATTTGGCGCCAGAAGACCAATAAATGCCAATAACTCACAAGAATTGAGGGAGTTAAATCGGCGAGTGGAATTTATCATTACAAAAATTTAAAAACTTGCGTACACTTTCAAAATTGCTGAGTTGGGTATTTCACCCCTTATTTATACTGACTTATGTATTGATTCTATTGATGTACGCCAATCCTTTCTTATTTGGTTTTACTAGTATTGCAGATGGATTACCTCAAATATTTACGATCCTCTTTTCCACAGCGCTTATACCGGGTATTGCAGTAATACTCATGTCCTTTTTGAATTTGATTAAAGACATTAATCTAATAGACAAAATTGACAGAACTGGACCTTTTATTATTGCCGGCATTTTTTACCTCTGGTTATTTCAAAATCTTCAGAGTCACAATAATTTTCCTGAACATTTTACCGGCTTTGTGCTTGGTAGCACGATTTGTCTATTTATTTGCTTTGTTCTAAATATTGTTTTTAAGGTCAGTGTTCATGCTGCTGCGATGGCTGGTGGTTTGGTTATGTTAATCATCTCTCATTCATCGGGCTTGCTCCTAAATGGGGTACAGTTTGGGAGTTTATATATGCCAGATTACTTGCTGATTTCAATTGCAATTTTGCTTACAGGATTAGTAGGATATGCGCGACTCAAATTAGTAGCACATACCCTATCACAAGTGTTTCTCGGTTATTTGGTTGGTATTGTATCGGTCATTGCCGGAATGATGATCTACATGAAATAATCTATTTTACTACAATCCATCTCAGCAATTCACGTTTTTCGAGATAATGAAGTTGGATCAAATAAATACCCGGAGCTATTTCTGGCAAATAAATCTGCTGTCCTGATTTAAATACTTGTGTGGGCATTGACCAAATATGTTTGCCTTCGGAACTCAATATCTCTAGTTTGGTTTTGCAATCAAACGGCACAATTAACTGAGCAATTCCTTTTGATGGATTCGGCATGATTTTCCACTGGGAACTGTTTACATCAACGACATTGGTGTTAAGAACCAATAAAGAATCTATAAATTCACAACCCTGAGAATCTTTTAAGCCAATTACATAAAATCCTTGTTTCAAATCCGTGAAAAGGGTATCCGTTCCCTTGAGCTGTCCATTTAAGGTGATTTGGTAGGGTGGCGTTCCTCCTATAACTTTTACCTCCAATGTTTTGTCAGTTGAAACTAAAGTTGCTCCTAGTTGATCTGGGCTGGTCACTATGACATTGCTTGTAAAAATATTGCCGATTTTATCTTTGACTTCAACCTTATAATTGCCTTTAGGTAGGTTGGCTGGATTGAAATCGGTTGTAGGTGCGTCGTTAATAGTGAGTGTATAAGAAGGAACTCCTCCCTCGGGCAAAATATTTATTTGGCCATCATCATCTCCAAAACAAGTGACTTGTGTTGTTTTTACATCGGCAGTCAAGGCTTGATAAATAATGATTTGTAAATTTTGTTTGGCCAGCCAATGCCCGTCTACATCAATTACGTCAAATAGAATACTGTCTCTGTCCTGGGTAATGTCTTCATGTATATATCTCATCAATCCATTGACAATATTAGCCTGTGTAAAAGTATCGCCTAATTTTACAGCATTTACAATTTGATTCAACTTGCCATTTTTTGGTAATTCAGTGACCAGATAGTTTATTTGCCCCGATCCTTTGGCTGGTACAAATTTCAACAACGAATCGCGTATTATGGTTTGTTTTAAAGCCAATACAAACAAAGTATCATTGCTTACAAGCGTGGGAATATTGGTTGTATCTTTTTCGCTACAAATATTCAATGACCAATTGTTTATGGTTCCCCCATCTGCATCATAAACATCAACAACGTCCAAATTCCATATTCCATTGGCAGCTGTAGCATTCCAGCTTGATAATTTTCCGCCTGAAGGTAAAATTTTACCGCCTATGGCTGGTGGTATTGGAGAACATACAAGTGGAGGGCCGTCATCTGCAAAAGTGGCATTGATGTTTTTCAGATCATCACATTCCTGGTTGACCAAAATAACTTCCTTTCCTGCTTTTCTCAAGCTTAATGCCAAATCACCAATGTAATTGTGTGTTCCTACAACTTTCGCTGTCAATTCAGAGATAATTGCTGTACTTGTAATGTTCAAGGTGCTTGTAAAATTGAATGTGCTATTATTGGGTATTACAATAGGAATAATATTATCATAATTCGAGCACTCTTTGTTGATCGTTTGAAAGCTGAACCATCCTGTTACTAACCCAAAATCACATGTGTTACTCGGCCTTACTCTCCAATAGTAGATACCATAATTTTCCAATTTGACATCTACCAATCCAAAGGTGTCCTTGGTCTCTTGGCTCCAAACGATATTCTTTCCTAAAAAATCATCGCTTATTTCAACAAAATATGATTGTGCCTCTACAGCCGGTGCCCATGTCAATAATGGTTGTGTTGAAACAGATCTCTGGTAATTAGAGGGCTCAAGTAGTTTGGACTGCCCAGGGATTGATGAAGAAATGCCAATATTCAATAATTTTGTTTTGATGATAGCTCCCGATGTAGTTTCTATCGGAATTAAGTATGAGCCGGAGGGGATTGATTTTAATCCAAATACTCTAAGTTCAACAGAATCTGATGGAATTACAGGATTTTTATCAAATTCAATGGTCATTCCAATAGGCAAGTTTGTTGCTGCCAAGTTAACGGGAGAATTGAATCCTGTTAAAGATTGAAATTTCAACTTTGTCATTATGGTATCACTGCTGGATAGGGCACACAGTGTATAATCTGATTCCGTTATATCCACTAGGTAATTAGGGAGAAGTGGTTGTTTGATGATAAAATTGACATTGCTGATATCAAAAAATACATTATTTGATCCCTTTATTTTGACTCTACACTGGTTAGAGGCATTGTTGGGAACATCTATTGTTGCCATACCATTGTTGTCAACTCCTTTGGCTAAAATTATGGGATATGTATTTCCACCATTCAAAGACAAAAAGATATCAACTTTGGGTGAATTAACTGGGGCGATATTGGTATTCTCAACATTCCACAATACCTGCACCTGACTTCCTATTTCCCATGTTAACAGTGTATTTGGCTGTGTCACCAAAAATGGCCCGGCGTTAGTTGCTACATTTAGTTTGACTGCATCAATCGCAAAACATCCACCGCCATCATGATTATCCCTTACCGCAACTCGAAAGTTCATGGTACGCGGTACCGACGGTAGCACTTCCCACTGACTTGCGGTATTGTTAATGATATTGCTTAGCCGGGGAAAAATTCTGGTTGGGCTACTGGTTGGCTTGAAAGATCTAAACAAAGGGCCTTGTGTGGCAGTACTTGTAGGTGGTTGTGGTGTCAGTTCCTTATCATATTGTTCCCACTCATAGGTCAATACGTCTCCATCGGGATCTGTTCCTGTGGCAGTCAATTCAAAAGCTGTACTTTTGGGTATAAATTGATCTACACCAGCATTTACCGTTGGCGCATTGTTGTTTAGATCTATCTTTTCCGGGCAGGTGTTTCCGTTTTGAACAGTAATATATGTTGATATTTCATCCAAATTTATGATGTGAAATAAATCATCACTGTTATTCTGAACATTGGGATCACAAACTCCTGCATAAGCCATAATTGTGCTTCCGCTGCCTGTCTCATACGCCGTACTTTGAGAAACATTGCCCCCACACTCATTGTTAAAAGAATGATTGCCATTGAATTGATGTCCAATTTCATGAGCCACATAATCAATATCAAAACCATCACCTACAGGGCTGCCGGAGCCAGTCACACCCATTGCCTTGTTGTTGGAACTACAAACACTGAATAAGCTTGCTATGCCTCCGCCGCCAGTGCTAAAAACATGGCCTATATCATAATTAGTATTTCCAATTATGTTGTCAACAGTTTGTTGGTTTTCATCCAACATGGTACCTCCATCATCATTGGTAAATGGGTCTGTATTGGAATTTAGAAATATCAAAAGATCATTGTTGGCTATGATTTCAAAAGTAACTGCAAAATCTCTTTCATAGACTCCACTAACCCTTGTCATTGTGGTGTTCATGGCAGCCAGTACTTTCGGCTTAGTGCCTCCATGAAAATTAGCATATTCTCCTGTACAGCTCAAGGCAAGTCTATATTTTCTCAAAGTACAATCTGGAGCAGCTGATTTCTGAGCTTTGGTTTGGGTATCGCTTTTTCCTGTTACTTTACAATGGAATGCTTCTCCTTTGGATAGTTTTTCATTTTTCTTATAAGCAACATACGCTTGTTTTTTGCCCACCGTGACTGGATCGATAAATTCTGTTTCGCTGTCAGTTAACAATATCATTGCATGAAATCCCTCTGGTGAAATATCACATCGAACCAATGATCCAGGATCACTAATAAGGTAACCTCGGTAAGAATGAATATCGGGATATTTTGCATTTAAAGATGAATTAAGGATATCTGATTGATATAATTTACAAAGTGCCAACTCACCATTTGCCCTTGGTAATGAGATTTCAACGGGTGCAGCTTTCATCTTTTGTCCAAACTCTGGACACAATTCGAGTTGGGCTTTCAGAAAGTTTTGATCTAATTCAAAAAGTGGTTTGGCTTTTAACTCACAATTACTCTTTAAAACAAGATTATTGATGTGGTTTATTGTGGTTTTTTTCCACCCACTCTGGCCAGATAAGATGTTTGAAGTGAACAAGCAGCTCAACAATAATGCTGCAGATAATGTCTTTATTAGTTTGTTGGTACTCATCTCTGTAATTATAGCTGACTATTAATTTTTTACAAATGTCTATAATTGTGATAATAGATGCAGTTTTTTCTCAAATTTGTACTCAATAAAAAAGACAAAACACAAAATGGAGATTGCTGATTTGAAAAAATTGATCAACGAATGCTGGGAAGACCGGGCTTTAATCACCAAAACAGAATATAAAACTGCTGTTGAAAAGGTTTTAGACTTATTGGATAACGGTCACATCAGAGTTGCAGAACCAAATAGCGGCGAGAGATGGACAGTAAATGAATGGATTAAAAAAGCTGTTCTTTTGTATTTTCCTATCCGCCAAATGGAAACTTTCGAGGCTGGTCCAATGGAATTTCATGACAAGATTCCTCTCAAAAAAGATTATGCCGCTAAAGGGGTCCGCGTTGTTCCGCATGCTATTGCAAGATATGGTAGCTTTTTGGAAGCAGGCGTGATCTTGATGCCATCTTATGTCAATATTGGTGCTTATGTTGGAAGTGGAACTATGGTGGATACTTGGGCAACAGTTGGATCCTGTGCACAAATTGGAAAAAATGTACATTTAAGTGGGGGCGTTGGTATCGGTGGCGTTTTAGAGCCAGTGCAAGCGGCACCAGTCATTATAGAGGATGATTGTTTTATTGGCTCTCGTTGTATCGTGGTGGAAGGAGCATATATTCAAAAAGAATCTGTGCTTGGCGCTAATGTGGTCATAACCGCATCCACACACATAATCGACGTTTCTGAGCCTGAGCCTGTTACTTATCGGGGTTTTGTGCCATCCCGTTCTGTTGTAATCCCAGGGTCTTATTCCAAAAAATTTCCTTCAGGAGAATATCATGTACCCTGTGCTTTAATTATTGGAAAACGCAAAGAAAGCACAGACAAAAAAGTCTCTTTGAATAATGCGCTTCGAGATTATGGCGTTTCTGTTTAGTATTCTCATTTAATAACTTATTATCTCCTTAATGAAATATCCTTTTGTTTTAACTTTTCTCCTGTGTATTCTCCTATTCGGTGATTGTAGTGTTCCAAAACCAGCTGTCGCAACTCCCGAACCCGATGAGGTTGGTGCGATTGTTGAGAATGAGGAGGCCGCTATGGCTCCAATGGATGAGGAATTCGCCAATCAAGAAGTTTCTTTAGCTGGCGACACTGTCCTTCCTGTTTATAATCCTTCGTATCGACGTGAAATTGATTTGTTACACATGAGTCTTTCTGTCTCCTTTGATTTTTCAAATGAAACGGTTATTGGCAACGCGATACTTTCTTGTAAGGCTTATTGGTCTCCTGTTAAACGTTTTCGTTTGGATGCTCAAGGATTTGACATCAATGCGATTACCTCTTCAGGAAAACCTCTCGTTTATGAATATGATGGCAAAAATCTTTACATCAATCTCGAGCGTGCATATACCCGCAATGAATCCTTTGATATTGCCATAAATTATGTGGCACATCCTTCCATAAATTCTGCTGGAGGAAGCAGTGCGATAACAAGCGATAAAGGATTGTTTTTTATTGATCCAATGAATACCGATCCCAAAAAACCTACCCAAATCTGGACACAAGGAGAAACAGAACACAATTCACGGTGGTTTCCAACTGTAGATAAACCCAACGAAAGAATGACTGAGGAGATTTTCGTAACAGTTGATAATAAATATAAAACTTTATCCAACGGAATACTTCAGGACAGCAAACTAAATCCAAATGGTACAAGAACCGATCATTGGACAATGAAATTACCTCATGCGCCCTATTTGGTCATGCTTACCATTGGCGAATTTTATGTTCAAAAAGATCAATGGGAAAATGTCCCTTTGGAATATTGGGTTGAACCGGAATATTCTGCGGATGCTAAATTGATCTACAACAACACTCCTGAAATGTTGGGTTTCTTCTCGAATATCTTTGGCGTGAAGTATCCCTGGCCCAAATTGTCACAAGTAGCAGTAAGGGATTACGTAAGTGGTGCAATGGAAAATACCACTGCAATTATTTACGGTGAATTTGTACAAAAAAACGCAGAAGCACTGGCAAAAAATTCAAATGATTTTATTGTTGCGCACGAAATATCGCATCATTGGTTTGGAAATTATGTGACTTGCGAAAGTTGGTCCAATTTAACCCTTAATGAAGGATTTGCGAATTATTCTGAATACCTGTGGTTCGAACATAAATATGGTTTAGATAAAGCAGAAATGCATCGTTTGTCCGAAGCAGAAGGATACAAAGGCTCAGCGATGACTGGCGTGCATCCCTTGATTCATTATGGCTACAATAAGAATGAAGACATGTTCGATGCTCATAGCTACAATAAAGGTGGTCTGATATTACATATGCTCCGGAAATATTTAGGTGATGAGGCCTTTTTTGCTTCTTTGAAAAAATATTTAGAAAAACACGCCTTTACCTCAGTTGAAGCAGATAATTTGCGTCAGGCATTTGAAGAGGTAACTGGGCAAGATTTAAAGTGGTTTTGGAATCAATGGTTTTTAGCTTCTGGACATCCTGCAGTAACCACAACAAAAACTTATGATATAGAACAAAAGGTACTCACCATCGTTTGTGCACAAACACAAAATCAGCCAGAAGTGCCTATGGTTTTCCAGTTTCCAATAAGGATTGATATTTATGATAAAGCGGGTGTCAAAACATCCTTTGAGCGGTTTGTAAATGAACGGACTTCAATATTTAGCTTCAATGTTTCTGAACCTTCAATCGTAGATATTGACCCAGAAAGAATTTTGCTTTGCGAAAGAAATGATGACGATAATTACCTGGATAAGAACCTATTGTTCCAAAAGTCTTCCAGCATTCTAGTAAAAATGGAATTGTTGCAAAAAGCTAGCTTGGACGAATCACATAATTTCACGACAGAAACATTATTGCCAGCCATTAACAGCGAAATTGAAGAATACTCGCAAGCGGCTTTTGTTCTATTGGATCCTCAAGATCCACAAATACGTGATTTGGTGGGCAAAAAAGCATTAGATATGACTTCGCCTGTACAACCAGTTGCTCTTCAAAAAATACTTGAGGTTGATACAAGTTTTATTGGCAAAAACTACAAAATTTTGCTAAAAAGTGATGAGGCCAATGTGTTCTTCTTGGTTATGGATGATATGGTTCAAAAGAATCCGCAAATTGCGGTTGAGCTTGCCACGGAGAGAGAAACTACAGAGAATCCTGCCATAAGAAACATTGTGGCCATGACGTATGCACGTGCGGAAAAAACAGAAAAACTTCAATGGATGTCAGATGAATTTGAAAAATACTCGGGCTTTGAAGTTGTAGATTTTTCTAGAAGCTTTGGTTACCTGCTTCAAAAAAGTGGCGTTATAACATCCGGGCCTTTTTTGAATTCACTGGAAAAAACTGCTTTGGATCAAAGTGCTGATGTGGTCAAACGTTTTGCCTGTACAAACGCCTTATTCCAGATTTTTGCTATGTCAAAAAATGAAAAGTCACCTGACAGAATTAAGCAAGTGCAACAGTTAAAAGAAAGCTTGAAACGCATTGTTTTAGCTGAAACTGATGATGAGCTAAAATCTGCCTATGAAAACATACCTTTAGATTAAAACCTTATATTTAAGGCTTATTTAACTACTGGTTTCTTGCTTAATTGGGCTCTATAGATGCAATTTGCTGGAAAGATGGATCTTGTATGCAAGATCTGTGGAACACTTTCGTTATAAATACAGTTATATACTGATGAAATAGGGCAAGATAAAATGGCAATGACTGATAATTATCAACTTTTAATGACTAAGCTGGATGCTTTTATCCGGAAATTTTATGTAAATCAGATTATACGTGGGGCATTGTTGTGCACAGGTTTAGTGGTTGGCTCATTTTTATTGGTGAGCCTTTTGGAAAGTCAATTTTACTTCCACCCTTGGCAGCGCAAGGTTTTGTTCTATGGGTTTATGGGCGGCAGTTTATGGGCACTTTTCAAATGGCTCATTGAACCCATCATGCATTATTTCAAACTGGGCGAAACCATTACCCATGAAAATGCCGCACTTATTATTGGGCAACATTTTACCAATGTCAAAGATCGTTTGCTCAATATTTTACAGCTTCAGAAACAATCATACAATGCTATAGATGCGGCACTTATAGATGCCTCAATCAATCAAAAAAGTGAAGAAATTCGGCTGGTGCCATTCAAGGCAGCCATTGATTTGAAGAGTAACCGCAAGTTTTTACAATATGCCTTGCCACCTCTTTTTCTTTTTGGAAGTATTATGCTATGGGATTCGAGCTTGATAAAAGACAGCACTTATCGTCTCATTAACAACAACAAAGAATTTGTTAAACCAGCTCCTTTTAATTTCGTCATTAAGAATCCAGAATTAAAAGTCCCACAGAATGAAGATTATGTATTGTCCGTAACAACTACAGGTAAAATCATTCCTAATGAACTTTATTTGAGTTTAGACGGGCATGAATATCGCATGAAAAAAGAAGATAAAAATCAGTTTTCTTATCTCTTCATCAACTGCCAAAGACCGATGGATTTTAAACTGTCAAGCGGAGAAGTTTCCTCGATCGGTTATAAACTCGAAGTGTTGGCAAAACCAAATATTCAGCAATTTCAAGTAAAACTTGACTACCCGGCATATACAGGAAGACAAGATGAGGACATCAATAATGTAGGCGATTTGGTTATTCCAGTTGGAACAATTGTAAAATGGAGCATCACTACCAAGCATACGGACAAACTTTACTTTTCCTTTGGACAAAAAGGTGTCATTGCTGATGCTGAACGAAAAGGACAAGACGACTACTATTTGAGTCGAAAAGTGATGGGCGACATCAGCTACAAAGTAGCAATCAGCAATCAGCTACTTCCTAAGGCTGAGTTTATCCAATACAGCATTTCAACGATACCAGATGCTTATCCCGTTATAAGCGTGCAAACTTTTGCAGATAGCCTTGACCGCAGATTAATGTACTTCGTTGGAAATGCATCAGATGATTATGGAATCCGTAGCATCAGTTTCAACTATCAAATTAAACGTGAAAAATCAGCTGATACAGCTGTTAAGTCTATTAAAATTCCAAATCAGAGTGGATTAAACTCGGGCTATAATTATAATTGGGATCTTCGTAATATTGAACTGAAACCAGGTGATGAAATTATTTACTTCTTTGAAGTATTTGACAATGACGGTGTAAACGGATCAAAAGCTGCAAAAACATCAGCAATGGTGTATAAAATGCCGACCGTTGAAGAGATGGAGAAAATCACTGATGAAAATTCCGATCAAATCAAAAAAGATCTTGAAAAGTCACTAAAGGATAGTCAAAAAGTAAAAGAGGACCTCAAAAAAATCAGAGAAAAGCTTTTGCAACAAAAAGAACTTGATTGGCAAGCCAAAAAGGATCTTGAAAAACTTCTTGAACGCCAAAAAGAAATCGAAAAACAAGTTCAAGAGGCAAAACAGAAGTTTGAAGAAAATATGAAAAATCAGGAAGAGTATGCTAAGCCTGATGAAAATACCAAAGAAAAACAAGAACAACTGAGCGAAATGTTTGACAAGGTTATAAGTGAGGAAATGAAAGAACTCATGCAACAAATTCAAGAACTCATGCAGCAATTGGAAAAAGAACAGACCTTACAAATGATGGATCAAATGAAGCTGGACAATCAAAAATCTGAGCAAACTATGGATCGCTTGCTCGAATTATACAAGTCCTTGGAGGTTGAAAAGAAAATTGATGATGCCATTAATAAACTTGATGAATTGTCTAAAAAACAAGAAGATTTAGGAAAACAAACTGAAGAAAGTAAAAAATCTCAAGAAGACCTTAAAAAGGAACAAGAGGATCTTAATAAAAAATTTGAAGACCTTCAAAAAGAACTCAAAGACATAGAGAAGAAAAACAAAGAACTGGACCAACCAAAAGATTTCGATAAACAAGAACAAAAGTCGAACGAGGTTGAAAAAGACATGCAAGATGCTAAACAAGAAATGGAAAGCAAAGAAAATAAAAAAGCTTCCAAAAAACAAAAGAAGGCTGCTGCAGGTATGAAAGAGATGAGTGATTCCATGAAATCTAAAATGGAAAGTGGCGAAAAAGAACAAAATGAAGAAGACCTCGACGCCATGCGCCAATTGCTGGAAAACCTCGTCACCTTATCTTTTGACCAAGAAGAGATGATGAAACAATATCAAAAAGTAGATGTAAACACACCTAAATACGTTGACTTAGGCCAGAAACAGAAAAGGATTAAAGAAGACTTTGTTATGGTCAAAGATAGCTTGCTGGAATTGAGTAAAAGAGTATCACAAATCGAAACCTTCATCGTTGATAAAGTTGCTGAGGTTGATTTCAACCTTGAAAAATCACTAGAAAATATTCAAGAGAGGCAGAAACCACAAGCACAAGATTTTCAGCAACGATCAATGAAGAACATGAACGATCTTGCTTTGATGCTGAGCGAAGCTATGGACGCTATGCAACAGCAAATGGCAGGACAAATGTCAGGCAATCAAAAATGTTCAAAACCAGGTGGCAAATCTTCAAGCAAAAGTGGAGATAGAAAACCAATGGACAAGATAGGCAAAGGACAAAAGGGTGCCTCAGAGCAAATGCAAAAAATGAGCCAAGGCCAAAAACAAGGTGGCGGACAGCCGAGCAGCAAAGATTTCGCTCAAATGGCTGCCCAACAGGCTGCTTTGCGAAAAGCCCTCCAAGATGTTCAAAAGGGAAAAAAAGAACAGGGCCAAGGAAGCAAATTACTTGAAGACATTATTAAGGATATGAACGAAATGGAAAAAGATCTTGTCAACAAGAAACTTACCAATGAAACTCTTAAAAGACAACAAGAGATTTTAACAAAACTCCTTGAGGCAGATCGTGCTGAAAGAGAACGCGAATACGACAACAAAAGAAAAGCAGAAAAGGCTAACCAAATAGAACAAAAGGTTCCACCTGCTTTACAAGAATACATCAAGAAAAAACAAGCAGAAGCCGAACAATACAAAACAATTTCTCCTGCATTGAGACCTTATTACAAAAATCTAGTAGAAGATTACTTCAAAAACTTGAAAAATTGATAAAAAAGGTTGTAATTGCATACTATTAGCGCAAGCTAATAAATCTTCTCGAAAAATTCCCATGAGCGTTGGCCCACTGCCGATAGCCTAAACCTTTATTAACCAATAAACTGGGAATGAAAGAAGCTCTACAAATGTTCCAAATATCATCAACGCCTAACAGCATCTCATTAATTGAACAATTCGTTCAGTCAATTGTAAAATTAGAAAACCTGAATGAGTGCCAACACGGAGACATACTTGTCTCTTTGACGGAAGCAGTCAACAATGCAATTTTTCATGGCAACAAATGCATTGAATACAAAAAGGTTTCTATCAGTTACAAATCGCAGCGCAATAAATTGTTCTTCCGCGTCTCCGACGAAGGCAGGGGCTTTGATCCTAAGTCAATTCCGGACCCTACTCATGCGGATAATATAACAACCATCGGAGGTCGTGGCGTCTTCATTATGAAGCAGCTTGCTCAGGATATTATCTACAAAAACAATGGCAGCACAGTGGAAATGGTTTTTGTAAAATGATTCCAATTGTTCCTGAAAATTCCATAGATTTTTTTGCGGAAAATATTGATTTTCAGTTAGATACACCAGATTCTGTTGCTACATGGCTGAAGTCTGTACTTTTATCAGAGCATAAAAGATTGGATGCTATCAGTTATATTTTTTGTGATGATTCATTTCTACTCGAAATAAACAAGACTTACCTCAACCACGATGACTTAACAGATGTTATTTCCTTTCCATATGAAAGTGATCCCTTAGAGGGAGATATTTTTATCAGTATTGATCGCATCAAGGATAACGCCTTAACCTTAAACAATAGTTTCATCAATGAACTCCACCGAGTAATGGTACACGGTCTGTTACACCTAGCTGGCTATGATGACAAAACTCCACTTCTCAAAGAGCAAATGACCGAGAAAGAAACTTTCTACCTCAATCAACGCACATTTTAATAATATGAACAAATATTTATTGATTGCCTTCTTGGTGTTCTGTTCTATTTCTTTAACTGGACAATATGTATTTACCAATCAGCTGAAACTACCTTGCACATCCATTAAAAATCAGGAGAACACTGGTACGTGTTGGTGCTTCGCAACAACATCATTCATTGAATCGGAAATCTTACGAATGGGCCAAGCTCAAGTAGATATTTCAGAAATGTATCTAGTAAAACAAATATACCTAGACAAGGCCTTCAATTACGTTATGCGCCAAGGAAAAGCGAATTTTAGTCAAGGCGGGCTTGCTCATGATATGCTCAGAGCAATGGATCGCAGTGGGATGCTTCCAGAGGAGGCCTATGGCGGCCGAATAAATTCTGAACCTTACAATCATGTTGAATTAGAAAGTGCGCTGAAGGGCTTCCTAGATGGTGTTTTAAAAAGTGGAAAACCGTCAAATTCTTGGATTTTGGCTTCTGAAAACATCTTAGATTCCTATTTGGGAAAACCTAAAACAGATTTTAGTTACAAAGGAAAAAATTATACCGCGAAGAGCTTTTCAACACAATACGGTATTAATGCACAAGACTATGTTGAATTAACAAGTTATACACATCATCCGTTTTACACAAAATTTATTTTAGAAATTCCAGACAATTACAGCAATGGGGAGTTTTACAATTTGCCGGTTGATGAATTAATGTCAACCATAGACAATGCTTTAGAATCAGGTTACACCATTGCTTGGGATGGTGATGTTAGTGAACAAGGCTTTTCTGCCATGTTGGGCGTTGCAGTTATTCCGGATTCATTAGGTGCCGATATTTCCAGAGGTCCTATTATTGAAAAGAGTATCACCCAAAACACAAGGCAAGAAAGTTTTGCAAATTTCAGCACAACTGATGATCATTTAATGCATTTAATAGGAAAAGCAATTGACCAAAAGGGCAATAAATATTATATCGTTAAAAACAGTTGGGGGGAAATTGGCCCATATAAAGGAAATGTTTACTTGAGTGAATCATATGTCCGATTAAAGACTGTGGGCATATTATTGCATAAATCCGCTATGCCAAAATCTATAAGCAGCAAGTTAGCATTTTAATACTTTTTCATTGATTCTATTCTTTCCCGTAATTGCTCGAATCATAAAACGCCGAGGTATACAAGCCATAGCTTTGTGGCCATTTATTGTCAGTTCAAGGAAAATATTGAATCCTATTACTATCAATCACGAAAAGATTCATCACAGACAACAGCTTGAATTGCTGATTATTGGTTTCTATGTCTGGTATGGCATTGAGTACATCGTTCGTCGTTTCAAATACAGTAAATTTGAAGCGTATCGTAAAATCAGCTTTGAACAAGAAGCATATGAGATGGAATCAGATTTGACCTATTTAAAAAAGCGGCCCAATTACCGCTTCTTTAAATATTGTTACTCCTAAAAAGTTATTTAGTGATTACGCCACTTCAATTGCTTTTCCTGCACGTTTTCTTTCATGCTCTTTCAACAAAACTTTACGCAATCGTATTGATTTTGGTGTTACCTCTACATATTCATCTGATTGAATATATTCAAGAGCCTCTTCCAATGTAAAAATAATAGGTGGTGGTAATTTTACTTTATCATCACTGCCTGAAGCACGCATATTTGTTAGCTTCTTTGTTTTTGTAATGTTTACTATCAGGTCCCCTTGTCGGTTATTTTCTCCAATTACTTGTCCTTCGTAAACATCGGAGTTTGCTTCAATAAAAAACTTGCCTCTATCTTTCAGGTTATTCAATGAATAAGGAATTGCATTTCCTGATTCCATGCAAATTAATGATCCATTGATCCGTGTCACGATTTCACCTTTGTAAGGTTGATACTCAGAAAATCTGTGTGCCATTACTGCCTCTCCTGCCGTAGCTGTCAACAATTGACTTCTCAAACCAATAATACCTCGTGACGGAATGTCAAAGCGCAACAACATGCGATCAGACTTTGGCTCCATTTGTTTCATTTCACCACGACGTTGAGTAACCAATTCAATTGCTTTTCCTGCAGCTTCTTCGGGTACATCAATGGTTAGTTCTTCTATTGGTTCACATTTTACGCCATCTATCAATTTTATGATAACCTGTGGCTGACCTATCTGCAACTCAAAACCTTCTCTCCTCATTGTTTCAATAAGTACGGATAAGTGCAAAACACCCCTACCAAACACATTGAAACTGTCGGCGGAAGTTGTTGGCTCAACACGCAGCGCCAAATTCTTTTCTAATTCTTTTTCAAGTCTTTCTTTTAGGTGACGTGATGTTACAAATTTACCTTCCTTTCCAAAGAAAGGAGAATCATTGATTGTAAACAACATGGACATTGTTGGCTCTTCAATATCGATACTTTGAAGTCCTTCTGGATTTTCATAATCTGCAATTGTATCTCCGATTTCAAAACCTTCGACTCCAACTATTGCACATATTTCACCAGCCAGTACTTCATCTGTTTTGATTTTATCAAAGCCTTCAAAAAGATAAAGTTCTTTAATTTTGCATTTCACTACAGTACCATCTCTTTTAACCAAAGAGACATTCTGTCCTGCTTTAAGCTTTCCTCTGGTAAGTTTACCAATTGCAATACGACCAATGTATGTGCTGTAGTCCAAACTTGTTACCAATAGTTGAGGTGTTCCCTCCGACACATTTGGGGCAGGAATGTATTTTATGATATCGTCCAAAAGAATTAGGATATCTTCAGTTTTGTTTCTCCAATCATGAGACATCCAGTTTTGCTTGGCAGAACCAAAAATTACTGGGAAGTCTAGTTGCTGTTCATTGGCGTCCAATGAGTACATGAGATCAAATACTTGCTCATGGACTTCATCAGGAGTGCAATTTTCTTTGTCCACTTTATTCACAACCACAATAGGTTTTAATCCCAGTGCTAAGGCTTTGGACAAAACAAAACGTGTTTGAGGCATGGGCCCCTCAAATGCGTCAACCAAAAGAATGACACCTTCAGCCATGTTTAATACACGTTCAACTTCTCCACCAAAGTCACTGTGACCAGGCGTATCAATGATGTTAATCTTGTAATCCTTGTAGCGCACTGCTACATTTTTGGCAAGGATCGTTATTCCTCTTTCTTTCTCTAGATCATTGCTGTCCATTATAAGCTCCCCTGGCTTTTCATGGTCCTTAAACAATTTACCGGCGAGTAGCAATTTATCTACTAATGTAGTTTTTCCGTGATCGACGTGAGCAATAATTGCTATGTTTCTGATTTTTTGCATAAATAGGTTATTGAAACCGAGCGCAAAGGTACAAGTATATACCTTCAAACACCGTTAAATAGTCACAACGGTTTGTTAATAAAAGAATAATGAGTTTTTAGCTTTTCGTAAAAAGTGTCTGAGTAACGTTAAGTACTCGGACTTGATAAAACTAAAGGTTGGGTTAGCCAACAAAAATAACCTAAGATCTTCCTATTGTTTTTAGCTATAGATCTGTCGCTGTTATTAATGTTTCACGTGAAACATTTAGCTGGATTTGTGCTTGGCCAAAAATTCCTCCAATATCACATTAAATTCTATAGGTCGTTCCATCATTGGTGCATGTCCACACTTATCTATAAAATGCAATTCAGAATCTTTAATAAGTTCATGAAATTTGTCCCCTACAAAAGCTGGGGTGACCTGATCTTGTCTACCCCATACCAACAATGTCGGCGCTGACAATAGATGAATCCTATCACCTAAGTTTTGTCTCACTGCTGACTTTGATGTTGCAACTATCCTTATCGCTTTTAATCTATCATTAGTAACTTCAAACACCTCATCTATTAATTCCTTAGTTGCAGTAGCAGGATCGTAAAAGGTATCTTGAGTTTTCTTTGTGATATAATCATAATCTCCTCTCTTTGGAAAAGTGCTGCCCATGGCACTTTCAAATAATCCACTACTTCCGGCTAGGGTTATTGTACCTATCCTGTCAGGTTTTTGTAAAGCATAAAGTATGGCTACATGACCGCCCAAACTATTTCCTAACACATGAACTTTGTCGTATCCTTTGTACTCAACAAAATCAACGATATGGTCAACCAATCCACCTACACTTACTTTTAAAATAGGTAAGTCCATAAT
>JBBQJT010000008.1:0-82570 GCA_038326165.1 Chitinophagales bacterium | reverse complement strand
TTTAGAAAATCGTCACGGGGTTAACCTTCTATGAGGCTGATACGACTGTTGGAGTCCTCAGACCCGACAAATTTTTGGAAGGATCAAAAATTTGGTAGATTCTGCGCCTAATGCTGAATGTGGGTTTAAGTCAATGGTTTGACCTTCAATAGATGTTATATGGGTTGATGTAACTAATAGTATTGCAGCAGCAGATCCAAACCCTTATTACTCTTCGACATTACCTCGTCTTAAAGATCTTTTGATAGTCGCTTAGGGATCGTGATCTTTGTAATGCCATAACTAGACTGCATGCGCAGCCTTTTGGTGCTTCTTTTTTATGAAAATGAAGATTCAAGTTTTTAGCATGTGGCTTGTAAACTTGAAAATGAGTCAAACGGTGAATTGATTATGATTGAGTAACTATAAAAATTCCTTTTCTAAATAAATTCAATTAAGATTTCATTTCTTTTTTTAATATCTGATAAAGTGTGAGTCCTACAACAATTTCCAAAAGATATGTAACAGAGTCATTTTAAAGCTATTCTACCTTTGTAGGATGATAAAATTATTTAATAAAACAAAATTTGAAATGAACAAAAAAATGAAATTCCTATCGATCGTAATGGTTGTTGCTGCCTTTGCAAGCGTTTTTTCCAGTTGTGAAAAAGATGACGATACAAATGATCCTGAAACAGTCATTGCTGTTACTTCTCCTACTGACGGGGGCTCGCAAGTGTCAGGAACTACTATTCCCCTAACTTTTACTGCCAATAGCGACAATGGCTTGAAAAGAGTTGTGGTAAAATTTAAATCAGCTATTGGTGTCGAAGTAACAAAATTAGATACTCTACTAGCTTCTCAACCAACAGCTTTCTCGTTTTCGAGAAATTATACCGTTGGTAGTGTTGGTACTGAAACCTATACCATTTCGGTAACGGATAAAAAGGACAATATCGTTACTAGGTCAGTCAATGTTAAATCAATTACTGGTTTTGATGTTGAATTGTTTGGTAAGTTCTATCATATTCTAGGTACCAAAATTGGAGCCTATGACTTGATCAAGAATGAAGAAAGAATTATTACTGACTCCGATAATGACAAGGACATGGTAAATAATGATGTGGCTGGTGTTTTTACTGGTGGTTGGGTTGCAAAAAACAGCACCTTGTTTGTTAAGGCCAATGGATTTAACTACAATACTGGAACTATCAATGACGCTAAAAATGTTTATTCTGCTGGCTTACCTAAGAATAATATGGCTTTGCCCGTAAATGGTGATATCTACGTTGCTAAATTACGCGGTACTGAAACATACGCTATTATTAAAATCATTGCCAATGATTTACTAAACGATGAATGTGGTTGTACTAATAAAGGTAAATTGACATTCAATTTTAGAAAGAGCTTGTAATTGGTTCTAAACAATATTCAAAACTGCCTGGGCTTAATTGTTCGGGCAGTTTGTTTTTAAAATATGCCTGTCGGGTTATTTAAGCTAAGAGTTGTGGCTGCATAAAATTTTTCACGGACAATATTTGTCTTGATTAGAACTAGTAAAAACACAGTGTTTCTTAGTTTTGTTTTTAGACACCCAAGATGGCCTTAATGCTCGTCTAAGCTTTTTTTTTTGCGAGAATTTAGGTTTTAATAGTTTAAGCTAAGCCCTATACCAAAACCCATATCGCTGTCGTAATGTGATCTTACACCAAAGTTTTTGTTCACAATATAACTCAGGTCCACCATATATTCTGTGTCGGTGTTGATCATAAAACCTGCTCGTAGTCGTTTAGAAATAGGTATGTCTTCGCGCATCAATTGCAGGCGCACATCACCATTATGGAATACTTCAGTTTGAAATGTTACCAACATTGGCAAGGTATAATTAAATCCTACACTGAATAAATTGCGATTGTCTTTTGAATTCGATTGCCCAAATAGATTGGTTTCTGTTTCGTCTATTCCAAATTTTCTATAACGCCAATCGAAGCCTATGAACGGCATAAACCATTGCATTTTTCCAATGTATCGTCCTACGTGTGTTTCGGTTTCGTAACCATGCTTATCGTTATGACCTAAGCGCCATTCAGTCCCGATGCTCCATCGGGTGTTTTGTAGCATTGCCATTCCATCATTTCCATTTGTGGCAAAATCATTGGCTGCCATGAAGTGAAATTGATTACTCTCTTTTTGTAGTTTTTTGTATGCCCATTTTTTGTCGGGTAGATACGGATTGTTTGCCTGATTCTCATAGGAAAAAACTCGATTCATTCCTGCCATCATGTGGTATAAAATATGACAGTGAAAAAACCAATCGCCTTCTAAATTTGCATTAAATTCTATGGTATCTGTTTCCATGGGCATGATATCCAACACATTTTTTAAGGGCGCATAATCGCCTTGCCCATTCACTAATCTAAAATCGTGTCCGTGTAGATGCATTGGGTGTCGCATCATCGAGTTATTGTATAAAACGATACGGACATTTTCGCCTTTTTTAATCGATATTTTATCGGTTTCAGAAAGCACTTTATTGTCCATACTCCAAACATAGCGGTTCATATTTCCTGTCAATTCAAAGCGTAATTCTTTGACTGGCGCATCTTTAGGGAGTGTTGTTTTGTTTGATGCTTTCAGCATAGAATAGTTTAGCGTAAGGATATTTTGATCTGCATTCATTGAATGACTCATTGACTCGTCAATCTTCATTTTTTCATTTTTCTTTGCAGAATTCCCTGTTATTTCAGGGTACATCACGGTATTCATATCCATTTTTTGCAGGGACATAGCCATTCCCATATCGTCCAAATCGCCATTCATTTTCATCATACCATTCATCATACTCATGCCTTCAAAATACTTCAATTTTGGCATTCTGCTTTTGAGTTGAACAGGACCATTTCCCAAATAAATTGAAGTTGATTTTGTACGATCTTCAGGTGTCGCCAGAAACTCGTATGCTAAACCATTATTTGGTATGGTAACCACCACATCATAGGTTTCCGAAACTCCAATGATTAATCTATCAACTTCCACAGGCTTTGTATCATTGCCATCATTTGCAACAACTTTTATTTTGCCACCTGCATAGGTCAGCCAGAAGTAGGATGAAGCACCTCCATTTGAAATGCGCAATCTAACTTGGTCACCTCCTTTTAACTGCGTAAGTTGGCTTTCATTGAGTCCATTGATCAAAAATTTGTCATAGTAAATATCACTCACATCCATTGCCAACATTCGTTTCCACTCATTGGTCAGTTTGGTTTTTAAATGCCCTACTTCAATCGCTTCGGCATAACTTTGGGTTGTTCCTTTTTTGATAGCAAACCAATCTGATGCATTGTGCAACATCCTATGAATGTTTTCAGGTTTGTAATCTGTCCATTCGCTTAAAACAATGGGCACGGTTGGCAGATCGTCAATGCCTTTTCTGAATGTTGGGTCATCCGTTCGTTTATTTAAAATCAAGGAACCATACATCCCAATTTGCTCTTGTAGTCCGCTGTGGCTGTGATACCAATGCGTTCCGTTTTGAATTATGGGAAAACGATAAATATGAGTTGTATTTGGTTCAATGGGCATTTGCGTTAAAAAAGGTACGCCATCTTCTTTGTTCGGCAGATACAATCCGTGCCAATGCATTGATGTGCCTTCGTTAAGTAAGTTATGAACATAAATTTCTGCTGTATCTCCTTCTGTAAAGGTCAATGTAGGCATTGGAATTTGACCATTTACAGCAATAGCTCGTTTTGATTTTCCTGAAAAGTTTACTAGCGTATCTTTAACGTACAAATCATAATGAACAAGTTTTCCCGAAGAAGTCGGGACAGGTTGAGCAGACAAATTAATTGTAAATGCTAAATTGTAAATAGTGAATGCTAAAATTATGGCTTGGGTAATTCTATTTGAGTTCATTTATATATTTCTATTGAATTAAATATTGTAGCATCATACCATCATCTTCATGTTCAAGATTATGGCAATGAAAAACATACTTGCCTGGAAAACTCCCGAATGGGACAATTATTTTTACTTTTTCGTTGGGTAAAACAAGAACTACATCTTTCCAGCCTTTTTCAGACGGAATAAGTCCTCTACCACCAGTTCTTTCTACCACTTGAAATTGTACACCATGCAAATGCATAGGGTGGGGCTCAATACCTTTGTTTTCGAAAACCCAATACTCTGTGGTGTTGGGTGATATCGTTTCATCTATTCTATTCTCATCAAAAACTTTATCATTAATTTGGTGGGTACCCGACATAGAATGATGACCAGACATGTGCATTTCATTCAATACAAAATTGCGTGTGTTGGTTGCTGAACTTAGCGCGGGAATAAAAGATAATGATGAAGGAATTATAAAATTGTCGGTAGCTGAATTAATGATTTTGAATTTCATGATTTTGAAAGACTGCCCTCCTTGGGAAGTTCCAGCATTAGAAAATGAAGAACTTTCTAAATACAGCTCATTGCCAATGGTTAGGCCCGAAAAACTTACCAAGAGGTCTAGTCTTTCACCAGGAGAAAGTATAATACTGTTAACTGTTTCTGGTGTTTGCAACAAGCCTCCATCATTTCCAATAATGGTGAAGTTGCTATTATTGCTAAGTTTTAAATTATAAATACGAGCATTGGAACCATTCAAAACGCGTAAACGGTAAGTTTTGGTTGAAACTTCAGTGTAAGGGAATGCCACCCCGTTCACTAAGATTGTTTCACCCATAAATCCTGTCATCATTTCAGACATACTCGGATTATAATTTAACCCAGAGGCAGAAAGTCTTTTATCCTGGATGACCAAAGGAAGTTCCATATTGCCTGAAGGTAAATTCAAGCTATTTTCTTCTTGATCATTTACTATAAAAAGACCGGCTAGTCCCTTGTAAACCTGACTTGCCGTCCGCATGTGTGTATGTGGATGGTACCAATATAAACCTGCACGTTGATTAACAGAAAATTGATAATTAAAGCTACCCCCCGCATTTACAACGTTGCTTGGATGACCGTCCATTTCCGCAGGAATCTTCAAGCCATGCCAATGAATATTATTGTCTTCTGCTAATTGGTTTTGAAAATTAATATTGATAGCAGAATTGGCATTTATTTTAATTGTTGGCCCTAATAGATTATTTGCCTGATACCCATATACAGAAATGCTTTTACCATTTACAGATGCATTCGTAGCTTGAGCGGTGAGCGTTGCGGAGCCATTGACTTCATTTGGAATTGAAAGTATTTGCTCGAAACTACCCTCAATTACTGCCACAGGAGTTCCCACCATATTTCTCTTATCGTGTTTTTGACAGGAGTTCATCGAGATTGTTAATAAGGCGAATGAAAAGATTAAGTATTTCATAATTGCTAGATATAATTGATTTTTAATTGCCCTTAAATATTTCTTTTAAAAATTTAAAGTACTTGTACTTAAAGTTTGATATTTCTCAATCGTAATGAATTAACAATAACCGAAACTGAACTAAAACTCATAGCGGCAGCAGCAATCATTGGCGAAAGTAATAATCCAAAAAATGGATATAAAATACCTGCCGCAATAGGGATACCAATCACATTGTATCCAAAAGCGAAAAATAAGTTTTGTTTAATGTTTTTCATGACTTTGTGGCTTAAAGTTTTTGCTTTTACTATGCCTTGCAAATCTCCTTTCAACAAAGTAATTTTTGCACTTTCAATGGCCACATCTGTTCCAGTTCCCATTGCTATTCCAATATCTGCTTGCGCAAGTGCAGGTGCGTCATTAATGCCATCTCCTGCCATTACTACTACTTTTCCTTGGGCTTGTAATTTTTTTATTTCTTCCAATTTATCCTGCGGCAAACATTCGGCTTTGAAATTCGTGAGGTTTAGCTCTTCTGCAACGGATTTTGCAGTATTGTGATTATCGCCTGTAAGCATAATAACTTCTACGCCTTCTTCCACCAATTTTTTTATGGCATCTTTGCTACTTGCTTTTATTGCATCAGAAATAATGAGAAAGCCTTCCAATTTTCCATCAATGGCAAAATAAGAAACGGTTTTACCTTTTTTCTGTTCAGTTACTATTTGCTCTTTTTGATTTTCGGAAATGGCTATTTTTTTATCTTGTAAGAGCTTATCGTTACCGATAACAATATTTTTATTTTCTACCATTCCAACGACGCCTTTTCCTGAAACGGCTTCAAATTCGGTAATTGGTTTTATTTCTACATTTTCTTTTTTTGCTTTATTTACAATAGCTTCTGCCAACGGGTGTTCACTTTGAGCATTGATAGACGCTGCAAAAAGCAACAATTCATTTTCAGATAAATTATTGAACGAAAGTATTTTTTCTAATGAAGGCTTTCCTTCGGTAATAGTCCCTGTTTTATCGGTAATGAGTACATCTACCTTATCCATTTTTTCTAATGCTTCTGCATTTTTAATCAAAACGCCACTTTGTGCACCTTTGCCCACGCCAACCATCACACTCATAGGCGTAGCTAAACCTAATGCACATGGACAGGCAATAATTAGCACTGCCAATGCATTTACAAACGCATACACATAAGAAGGCTCCGGCCCAAAAAATTTCCAAACAAAAAAGGTGATTATTGAAACGATAATAACTGTTGGGACGAAATATTTGGAAATAGTATCTGCCAACTTTTGAATGGGTGCTTTGCTCCGACTGGCATCGTTTACCATTTTTATAATTTGCGCCAAAAGTGTTTCATCTCCTACTTTTTCTGCTATCATTACAAAAGATTTGTTACCGTTTATGGTGCCTGAACTTACTTTATCATCTACTTTTTTCTCTACAGGAATAGGTTCACCTGTTATCATGCTTTCATCGACGTTACTGCTGCCATCTGTAATGCTTCCATCCACAGGAATTTTATCACCTGGCTTTACTCGCAATAAATCGCCTACTTTAATATCGTGTATAGAAATTGTTTTTTCTATTCCACCTACAACTATTATGGCTTGTGTTGGGGCTAATTTCAATAGCTCTTTAATGGCGCCACTTGTTTGGCTATGTGCTCGTGCTTCTAATAATTGCCCCAATAAGACTAAAGTGAGAATTACGGTAACTGCTTCAAAATAAAGGAATACACTTCCGTCATGGCTTTTAAATTGCTCTGGAAAGATGGATGGAAAAAGCAAGGCAACCATGCTAATAATAAACGCCGCCCCTGAGCCTACACCAATCAAGCTAAACATATTAAAGTTCCAAGTTTTGAACGAAACCCAAGCACGCTCAAAAAACATCCAGCAGGAGTAGAAGACAACTGGCAGCGATAATGCTAATTGTAGCCAATTTTTAAAATCTACATTGATATACTTGGTAATTGGATTATGAGGTATCATTTCACCCATCGCTATCAGAAAAATAGGCAGCGTAAAAGCTACCGCTATTTTAAACTTTCTAAGTAATGTCTTGTAGGTTTTATCCTCATTATCAATTGGAACCATAGGCACTAAATCCATTCCGCATATTGGGCAATTCCCTGGTACTTCTTTTACTATTTCGGGGTGCATGGGACAAGTGTATTCTGTTGATTTAGCAACACTCGCTTGCTTTACCAAATCCATTCCACAAACAGGGCAGTCTCCTTCCTTATCATACGTTTTATCGCCTTCGCAGTGCATTGGACAATAATACTTTCCATTGTTTTCAGGTTTTGAAACATGCTCTTCTATAGTTTTTTCTTGCATTTGCTCGTTCAGCGTTCCAATTGTGTACTTTCCACCATCTTTTTCTAATGCATTTTTAAATGTTTCTAAAGGAATATGTTTTTCCATTGATATACTCGCAGACTTATCTTCTAGGTTCACTTGAACTTCTGTTACGCCTTCTACCTCGCTCAATGTTTTTTGAACGTGGTTGCGACAACCACTGCAGGTCATTCCTGCTATTTGATAGGTGTGTGTCATTGTTTTTTTTGTTCAGAGTCAACAGCCACTAAGAATATTTACGTGGCTGTTAATACTTTAGGAAATACATTTTAATTCCTCTCACTTATTTCTTCCACTTCTAATTTTACGTCTAAAAAGAAATACAATAAATAAAAGTAATAAAAGTGGGATAAGCCACATGCCCATACCCATACCCAAGCCCCAAGAATTCTCATGCATCACTTTGATTTGCTTTATAATGAATAAAATTATTAACATTGTAAAGGTGAAAAAATGAAAATTCTAAACTGTTATATAATTATGTATTTTAGTTATATAAATCACGTAAAAGAACTACTTTATTGTTTCTACCGTCTTACCGCAATTCAACATTTGAGAACCGTAATAAGGATTTTTTACGGGGTTTTCTTTGCTCAACCAATTTGCACCTTTACCCTCATTTGCCATAGGACAAAACTGGTAGTAAACAGGTTCTTCGTACTTGGCAGTTTTAAGTAAACTATACATATTTTTTGATAGTGAAATGAAGGTTTTGCGTTGTGAATCAACTGCTTTGCTTTTTGCCATTTTGTTGGCATCTGCTTTTAAGTCCTTCATCACTTCCATCCAAACCATGTGAACGTCCATTTTTAATTCATCCATTTTTATCTTTTCTAAAGATTTTAGAAGTTCATTTGCTTTAGTTGCCGTTAAATTTCCATCAGATTGGACTAAGGCATCTTTTACTTCAAAATAGTTATCGAAAACAAGCTTAAGATCTTCTGTTTTAACAGTTTCTGTTTTTGACATTTGCATTGTTTCGGATTTTGTATTTTCAGATTGTTTTTCTGCCATTTCCATTTTTGGTTTTTCGGTTGAAACGACTTCTTTTTTTGCTCTATCGTATTGGCAGCAAGCTGCAAGATTGTTATAAGTATCATCAGGAGACAAAAACAATTCGTTGTCATAGCCCACCAAAGCAACTCTTTTTAGTATGTCGTTTTTTGAAGTTTTTAAACTGTCGTAAGTAATTGTTGCCATTTTGGTGTTTTTGTCCCAATCTACGTTTGCAACTTTCTTTACATTTCCAGCTTTTTCTATTGTTTTTTTGCACATTCCGCAATTGCCATAAACTTTGACGGTTTCAGTTTTGCTGTTATTAATTTGTGCTTGACAAGATGTGAATGGCAGTAAAATTGTTAGTGTTACCAACATTTTTGATATTGATTTTTTCATTTTGTGAACGTTTTATTGAAATGGAATTCACGAATTCCGTTTCATTTTGAAAAATTAAAATTGTTGTAAGTATTTGAGCATGAAAGTAATAATTTCACTTTCGAATGAACATGCCTATGGCTTTCAAGGCAAAGATTAACCTATATTTGGTGGAGTCCATATGGAATGAAAACCCGAAGAAAGATTAATTTCCAAATGAGAAAATGTTTGTTTTTCGTGCAAAAAATCAACGCTATTATTTGCACCTTCTTGAAAAATAGATATTATTATACTGAAATGAAAAGCAAGACAATGACAAGATTTATCGCCACATGTTCCGCCACAATTGTCATTGCCATTGGAACGTTGCTTTTCTTTTTTACAACAGCCCTGAGCAATGGATTTTTCGGAATTTTCTTTTTTGCAACAAGATTTTTCAGAAGATGAGCTACATGCGTGACTAATCCTTGGTATCAGGGCGAAACCAAGTACAAAAATGAACAGTATGTATACTTTCTTTGTCATTGTCTAAAAAAAGAAATGTTGCGAATTTCAGTTTGCAAGTGAGACATTAAGGCTCATAGAAACGATCGATTTGCTAGCTTTTAAAGCCAGTATGTAACATAATCGATCATTCTACACACAAATATAAATATAAAACTAATGTAAACAATCTTAAAGAGAGTTAATTATATACTAAGATAAGTATGGAAGAATTTAATATCTGTGTTAAGTTAAAAATAGGTTTTAGATCATGTTGCGCTGCAAGGAAGAGTTTCTAAGTTATACAAAGCCATTTTACGACCCCCAATTTCTTTCAATCAAAATCCAAACTTCTTTTTAGTCATGAAATAGCCAAATTTCCTGCGCTTAAATTCATGGTGAAAGGTTCAGGTCTGCTCTGGTTGTTATAAGTTGCAACAGTCTTTACCAAGGCCAAAGCAATTTTATGGTTAGTCTAGTTTACGATTTGATTGTAAGCCATTAAACCAAATTCAGTAGAAACCCGACTAAGCAGTATAGTCGTTTTGTATTTTGTTAGAATCAGCATCTTTCTCATATAGATTATGAATGATTAAGATTATATATCCAAAAAGAACAGCGCCAATTATAAGCATATTATTGACTATTCCATCAGATAAAAAAGAGACTTTTATCAAAATTGTTGAAATCACAAATCCTGAGTTCCTAATAATTTTATGAAATTTATCAGAATAAAAAAAAGAAAAGAGCAATAGCAAAACATCAACAATGATCAGAACAGAAAAAAATTCATCAAAGAAAACATTGTTTATTTTCTTGAATTCCATAATTCCATTGGTGTAATTACTGAAGGTTATTGAACCCCAGTTGATAAGCGTGTAAAAAGCTAAAATGACTAAAACTGGAACCAAAATAGCCGCTAGAGATTGTTTGAGTAGTATAAACTTCTTGATATTTAATCCTTCTTTGTTAGGCTGATCAATTGGCTGATATTCCTTCTTTTTAATATTTTTGTAAAACAGAAATATCAGAAAAAACAGAATCAATGATGTCAAAACATCAAAAGTGAACTTTAAGTCATTTTTATCATGAAACCAATCTGAGGTAAGTTCGACATAAGCAATATCCTTGAAAATGCGCCTTATTACAATCAGGGTTATTATTTCATACTGTTTGCCAATATATACCGTGATTGATTTTGGTAAGAAATAAATTAACAGGTAGACCTCATAAAGTAATATAAAAGAAAATGGGGTGTAAATTGCTGCAATTGGGTTTTTGAAAAATTTCTCATCTAATGCTATAAATCCTTGGACATTAAGCAGGATTAGTAGTAGATGTATGAGATAACTGAATATAGCAATAATGAGTATTGTCTTTTCTATTCGATCCTTTATTTTGACCGACAATAAAAAATTAAAAATTCCTTTTATTAAATTTTGGCTGTTCATTTAGTTTCGTTGTTGTGTAGTAGATCAGTCTGTATAAAAACCCCTCTATCGACTTTTAAGTGTAAGTTATGAAAGTATTGGAAATTACCTTGATAACACTAAATATAAAGAAGAAAAGCGCAAAAAAGTTGTGCAAATTGAAGAATCAGATCGACGCCAGCAACCCACGTATTGCACGGTAGATTACGCGAGCCCAAATAGCTATTATTTATTTTTTATAAAATTTATCTTCTGCCCATTTTGAAGGATTATTAATAATGTATTTTGAAATGTTTTGATGGGATCGTTCATCACGAATGATGCGTTCATGATAGTTTCGTTGCCATACCACACAACCGACGTTCAGTAAATTTAATTGTTTTGTTACCGAAGATTTATATCCACGAATAATCGCCCCAATTGTTTGCGAAGGACCCCGTAGGGGCGAATTGCATTCGCCCGTATTCACAATCGTAGAATTGCATTCGCCCGTATTCACATCAGCAGAATCATTTTCAACAGGCGTATTCAATTTTATGATAACATGTATATGATTTGGCATTACAATAAATTCACCCAATTCAACATTGGGGCTCAATTGCGTTGTTTTTATCCATTCGTTGTGCGCAATCGTTCCATATTCGTTTAGTACCATTTTTTGGTGTTTCTCATTGGGCAAATCGTTATCGTTGGACAAATGAAATTCATTCCTACCATCATTAGGCGTATTTTTATTGGGGAAAACACCATTCGCCTCTACGATTTCTCCAAACAAACACGCCCTATCTTGACAACACATCGTTACAAAATACAAACCCTCCTTCGAATAATCGAATCCTTTTAACCGGATCGACCGTCGGTGGTGAATATGTGGATTGTATTTTGGTTTATCGTTCATTGTTTCGTTTTATCGTTTGGGCTAAAAATTTCCTACCTCTTATCTACACTGGTTTGTCATAAGATCTATAAAGACTGAAAACTAAGGTTTCCGCTTCAAAGAAATGCTAAAACTGCGAATTAAATTAATATCAATACCTGTCGAGTGATTTTACCAATGGATTTGCACTAAGACATATTGGTGAAATTTTACAAATATCAAATCTTTTAAAATTAGGATTTATAAGTTAGCTATTATGGCTATTTGTATTTACGAAAATGGCGAGATCTAGAGTGAAAATAATTTTGTGTTGATGCGGCTATTTTTTTTACAAAGTTAAAAGATGCCATACAAATTAATCCCAAATTCAAAATTAGACGCTGAATCGGCGAAATTTTTGGTTGTTTTAAAAATTGTGGGATTAACCTCAACAAAATCAAAGATTTTCGTGGATCCGAAGGGCAAAACCTGTTAATGCGGATTTTGGGTTAATAACAGATTGGTTTCAAATGATAAGGAGTAGTGTGAAGTAGTGACAATCAATAACAATTGTCAGTGTAAAACCAATTGAGGAATTTTACCCAAATCAAAAAAGCCCACAAACACCTAGGTAATTGTGGGCTTCAACAAACAAACATACTATGAGAAAACCGAACCAAAGATAGAACGGGCTTTCACCTACAATTCATGCCGTTTACGGATTGACCTATATCAACGGTAAACGGTCGCTCTCAATATAGGAACGGTAATCAATTTATGCTCGTGTTTCCTAGCATATTCATTTTATGCCAATTGATTGAGTTTATAATTCCATTATTAGTTGTTAAATAGAACTGATCACTCCTTTTTAATGTTTAGCCGGATACCTTGAGGCTAATTGGTTTCGAGGTTGTTTTGGTCAAATTGCATGGGCAACAAATCTTTTACGCTTTGCAATATCCAGATCGGGCCTGTTTCTCCTTGAAGGATTACCCGAAAGTCTTGTCCTTGTTGATCGGCTAATTCCAATAATATCTGACGGCATTTACCGCATGGACCTACCGGACTTTCTACCTTTGTTCGGGCAGAATGTGCTGTTATAGCCATACATATTACTGGATCTTCTCGGTAATTGATATGGACATTGGACACTGCCACTTGTTCCGCGCACATACACATTGGGTACGCAGCATTCTCTCTATTGGCGCCTAAAACTGTTTTGCCTTGAACGGTCAACATTGCTGCACCTACATAAAAATTGGAATATGGGGCATAGGCCAGTTTGGTTGCCTTATGAGCAGCTTTTAGTAATTCTTGATCGATTTTACTGAGCCCGCTATCGTTTTGGTATTCCTCAAAGTTGAATTGTACCGTTCTGTTCTTCATTTCCTGATCGGTTCGATGACAATTGATTACGAATTAATACTTAGGTTTGTTGTGAAATTTGAAACTTAATATGTCGGTGCAAAAAGTTCTGGTCTTCGGAGCAGGAAGATCTTCTTGGTTTTTTATCAATTATATGGCTCAGTATTGCCACAAACACAACATTTTGTTGACGGTTGTTGATCAATCTGTCCAACATGTTGCACAGTGGCCTTCAATTACTGCGCTGTCAATTGATATTCATGATGAAGTTACCCGAAGATCATTGGTAAATGACCATGATTTGGTGGTTTCCTTGTTGCCAGTAGCTTTTCACACTTTTGTAATCCAAGATTGCCTGGCACTAGGCAAGCATTTTGCGAATGCTAGTTATGCCAGCGATGAATTGAAGCAGCTGAATGAAGCAGCAAAACAGGCTGGCTTGATGTTCGCGTGCGAGATGGGGCTCGATCCGGGATTGGATCACATGTCTGCTCTGTCTTTGATTCATGATCTTCAGGCACAAGGTGCTACATTAAAAAGCTTTACTTCTTACACAGGAGGATTGGTCTCGCCTTCAGCTGATACGAATTCCTGGCACTACAAAATCAGTTGGAATCCTAAGAACGTAGTTCTAGCGGGAAAATCCGGAGCTCAGTTTTTGGAAGACAAACAGTTGAAATCTCTGCCTTATCATCGTTTGTTTAGGTCCTGCAAGTCTATTTCAGTCAATGGTGTCAATTATCAGGGATATGCCAATAGAGACTCAACAATTTATGAATCTTTGTACGGGCTTCAAGGTATTGAAACTCTGATTCGTGGCACTTTGCGTCAGGATCCTTACTGCGATGGCTGGGATGCATTGGTTCAATTAGGCTGGACGGATGATGTAAATTTGGTGGATACCAATCGTTATTCTTGGCTTGAAATAACCCTTGGGATGCTCGGCCAAAAGGAAATTCCTTTTGAAGGATTTCATGTCAACAATAGATTTTATCCTCAATCGATTTGGGATATGATGGCGGAATTGGGATTGGCGAGTGCCGAAAATGCCAATCAAGCAAAAATGACTCCTGCTGTATTGCTGGAAACGCTCATGGTTGCTGCTTGGAAGCTTATGGATGGAGACAAAGATCTCATCATCATGCAGCATGAGTTTGTTTACCAAAAGCAAGGCAATACTTACAAACATACCAGTACACTCAGCCTTGAGGGTGATGATGATCGACATACTGCAATGGCTAAATTGGTGGGATGGCCGTTGGCTATTTTTTGCAAAAATTTTATGGAAGGTAAAGTCAAGCACACTGGTCTTGTTTTGCCTTTGACTGCCGATATTTATAAGGATATTTTGGACGAACTCGAAGATATGGGGGTGGTATTTCATGAAATAGAAGAACTGATCACCCAATGATGGTCCGCTATTTCAAGCAAATTTTTCTCGATTCTGTTCAAGCACTTCAGTTTATTACTGCCTGTCGCCAATTGCTGTTGTTGTGCACCGCCATTATCATGGCGAGGTCCTCATTGAGCATGTCTCAAATAGGATTTTATGAATACATACTTCTTTTGGGCAATGGCCTTTCTGGTTTTTGGGTCAATGGGATGATTCAAGCATTTTTGGCAGACAAGGAAAGCTTTAGAATCAAGTTGCCGATATATTCTTCATTGTTATTTTTGCTTTCGATGTTATTAGCTACTTTATTGGGTTTGATTTTATGGATCCAAAGCGAATTTTATGAAAGTTCAGCTAGTCAACTTATCATGGCAATAGCATTTCTGCTTTTTCAAGTTATTGGACTCGTCTCAGAGCAATTACTGGTTCAGCACATGAAATTAAAACTGAGTTTTTGGATTACTTTGCTCTCAACATCTTTCATTGGAATTGCCCTAATTGGTTTGTGGATTGGAGATATCTCTTTGGCTGATTTTATTGCCATTCAAGCTGTTGTTTATTTTGTGAAATGTTTTCTGATTTTTTCGGCTTTCAAATTGCAATGGATCTACAATCTGCGTGAAATTCTGGAAGTAGTTCGGAAGGTGATGAAATACAGTCTTTATTTTGTAATTTCGAGTTTACAACCTTTGATAGATGGTTGGTTGATATTGTGGTTGACTGGTCAGGCACAATTGCTTGCAGTGTACAGATATGGCGCACGTGAAATTCCTTTTCTGCCTGCCTTGAGTTTCTCGTTGGGCAATGCAAGTTTGCCATTATTGGTACAAAACCAAAATGTAGGCTTGGCTCAGTTGAAAGTCATAAGTAGAAGTTTGATCATCAAGCAATCTGCAATTGCCTTTGTTTTTATGTTTTTGGCACCAATCATCATTCCCTTTGTTTTTTCAAAAAGATTTGAGGAATCCGTATTGTTGTTCCAAATCATGCTGTTAGCCATTCCTACACGTTGGGTTTATTCCTCTACAGTGATGTCAGCATGTGGATATCAAAGTTTCTTGAACAGAATAGCTTTTATTGAATTGATTGTCAATGCAATTTTAAGCATTGTTTTATTTTATTGTTTAGGTCTTTATGGGATTGCCCTGGGTACAGTTATTGCCTATTTATTGGACAAAATTTTATCAGTTTATTTTCTTTCACGCAGAGGAATTGCACTTAATTCATATTGCAATATCAATTTGATCATCATGAGTTTTGTCGTTCTTGGAATATTGTTCGTAATATCGCATCAAATTTTTGTCTCATGAAATTATTGGATGGAAAAGCACTTGCCAGTATTGTGCTTCAAGAATTGGCAAAGCAAAGTGCCGACATAGTAAAAAGTGGAGGAAGAACTCCCCATTTGGCCGCTGTATTAGTAGGTGATCATCCTGCCAGCTTAAGTTATGTTGGCAATAAAGTCAAAAGCTGTGAAACAGCCGGATTCAGATCCACTTTGATACATATGCCTGGCACCATTACTCAAAAGGAATTATTGGATATTGTGATCCAACTCAATAATGACCCGGAAGTTGATGGCTATATTATTCAACTGCCACTGCCACGTCATATCGATGCTGATGAAATATTGTTGACCATCGATCCTAGGAAAGACGTAGATGGTTTCCATCCCGAAAATTTTGGCCGCATGGCGCAAGGCCTTCCTGCATATTTGCCTGCTACCCCGATGGGAATTATGACTATGTTGGAACGCCACCACATTGAAACCTCTGGGAAGCGATGTGTTGTGCTTGGACGGAGCAATATAGTTGGAACACCCATGGCGCTCTTGTTAAGCCGAAGAGGCTATCCAGGGGATTGTACCGTCACTATTGCACACAGTCGTACTGAAAACATAGCTGAAATTTGCCGCGAAGCAGACATTTTGGTTGCCGCACTCGGTCAACCCTTATTTGTAAAAGAGGATATGGTCAAGCACGGAGCAGTAGTCATTGATGTGGGTATCAATAGAATATCCGATTCCGAGCATCCTAAGGGTTATCGTCTGGTTGGGGATGTAGATTATGACAGGGTTGCGCACAAATGCTCAGCCATAACACCAGTACCAGGCGGAGTAGGACCGATGACGGTTTGTGCTCTGATGATGAACACACTCAAAGCAGCTCAAGGTCTCATTTATCCAAAATAATTTATGGCAATATATCATTGTGTTACATTTCACGCCAGCCCTGATCAGCAAGAAATACTGATGGCACTTCTCGAAAACACTGCTTTTGAGATGTTTGAAGAAGAAGAGCACCAACTTAAAGGATACCTCCAGTCGGATTCCGTTACACTAGAGTTTAAACTTGAGTTAAAAGAAATTTGCGAACAGCAAGCATGCACCTACCAAATGGAAGCATTGGCTGAAGTAAATTGGAATGAAGAATGGGAATCGAATTTTCCTACCGTAGTGATTGGTGATTATGTTCAAGTTTATGCGCCATTTCATGAAATAATTCCTGGACTCGCGCACCATATTTTAATTGAACCCAAAATGGCATTTGGTACAGGTCATCATCAAACCACAAGCATGGTTATGACTGCCATGAAAGACATGGAATTTACCAATAAAGATGTTTTGGATTATGGCTGTGGCACTGGAATATTAGCCATATTGGCAAAAATGAAAAATGCTGGACATACGGTTGCAATTGATTACGACCCAATGTCCACTGAGAATACCGTCAACAATTCTGCCCTTAATAATGTCGTTATAGACGAGATAATAACTGGTGATATCGATGCAGCTAAAGGAAGAGCTTACGATATTATTTTGGCAAATATCAATCGTAATATCATATTAGAAAGGCTCGACACCATCGTTGGCTTGCTCAAAAATGGAGGAACTTTGATTACTTCAGGCTACTTGAAGGATGATGAGGCCTACATGGATGCTGCCATGGCTAAAGCCGGATTAACTAAAATTTCCATTAACCAAGTAGATAATTGGATATGTCATACCTGTACAAAATAAAAATAGTTCAAGTCCTTATCTGCTTGATATTTGCACTTCCTTTGATGGCTCAAGTCCGAACTGAACCTTTTCCAGATGATCAAGCCGCTTTTATAAAAGAATTCGATCTGTTCTTTACTTCATCAAAGACGGAAGTAACAGATAATCTGATGGATGATTTCATCAAAGCCACCAAAAAGGGTGGTTTCGATGAAGTGGAATTGGCAAAGATCAGACAAATGTGCAATGTCATGCTCGCTCAAAAACTTTCACCCAATCCATACTTCAAATCCTATATTGAGGCTTTGTTGAACATTAAGCGATTGCCCCAACATGGTTCCAATTTTAAATATTGGAATGAAATATTGGAAAAAATGCTCGCCGATGTAGTGAATCGAAAATTCAATGATTATTTGGATTTTTTGACCTTTTCAAAAGATTTTTTTGCTGAGAATGCCCTGAGAAAATCCCCTGGAGGTCACACCTGGAGAACAGGAAAAGACAGATATAAATTGAATTATGAAAATAAAATCATATCAATAGAATTTGAGGATTTGGATTTGATCTGTACGAGAAAGACCGATTCCATCGAAATCAAAAACACCAGAGGCATATTGCTGCCATTATCGGATTCATGGAAAGGAGCGGGTGGTAAGGTGATGTGGTCACGCTTTGATATGAAGGATGCATTTGTTCAATTGGACACCTACAATATCCAACTAAAGAAGAATCAATACGATGCTTCTAATGCTACACTTACTTATCCAATTTTATTTGGGTCAAGAACAGTCAAAGGCAATTTTCAAGATAAATTGGTGGTCGAAAATAAAGTGACTGAAGGATCTTATCCTAGATTTGAATCCTATGATAAAGTGTTGGAAATTAATGAATTGGGCGGTGGTGTGAAATATACAGGCGGATTTAGACTAGAAGGAACTTCTGTTTATGGATATGGTGAAAAGGAATCTAAAGCCCGTCTTGAAATTTCAAATGAAGCAGGTAAGTTGGTTTATTTTGGCACATCCAACCTCTTTATCATTCGCAAAGGCGACCGTGTCACTTCTGACCAAGTGCGTTCAGTTGTTTATTTTTCCGATGATTCTCTCTCGCATTCTTCTACCAATTTCAGATACAACATCAAGACCAGAGAGTTGGGGCTTGAGCGAACCAATCGAGGTTCTGACAAGAGTTTATTTAAAGATACCTACCACAACATAGTGGTTGACGTTGAAAAAATAAAATGGTACCTGGACAAAGACAGTATCATTTTTGGTGAGAAAAGCCTTGCCATAGCCAAAGGTCGCGAGGAGGCTTCATTCGAATCGGACAAATATTATGACGAAACATTATACCGCAAGTTGCAAAACGTTTCAACTATCAACCCAATCTCCAACCTCAAAAGAGCAATGGCCTCAAATGGCACTAGCATGGAGATAGAGACTTTTGCTAAAGCCATTGATCCAAAATTCAGCCCCGATAATGTGCAAACACTGTTGTACGAGCTAATAGCAGCTGGATTTGTAGAGTATGATGTGGAGCGCAGCTTGGTTGAATTAAAGCCTAAAGTGAATCACTTTGCTGATGCGAGTGTCAAAAAAGTTGATTTTGATGCACTGCGTTTGATATCCAAGACATCCAACAACAATGCAGAATTCAGCTTGCGGTCTGGCAATATATACTTGCATGCTGTTGACAAGATTGAATTTTCAAAACTGCGCAGAGTTGCTGCTAAGCCATTGAATGAAGAAGTTACCATGAAAAAAGGTCGAAATATGGACTTTAAGGGTAAAGTCTTTGCCGGATTTGGTTCAATGATTGGGACAGGTTTTCATTTTGATTACAACAAATGGCAGATTCAATTGGATTCCATAAAATATCTCGATTTATATGTACCCTCAGGTGAGAAAGACAAAAATGGTCAAGCCTTAGCAAATGCAATGTCCTCTCGAATTGAGCAAGCTTTTGGAGTGTTGAGTATTGATGCACCCAGCAACAAAAGTGGGGTTCAAAAAGTTGCGGGTTTTCCAAGTATTCAATCCAAAGGATTGAGTTATGTATTTTATGATAAATTGGATATTTTTGACGGTATTTATAAGCGTGATTCTTTCTTTTTTGAACTGGATAAATTTAGTATTCAAGGCTTGAACGATTACACTGCAGACGATTTAAGATTCAAAGGTAGATTTCATTCAACGGGTGTATTTCCAATGTTTTCAGAGACTATTCAAGTCATGGAAGACAAATCATTTGGCTTTACGTCAAAGACTCCGGAGGATGGATATCCGGCTTACGGCGGTAAAGGAGCTTTTAAAGGTGATGTTGTTTTGAGCAATAAGGGACTCATTGGCAAGGGCAATCTGAAGTATATTCGCAGTGCGTTTGATTCCGATGACTTATTGTTTTTTCCAAGAAAAGCTTCTGCAAGTGCTCAATTGTTCACCATCAGTGAGGGAAAAGAAGGTAAGGCAATTTTTCCCGAAGTAGTAGGTAAGGACGTTAAGGTGGATTGGAATCCATACCAGGACACGATGTTCATACGCTCTAAAAACAACGCATTCTCATTGTTTCGCGAAGCAGTTCATACTCTGAAAGGTCTAATCATAATGACACCCAATGGCCTGAAAGCAAGTGGAACGCTGAATTGGGAGAAAGGCTTAGCCGATTCCAAGAACTTTGATTTTGGAGCTTTTTCAGCCAGTGCAGATACGATGGATCTAAAAATTCGGGCAGTAGGTTCTGAGGATCTTGCATTTGATACAAGGAACATACAAGGGAATCTTGATTTTGAATCTCAAAGAGGAAATTTCATAGCAAACTCCACCGAGATTTCAACAACAATGCCTTACAATAAGTACCGCACTTCCATGAATGAATTTGAGTGGGACATGAAAAATGAAACCATCACTTTCCGCTCGGATCCCGAAAAACCAGCATTGTTTCAGTGTTTTGCTCCAGAACAGGACAGTCTGAAATTTAGAGGAGTTTCGGCGTTTTATGACCTAAAAACCAACCTATTAAAAATAGGTGGTGTCAAGCAAATAGCAAGTTGTGATGCAATGATTTATCCAATAGATACTGCTACCATCGAAATAACCAAGGGAGGTCAAATGGGCACCTTAAAGAATGCCAGAATAGTTGCTGACACTTCAAGTAAATTTCACGTCATTGAAGATGCCACGGTAAATGTTAAAGGCAAAAAACTATATGAGGCAAAAGGATATTATACCTACAATGTTCCTCAACATGATCAAAAAGTCTATTTGAATAGCATTATTGGTCAAAGAGTAGGGAAGGGTAAGGCTTCAGAAAAAGCCACATTGACTTCGGGTGAAGCAACTATCAAAGATTCAGCAAATTTTTATTTGGGCGAAAAGATCCGTTTTCAGGGAACTTTCCAGATGAAAGGCAATACTCCGAATATCAATTTTAAAGGTTTTGTAGCTTTGGAATCTCCAATTTTTAAAGCCAAGAGTTGGTTCTCAATTGATAATCCCGTAAACAGAGAAAAAGTTTTTCTTCCGTTTGGCGCAGCAAAGAATATAGAGGGTGATCCAGTAAGATGTGGGATGTTTCTCTCCAAATCTACTGGACAAGTGTATCCTCGGATAATGATGCCTACCTATTTGCGCAAGGATAGAGCAGTTTTGGATATCAAAGGATTCATGAAATACGAAACAGGTAAAGATCAGTTTGTGTTTGGTGACAGTATAAAGGTGTTTGGAGCGGGGTTGCGTGGAAATAAATTTGTTTTTAACAGTTATGATGGAAAAGTAGAAGGAGAGGGTAAGTTGGGCATTGGCTCAGATTTGAAGTTCATCAAAACAACATGTGCGGGCAGAATTGAAACTGAGTTTGCAACTATTGATACAAGCAAAGCAATTGATCAAATTAAGCTGCCTATAGTAAAAGTTGAGGCAATGATGGGCGTTGAAATGATTGTGCCGGAAGTTTTATTAAATATCACAATCAACGACCTTAGAAGCAGCACCTTTGAGACCAATTTTGTTGATTACGGACAAGGCTTATTTTATGACAAAGCACTCTCTGAGTTTATCCCTGATGATGCTGTGTTACAACCCATTCTATCAGCAATGAAAGTCCGAACATTAGAACTGCCTAAAGAAATGACCAAGTTTACCTTTTTATTCAGCAAGTTGAGCATGAAATGGGATCCTGAATATGAAAGTTTCATCACCACCAAGGAAGTGAATGGATTGGCTGCTATCAACGGTCAAATGATTAACAAGATGGTCAATTGTTCGGTAGAGGCCAGAATGCCTTCAACTGATGATGACGATCGATTGTATATCTACATTAAGGCACCAAACGAAAACTTCTACTTTTTTGGTTATGCACAAGGCATATTGAGTGTCTGTAGCAACAATACTGAGTTTACAGATGCTTCATTAAAATTAAAAACTAAAGATCTGATCAAAAAAATGCCTGATGATGAGGTTTATGAAATACAGGCTGTTTCAGCCGCAACAGCATCATTGTTTATGGAACGTGTTAAGTCTTCAGGGCAACCCGTGAAAGAATAACCTGCCAATCGCTTATATATTTGAAAAAAATGTATGTTATTTTTAAATTATGCGTTTTTGGCATTGGTTTTGTTCTAAGTAATATGATTGTTGTTGTTTACCTTTGAATGGAGTAGCTCATAGCCTGAGTTACTCTTTTTTTTTGCTCATTCCTCAGGTTTCATTTGTAGAATCCATCTTCTTTACTTGAAACCAGATCAAAAAATCATTTTGTTCTGATAAGATCGAGTTAATTACTAATTTTGCACCCTTAAATCACCAACATAGCTTATAAATGGATCGTGCTAAAATTACCAATGCCATTGGGTTTGCATTAATTTTCTTATTGTTTTTTGCCTGGATGCGCATGAATGCCCCATCCAAGGAGCAATTAGCAAAGGATAAATTGAAACGCGATAGTATCGCCTTGGCTGAAAAAGCGAATGTTCCTGCTGAAAAAATACTTCCATCAGTCAAGGTTTCTGATTCTGCTTCAATTGCAAAAATTACAAATGATTTTGGTGCCAACTATGCAACTGCGCTTGTCGGTACTGATGAACAAATCACTCTTGAGAATGATGTTTTTAAGATTTGGTTCTCATCCAAAGGGGGAAAAGTATCAAAAGTGCTTCTGAAAAAGTACATAAAGATTAGCCAGGATTCTACTCAGAAGGAGATCAAGAACGAGTTATACTTGCTGGAGGATACCAAAAATGAATTCTCCTATATTTTACCCATTGGAAAGTCTGCTCCTTTGCAATCCAAGAATATTTTCTTCAAAGGTACCAAGAATGCCAACACAATCAGTTTTAAAGCAGATTTTGGCGATGGGAAATCATTTACTCAAACTTATTCTATCGAACCCAACAGTTACAATATTGCTTACCGTGTTGATTTGGCTGGACTTGGAGCTGATTGGAATCCGAGTGTCAAGCAATTGGAGTTGAACTGGGTCAATTTCATGGATCGTATTGAAAAGAATACTGGTTACGAAAAGAACTACAGTACAGTTAATTTTAAAATCGCTGAGGAGAATCCAGACTATTGCAATTGTCAGAAAACAGATGAAGATAATCTTGAAGCTCCTGTAAAATGGATCAGTCACACGCATCAATTTTTCAATTCAAGCTTAATTGCCAAGGACAAATTTAGTTCTGCTGTTGTGGGTACAGAGATGCAAGATGACAAATCACCAGACCTTAAGAAAGCGTATTCCAATATCAAATTCAATATTCCCAATCCAAATGCTGCCAGCTTACAAATGGATTTTTATGTTGGCCCTAATGAATTTGACCGCTTGCAGGCTTATAAAATGAATCTGGAAGACATCATTTCTTTTGGTTCTTCAATCTTTGGCACTATTAACAGATGGATCATGCATCCACTGTTTGCATTCTTGTTGAAATACATTGGAAGTGCTGGAATCGTAATTCTCATCCTGACTTTACTCGTAAAATTGGCCTTGTTGCCATTGACGCTCAAGATGATGAAATCACAAGCAAGGATGACTTCTTTGAAACCTTATATACAAAAGATTAAAGACAAGCACCCGGATGATACGCAAACACAACAGGTTGAAACCATGAGTTTGTACCGCGAATTTGGTGTCAATCCCTTGGGAGGTTGTTTGCCCATGTTGGTTCAAATGCCAATTTGGCTTGCCTTATATCGTTTCTTTCCATCCTCGATAGAATTCAGGCAACAATCATTTCTTTGGGCTACTGACTTATCCTCGTATGATAGTATTTACCAACTCGGGTTCAGTATACCAGCTTATGGTGATCACATCAGCTTATTTTCTTTGTTGTGGATGATATCGACGCTGGCTTACAGTTATTATACCATGAAGGACATGGATGCAATGGGACAGAATGCGCAGATGATGAAGGTTATGCAGTATGCCATGCCGGTTATATTCGTGGTATTCTTCAATAACTTTGCCTCTGGATTGAGTTGTTATCTGGTTTTTAGTAATTTACTTAATATTGCACAGAATTTGGGTATCAAGAAGTATTTCATCGATCATGACAAAATCCTCGTAAAACTCGAAGCTTACCGCAGTAAGCCCAAGAAACAAGGTGGATTTCAGGAAAGATTGGAAACAATGATGAAGGAACAGCGCGCATTAAAGGATAAAAATAAAAAATAAACTATGCGAATTCTATTCATCAGTTTGGTTTCTTTAACATTGATATTGATTTCATGCCAAAAGAAAAATGTTCCGGCTAAGGAAGAATTTCCTTTGTATGAAACGCCTGAAAAACCAATTGCTATTTGCAAATTGAAGCGTGGTGGTTGTTTTGGCAAGTGTCCTATTTATGATGTGAGTTTCATGTCAAATGGCACTGTTATCTACAAGGGAATGAACCACGTACCCAAAACTGGTGAATTTACTGCACAAGCTACAATTGCTCAAATCAATTCAATTATTCGAAAAGCCAATGAATTGAAAGTTTGGGATATGAATGACTATTATCCAGACGAATTTCGTGAAATACAGGATGCACCGGTAACAACGGTAGAACTGAAAGTAAAAGATCAAGTTAAGGTGGTCAAAGAAAAGATGCGAACGCCTAAAGAATTGAAGGAATTTCATAAATTCATTGATGACTTAACCAATGAATTGTTTGAATTAAACGTGAATGAAACTAAGTAATCGGTCTAATGCAAGAGAATTTATACGATAAACGCGGCGTTTCAGCCTCTAAATCTGATGTTCACAAGGCAATTTCCTCTATGAGCAAAGGATTGTTTCCCAAAGCTTTTTGTAAAATATTACCTGATTTTGCAGCAGGTGATCCTGATTGGTGCAATATCATGCACGCAGACACCGCTGGAACAAAAAGCGTGTTGGCCTATCTGTACTGGCGTGAAACTGGCGATTTATCCATTTGGAAGGATCTGGCAATTGATGCCTTGGTGATGAATTTGGATGATTTGGCATGCGTCGGCTGTACAGACAATATCATCATTTCGTCCACGATTGGAAGAAATAAGAAATTGATTTCAGTAGAAGTACTGGAAGCTTTGATCAGTGGCACACAAGAATTTTTAGATACCATGTCTGCTTTTGGCGTAAACGTACAACACAGTGGGGGAGAGACAGCCGATGTTGGAGATGTAGTGCGTACGCTTGACGTGGGTATTTCCGCATTTGCGCGCATCAAACGTTCGGATTTGATTGTCAACGATATACAAACAGGGGATGTGGTTGTGGGTTTTGCATCCTACGGTCAACCCAATTACGTCAATAAGTACAACAGTGGTATTGGTTGTAATGGTCTGACTTCCGCAAGACACGATGTTTTGTCCAAATATTACATGGAGAATTATCCTGAATCAGTAGATCCGAACCTATCAGCAGAAGTTGTTTATTGTGGGCCACATCGCTTGACCGATACGGTAAATTATTCTGGTCAGGATTATAAAGTTGGAGATCTGTTGCTTTCACCTACTTTAAGTTACCTGCCATTGTTGGCTGAAATCTTGCCAAAATATAAATCTCAGATCAGTGGAATCATTCACAACAGTGGAGGCGGCTTGACCAAAGTATTGAAGTTCATTGGCAACAAAAGAGTAGTCAAGAATAACTTGATTGCTGTGCCTCCGGTTTTTGAATTGATTGGTTCCGTTACCGACGCCAATGAAATGGAGCAACATCAAGTGTTCAATATGGGCCAAAGGCTTGAGATATATATCAATACCAAGCATGCAGCGGAGATGATTGAAATTGCACAGAAATTTAACATTCATGCTCAAGTAATAGGTCATGTTGAAGATGCTCAACAAGCTGAAGTTCAAGTTATTACAAAAAATGGTTCTTATCTATATAGCTGAGCTGTTGCCTATGTAATTGAAAGGTGTTAAAGCGTTCAATTCCTGCTTAACTTGTGCCGAAACTGCTAATTGATCAATTAATAAGGCAAATGCCTTTTGATCCATTTTATGATGGTTTCTGGTAAAATCTTTTAATAATTCATAAGCATTTTCTTGCCCCTCTCTTCGCAGGATAGTTTGAATAGCTTCAGCAATTACCGCCCAATTATTGTTCAAATCCTCGTGTATACTTTGCTCATTTAAAAGTAATTTTCCCAATCCTTTTTCAATGCTGGATATGGCAATAAGGATATGAGCATAAGGCACGCCAATATTGCGCAGGACAGTGCTGTCCGTTAAATCACGCTGTAATCGGGAAATTGGCAACTTTTCAGCAAGATGAGAAAGAATGGCATTGGCCAATCCCAAATTTCCTTCGGCATTTTCAAAATCAATGGGATTGACTTTATGAGGCATGGCAGACGATCCAACTTCGCCTTCTTTGATCTTTTGCTTGAAATACTCCATCGAAACATATGTCCAGATATCCCGACAGAAATCTATAAATATGGTGTTGATACGCATCCATGCATGACATTGCGCAGCAAGGTGATCGTAAGGTTCTATTTGAGTTGTTATTTCGGTTCTCTCTAGCTTTAAAATGTCGTTTACAAAGCGATTTGCAAATTCAGACCAATTGGTATCTGGATAGGCCACAATATGTGCATTAAAATTGCCAGTAGCACCACCGAATTTAGCCCGGTTGGCAACTGATTTTAAAATCGCGAGTTGTCCGTTGAGCCTTGCTACAAAAACCTGAATTTCCTTGCCCAAGCTTGTTGGTGAGGCTGGTTGGCCATGCGTTCGGGCCAACATAGGAATATGTATCCATTGGAAAGCCAAATCATCCATTTGTTTGATGATGGAATCCAGGGCAGGGTAGAGTACATTTTGATGCGCCTCCATGATCATCAGAGGAAAAGCAGTGTTGTTAATGTCTTGAGAAGTCAATCCAAAATGTACAAAGGAATTCAGCTCGGATAAGCCATGAGAATCCATTGTTTCACGAATCAAGTATTCAACAGCTTTGACATCATGATTGGTTCTTGATTCAAGCGTTTTTACCCTTTCTATTGCAGAATCATCTAAGTCTAACAATTTGCCCATACAAGAGTCAAATTCTGCATTGTTTGGACTCCTATTCAATTGAAGCAGTAATTCTTTCAAATAAAGTACTTCCACCTTAACACGGTAACGAATAAGGGCAGATTCCGAAAAATAATCTTGGAGAACTTGAGTTTTTTGGCTGTAACGTCCGTCAATTGGGGAAATGGCGTTCAGCATAACTTTTTGGATTGAAATTTTCAATAAAAGATTTAATTAATAAGGCGGAGGAACAGGGATTCGAACCCCGGATACGCTCACACGTATGGCGGTTTTCAAGACCGCTGCATTCAACCGCTCTGCCATTCCTCCTTTATTAATTAAGCGACGCAAAGGTAAGTAAAATCTATTTTAGAATCAAAAAAAAATTAATATTATGTATCCCTGTCATATTTGTTTTTGAATCAGAATCTGACAATTAAAGCGACAAGACCATAAAATCTGTAAGATTATCTTTTCGTTTGATGCTATAAATCAGGAAGTTATAATTGTTTTTAATATTATGATTTCTTTACTGCTACAAATCGTTAAAAAGCACTTAATTTTACGTCTCAATGCCGGTTTTGGTCCTGTAGTTCAATGGATAGAATAAAAGTTTCCTAAACTTTAGATTCAGGTTCGACTCCTGGCGGGACTACAATTAATACAACTAAAAATCTAAAAAATGTTAGAACAACTATTTCAACTGGTAAAAGAAAATGCTAGTGAAGCAATTATTCAGAACCCAGAAATTCCTAATGAACACAACAATGCTGCAATTGAGACAACGGCAACAGGAATTTTTGATATTTTAAAAAGTCAGATCAGTATGGGAAATATCAAGGATGTTTTTCAAATGATTTCGCAAGGCGCCTCAACAGCAAACGGTTTGTCACCAAGTAATCCAATGATGGGCATGATAATGAATACTGTTGGACAGCAATTGATGAGTAAATTTGGTGTTAAAGGGGTAGCTGCAAACAGCATAGTCTCCTCATTAATACCTATTGTTCTGCAAAAATTTGCATCAAAAACCGCCGATCCTCAGGACAAAGGCTTTGATATGGATGATATGATGGGAATGCTATCAGGAGGCAAATTGGAAGGTATGGATTTTAACGGAATTCTTGGACAAGTATTGGGTGGTCAAAAGACTGCTGAAGTAGCGCCTAAACAAGATGATGGCTTTGGTTTGGATGATGTATTTGGAATGATGAAGGGACTAATAGCCAAGTAGTATTTTGGTTTTGATAAAATAAAAAAGCCGGACTGAGTATTCAGTTCGGCTTTTCTATTTTAGACTTTTGGATAAATCCTGTTATTGATTTCCTAGTTTACTGTGGTTTCTGCCAAAGCCAAAGTACACCAACAAGCCTATTAACATCCATGCAAATGCAGTCAATAGGGTGAATTTGTCAAGGGCTAAAATCATGCCCAAGCAAATTACAATTCCTAGTATTGGAACCAAAGGAACCAATGGTGTTTTGAATGGCCTAATGTGTTCTGGTTCTACTTTTCGCATGATCAATACTCCGGCACTTACCAAGGCAAATGCAAGTAAAGTTCCAAACGAGGTTAAATCCCCTGCTAAACTACCTGGAGCAAAAGCAGCAAATGCACCGACAAAAAAGAATAAGATCCAATTTGATTTGTGTGGCGTATGATACTTGTGATGAAGTTCAGAAAATACCTTCGGGATCAATCCATCTTTAGACATGGAATAAAAAACCCGAGATTGCCCCATAAGCATAACAAGTATAACCGAAGTAAACCCTGCTAATATAGCAACTGTTACTGCAACTGCAAGCCAATGATACCCAATCATATATTTTTCAATGGCAAAGGCTACAGAGGCTTCTTTTCCAGCAGTTTTGAACTCAGTCCAATTGGCAACACCTGTTAATACGTGCGCAAAAAGAATATAAAGTACTGTACAAACGGCTAGGGAGCCTAGAATGCCAATTGGCATATCCCTACTGGGATTTTTAGCTTCCTGTGCCGCAGTTGATACAGCATCAAAACCAATGAATGCGAAGAAAACTATAGCAGCACCTCCTAGTACACCGCCCCATCCCCATTTATTCCACGATTCATGACCTAGAGTTCCTTGGGGAATCATATATGGCTCATAGTTGGCTGGATTGATAAACTGCCATCCAATTACAATAAATACAAGAACGATCGAAACCTTGATAAATACAATTACAGCGTTAACTTTTGCGGACTCATGTGTGCCTCTAATCAATAATAAAGTAACAATAAGCAGTACTATTAAAGCTGGAGCGTTCATGATACCCGATTGTACGACACCAGATGCATTGGTGATGCTCTCTAATGGCGAATGGCACCATTCATAGGGGACTACTCCTCCAAGTAGTTTGTTAAAATACTCTGACCAAGCTATTGAAACAGTTGCTGCTCCCAAAGCATATTCCATTATGAGGGCCCATCCTATAATCCAAGCCACAAATTCGCCCATCGTAGCATAAGCATAGGTATATGCGCTACCAGCTATAGGAATCATTGCTGCAAATTCGGCGTAGCAAAGTCCTGCAAAGGCACAACCAATTGCAGCAACCAAAAAAGATAATGTAACTGCGGGACCTGCAGCTTCTGCTGATGCCGCGGCAGTTCTTACAAACAATCCGGCACCGATAATTGCACCAATACCAAGAGCAACTAGAGCACCTGCTCCAAGCGTTCTCTTTAAATTCTGTTCCCCACTCGACGCTTCCCTCAAAAGAGAGGCAAGGGATTTCTTTGCAAATAAATTAGACATTTTAATTGGTTAGTTGTTAAAAATAAAGCTTTAGACCTGCAAGATATTAAAATATTAGAATTAGAAAACTAATCAATCATTTGAAATTCAATTTTTATAATTTTGAAGCATGAAATAAAATAAAAAGGGCTGGAGAATTAACCCCAGCCCTTTCTTTAAAAAATGTTAAAGTAGTATTATAATACATTAACATGTTTGGTCAACGAACTTTTTAAGTTTGCTGCCTTGTTCTTGTGAATAGTATTCTTCTTTGCCAATCGATCAAGCATGCTTGCAACTCTTGGAAGAAATTTTTCTGCTTCAGTTTTATCAGTCAGTTCGCGTAGCGCTTTTATAGCCGTACGAGCTGTTTTCTTGAAAAAACGATTCGCAAGACGTTTTCTAGCGTCTTGTCTGATTCTCTTGATAGATGACTTATGATGTGCCATTGGTTTCTTTAAAATTTCGAAGCGCAAAGATAAGAGTTTTACTCTATTTATCCACTATATGTCAAATTATTTTTTATTTTGTTTATTTAAAATGAAACAACTAAGCTTTCTTTTGTTTGATTGAAGTCGCATCTTTGTGCCAGACAATAAGCCGTAGAACCATTTCAAGTCAAACAAATAATGAAAGATTATTCATACGTTTTTAATGCGCACCCTGAATTTGTTGATGCTTTGTACCAACAATTTATCAAGGATCCCAATTCTATTGAACAAGGATGGCGGATATTTTTTGATGGATTTGAGTTTGCAGGACGTTCAGGAGGTGCTCAGGTAGTTTCCCCGAATAATCCCAAAGAATCCTCAGTAGCAGGAATTATACATGGGTACAGAACCCGCGGCCACTTGCTTTCAGAGACGAATCCAATCAGAAAAAGAAAAGACAGACAACCAAATTTAAGTCTATCTGATTATAATTTGACAGAAGCTGATTTGAATGAACAGTTTGCCGCTGGGATTGAAATAGGTATGCCCAATGCTACTTTGGCTCAAATTATTCAAAGACTTGAACAAATATATTGTGGCCACATTGGATTTGAGTTTAAACACATCACTGACAGAATCAAAAGGAGATGGTTAAGAGATAAAATTGAAAAACGAACGCTTGATTCTTACCATTTTTCAATAGAAAAGAAAAAAAGAATTTTGTCAAAGCTTAATGGTGCAGTAGGGTTTGAAGCTTTTCTTCATAAAAAATATATAGGACAAAAGCGATTTTCAATTGAAGGCGCTGAAACAACTATTCCGGCTCTGGATGCAATTATTAATCTTGCTGCCGAATCCGGGGTGGAAGAAGTGGTTATGGGAATGGCGCACAGGGGAAGATTAAATGTGCTTGTAAATATTATGGGTAAAACTTATGATAATGTTTTCAATGAATTTGAAGGAACGGTAGTTCCTGATGAAATTTATGGTTCTGGTGACGTAAAATATCACTTGGGTTTTTCATCACAAGTTGAAGCCGCTAATGGCAAAACCATTCATCTGAAACTTGCTCCTAATCCTTCTCATCTGGAAGCTGTAGATCCTGTGGTTCTTGGATTTTCAAGAGCCAAAGCGGATATGTTGTATGGTAGCGATTATGATAAAATATTACCCATATTGATTCATGGTGATGCAGCAGTAGCCGGTCAGGGTATCATCTATGAAATAGCCCAGATGAGCCAGCTAAAGGGCTATTACGTAGGAGGAACAATCCATTTTGTTATCAATAACCAAATTGGTTTTACGACGGATTTTGATGATGCACGTACTTCCACTTACTCAACTGGAGTTGCACAGCTTATTCAAGCACCTGTATTTCACGTAAATGGAGATGATCCTGAAGCAGTAGTTTTTGCTGTTGAATTGGCTACAGAATACCGCCAAGAGTTCAATAGTGATGTGTTTATTGATATGGTTTGTTACCGTAGGCATGGGCATAATGAAGGTGATGACCCGCAATTTACACAACCAGAAATGTACAAACTTATAGCCAATCATGCCAATCCACGTGAATTATATGTAGCTCAATTGAATGCTAGCGGAGCTTTAGATAAGGAAGTGGCAGAAGAAATGGAAAAGTCTTTTTGGAATGAGTTGCAACAAAGATTGGATCTTGTAAAACAAAATGCCCTGCCATATCAGTACCAAGAACCTGAAATTTCATGGAGAAGCCTTTCTAAGGAAATTAAGGATCAATATTTTCAGACTTCTCCAAATACTGGAATAAAACCTGAAGTATTTAATGTGCTGGTTGATCATTTATTGAAAACCCCTCCTAATGGTTTCAACATTCTTCCCAAAGCAGCCAAACTTCTAAAATCAAAAATGGACCTGGTATCTAAAGATAAATTTGATTGGGCAATGGGTGAGCTGATGGCCTATGGTTCCATTTTATTGTCTGGTAAGAATGTTCGGATGAGTGGACAAGATATTAAAAGAGGAACTTTTTCACACCGACATGCTGTGTTTTTTGATACAGAAACAAATGAAGAATACAATCGATTGGATGGTATGAACGGCCATCAAGGTCAGTTTATGATCTACAATTCCTTATTATCTGAGTATGGTGTTCTTGGATTTGAGTATGGTTATGCCTTGTCTTCTCCTGATCATTTAGTGATTTGGGAGGCTCAGTTTGGTGATTTCTTCAATGGCGCTCAAACAATAGTTGATCAATTTATAACAACTGGTCGAAGCAAATGGCAACGAATGAATGGGATGGTTTTACTGCTTCCTCATGGATATGAAGGTCAAGGTCCCGAGCATTCAAGTGCCAGATTGGAACGTTGGCTACAAAACTGCTCTGAAAACAATATTTGCGTTGTCAACATAACAAGTCCTGCTAATTATTTTCATGTCATCCGCAGGCAACTTGAGTGGAATTTCAGAATTCCTTTGGTAGTTATGTCACCTAAATCTTTGCTAAGACATCCGTTATGTGTTTCATCAAAGCATGATTTTATGAGCTCCACCAAGTTTATGGAGGTAATTCCTGAAATTAACCTTACTGATCAGGTGCGTGTTAAAAAAGTGGTAATGTGTAGCGGCAAAGTCTATTATGATTTATTGGAATACCGCAATCAAAAAGATATTAAAAATATTGCAATTGTGAGATTGGAACAACTTTATCCTTTTCCAGAAGTTCAATTGAAATCTGTTTTGTCAGCATATAAGAATGCAGAGTTGGTCTGGGTGCAAGAGGAGCCAATCAATATGGGGGCAGCAAGCCATGTCAAATTGAATATTGGAAGCATCCTCAAGGGAATTGTTGCAAGAAGTGCCTCGGCATCCCCAGCAACTGGGTTTAAAAAGGTGCACGATCAGGAACAACTGGAAATTCTGGTTGAAGCCTTCGCTTAATGGGTTGTTATTGGCTCAGTGAGGATGAATTAGGCTTTCCAGATCCCGAACTGGCCTTTCATGATGGTCTGCTGGCAGTAGGCGGTGATCTCAGCCCACAACGTCTTCTTTTGGCCTACAGCCAAGGTATTTTCCCTTGGTATAATGAATTGGAGCCAATTATGTGGTGGACACCTGATCCTAGATTGGTGCTTTATCCAGATCAGCTTGTTGTATCAAAAACTTTGAGACTTTTTATGAAGAAAAGCAGTTGGCAATTTAGGGTCAATTCGAATTTTATAAAAGTCATGCGTTCATGTCAGTCGGTCAAACGACAAAATCAAGAAGAGGGTAGCTGGATAAGCGAGGAAATAATTGAAGCATACAGTTTATTGCATAAAATGGGATACTGTCATTCATTTGAATGTTGGGAAGGAGATAAATTAATTGGTGGATTGTATGGTGTCTTGATAGGTAAGGTCTTTTATGGTGAGTCCATGTTTGCCTCCAAATCCAATAGCAGTAAATTTGCTTTCACCATGGCAGTAAGATTATTGAAAAACAATGGTATTGTAATGATTGACTGTCAACAAGATACACCACACTTGAGAAATTTTGGAGCTATAACCATTGATCGAACTGAATTTAATAAAGTGCTGAAATTCAATATATTAACAAATGGTTTTGAACCTACAGTTTTGTGTGAAATTGATTGAATTCTTGTATCGTCAGTTATAGCTGTTCCACAATTGTATTATTTAAAATATTGAGTCAAATCTATATACCAGCTTGTCAATATGATTTGAGTTTAATAAAACCAAAATTCTATCATCCACTATTTTAAATGTTAAAAGTTCGAATAAAATAGTATAAATTTGCAGCATGAATGGGGGATTAGCTCAGTTGGTAGAGCGCTTGCATGGCATGCAAGAGGTCATCGGTTCGAATCCGTTATCCTCCACATTATATGATAAACCATTGAAAGATTCACAAAATAAATTCAAAATTAAATTGAGTTTAATGTGTGGTTTGGTAAAATTAGCAAAATGAATTTTTTAGTCAGCTTTTTTAGAATGAAATGCCCAAGATGCAGGCAAGGCAATTTATTTTTATCACCCTTCAAGTTTACTGATCCAGTAGCAATGCCAGAGCAATGTGCAGTTTGTGGTCAGAAAACAATGCCAGAGCCAGGGTATTATTATGGAGCTATGTTTGTATCTTACGTCGTTACAGGGTTTCTGTATTTAGGACTTGCTTTTATTTTGCATTATATTCTAAAGCTGAGCCTGCCAATTACCTTTACTCTGATTATTCTTTTTACAATTCTTACCTATTTTCAGACACTTAGACTTTCAAGGTCTTTGTGGATACATTTGATGATCGATTACGATCCGAATGCTGGAATTAAATAGTGTTACTTGCGGTTGGCAATGAATACTACAATCTTCCATTCTTAATTTCATCAACCACAATTGGATCAAGCAAGGTTGAGGTGTCACCAATGTTGTTAAGTTCACCTTCAGCTATTTTACGAAGAATACGACGCATAATCTTACCACTTCGGGTTTTGGGAAGGCCGCTCACTAATTGGATTTTGTCAGGTTTAGCTATTGCTCCTATAATTCTAGAAACAGTCAGACTGATACCTTGACGAATGAGGTTAACATCATCTAATGAGCCAGTAAAGATTACAAAAGCATATATTCCTTGACCTTTTACATCATGAGGATATCCAACCACTGCACTTTCTATTACTCCAGTGTGCATATTGATTGCGTTCTCCACCTCTGCGGTACCTATTCTGTGACCACTTACATTTAAAACGTCATCAACTCGACCAGTAATCCGATAAAAGCCATTATCATCCCTAAAAGAGCCATCGCCTGTAAAATATAGGTTTTTGTAGGTTGAAAAATAATTGATTCTACATCGCTCATGGTCCCCGTATGTTGTACGCAACATTCCTGGCCAAGGACGGGAAATACATAGATTGCCACTTACACCGTTTCCTATTATTTCATTTCCAATTTCATCTACAAGAATGGGTAGTACACCAGGCAAGGGTAAGGTAGCAAATGATGGTTTTGATGGAGTAACACCGGCCATATTGGAAATCATTGTGCCACCTGTTTCAGTTTGCCACCAAGTATCTACGATAGGACACTTGTATTTACCAATGTTTTTATCGTACCAATGCCAAGCTTCCTCGTTAATGGGCTCACCAACTGTTCCCAGTATTTTAAGAGACGAAAGATCTTTGCCTTCTAAGGGCGCCTCGCCAAAACTCATCAAGCTGCGAATGGCCGTCGGAGCAGTATATAAAATATTCACTTTGTGTTTATCAACTATGTCCCAAAATCTCCCTGCATCAGGCCAAGTTGGAACGCCTTCAAAGATCAATGATGTTGCTCCAGCACTCAATGGGCCATAAATTATGTAAGAGTGACCAGTAATCCATCCTATATCAGCGGAACAGAAGTGGATCATTCCAGTCTGATATTGAAAGACATTGATAAAGGTATAATTGGTCCAAACCATATAGCCTCCGCATGTATGGACCACTCCCTTCGGTTTTCCTGTGCTGCCAGAGGTGTATAATATGAACAACATATCTTCTGCGTCCATTGGCACCGGATTTACTAACGGGTTACCCTGCGTTTCCACTTTTTTAATTTCATCCTCCCACCATACATCACGTCCCTTTATCATGGAGACCGGTATTCTAGTTCGAGTTAGGACAATAACGCGTTTGACTGAAGTCACTTGCATGAGTGCATCATCGATAACCGACTTAAGAGGAATATCTTTATTGCCACGGTACGCTCCATCAGCAGTAATAACTATTGAACATGATGCATCATTGATCCGATCGGCTAATGATTGAGCACTAAAGCCTCCAAAAACTACTGAATGAACAGCTCCCAACCGCGCACAAGACAAAATTGCAATTGCCAATTCTGGTACCATTGGCATATAAATACAAACTCGATCACCTTTGTGTACACCATTGTTAATTAAGACATTGGCAAATTGATTTACTTTTAAATACAATTCTTTGTAAGTTAGAACTCTGTGGAATTCTTCAGGATCATTGGGTTCCCATACTAAAGCTGGAGTATCTGGTTGAGTTTCAACCCAGCGATCCAAGCAATTGTCAGTGATATTCATTTCGCCACCTTTGAACCACTCAATTTTAGGTTCCTTAAAGTTCCAATTCAGGACAGTATCAAAAGCTTTAGTCCAACGGAAATTTAAAGCGATTTGGCCCCAGAATTCAGATGGATTGTCAATACTCCTTTTATATTCTTTGTGATATTCTTCTAAACTTTTTATTTGGTAAGGTGGGTGAGACATACAATTCTGTTTTGGTGGTGGTTCAAAAGTATGCTTATAATTCTAAGCTCTCAAGTAAAAATGCGGGATAGTATATGAGTTTGTGTAATTTAGTCATACCATGCTTATTTTTCTCTCCAATAAATGTAGCTCAAGAAATATTGAACATGAATATCCATTTGTTTCAACTTTGGAGGTTGTTAAGCTTTTTCAACAGAAGAGTTTGTTAAGCAAAGAACCGAATTTATCTAAGCGCCAGGCAAAAGATTCTTTTCATTACATCCTTTGGTAATAGTAATCAAAATAATAAAAAAAGTCCTTTTCTTCTCCCGCCTTAAGTTCTACTTCCCAAGTTACCAAATTGAGTTTGTTTTGATAAAAGCTTGTTGGCTTATTTTCTTTGATGATATATTTTATGTCACTATTATCCATGACCCCAAAAACCAGTCGGGATAGTTGAACTTTTACGTCTTGATTTTTAAAGTTTTTTAGTTTGACCTTAGCTTCTACTTTAAACATGTCATAAAAATTGTTATTCCACTTTTTATAATTTATTACACGTTCTTTTTCATGCTCAGCATGTGTTATTTGGATATCACTTGCTTTGGTCAAGATTATAGAACTGCTTCCTTTAGCGGGAGTGTATTTGAGTAGATCTTGGCTCAAGGGTACAACTCCATTTTCTGTCTGCTTGGTAACCAAAACTGGCCCACTTGTGAAAGGGTTAGTTGTTTGATTCTTGAAACGGATGGAGTGAGTAACTTCATTGATGACTTTCTGGTCTTGCTGAAAATCTGAGAAATAAAAATACCTTTCTTTATTTGGCGGTAATGCGCATTCATATAGGTGGTCATAATCAATTGTCTCATTAAATAATTGAAAGTGTGCTCTGGCATTTTTATTGAGTGAAACATTTTTGACCGAATAAAAATATAAATCTTCTTCATTTTCTGCTTTAGACTTGTTGTCCAAACTGAGTTCTGGTTCTTCGGCATCAGGGCCGGGATCAGCATTTATACCACTTTGTACTATTGAATTACTGAATATTTGACTTTGACTTGACAGCAAAGACTCATTGTTTTTTTTATTTTCAATATTCAAGAAATTTACTAAACCAGTCAAATTATCTGAGAATTTAAAATTGGGAACTCCAACTACAAAATTAATATCTGCATTCAGGATGTTCGAAGCTTTATTGACTACTTCGGCTCTTAATTGGAGCTTGGCCTTTCCATCAGCCATAAGTTCGAGATTATAAAATGGAGTCCAACTCAAGCCTTGTTGTAAATACATCATGTCCAGATCTTGAACTGCTGATTCGTCATTGAATTTGATTTTTAATCCATTTTCCTGTTTTTGTTGTTTTCTAATATATTCATATTTCATGTTATTGATAACTACCAATTTTTTTATTGTTTCAATAGGAATACATGAGGTACTGCCATCTTTTAACTTTAGCATTACAATGTGAGGTACAGCAACCAGCAATATTTTTCTGTTCATCGTTATGGAGTCAAATTGCTCCTTATCGGAATTCAATGAGATGACATCGTCAATATTTCCTTCAATGTTCTCAGTTGTGGTAATTTTTACATCCTTGCCTTTGTTGGCTAACAATAATTCACCAATTGTCAATGCATTAGTCTTTTGGTAACTGATCACTGTATCACTTGTTGCCATTATTTCTTTTATTTTGCCTCGACTGTTACTGATCCAATAAGTGCCGAATAATGCTTTTGGTATTTCTTTTTCAGGGATGGTAAAAACTCCTTTGATGGGCTTGACAGTACCTTTGGATTGAACAAATGAACTTCCATCTTTAAAGATGCTAATCTTATTTGTCTTAAAATTATCTTGTCCCAAACAAATAGAAGCAACCAACACGCCAACAGTCATCAATATGATCCTCATAAATCTAATTTGTACTCATTTAGACTGTGATATTAGCAATTTCTTTTAAATAGGCAGCCAATTTTTTTGATAAAATTCATTTTTGTTGACTTTGATAAGCCATAATGTCTTTGAAAATCAATTCTTTTGAGGAAATTATTTTCTTGAAATAATTAAGAGGTCCCAAGTTTAAGTATGTAATTCCATTCAAATTCTGTGACTGGTTGAACACTTAAACGGGTGTTATTAACCAAGACCATATCTTTTAATTCTGGCATAGCCTTTATGTCACTGAGCGAAATAGGAGTTTTGAACTTCATTAGTGGTTTGACATTTACGGTGCTCCATCTGCCAGGGTGATCTGTGCAACTTGGATCATCAAAAGCTTCTTCGACAATCTCGCCAGTACCAACAATACACAAACCTTCGTTGCTGTGATAAAAAAAGAATTGATCACCCCAACGCATGCTTCTGATATAATTTCTAGCTTGATAATTGCGAACACCTTCCCAACTTTCTACTTCGTTTTCAACCAGATTGTCCCATGAGAAAACAAATGGCTCTGATTTGAGCAACCAATAATGCATTGTGCTTACTGAATCTTTATTTTACGTGAATATACCCTTCCACCAGTTTGTAATTGATAAACGTAATTGCCAGGTTGTATCAAATATGCTCCAGGGTTGAAGTTGAAAATAAAGCTACCTGACTCACTAAATCCATCGTAGAATGTTCTGACCAAAGAGCCAGCTTGGTTCATTAGAAGGATTTTGGTTGGACCTTTTGCCGTGATTGAGTATTTTATATCGATTCCTCCATTGATGCCAGGATTATGCCCAAGTAGTGCATCATCACCATTTAATCCTGTATTTGGGGAACTTGGTGGTAATATTCCAGTTTTCTTTTGAATCGCATTTCCCAACACGAATTCTGTAGTGCTAGATGGTACGCACAGCCAATCTTGTAATACTGTTGCATAAACCGATCTGAAGTCAACATTGAATAATGGATCGCCATATTGATCAACGTTTACCAAATCAGGAGGTGTTCCAACAAAGCCATTTCCTTGAAGGCCTTCGCCAAACATAAGTACAGGAGCGGCAGTACCATGGTCTGTTCCTTCACTTCCGTTTTCAAAAATTGTCCTTCCAAATTCAGAAAAGGTCATTGCAAGAACATTTGGCCCTAGCCCAGCCTCTGAAATATCTTCAAAGAATGCTTTTACACATTTTGATAATTGAGTTACTAGTCGAGGATGATCATTCAGTTGGTTTGCATGTGTATCAAAACCACCGATGCTGACCATATACACTTTGGTTCCCAATTTGCCTTTAATCAACCTGGCGATTATGCTCATCTGTTCGGCCAAATAGCTGTCTTCGGGATATTGAACCTTATTGCGCCCAGTAGTATAGGCTTCTTTTATTGATTCACTATATCTATATGCACTGTTGGCAACCGTGCGCATGAAAGAAAGTTCTTTTTCATGTTCTGAATTGTCAGCTGGAGTTGGGTTATAGAGCTGACCAGTAGAGGCAATTTGATAAAATTCTGTTGGGTTGCTTACTGATAACGCCATAGCACCTTGGCTTCCGCGGAACAAAAGATTGGTTTGCACGCCTATTTCTAGAGCGGGCGGAACTGTAGGTGGCGCGTTCTGAAAGGCCTCATAATTAGACTCAATCATTCTACCAATCCAACCAGAGTTAACCACAGTCTCTGAGTCAGAACTTGAAGCCCATATATCGGATGATCTGAAGTGCGAATAATTTTGTTCAGGATATCCTACGTTATGCACTACTTTCATTTTGCCGTCTCCCCACATACTTTCCAAATCGGTCATTGTCTTGGGCATTCCAAAACTGTTGCTCAGTTTCCAGCAATTGGCTGGAGTTACAGCAATATTGGGCCGAATATTGTAATACTCATCATTTGTAATTGGAACTACGGTGTTTAATCCATCATTTCCTCCATCTAAGCGTATGAGAACCAAGATTCTATCACCACAATCAGAGGTTAACATACTCATCATTTCGGCAGTAGGGTTCAATATATTGACACCTGTTGCTCCTAACATCACAGATCCAACAGCGAAAAGTCCAGAGTTTTTCATGAAATTCCTTCGACTGCTTTCCTGGTGTTCACGTGTGTGCAAGGCTCCATGGTCTATTTTAGATCCCATTCTTTCTTGGACCTTCTTATGCATTTTGTCGTGATTATGATCGTGACTCATTGTATCTTTTTTTAGCGAATGAAGGAAATAGATTTAGGTCAATTGAAATTCAGGTAACCTGGTTAAATAGAACAAAAGATTCCTGATCTGATAGGGTGCTTCGTTCCAATAAATATTCCATGAACCATCGTCAAAATAGTTTTGTGGAATTCCTGCCTTAAAATATTGTACTGCAACATCAATATGCTCAGGACGCAGATCTGAATTCAAAAAATGCTTTGCGATCCCTTGAGTGATTAGCAATGGATCGGTTGTGCTGGTACTTAAAGCAATTGCTAGGTTTCTATATTGTTCATTGAATGCTTCATCGGACAAGGTGTAAATCACCGAACCCGAAAAATTCCATCGAGCCGCCAAAGTACTTTCATTGATCCAAGCATGATACCCAGGCCAACCAGCAACATTTGGAGGATCCAACAATGCTTGACCAAGTTCATATGCCATGTAGAAGTAATAATTAATATAATCTTCCTGTATAACACTGCTGTTGGTAAATCCTAAATAGCGCGCGGTACTGGTGATTTGAGATAATGGTGATTTAATAGCGGCGTTGATAAATCGTTGCTCAAAAAAATGTTCACTTTTAAACAACTTTCTCAGTACTGGAGCCAATTCAAAATTCGTTCCTTTTAGAATATCCGCCAAACCGTTGACAACTGTTTCATTGGGAGTTTGATATAAAAAGAATTTGTACAATTTGGTGCAAATGTACTTGGCAATCAAATCAGCCTTTTCGGTAAAGATTAAATCATGTAAGGTATCAAAAGTATAATTGGCTGTTTTACCAAAAATTGTTTTGGGCTTATTGTCAAAATAATCAATGTCAAAATATGGATTAAGACACTCATATTGTGAAACCCTCCAACCAGTCAAAGCTCTTGCCACTTCTGGAACATCAAATTGCGTATAACCATTGCCTTCGCCTAAGGTAAAAAGTTCTAATAATTCTCGTGCGTAGTTTTCGTTGGGTTCGTCAGCAATATTTTGATTGCCGTTGAGGTAAACCAACATTGCACTATTTTTACTAATTTCTTTGGTGAATGTCCTAAAATTCCCAATGCAATTCTTATTGAGCAATTCATAATAATCCCAGAGGTACCTATTGCAACCATACACATTTTGAGAGGTTACGAAGTGATTAGACCAAAATAAAGCAAGTTTTGCCTTGGGTTTACCGTTGATCATGTCTTTTATCCAATCCCTTCTTAAGCTTATAGAATGTTGATATTGGGAATCAGGATTTGTTTGATAATCTTCTGCTGTATATTCTGCCCAAAAAGGCTTGGCAGGTATGGGATCCGCAATGATAGCATTGACCAACTGGTCAACCAATTGGGATGGAGTTTTTGTCAAACCAGCTTGGACCTCGGAAAGGGAAGCACCAAAACCTATCCTTTGATACAAATGCTGTACTTTTTGAGCGTTCCAAGGTTTACTTGTTGATGGTACAAAAGGATCCAAAGCAGCCATAAAAGTTGAGTTTTGGTCGTTACAAATGAATAACACTTATTAAGTTACAAATATAGTGGACTTGAGTAATAAATTATTTTATTTAAATAAATAATATTTCAATACGATCATCTATATTTGATGAATGAATTGACTTAATTTTTTTTGTGAATATCAGCTATAAAAATACACAAGTATTTTGTTTCTTCAAAATAATCATCGTATCTTTTCTCAAAATTAACATTGGCTGTTTATGAAATATTCTTTTTTCTCATTTCTAGCAATTTCTTTGTTTGGTTTTTATAGTGTCAAGCTAGATTCCCAAACTATTTTGTACGAAGAAAATTTCAACAATTGTACTTTGCCACAAGGGTGGAATAGTGACATTGTTTTTGGCCAAGATGGATGGAAATTTGGCACTTTAGCTTCAAATGGTGCTGCTAATCCACCAACAATGGATGGTAGCTGTTTCCTTTATTTCGATGATGATATATTGGGAGAAAATGCACCAAATTCCAGAGCTAGTATTACTACTGGCGCTTTTGATCTATCAAATACAGCTATAGTTTATCTGGCATTTGATTTGGTTTTTAGAAAATCTTCGCAGGATGAAATATTAGATGTCTACATTAAGAATGACAACCGAATTGAACTCGTAGCTTCATACAATCAAGGAGTTGGAGAACAGCCTAACCAGTTTCAAACAGTTTACGTAGATATTTCAAAATTCAGAGGAAAAAATTCCCAAATTATTTTTGAATACGATGACGGCCAAGAGTGGAATTGGTGGGTTGGCATTGACAATTTAAAGCTTATCGGGGCAGGTACTATCAATGATATTTGCGACCAAGCAATAGCCATTGACATCAATCAACCTTGTTTGGGATTGGATAATAGTATTTCCCAGTACATACCAGAAAATATTTCCAGTTGTGCACCAAATTCTATACGCCCGTTATACTATAAGTTTACTGCAGCGTCTGACCAAAATATCGACATCGTTACAAATTCTAGATTCAATGATAACATATCAGTATATACAGGTGTTTGTGGAAATTTAACTCAAGTTTCTTGCACGAATTATGATGAACATGGGTTTCAGGGTGAAAGACTTCGCTTATCAGCTGCTGCCAACACCACTTATTACATTATTGAGAGCGGGGTCCCTGATCGTTATGGAAAATCTTCTGGACAAGCTTGCATCAAGTTGGAGCCTACAGCTCAAATTATTTCTCCTCCTTTGAACGACAATTGTTTGAATTCTATCAATATTCCAAACAATCAGCCTTGCGTAACAGGAACTGTTGTCGGCGCCGATGCCCAATCTTTAATTTTAGCTCAAAATAAGCTTGCAAGATCTGATGTCTGGTACGATTTTACGCCGGATGTTAGCGGAAAATTCCAATTTGCCTCCAATGCTGACTTTGCTGACAACTTGGTTTTGTATTCTGGAGCTTGCAACAACTTGTCTTTAGAAGCAATTGACGTATATGGTCAAACAATGAATACCAGCAATTTGACAGCTGGTCAAAAATATTTTGTCAGAGTTTTGGGTGGTTTTGCTTCTGTAGAAGGTAGCTTGTGTATCACTGCCTCTAATCTTGATGGTGTAATTCCCAACAATACTATTTGCACTACAGCACAGTCGGTTTCACTAGGCACAGATTGTATCGCGGGCAGCAATTTGAGTAGTAATATTCAGGGGCCAAGACCCAGTTGTGTTGCAAACATTAAATCTAGCGTTTGGTACAAATTTGTTAGTCCTGCTTCAGGTAAAATAAAACTCTCTACAGGGGCAGATTTCTATCATGTTATATCTATTTACAAAGGAACTTGTACAAGCTTGGAAGAAATATTTTGTAGCAAGAACCCCCAAAAATGTACTGGATATTTAGATGTAATTGGTTTAAATCCTAATCAAGGTTATTTTATTCAGATTGCCTCAACTGAAGGTTCATTTGGATACACGTATGGTAATTATTGTCTTGAAATATTGGATGGCAATGATCCGACAGAATACAATCCAATGGAGTTGGCTGTTGGTTTTGAATGTTTGGGCGATGGTTTTGGCAAGATGAGTTACACTGTTGCAGGAGGCGAGGGTAGTTATACGATTGTTGGAAATGAAGAAGATCAAATCCTTCAAACTGGTCAAATTTATGGAATTGTCGTAAAAGATGCCATTGGATGTGAAGTATCCTATTTCAATCAAGTTGATTGTGGGCCTATCACCTGTGATTTAGCAGCTCAAGCATATGGACAAGATATTCAGTGTTCTGGATTGACAAATGGTGCAGCAGGGGTAAGTTTTTTTGGCGAGTATGGAAATGTAACTTACCAATGGTCTAATGGCTCAACGGTTAAAGATATATCGGATTTAACTGCTGGCTTTTACACTGTCACAATTACCGACGATAAGGCTTGTACCTCTATGGCTACGATAGAAATCAAAACTCCTGATCCTATAGTTATAACTCTTGTTGAAGTAAAGCCCCAATTCAATCAGGGCACTCCTGATGGCGAAATTAAGGTTTCAATTCAAGGCGGTTTTATGCCCTATTCCTTTCAATGGTTAAAGGACGGGATCCCTTTCAGCACCGATACTGTGCTTATTAATCTTGCCTTCGGCTTTTATAGTCTCATTATTACAGATGCTAATGGTTGTTCTCAAACTATAAATGATATTGTGGTTGATCAATTTACCAACACGGTATCTCTCAATGATAATGATTGGACTGTTTATCCAATCCCTGCCAATCAAATACTCAATTTGAACTTTACCAAAGTAAGTTTAGGATCCGTAAAAACAGTGATCCGAGACGCCACAGGTAGGGTAGTAAATAAACTTGAATCTGAATATTCAAGTCAAAACATCACGCTTTCAGTTCAAAGCCTTCCATCAGGTTGGTACACAATTGAAGTCGTTACCTCTGATTGGGTGGGAATTAAGAAAGTGATGATTCAGCATTAATTCTTGATTACTTTTAGGGTCAGTTAAAGTAGATCCAGCAATTTTATGAATTAATATCATCTGCTTTGGTTTCTGAATGCCACTGATTTTGGTATTTTTGCACAAAAATTACTGAGATGCGGGTTCATAAATTTGGTGGTTCTTCAATCAAGGATGCGGCTAGCATGAAAAATGTCGTGGATATTTTAACGGAATATGGGAATCCACCTGCAGTTGTTGTTGTCTCTGCAATAGGTAAGACAACAAATTTATTGGAATTGGTGGTCAGTAATTATTTCAAGAAAACAGGTGAGGCAGGTCACTACTTTGATACTTTCAAATCCAACCATACTACTTTAATAACTGAATTATTAGGGGAGGCTCATTCTGTTCTTAAGACCGTCAATGATTTATTCGTTGAAATAGATTGGATTCTGGAGGAGGATCCCAAAGACAGTTTTGATTATGTTTATGATCAAATAGTAAGTATCGGAGAATTGGTCAGTTCCAGGATTATGCATGCTTACATGAATCACAGGGGGTTGACTACTGAATGGGTAGATGCAAGAGATATTATCAGAACGGATGAAACCTACAGAGAATCGCGTATCAACTGGGAAAAAACGGTTCCGGCAGTTAAAAAGGCTATAAGCTTGGCACATCAAAACCATGATTATGTCATTACTCAAGGTTTTATTGGAGGGACTGATGACAACAATACAACTACATTGGGTAGAGAAGGCTCAGATTACAGTGCAGCTATACTGTGCTTTTGTTTGGATGCTGAGTCTCAAACCATCTGGAAGGACGTACCAGGAGTCTTGAATGCTGACCCACGCAGGTTTGAGAATGCTATATTGCTAGAGAGGCTTTCATATAGAGAAGCTATTGAAATGACTTATTACGGAGCTTCGGTGATTCACCCAAAAACCATCCAGCCACTTCAAAGAAAAAATATTCCATTATTGGTTCGTTCTTTTTTGAATCCAGGTATTATTGGAACTACCATATCAGGTGATTTTGACGCAAAATATCCGCCTATGGTCATGGTAGAAGAAGATCAAACCTTACTTTATATTACTCCCAATGATTATTCATTTATAGTTGAACACCATTTGGGTTTTTTATTCAATCTATTTGCTAGTCACCGTATTTTCGTTAACATGATGCAGAATACTGCTTTGAGTTTTGTGGCTTGTGTTCCTAATGATGTTGATCGTTTGAAAGGCGCAATAGAAGCGCTGGCTAAGGATTATATTATCACAAAGGACGAAGGACTTCAGCTGATCACCGTTCGACATTTTGATGAAACTACACTTCATGAATTGAAAGAAGGCAGAACAGTAATTATTGAAGAACGATTGAGCAATACTGTTCAGATGGTTACCAAGCAGTTTCCTAAACTTAAGGAGAAATAGTTGCAAAAAAAATGGTCTAGAATAAATTTTCTAGACCATTTTTAAATATGGATTATCTATATACTACTTCACCCAATCTTTTCCACGTTTCTTAGCAACGTAAGCATCTTTGTAACCTTCGGCGAGTACTTTTTTAAGACAAGTAGAGGCTTCGCTTTTTTCAGCAAAATAACCTAGGAAAATTGCAGTGAATGCACCTCTTGGTTCGGTGATGACTGTCCCGAACAAACCTAATTTCGTAAGTTCCTCTTCATGTATGGTTCTCACAGCAGCAATTCTAACTCTAAAATTATCTGCTGGTGGTGGCAAAATTTCTTTTGGCTTACTTGCCGTTATAGATTTCGTGTCAGCAATAACTGGAGCAGCTTTAAGTTCAGCTTTTTCAACAGAATTGGGAGCTTCAGTTGTTTTACTTTCTTTCTTTTTTGGAGCATTTTTTGCGTCACGAACTACAAACCCTTTGACACCTTTAGTTTTTTCAAGCTCAGTAAGTGCAGCTACAGCTTGTTCTTTTGTATCATAAAATCCAACGCGAATTTTAGTAATGTTGTTTTCCGTTAGGGTGTAAAAAGTTTTTTGAGGCAATAGTGCCTGGTACGCATTTAATGATGGAGGATTAGATGCTACAATTGCACCTAATTGAAGCGCATATTCTCCAGATTGTTCTGAAGCCGTCGGTACAACTTTCTGAGGTTCATCTGATACTACATCAGCTTTCTTGGCAGAAAATGTTGATGGAGTCATATCAATATTCAATGTAAAGTCATCCGATTCCACATCCTTTAGTTGAATCAACTTTGCTTCTGGTAAAAAACCTTTGGATGTACATTTTACAAAATAAGAAAGTTTACGGGGCAATTCTGTCGTAATACTGCCAACTGCATTTATTGATTTGAATTCAGAATTGGCTGGACTGGCATTCAAGACAAAATCAGCGTCAGGCATCAGTTTTCCAGTACTGTTATCTGTTGCATTTATTTTGACTTTGATATTTGCCTTTTCTAGAATTACATCAACGTTACCACCGAAAACTACTTCATTTCTTTGAAGTGAAAGTTCTTGATCAATGTATTTTTCCAGTGATATTTTACAAATGCATTCTGGTTTTGGCAGTTGTGAAAATTTTATTTGTCCGTTTATATCTGAATTGAGTAATTGTAACCCACATTTTCTACCGTCGAATATTGCGCCAGATATTGGTTCTCCTTTTTTATCTTTTATTTGAACTGTAAATGGTTGGGAAACGTAACGTACTCGGTAGATATCATCGAGGCCTTTTCCATCTGCTCGGTTAGACACCATATAGCCGAGATTTCTTACTAAATCCCATGTCAAAGCATAATCATCGTATGTGCTGTTGACTCCATTGTCAAGCACTTTTCCGTTTTCCCATTTACCATCAATTCTTTGTGCTTGGCATACGTCGAAACCGCCCCATCCACCTGGACCATTTGAAGAATAATAAAGAAATTGCCCCAAAAGACTGGGAGAGATTTCATCATAAGCGCTATTGATTCCTTCTCCAACACTAGCGGGAACTGACCAAGTTTCACCAAATTTTTGCGAAACGTAAATATCAAATCCTCCTTTGCCTCCGGGCTTATCGGATGAAAAATATAATTTTTGACCAAAGTCTGCCAATAATGGCCACGTGCAATTATAATTGCCATTGAATGGTAGCTTTTGAATATTAACCCACTTGCCTTGATCATTTACTGTAGCAGAATAGAGTGTTAGATTTCTTGCGTTATCAGATAATGGTCGGTGGTTTTCGAGCCATTCTCCTTTTGTAAAAATAACTGTTCTTCCATCTGGAGTGAAACTCAATGGAACATCGTTAAATTGCTTTTGTAAGGCAGGATGGTAAGGTGCGCCAGGTTTTAAAAATCCATTTTGATCAGCATCAGATGACAATAACTCCATTTGTTTGCCTGATTTTCCGCTGACAGGCACCGACCACAATACCTTGTTATTATTAAAACTTGGGGCAAAATCTCTACTAGGTGTGTTAGTGTATTCTGATTTTACTTCAACAGTTGGGCTTGTTAGTCGGATAACTTGAGGACGTTCACATGTTCTATACCAATCATTTCCTGCAGTTGAATCCATTTTGACTAGAATTTTAGACCATATTTTTCCTTCGTCCAATCTTCCTAGAGACTGCAAAGACATGACGTAGTGTGTCATCATTGTTGAATTAACTGCTTCAGTGTTGATGATTTTATCCCACCATCTGAGTGCTTCTTCGTAGTTTGCGGTTCTGAAATGTGCTTCAGCAATCTGTGCAGGACCAAGGATGTCGGCAGGAAATTTTTCCAGATTTTTTTGATAGCTTAAAATTGCTTCATCATATTGCTTGAGATCAAAGAATTTATTTGCCTTTTTGATTAAAGATTGGGAGCGCAGAGAGTAGCTCGTTACTAAAACGATAGTAAGAATAGTTATGTATTTCATGGTAGGTATTGTAATTCAGGTGCTAATTTATAACAGATCTTTTATATATGTTACTAAATAGGCTAAATAAAAAAAGACATTGATTGGTACCAATGTCTTTTTACGAATAAATGAATCAAGTCAACTTACTAGAAAGGGCAGTTCAAACAAGGGTCAATTTTCGTATTTTTGTTAGGTTTTGATATCTTTCCTTCTTTCGGATCTTTGCAATTTTTGCAACCGACAACCTTGAATTCTGTCCTTCTATTCATTTGATGCTTATTCTCTTCACATTTCACCAAATTAATACAACCATTGGTAGGTAAGGTTTCACCGTAGCCTTTAGGAATAATTCTATCTTTTGATATACCATTATTAGCTAACCATGTAACTACTGATTGAGCGCGATTTTGAGAAAGCTTCTTGTTGTATATATTGGAGCCTCTAGAATCTGTGAAAGAACAGATTTCAACGATGATTTTAGAATTGTCATTCAAGAGTTTTAATAGTTTGTTCAATTCTGATTCAGACTCTTCTCTAATCTCATATTTATCAAAATCGTAGTAAATGTCTAACAGATAGGCAACAGGTTTTCCTGGTTCATTGGATAAAATACTTGTCTGGAACATGGTGCTTTTTCCAACAATTTCTCCTTCGCGGTAATTGACACCATTGATTAGTCCAGTTGCCGGTTTATTGGTTTCTTTGTTAACCCAAAGCCCAGTTTTAGGATCTTTGATAACGGTTATACCAGTACTTGTTGCCGAAGTTCCCATAATAGGTTGCAAGAATAGATTTGCAAATAATTTGGTAGTATCTGAAAGATCCTTTGTACAAAGATTGTCTTTGGTATCTGTAAGAAAGTCTAATTTTTCCGCTTTTATATTGTAGCAACAACCCTCTGGAATCTCAATTGAGTATCTGCCGTCAGGTCCAGTTACAATAGAATTTGAATACGCTGGCTTACAGTTTCCATCAACTGAAACTACAGCTCCAGCAAGTGGTAATCCTGTACTCTGGTCAAATACTACACCTTCGAGGCCATATTTTTTGGTTTTGAAAAGTGGAATTTCTATAACTATTTTATCGCCGAGATTTAATCCTTTGGCACAAGCTTGAATTTTTGCGATGTTGTAACCTTCCTTGGAAGCAGTCAAATCGCAACACTCTTCTAATTTTATGTCGAAATTTGCTTTACCCTCAATGTTGGTGCTTCTTTCATTGTTTCTGCATGTGCTGTTCACTGTTGCACCTTCGATTGGCTGTTTTGTAAGGGCATCATAAACCAAAACTTCAGCAGGTGTTGCTATTTTCTTGATTGAGTAAATATCATCTCTTCCTGCACCACCCGTGCGATCAGAAGAGAAAAACCCACAAAACCCATCATCTGTCAATATCAAACTAAAATCATCATCTGTAGAGTTGATCGGAAATCCAATATTCTCGAGGACTGAAAAGCTGCCATCAGCAAGTACATCAACCGAGTATATATCAAGTCCTCCAAGTCCTTTGTGACCATTCGAAGAGAAATACAATTTTCCGGATTTATGAATTACAGGAAAAAGCTCATTTCCTTCTGTATTTATTTGAACGCCTAGATTAAAAGCTGGAGACCATCTGCCGTTTTCTTTGGTAGACTTGTACAAATCCATCCCTCCATAACCACCTGGCATATCAGAAGAGAAGTATAGTGTATTTCCATCAGCTGTTAAGCTAGGGTGAGCTGTGCTGAATTCATCACTATTGAAAGGCATGCTTTCAGCTTCTCCGTATGCTTCACCTTGTTGATGTGCTTCATATATTTTAAGCTTGATACTTCTATCATCGCTTTTTCCAGTTTTGCCTTCGAAGTAGTTGTTTCTAGTGAAATAGATGTCTTTTAGGTCCGAACTAAAAGTAACCGCAGCTTCATGATACTTTGTATTCAATTCTGATGAAAATTTATCGGCTTTGCCGAAAGAGAGAGTTGAACAAGTTGTTGAATTCAGACCTTTGCTTTCAACTTTATAGAGCTCTAAAAATGGGTTTCCAGTCCAAGCATGTTCTCTTTTGACAGCAAATCCCTTGTCCCTTTCCGAAGCAAATACCAAACCTTCTTTGTAAAAAGTTGGCCCAAAATCATCCAAATTAGAGTTAAAAGAAAGATTTTCTATTTGATATATTCCTTCGTTTTTGCTCATTAGTTCCTTTTGGTTATCACAGGCTTTTGCTAATTCTTGACCTCTTACATCGCCTGGTACCGCTTTGGTGTAAATGCTGAAAAATTCTTTTGCTTGATCGCATTTTCCATTCTTTTGAAGCGCTTCACCATAGTAGAGACTGTGAACTGGCTGAGCTTCTGGAAGCCTGACAACTTGACCATACCAATACTCAGCGTTTTCAGAATCATTTATTTTACGATAGCAGTCCGCCAGATTGATTTTAGCTTCTGAGTTGTCTTTTTTGTTTAGGATTTCATTATAAACCCTAATAGCATCAACATAATTAAGATTTTGCACCATTTTGCTTGCTCTTCGCAATTTGGCCTTTTGTGCCTCTAATGGAGAGGACGAAAGAACAGCTACGACTATTATTAGTGCAAATTTTACAAATATTTTGTTCATTGTTTTATAATTTGAGCAGTTCAAACTGCGGTCTGGAATTTAGAAGTATCTCGGGGTAACTACTCGGCTGGTTTTGTAATCAAACTCATACCCCAACATTATTTCGAATGAACCTATGGTTTGTTGTCTCAATCTAGTTAAAGGATAGTCATAAGCAAGTCCTATGCGCAAGCCGTTGCCAAGAAAATAAGCAGCCCAGAGATCAAATGAATCATTGCTTGAATTCTTGATTTGCAGAGCTGTTCGGTATGCTGCTCCAATCCATAAAGTTTGAAAGAACAAAAAGCTAGCATCAATATCAATTTCTGTTGGAGCGTTGATTCTCTGAAAAGCTGTGTCTTTACTAATGCCACTCAACAAGCCTACGTTCTTAACCAAAATACTAGGCTTGAAAACAAGGTCTGGCCCACTTAAATTGATGGCTCCTCCCATGCTGAAATAGTAATGTCTATATTGTCGTGCATAAATGGCATCTTGAGCAGTCTTAGGTGACAAATCGTATTCAATGAGGTGAGGCACTCCTAAACCAGCATAAAATCTGCTTGTGTAATAATACAAACCAGCTCCAAAGTTTGGACGAAATGTGTTTAGAGGTGTTTGAAAGCTGGGATCTGGATCTTTGATATTCAACTTCGCCCAATTGGCAGTGAAATTACTCAATCCCCCTTGCATGCCAATTGATAAATTGCCATAACCTACAGGAATTCGGTATGCATATGCAAAATTAGCATAGAGGTTATTCAACGCTCCAACTTTATCATTTACCAAACTGAAACCAACACCTACGCGTTCGTTTCTTAACGGAGTATGCAGAGTTAATGATTGAGTCTGAGGAGCGCCGGGAAAACCAATCCATTGACTTCTATGGATTAAATTGAAATTCATGTGATCACTCGAACCAGCATATGCTGGATTGTACCAAAGACTATTGAACATATATTTAGTAAACATCGGGTCTTGTTGTGCATTTACTGTTACGTAAGAGACAAGAAGGATTCCCGCTATTAATAGTTTTTTTGCTTGGTTCACGTTTCTGAATATTTGATGAAAAAAACTTTTCATTTTATTGATTTGAATTTGTGATTGTTCTGTTATCTGAATATTTGTAAGTATCCTTTAAATACTTCACCGTTTCCTAGGTCGAGTAGATAGAAATAAGTGCCATCTGGAACGAGATCGCTGACCCAAGTTCCTCCCCAATCATTATTGTATTTATCTTTATCGTAAACCAAATTACCCCATCTATTGTAGATTTTTAAATTGTTGTTTGGATAATTCTGAATACCGTCAATGGTGAAGGTTTCATTCTGACCATCTCCGTTAGGAGAGAAACCATTATAAATCACCAAACCATCAGGACATTTGACATTGATTGTTACAATTGCTGTATCACACAATGTGCCCAAACACAAAACATAGCTGAAACTGTCAACTCCACAGAATCCATTGTTAGGTGTGTAAGTAAATGTGCCATTGTTGTTAAGCGTAACAATACCATTTATTGGTCCAACACCTCCTTGAGAAACTGGCAAAACACTTACTGTCGCTCCTCCAGGTTGAATATCATTGGGTAAAACATTGATTATTACTGGCGTATTTACAGTAGTAGAATCAAAATCATCAATTGCGATTAGTATAATCTGAGGTAGAGGAACCGTAATAAACGCATAGGTTGTATCGCAAACCCCTAAGTCATCGCAATATTGTAGGCATAGAGTATCTGTGCCAGGTACGAGTCCAGTTATAGTAATACATCCTGTTGTATTGTTAATAACTATTGAAATATTTCCATTACTATCATCAGGACAGAAATTGATCACGCTTACTATATTTCCAGCCAATTCACTTGGATCCAAACAGAATATTTCTGTATTTCCAGCACCTATTGTATCAATATAAACATCAGGTGATGGTGGCACAACAGTTACAATAATTGTTGTATTGATCGTGTTTCCAGATGCATCGGATATTTTAATACATGCTGTATCATTACCAAGAGCCAAGCCATCATATAAAATGCATAGCGTGATTTCATTTATTGTAAAATTCACCTCGGTTCCAGATGATCCAAGGCATTCATTGGTAACTGTTATGGTATTGGGATCTAAGCCTGCGATGGATATACAAGTAGAATCAGTAAAGTTTATTAACAAGGTATCGTATATGATTTGATCTGTTACTTTAAAGACACTTGTTATCATAGTAACTGTATCACAATAACCCATATCGTTGCAAATCACAAAACAAGCAGTGTCCGTACCTCCTGCAAGTATTCCAACTATAGTGATACAAGAGTCTTGAATGGTATAGAAATAAGCTGCATTATTGCCCGAAATGTTAGGACAAATATTTACGATTGAGGTGATATTTCCACCAATTGAATCGGATTCAAAGCAGTACACCAATGAATTTCCTTGTTCAACATTGAAATACAAAGTATCCGGATAGGCATCTTTAACTACATGAATGATTAGCGTTGTTGTATCACAGAATCCGTTGGAGCTGCATATTACAATGCATGCAGTATCAGTTCCAAAAGCCAATAAACCAGTGATGTTTAAGCAATTAGTTGTTGAGTCTATTGTAACGATCGCATTTTCACCAGAGGCACCTTCACAAATATTTTCTATGGAGATTATATTGCCACCTAAGTCTGTAGTGTCTATACAATAGGAAATAGTGTCACCTTCAAAAACCGTCAAAACTACAATTTCTGGTGTAATAATTTTAGGAAGTACATTTACAAAAATTACAGTAGTATCGCAAAAACCTGTACTGTCACATACTACCATACAGAATATATCCTGACCATTCGGAACAGCGCCAATGAAGGTGAAGCATAGGGATGTTGTATCTAAGCTTGAAATGGTAAATCCATTATTTAGTGTTGGGCAAATATTTTCTATTGATGCTACCCCAGTGGTCAAATCACTAATATCGATACAGTATTGAATAGTATCTGTAACTTCAATTGTTAAATTTACAATGGTTGGTGGATTTGGCTTTTCTACTACATTGATAATTAATGTTACGGTATCGCATCCATTTGCGCAGCAAAAAGCCAAGCACAATGAATCTTGTCCACCAGCTACCAAACCTATAATTGTCGCGCACAAATTGCTATCCAGCGATATACTTGAGTTGTCAACAATGGCACCAGGGCATAAATCCTCTAGGAATAAAACTGGAGAACAAACAGTGAGTTGATCAAAGCAATAAACCAAGGTATCTCCTTTTTCAACGGTCACAAGAATGGTCTGGTTGGTTTGGGGGTTTATTACATTTATTTTGATGATTAAAGTATCAGTGACACTCCCACAGTTGATGCCCAAACATAATGAATCAATTCCTACTGAAAGACCTGTAATATTTATACAAAGAGTGTTAGGATCAAATTCAATGGATGAATTATCAGGAATGGATCCAGGGCATAAATTTTCAATATCAATTATTGGCGAACAAAGATTTGCAATATCTAAACAATAAGTGGTGCTGTCACCAACTTCAACAGTTATATCTACAATATCAGAATTGGGTTTTTGAAGGACATTAACAATGAAAATAATGGTATCGCAGATAGCTGACGTACAACACAAGGACAAACAAAGACTATCTTGACCAATTTCAATCCCTGCAAAATCAATGCACAAAGTTGAATCATTTATCGAGGCAACGATGTTATCATTTATAATCCCAGGGCATGCGTTATCAATGCTGAATATTGGTGAACATAAAGTATTTTGGTTGACACAATAGCTCAAGGTATCGCCCTTATAAACATTCAAAGTTATAGTCTGGGGTAGTTTATTTTCTACGACTGTTATTTTGATAATGGTGGTATCACAGAAACCTGCATCAGTACAAAGAATGATGCATGCTGAATCAACTCCAGGAACCAATCCCAAAGCAAATACGCAAAAAGTTGACTGGTCAATAACAATATCAGCATTACCATCCGATCCGAAAGGACAATTGTTGAAAATTGCAACTGGCATTCCAGGTATCCCTATTGTATCGATGCAATATTGTGTCAATTCGCCCACTTCAATAGTTAAATCAACAATCTTGGGTGGATTGCCAGCACCTATAGTGATGATAACAATTGTGGTATCGCAAATGCCGAGTTGATCATTACAGAAGACATAACATGCGGTGTCTTGAGTATTTGGTTGTATCCCTGCTATTGTAAGACAGCCGCTCAGGGTGTCAATTGTAATAATAGCATCCGTGCCAGAAGCATCTGGACAATAATTAACAAAACTGGTAACGTTGAAATCGATTTCACTTAAGTCAAGACAATAAACTATGCTTTTTCCAGCTGAAACGTTGATAAAGACGGTATCTTTTTGAGGAAGTGGTTTTACATTGATGATGAATATGGTGGTATCACATGAGCCAAAATCTGTACAGACTTGAATACAAGCTGTATCAGAACCTTCGGTTAACCCTGTTAAGGTGATACAGAAAGTGCTCGCACCAATAATCAGTTCTGCATCATCATTACTAGAATCAGGGCAATAGTTGACAATAGTTACTGGATTTCCAGTTAATCCGATTAAATCTATACACAATATTGTGTCTTGAAGTTCATAAATGTTAATTATCTTAGTTGTAATACTTGGTTTGTCAAAGACATTTACTATATATTTTGCTGTATCACATATCCCATGAATATCGCAAATTTTTGCGCAAAATGTATCAACTCCAACACCAATCCCTGTATATTCAAGACAAACGCCATTCACTATTTGAAAAAATACGTTTACACCACTTGCATCTGGGCATAAATTCTCGATGGAGGCAACAGGACCAGTAAGTTGACTCAAGTCAAAGCATATTGTATCTGTTACAACCAATGGAATGTCTACCTCAATGATTTCTGGAGTAATACATGTTAAATGTATAAAGCTGGTATCTGACTCGTTTGTTAAATTGTCAGTTAGGATGATTTCATGTTTTCCAACTGGCAGGCTAATACTTGCTCCAGAAAATTGAATGCCAAAATTCAAGCCAATAAATCCTTTGGCTCCACCCAATGAAAGGACAGTAACAGTCATCAATGAATAATCAGCGCCTGAAACACCACCGGTTATTAATAAGGTGGTAGGATTGTATTGCCAGTTTCCTAATGAGTCATTGGTATTCATTAAAGCCACAAGTTCATTTACATCAGCAAATGGTCCACTGTAAATTTGGCCATTTACTGACCAAGAATCCAAAAAATATGGTCCGGCATTACCGCCACCGAATAAGGTGAAAAGAGTGTATGAAAATAAAGTGTCTTCTTGACAATAACCAATATTTCCAAAATATTCTTGTCCGTCCACTTCAACTTTTAGAAAGAAGGGATCAATTCCTTCTCCCAGACATATTTGAGCTTCTGCGCCGCAATCATTGGTAAACTGAAAAATGGAGTCAGGCAAGTTGAGGGTGTCAAGCTTGCTAGAATAGAATGTTGTGCCAATGCTTTCACTAATATTGAATAATAGGCACAGACAAATTAAAATACACAATTGTACGAATGATTTCATGAAATCAAATTTTTGTTTTTCATGTTTTGGCATGAATTGTATAGGACTTAGGTTATGAAAAGGAGGCCTTTCGGTAATACCTACCCCAAAATTGTGCCAAAATTACCTATATCAGATAGTCAATTATAAAACAAGTTCCATATATCAAACTACCAAAGCCGTTAGTTAGGAAGAAACTTGCATTGATTATTGACAAACCATTTCGATTAACTAAGTAGTACTGGTACAACACAAATATAACGAATAAAGCATAACCAATCCAATAAATAATTCCAAAACCGTCAACACTCCAAATAACAGATTGTGTGAATAAATATAACAGTACAATACAAATGATGTGAAGTGTCAATGACATCAAAATCGCTTTTTTGAGGCCTAACAGACTCGGTACACTCTGCAGCTTAACAGATTTGTCAAATTCTTCATCTTGGAGGGCATAAATTATATCAAAACCAGCTACCCATAATAAAATCGCACCAGCCAAATAGTACAAATTGGACTGGAAACTATTGGTTACCGCCATAAAAGCGCCAACAGGAGCCAAGCTTAATCCCAATCCAAGAACAAAGTGGCAAAGCCATGTAAAACGCTTTGTATAGCTATAACCCAATGTAATTAACAAAGCTACAGGTGAAAGCGCAAAACACAATCCATTTATAAAATAAGTAAAACTGCAAAAGAGCAGACAGTTGATAATAATGAATGCTACAGCATTTTTTGAGCTGATGATTCCAGACGGGATTTCACGGCTAGAAGTTCTAGGATTCAATGCATCAATGTCTCTATCTAGATATCTGTTGAAAGCCATTGCTGCGTTACGGGCGGTTACCATGCAACCAATTACCATAAATAACAGTTGAGCTGAAAATACTGAATGAGAACATATTAATCCGTATAAAAAACCAACCATGGCAAAGGGTAAAGCAAAAATGGTGTGGCTGAACTTTACCAGTGATAGATATTTCTTCATAATTAAAAAAGCCCGTACACAAATGTACAGGCTTTTTTGATTTTATTTAGAACTGAATTATTTAGCTGGAGTCACTTCCCCTTTGATCGTAAGGAAAGTTTGTGCTGGTTGTGTATTTGCAACAACAGTTACTTTTTTCGTTTGTGGACCTAACTTCCCTTTTGAATCAAATTCAACTTTGATTTCACCAGTTTTGCCGGGGCCGATAGGATCTTTAGGCCAAACTGGAACCGTACAACCACATGAGCCTTTAGCATCACTTATTATCAATGGTTCTTTACCAGTGTTTTTAAATTTGTATGAATATTTAACTTTAGAGCCATCAATTGTTTTTCCAAAATCATAAGTCGTTTCTTCATATGTTATTGTAGTTGTTGGTCCGGTTGGAGTAGCCGCAGCTGTGCCAGCAGGAGTACCAGCTACGCTTGTAGTAGGTGTTGCAGTATTAACTGTTACGTTTTGACCGTTTACATTTGTGGTTGTTGTAGTAGCTTGAGTTGCTGCATTTGGATCAGCAAGATTTTGAGGCTCTTGAGCGTTTGTAGACTGCGCTGTTGGGGTAGTTTCGGTTGCGGCTGCCTCAACTTTTGGCTCAGATTTGCATGCAGTGAAAGTTAATGTACCAAATAGGATTGCAGCAGAAAGGAATTTTAAGATGTTCATTTTTTTTAGTTTGAAATTCTTAACGAAAAGGTTTGTTTTTTGTTTTGCAAAGGTAAGAATTCTATTATTTTAGGATGTTAATGTCGTGTTAAACATTTTCATCATTCGTTTGGTCAAAGCTTTTTGGTTGAAAAATGCGCAGAAATTTCTTTTAAATTTAAACTGTTCAGACACATTTCCTTCTGAAGACTTGCTTTTTGTGCCGCTAAGATTCCGTATTTCATGTCAGATATTGCTTCCTTATAGTGTGCGTCAGGATTGATTGAAATCTTAACCCCTTTTTCAACAGCATACGGTATCCACGTCCAATCCAAATCAAGCCTGTTAGGATTGGCATTCAATTCTATAACGACATTGTAATATGCACATGCTTCTATTACTTCGGGCATGTTAACTGGATATCCCGCTCTTGCAAGCAATAGTCTTCCAGTTGGATGACCAAGAATTTTGGTTGATGGATGTTCAATTGCTTTAATTAGGCGATTGGTTGCTTTTACTTCGTCCATTTGAAGGACGGAATGTATGGATGCTACAACAAAATCGAAACCTTCGAGAATTTCATCAGGATAATCCAATGAACCATCAATTAAAATATCTGACTCAATTCCTTTCAGAATTTTAAATTTACCAGACCACTTTAAGTTTAAAGTGTCAATTGCATCCCATTGGCTTTTAACTCTTTCGATTGAAAGCCCTCCTGCATATCCGGCAGACCTGCTGTGATCTGAAATACCCAAGTATTCGAATCCTTGCTCTTTGACATAATTACCAAATTCCTCAAGGGTATCAACGCCATCCGACCAAGTTGAATGGTTGTGTAACACTCCTCTCAAATCGGAATATTCAACGGGTTTAGGTTTGGATCCACTTTGAATAAAATTATTGACCAATACATCATTGTCTCTATAAATGGGAGACAGATTTTCCCATTTTACGACGTCATTGTCACCAATAGATGCAAATTGCTTTAAGAATGCTGACGGACCTGTTGTATTAAAAAGTAAGCTTGGATATGCTTCTTTGCTTGAAAAATATAATATTAATTCGCCTTCATCCTCTATAGACAGAATGCACTTATTTTCTTCATGAAATTCAATATCTCCCAGTTCCTTGAGGATTTCTATTTCAGATTTATCTGCCATTAGAACCACTGCCAATTCTTCAATGATAGGCATGGCTCTGCGGATTTGTCCGGTCATTGCACAATTTGAATTTGGGAGTTTGATATTTATTTTGTCAATTATTTCAAGAAACCATGGCAGAATATTAGCATATAGGTGCTTTCCTAATGATCGTTGGAAAAAATCAATCTTTTGCTTGAGGTCTTCTTGTGTTTTCTGACCAAAGCCTTCATAATCAACCAATCGATTTTCATTGCAAGCATATAGTAATTCGCCAACAGTTGTAATCTCCATTTTATGCCAAATGGTCTGAATTTTTTTTATGCCAAGGCCTTTGATGCTGAGCATTTGTTGAATTCCTTCTGGTGTTTTATTTTTGTATTCTTCCAGTTCATTGATATTACCCTTGGCGAGGAGTTCAGCAATTTTTGAAGAAATTGCATCTCCAACGCCAGGTATCGATTTCAACTCTTCCAAAGACATTTCGTTCAGATCTGCTCCTAACTTCCTTAAGGTGTTGTAGGCTGTCGAGTAACTTCTAATTTTATAAGGGTTTTCGCTATGAAGCTCCATTAATTGAGACAGTAGGAGAAAACTCTTGGCTATTTGTTTATTGGTCACAATCAGAATATTTATACAAATTTAGAAATAGGTGCGTGAATACAACCATTTTTTAACTAATCCGTATTAACGCTATCGAAATAAATTATAAAGAGACATGAAATACTTATCACTTGCGCTTTTAGTCTTGATGATTGCTTGCAAAAAACCAGCACAAAACAACAACACAGCACCTGCAGAAGTTAAAGGAACTGGAGAACTGAAAGATTTTGTATTAATTGATATACCTGGAAGTGATGCCAAATTGGCTCAAAAGAAAGATATGAACGGATTGGTTTCAGAGGCAGGGATAGTGCGCAAAGGGAAAAAGAATGGGCAATGGTACAGTCAATACCCCGACGGCAGAATGATGGCCATTCGCCAATATCTTGATGATAAGGTGGAAGGTTGGTTTATGACTTTTGATGATAGAGGTCGTATTGTTCAACAAACTTTGTACAAGGACAATTACATTGATGGTCCATGTAAGATATACAAGCAAGGTAGCCGTTTGATAAAAGAGGCTTATTATTCCAAAGGTAAATTGAACGGGGTAGTTAAGGAATTCCATGAAAGAGGCTATATTCAAAAGGAAACAAATTTTAAGATGGACAAGATTGATGGCAAAGTCCGATTTTATAATGATAAAGGTGAGGTGACTCTTGAATATGAATACAAAGATGGTGTCAAGATATCAGGTCCCCCTGAATCTATTGAGTAATAGCTAAAGTTTTAGTTGATTTAATTATTTTGAATTTTAATGGCATGAAATTTTGCTACTTTTGATCGGTAATTATGCGATTGATAGAGTATTTCATGAAATTAATCAACTTAGCTATTATTTCTTACGCAGATGCTCTTAAGTGGCAGGCAACCAGTCGGGGTAAAGAAATATGGGATCCGGTACGCAAAAGGAGTTTTTTAGTTACTCCCGAGGAAATAGTCCGGCAAACCTTCATTCAATGGTTGCAAGTCAATCATCCTATACATTTTAACAGAACTTCAGTTGAAAGATCGTTGCGAATCAATTTACGCACTAAACGGTTTGATCTTTTGGTTTATGACAAATATGCCAATCCATGGATGCTAGTTGAATTCAAAGCACCTGGTGTAAGAATTTCACAGTCAGTATTGGATCAAATATCTTGGTACAATTATGCTTTAAAGGCACCATTTCTTTTGGTTACTAACGGAATAGACAGTTATGTTGCGCAGATTGATTTTCTAGAACAATCATACAATTTCATTACAGAATTTCCAAGCTAAAATTATGCTTTTGGCTTATCTGAGGGCCTGACATTGATTTTAATATTGATAAACTCAACTGCCACTGAAAATGCCATAGAGAAGTAAATATAACCTTTTGGAATTTTGAAATCAAGACTTTCAGCAACCAATGCTGTACCAATCATGATCAAAAATGCCAGGGCAAGTATTTTGACAGCAGGGTGTTTATTTACAAAATTACTGATCCCTTCAGCAGATAACATCATAATTCCAACTGAAATGACTACAGCTGCAATCATAATTTCAATACGGTCAACCATTCCTACTGCTGTAATTACAGAGTCAAGGGAGAAAACTAAATCGAGCAAAACAATTTGGAATATTACCGTTTGAAAACTTAATTTCTTTACTGAGTCCTTTGGGTCGTCGGCAGATTCAACTTTGTGGTGAATCTCTTTGACACTCTTATAAATTAAAAACAGTCCACCCAAAAGGAGGATAAGATCTCTTCCAGAAATTTCATAACCGCTGACTGTAAACAAAGGGGCTGTGAGTCCCATGATCCAAGTAATAGAAAACAATAATCCAACTCGCATAAATAAGGCAAGAAACAAGCCTATCTGTCTGCTTTTCTTTTGTTGTTCTAGAGGCAGCCTGTTGGATAAAATTGATATAAAAATAACATTATCAATGCCTAATACTATCTCAAGGGCACACAAACTTAAAAACGCTATCCATACATTGGGATCAGTTATCCATTCCATAATATCAACTGCTAATTTGTTATTCAAGCAAAGTTAAACTCAATTGGTTCAATTATTATTAAATATTGGTCGATTAAATTAGTTTTTAGTTTTTTCTTTCTCCGATTTGCTGTCTCCACATTGCATAATAAAGGCCTTTTTCATTCAGCAAGTCATAATGATTTCCTGTTTCAATTACTTTCCCTTTTTCGAGCACATATATTTTGTCGGAATGCATGATCGTTGACAACCTATGTGCAATCAGAACCATGATATGCTTTTTACTTGATGCAATATCCTTAATGGTATCGGTTATTTCAGTTTCAGTTATCGAATCCAATGCAGAAGTGGCTTCATCAAAGACAATAAGCCTGGGGTTTCTGAGTAGAGCTCTTGCAATTGACAATCTTTGTTTCTCTCCACCAGATATCTTTATACCTCCTTCACCAATTATCGAGTTGATCCCATTATCACTGCGATTCAATAAGTTTTGACATGCTGTCTTGTTGAGAACATCCAGAATTTCTTCATCACTTGCTTTTGGATTCACAAAAAGCAAGTTTTCTTTGATGGTTCCAGAAAAAAGTTGTGTGTCTTGAGTGACAAACCCAATTTGATTGCGAACCTCCTCGATATTCAATTGAAGTGAATCAATATGATTGTAGTATATACTTCCAGTTTTTGGTGAATAAAGACCAACAAGTAACTTGACTAAAGTGGTTTTGCCTGAACCTGATGGACCAACAAAAGCAATGGTTTGTCCTTTATTTACCTCAAAAGTGATGTCCTCCAAAGCATTTGTAGAGCCTGATTTGTGACGAAAGCTAACTGATTTAAAGGCAAATGTTTCGAGATCGTTAATTCTAATTGGATTTTCAGGCTTGGTCTCAATTGGAGTGCTCATTATTGAATTGAAGTTATTCAAAGAGGCTTCCGCCTCCCGATAGGAGAGGATGACATTTCCCATTTCTTGAAGTGGGCCAAAAATAAAAAATGAATAAAATTGTAGTGTCATGAGTTGCCCAACTGAGAGTTCATTTTTGAAGATCAGCAAAAGCAAAAAGAACATAATTGATTGCCGCAATAGATTTACAAAAGTGCCTTGGACAAAACTAATGCTGCGAATATCCCTAACCTTTTTGAGTTCTAATTTTAGTATTTTTAAGGTTGAATTATTCAAGCGATTAATCTCCTGGTCTGTAAGTCCTAGACTCTTGACAAGTTCAATATTTCTCAAACTTTCAGTAGTTGCTCCAGCGAGAATATTTGTTTCTTTAACAATATGCTTTTGAATTACTTTTATCTTTTTACTCAAATAATTGGTCAAAACGAAGAGCATAAATGAGGCTACGAAGTAAACAAAAATAAGCCTTGGCTCAACTGAAAAGGCATATATCATAACAAAAACAATTCCTACCAATGAGGCAAATAGAACATTGATACAATTTGAAATAAAACGCTCCGAATCTGAACGTACTTTTTGCAGAATATTCAGTGTTTCACCACTTCGTTGATCTTCAAACTCCTGAAAAGGTAACAGTAAACTATGTTTCAAGCCATCAGTATAGACGCGCGCACCAAATTTTTGAATAACCAAACTTGTGACATAATCTTGAAATGCCTTAGCAATTCTGCTGATCATTGCTACACCAACTGCACAAAAAATCAAAAAACCAACGCCATAGAAATACTCTTTTTCATTGTGAATCTTGGGCTTTGAGGCAAAACCATCAATTATTTTACCAAAGATATATGGATCAAGAAGTGAGAAAGTTTGATTGACGGTTGCTAGAAATAAAGCGAGAAATATGAGTTTTTTGTAGTTTTTGAGATATTGAAAAAGTATTTTCATGAAATGTTGCTATGTATAATTAGAGGGTAAAAGTAACAATTTTTATAGTTGTATCAGGATTCAAGTTTTTTTAGATGCTTCGTTGTAATACATAAGTTGAACCCAAAATCCTCAATATCTGATTTTGCACTTTGGGCCGCCGAAAATCTTTGATTTTGTCTAGGTTTTACCTCCTACAAGTCTGATAAGATTGTAGAAGTCATCAGAGCTGACATATTTAAGGAATAACCAGAAATTTGGTCGATTCATCTGCTTAAGCTGAATTTTGGTTGAACTTTCTTCAATTAAATTTTGAAAGGTCAGCCAAGCCTACCACAATCTATTTTTATTGCTTTTTGTGATTTTGGAGAATGGTAATACTGATCAATTGCTTTATACGTAAAATGTGTATGATTGGTCTTGACTTTTATTTATCGCTCAATTTTTTCGGACATTTCCTATTATTCGATGCTATTGATTTGCATGATTTCCTTCATGAAATTACTTGAAGCCTCTTCAACTGCCGGGATATCTTTACACCATAAGTTTGATGCAATGGCATGTTGACCAGCACTCGGAATAGCGACTTTACGTTTCAATGGTTCTTGCGTTCCCAATTGATCATACATTTTAAGCATTGCAGGGACAGATACCACCTGATCTTGTTCTTTTTCGTTCTTATAGTAGTAGCAAAGCAAGCTTGGTTGATGAATTTTATTGAATGTTTCTTGGGTCATGGTTTCGTCCAATAAATTCTTCATTCGTAAAATTGCTTCAATTCTATATTTAGTGGTCCAATACTGTTTGGCAACGTCTGGAGCTTGAAATGAATAATATTTTCCACCTGCAATTGTTCGTGCTACCTGCAAGCCCCAAGGCATTGAAAGTATAAATGATCTTTTGTCAAACAATTCAATGTTTGGTGAATACATAATTAAGCCAGCAATATCAGGATTTCCAGAAGCAATGTACAGCGCCAGTGTACAGCCAGTTGATGTGCCCATTATTATTACCTTATTGCCAAGATTATAAGCTTCAGCAACGGCTTTCTTTGCTGATTCTAAATAGGCAATCTCGCTGTATTCCAGCATTGGTTCTTTGGTATTTAATCCGTGCGCATGGAGACGGGGAAGATATAGATTGCAGCCAAATTTCTTGGCAATGTCCCATGCTACTGGATTTCCTTCTTTGTTTCCTGCCGAAAATCCATGTAAGTAAACGATTGCATATGGAGTTTTTTGCTTGGTAGAACTATCGAACCAATAAATGGAGGAACTATTGTCAGGTTTAATGTCCTTATTTTTTGCTTCATTTCCCGTAATTTCATCTTCTAATTGCTTTGGGGTTGCAGATGAAATTGTAGGAAGCTTTGTGTTCAAATCAACATCCGCTGGTCTAGGGCCTAGTGCTATTGTTACTCCAACAGTAACAATTACAAACAATGAAGCATTTCGCCATAATTTTTTATTCATAATTCAAAACTACTTCCATTTAGTTTCAATGTTTGCAAATTGATTAAAATATTGTAGAGTTGATGATACTTTGGTCTAACCCCCTTACAATCTGAGCAATTGCAATAGTTGATTCAATTATCTAAATTGTTGTGGAGCCAAAGATTCGGTTGGAATAGATCTGGTATTTGATTCATTCTTTGCCCGAAAATTTTATTGTTGATGCTTGATGTGGTCTTGATGAGAACCCTCAGTTTTCCAGAATTGAACAAAAGGAACAATTTTAGTTGACATTGTTTTCTTCTTGTTACTGCAATTGAAAATTATTGACCAGTTACCATGTTTAAGGCTTTTTTAATTTTAATTGCGCAACTAGATCATAAGTTCATGCGTTCTTGATATTACATTTCATGATATCTGCAATGAAGATCAAACTAATTTTATTTTTACTACTTTTCTCCTCTTTGGCTGAGGCTGCTTACATTTTAATACCAATGGATGAAGCCCAGAAAAATCACTTAAAAGCCTATGGAATAACTTATTGGGTAATTGACAGTGGTGCTGAAGCATTTTGGTTACTCAACTACCAAGGAGGATCATTTGCCTTTCGTCAAATACCAGATTTCGAAAAAGAATGCAAAGTTCGCGGTATTACCTATCGGGTTATCTCGGATGGAGAATTTGCGTCAATTCGAAGTGAAATTGGTAACCCTGAAGTTAATGAAGATGTTATTAAATTAGAAAAAGCACCCAAAATAGCTGTTTATACTCCTGATAAGACCAATAAAGGGGATCAAATTCAACCGTGGGATGATGCCGTAACTTTAGTCTTGACCTATGCTGAAATACCTTATGATGTTATTTATGACAGAGAAGTAATGGAAAATAAACTCGCTGAATACGATTGGTTGCATTTGCATCATGAGGATTTTACGGGGCAGTATGGTAAGTTTTATGCATCATATCATACCTATCCTTGGTATAAAAATCAAGTTAAAGAAGCAGAGGAATTGTCCAAGTCCCTTGGATTCTCAAAGGTGTCACAATGTAAGCTGGCAGTAGCAAAAAAGATAAAGGAGTTTGTAGGAGGAGGAGGTTTTCTATTTGCAATGTGTTCGGCCACTGATAGTTATGATATTGCTTTAGCTGCCGAAGGAGTTGATATTTGTGAAAGTATGTTTGATGGTGATGGTTCAGATAAGGCCATGAACTCAAAAATGAATTACAACAATTGTTACGCCTTCACAGATTTTACGCTCGTTGCCAATCCTTTGGAATATGAGTTTTCAAATATTGACAATACCCAAACACGACAAATAATCCCTGAGAACGATTACTTTACATTGTTTGACTTTTCGGCCAAATGGGACCCAGTTCCAACTATGTTGACTCAATGCCATACCCGAACAGTAAAAGGTTTTATGGGTCAAACAACTTCATTTCGCAAGCAAACTATAAAGCCTGGAGTGTTGGTATTGGGAGAAACAAAGCCGCTTAATGAAGCGCGTTATTTACACGGTGAGTATGGTTATGGCACTTGGACTTTCTACAGCGGCCATGATCCTGAAGATTATCAACATAAAGTCAATGATCCCCCTACAGATCTTGATTTGCATCCTACCAGTCCTGGATACCGCTTGATCCTCAATAATATCCTTTTCCCAGCTGCAAAAAAGAAGGAACGAAAGACTTGAACAGCCTCCTAGGTGCTTTGGGATTTAATGTGTAATTTTGATTGAGTTAAAAACAGCAAATTTCAAACTTACTTATGCTAAGATTAATCCTTCTGGTTTCTGCATTTTTATCCTTCACGATAATTTGTGATGCCCAATTGTTGTTAGGGGACCATGATGAATTGGTATGCAGAGAAATGCATGCACATCAAAATAAAATCAAGCTTCGTGAAATTTCAAAAAACGACGATCCTAATTTTGATATTCATTATTACAAGTTTAGTTGGAACATAGATCCCGCAGTCAGTTATATTAGTGGAACTGCAGAATGTAAATTTAAGTCACTAAAGAATAATTTAGACGAATTAAATCTTTCACTTGCCTCATCTCTTCAAGTTGACTCTGTAATTTATAAGGGGTCAAAAATTTCTTTTGCCCAATCTGGGAAATATGATTTGAAAATATTTTTACCAGAAGTTTTAGATAAAGATCTCACTGCTACTATCGCAATCAGTTATCATGGTTCACCACCTTCAAATGGTTTTGGATCTTTTGTTCAAAGTACACATAGTGGAAGCCCAGTTTTGTGGACGTTGTCAGAGCCATATGGAGCTCAAGATTGGTGGCCATGTAAAAATGGTTTATCAGATAAAATTGACTCGATTGATGTATTTATAACAACAGACCAAACCTATCGGGCTGCAAGCAATGGAAGTCTGATTTCAGAATTGGAAAATGGAAATCTAAAAACCTACCATTGGAAGCACAGATATCCAATTGTTCCTTATTTAGTTGCTTTTGCTGTTACAAATTATGCGGTATATCAGGACGAGGTTCTGCTGAGCAACGGCATCAACATGCCAATGTTGAATTATGTTTACCCTGAAAGTCTGATTGAGGCTCAGCAGGGGACTGCCAATTTGGTACAAGTGCTTCAGTTTTTCGATTCGCTTTTCGTCACCTATCCATTTCACAAGGAGAAGTATGGTCATGCTCAGTTTGGCTGGGGTGGAGGAATGGAGCATCAAACAATGAGTTTTGTTGCCAACTTTTCTTGGGGATTATTGGCACATGAACTGGCTCATCAGTGGTTTGGTGATATGGTTACTTGTGCAAGTTGGGAAGATATTTGGCTAAATGAAGGCTTTGCTACCTTTCTGGAAGGTTTGACCAGAGAACATTTCAATCAAACATCCAATTGGTACAAATGGCGGAATGATAAAATAAAGAATATTACTGCAACAGCCAATGGATCTGTTTTTTGCACGGACACTAATACAGTTAACAGAATATTTAACACTAGATTAACCTATAACAAAGGTGCTTATTTACTTCATATGTTGCGTTGGAAATTAGGAGAGAACTTCTTTGAAGGCATTAGAAGCTATTTGAATGATCGAAAATATAATTTTGCAGTAACTCCAATGCTCAAACAACATTTGGAGCAAGCAAGTGGTGAAAATTTGACTGAATTCTTTGAGGATTGGTTTTACGGTCAAGGATTTCCTACTTATAATTTAACATGGGAATACACCAACAAAACATGTTACCTAAAACTGGATCAAACAACATCTGACCCTTCGGTCGGTTTTTATGAAATGCCCATACCTATACATTTGGTTGGAGTCAATAAGGATACTTTTGTAAGAGTTGATAATGATTTTAATGGTCAATTATTTGAGATTCCTGTGGGATTTGAGATAACAACAGTTGAGTTTGATCCTGAATTGTGGATTTTAGCTTTGAATACGGTGGGATACGGCCAGTTGGTAAACTCAATTGATATTATAAATTCCAATGAATTAAGTATTTTTCCAAATCCAGTTCTAGACAAACTAAATTTTGTAAGGAATTTAGAAAATCAAAAAATTGATGGTGATTGGCAAATTCTCAATACTCTAGGACAGAGTCTTATTTCTGGTACATTTGGACAAGATATGTCATTAGATGTAAGTAGCTTAAACTCTGGTTATTATTGGATTCAGTTTTATGATAAGCAATTGGCTCGAAGTAGATCTATTCCCTTTGTAAAACATTAAAGCCCGAAGTTTCACCGTGCTCTAAAATTTCAAAAATGCTGAGATGGATTTAGAAGAATTAAGAGATTATTGTCTTTCACTTCCTGCCACTTTTGAAGATACCCCCTTTGGGCCTGATACCTTGGTGTTCAAGGTAAGTGGTAAAATATTTGCATTAACTGGTTTAGAAGCAGTTAATTTGTCGGTCAATTTGAAATGTGAGCCTGAAAAAGCAATTGAACTTCGGGAACGATATTTTGAAATTATTCCTGGTTTTCACATGAATAAAAGTCACTGGAACACCGTGAGTTGTACTGGAAATCTTAACAACCAATTTATTAAGGAATTGATACAAGACTCTTACGAACTTGTAGTTAAATCTATGACTAAAAAGCAAAGAGAATTATTGTAAATCTGGATGAATACCATGCTGAACAGCTAGTATATTGGGGATTTCAGGAGATATTTTGACCTAAATCTTTAATATTGATATTTGTTTATTGTTCAATTTGGGGTTTTATACCTTTTCTGAAGATCAATGAAAATAAATTGTTTTATTTTTGCCGATTGAGTAAATTCAAGAAGTATTTCCATACAATCCGTTATCAAGCCATAAGCTTATTCTTTGGCCTGATCACCCATCTTGGCAGCTTGTTCTATAGATACCACCTAGACGAAATAGATTTTGTTTTTTAGATTCCTCAGTATTGATGATTATGTTTGCACAAAGAAATAGGATGAATGAGCTCGGTTAACGAAAAAGATATCCTTCCGCCGTATGATTTGATCATTATAGGTCAGGGTATTGCAGGCACAATTCTAAGTTTTGAGGCGTTTAAAATGGGCATGTCGATCATGGTTATCGATCGTGGTAATTTAGATTCATCTTCCAATATTTCTTCAGGAATTATCAATCCAGTAACTGGGAAGCGAATAGTAAAATCTTGGATGATTGATACCCTATTGCCATATGCAACCAAGACGTATTCCGAAATGGAACAACTTCTAAACGAGAAAATCATTCTAGATAATTCAATAACTCGTCTGTTGACAAGCGTTGAAGAGGAGAACATATGGATGGCAAAATGCACAGAGGAAGGAAAAACCTATTTGTTTGAACCAGATGATGTAAGCAATGAGTTTTTAAAGTTTGATAGTATCCGCTCAACGGCTAAAATTGCACCAGCCCTGATATTGGATGTGCCTGTTTTATTGAAATCTTGGAGAGATTATTTGCTCAATAAATCTTGTCTTCATGAAATGAATATACAAGCCGATGACATCTCTAAAATTGAAGAATTTTGGCAAATCGGTAGTTATAAAACCAAGTCCATTGTTTTTGCTGATGGTGCCTCGAAATTATCTCGTTCTTGGTTTCCTGATTCTATTTACCAAGATGCAAAGGGAGAAGTTCTGGAGGTCAGCATACCTGAATTACTTACGAAAGAATCAATTCGATGTGGTGTGAACTTATTGCCTCTGAAAAATGGAAATTATTGGTTAGGTAGCAATTATGAATGGGATGCAACCGATTCCAAGCCAAGTGAAATAGGTAAAAATTTTATTGAAAAAAAATGGGCAAAAATTTGGAGCAAAGCATTTCATCTTAAAGCCCAACGTGCGGCAATAAGGGCATGCACACCCGATCGAAAGCCATACATAGGCGAGCATCCCAAGTTTAATGATCTCTATTTATTCAATGGACTTGGAACCAAAGGCTTATCTTTGACTCCATATTTTGCCAATCAATTTATTATGCATTTGCAAAATGGTACTGTACTTTCTAGTGAAATTTCTTTAGGTCGTTCTTAACACTATTCATGCGTCCAATATCCACAACATTGGCATCTTATAAATTAAACTCTAAACAATGGATTTCTTGCACAAGATATCAAGGTGGGGATTGTTCCTCTGCTGTTCAATTTTCGTTAACCAAATTGAAAGCCAAACTGTGAGCAATTTTCCCTACGACAATACATGGAAGAACATCAACAAGTTGGCCTTCGAAGATGGGTTACCCAAATCGGCTCTGAAAGAATTAGATAAGTTGTGGATAGCTGCCAAAAATGACAAGAATACTGGACAACAAGTCAAGTCTCTGATCTGGTGGAGTGATTTGATCAAACAGGGTAGGGATTCTGTAAATCAGGAAATGCTCAGTAAATGGAATGCGGAGCTCAATATCTCCTCGGGACCATTAAAGGCGATACTTCAGTCTTTGTTTGCTGAAATGTTGGATAATTATAGCCAAGGCAGTTGGGATTTGCAATCTAGGGCTTATCGGCCTGGTTTGGGATTTGAAGATTTTGACACCTGGGCAACTGAAAATTTCAAACAAGAAATTAGCAAGAACTACCAAAATGCTATCGTTAATACCAATCAGGAATTGAATATTCCTATTGACCCTATCTTTATTGAAGACCAAGTTGATCAAAAATCTGTTATTTCTGGTGTCAATCTTTATGATATTCTAGCACGTAGAACCTTGGATTATTTAAAGAATCAAAGTGGAGGTACTTATAAGTTTTTGGATCTTAAATTATTTGGTGGCCTTGATTCCTTAGCTGTTGTCCATGATTGGAATGATGCTCAAGCCACCGATCCAAAAGTGCAGACTTTATCTATCTACAAGGTATTAATGCAGAATGCCTTGCTCAAGGGAAATGAAGAGCTTTATTTGTTTTATGCAAAAGAATGGTTGGAGTATCTAAGACAAGAGTTCAGTAACAAGAATAGGGACGACATTTACTTAAAAGCACTAGTAAGTTGGTACGCATTGAATGAAAGTAAGAAAGGCGCTTCAAGTTTTTTACTCGCTCAAGCGCAGTTTTACTTTGAAAAGGCCTCGGAATGGACAGGAACTGATAAAACTAAAGCTGAATATTTATATTTTACGACTTCCCATAAACTTGCTAAATCAATAATCGCCAAGAATGAAAGTCCGTCTATTTCAAGTCAGGCAAGTAATTTGATCAACCAAATTGAAGCGGTTGTTTTAACTGTCAATCACCCTAAAGTAATATACCCAAATGAAGAATTTTTAGTGGGTTTAAGCTTTAAAAATGCTGAATCAATCAAGTTTAATTTGTTTGCATTAAATTTGGATCAAGCCAAGCCTCTTTTGATCTCAGGTGCTAATGAGGCTTCAAAAATGGAAGGATTTAGTAAGTTAAAAGCATCAAGTTTTGAATTTGATTTACCGAAAACTTCTGATTTTAGAGATCATACCATCGAATTGCCAATGAAAGGCTTGCCTGCAGGTTATTATTTGCTTCAAATCACAAATAATCTCAGTTCCGGGACTTTAGAGGAGTCAAATTCTTATTCATTTTTTCAAGTCAATGATCTTGCATGTTCTCAAAGCGCCAACAAGCTTTTGATTACCAACTATAATTCTGGTAAATCTGTTCCGAAATCTAAAGTGCTTCTCCAAACATTTGAGTATAAATACGATTACAATCTCAATATCGGAAAATACACTGTTTCAACCTTTGAGAATCTAATAACTGATAAAGCCGGATTTATTAACTGCAATATATCAAAGCACCCAAGGGATGGATACAATTTTGTGGCAATAATTGGGAATAGCAAAGTTCCCCTTTTATGTAAGATAAGGACTGGATTTGTTGACCAAGGGATGGGCAATCATTCCAAAGTTGATTTCTATATGGACCGTGCCATATATCGTCCAGGGCAAGTGCTGTTCTATAAGGCAATATTGTATGAAAGATTTGAAACTTCCTCCAAAATTATTGCCAATAAGAAAGTAATCATAGGTCTATACAACGCCAATGGACAACTAATAAATGAAACAATGATGACCACCAATTCATTTGGTACAGTCAATGGTAAGTTCGATATCCCTTTGGGTGGAATAACTGGTCGATATTATCTCAGAGGTGGTGACGGGATTGGTACCAAATATTTCAATGTTGAAGAGTACAAAAGACCAAGCTATGAGGTAATCCTAGATCCTGTGACGGTAGCATATAAGTTGAATGATACTATTACATTGACTGGCACAGCAAAAGCCTTTGCAGGTTATCCGGTTCAAAACGCTAAAGTCGTTTGCTCAGTTATGCGAAGAACAGTTATGCCTTATAGGGATACATACAATTGGTTGAACCAATTTGGTGAAAGTGAGGAACTATATACAAGAGTTGATCTGATAACCGACGCCAATGGAAAGTTCTCCTTTAGGATGCATTTAATTCCCGGTGAAGAAAATGATTTACGGTTCAAGCCATATTTTACCTTTGTGACTGAAGCAATTGTAACTGATCAAGGTGGCGAAATACAATCTGGTAGAATGACTTTTTCTGCAGGTGCCGTCAACAAGCTGCTTACAATGAAAACATCAAGATTTCAGAGTAAAAACGAGGAACTTGCTATTGAAATTTATCTTAAAAATCTCAATGGTCTTGCATTAAAAGATGAGATTAAGTTGACTGCTACAAGGATTAATAGCTTGGGGAAAGTATATCAGGACAATAGTGGCAGGGGGATTCCTGAGTTTAATTATTTGAGCAAAACAGAATTTTCAAAACGCTTTCCATTTTTGCCTTATACTGAAATTGATTTAAATGCGAGGTCAAAGAAAAGTGAAAATTTAGCAGAAGTCAGCTACTCTGGAACGGTCACAAATCTTAATCAAAAGATCAATCTTCCAGTCAAAGACTGGGTTCCAGGTGATTATGTGATAGAAGCGACAGTAATGGATGGAGCCGATACCTTAAATTACAAAGTTTTTACTTCAATTTATGGAAAGAGCCTTGCTGATTTTAGCAATTTTCTCGGTATTGAAGTATTTACGGATAAGGCAAGCTACAAACCTGGTGATATCGCTTCGGTAACAGTTCATGGTATCGGTGGGCCTTTCTGGGTCAATTACAGCAATGGTAATATGGGACCAGATAAGATAGAAACATTTGAATTGAAGGGTGTAAAAACTATCCAAATTCCCATTACCGAGGCAGACAGAGGTGGTGTTACACTATCATTTAGTGCCAATTTCCGAGGAGAATCTTATTTGAGTAAAAATGTTGTTTTGGAAGTGCCATGGACCAACAAAACATTAAAAATAGAATACCTGAATATTGCGAATAAATTGTATCCTGGCGAAAAATCTACGTGGAGAATCAAAGTTAGTGGCAATGATGGCGAAAGGGTGGTCGCTGAATTGTTGGCCTCAATGTACGATGCATCCTTGGATCAATTCGCCCAAAACATTTGGACAACATATTTTTTCGATAACAGACCCTTCAAGAAATCAAATTATTTTAGAGAGTTTTTACTCGGTTCTGAAAGTAGCACTTGGATGCAAAATGTAGTTTATCAGGATTTTGTCAGCTTAAACTTTCCATATCTTTCATTATGGGGAAGAGATTGGTACTTGTATTCTCAAAATAGAAGAATCATGATGAGAAACATGGCAATGGCTTCTGGTGCTGTTCCTGAAGCCATGGATGACAAGGCATCAATGGAAAATGATTACGTAAAAGGTGAAGAGGTAATGGCTAAAAAGGGAAATGATAAAATTGCACCGCCACCGCCATTGACTTTAGAGAAGTCTGTTAAGCCTTTCAATCCAATGAGGACCAACTTGAAAGAAACAGTTTTTTTTATTCCGAACGTAATGCAGGATGATGAAGGGAATTATGTCATCGACTTTACTATGAATGAAGCATTGACCAAGTGGAACTTTATGCTTTTAGCCAATACCAAAGATATGGCAACTGCAATTGACTATAAAATGGTTGAAACGAGTAAGGATTTTATGATTCAACCAAATTTGCCTCGTTTTATGCGTCAAAATGATCAAGTTGTGATACCAGTCAGGATTATTAATACAAGTGATCGGCTCCAGGCTGGAAAGATCACAATTGAATTGGTAGATGCCATTACCCGTCAAAAGGTAACGGCTTTGTTCTGTTCGAATGCTTCATCGAGCTTCAGTTCCGAAGGAAACTCAACGGTGGTTGCAAATTTTGAGTTAAAAGTCCCTAAGGATTGGGTATCTCCGATTGAATATCTGATAGTTGCATCTGATGGCGTCCGTGGTGACGGGCAACAAGGTGAATTGCCTGTATTGAGTAATAGAATTCTTGTTTATGAGACTTTGCCAATGTTCCTCAGACCAAATCAAAAGAAAAATTTTGTCTTTGAAAGCCTGAAAAAAAATCTGAGTTCCACTTCCCAGACTGTATCCTTCCAACTGGATTACACTGCTAACCCTGCATGGTTGGTCATCAAGGCTTTACCATATTTGGCAGAGAAAAATGACGATTGTTTGGATTACGTATTTTCAAGGTATTTTTCCAACAGATTAGCGGGCCATATCGCAAATAAATATCCTGAAATTGCAAAGTATTATCAGGATTGGGCTGCAAAAGAAGGTTTGTCTTCAACTCTAGAGACAAAGGCAAAGCTAACTCCTGAATTATTGGATGAAACACCATGGATTCGTCAATCAATAGCTGAGGCTGAACAAAGAAAAGCCATTTCTTCCTTATTTGACATAAAAAAAATTGAAGCTGAATCAATGAACTCTATTGACTTGATAGCCTCGCGTCAGAATTCTGATGGCTCATTTGGATGGGTAGAGGGAGGAAGACCAAATCGCTATATAACCCAACAATTGATATTCGGACTATCTCATCTTTCTAAACTCGGTTTGAATACATCAGCTTCGGAAAGGATTGTTAATAAATCAATGGATTACATAATCAACGAAACCAACAACCGATACACATTGCTCAAAGTGGCTTCCATAAGAAATAAGTTTGATCTACGATCAGAACATATTAATGGTACTGACCTACAAGCTATTATGGTTCTTGTTTTGAATAAAGCTGAAACCAGATTGAATAAGGAAGCTCACGATTGGTATTTTATGCAAATGAATAAATACTGGCTGAGCCAATCCAATTATTTTAAAGCTATGCTGATAATGATTGGCTTAGAGACCAACCAAAAGGACATGGTTGCGAAATTAATTAAATCGCTTAAAGAGACAGCTGTAAGATCAAACGAGTTAGGAATGTATTGGAAAGACAATTGGGGATATTATTGGTATCAATTACCTGTTGAAACACAAAGCATGTTGATTCAAGCATTTCATGCCAATAATTCTAATGATCAGGATATTACTGAAATGAAGGTTTGGTTGCTCAAGAACAAGCAAACTACAGCTTGGCCGACAACATCTGCAACTACAGAAGCTATTTATGCGCTTTTGCTCGGTGACACCGCTGTGCTAAGTTCTCCAAAGAATCCTTTAATTTCAATAGCCGATAATAAACTGAATATCCCAGCAACAGAGGCTGGTACGGGATATTTTCAAACAAGTATAACACCAGCAATGGTAACTTCCAAAACTGCTGATATTAGAATTGAAAATACCAACAACAACGTAGGCTGGGGTGGTGCATACTGGCAATATTTGGAGGATTTAGATAAAGTTAAACCAGCAGTGGGAACTCCATTGCGGATCGAAAAACATTACTTTAGAACAAATGGTACCAAACGATCTTTCGAGTTGAAAACAGGGGAATCCATAAAAGCAGGAGAAAGTGTGGAGGTGCAATTGATCTTGAGAGTAGACAGAGATCTAGAATTTGTACAATTGAAAGACCTCAGAGCTGCGGGTTTAGAGCCCATAGATGTTATCAGCGGTTATAAATATGGAGAACTGGGTTATTATCAAAGTACTAAGGATATTGGAACATACTTTTATATGGATTATTTGCCCAAAGGAACACACATCATAAGTTACCGATTGCGAACCAATAATCCCGGAGTTTACTCAGGAGGAATGGCAAGTTTGATATGTTTGTATGCTCCTGAATTTTCAAGTCACTCGGAAGGAACCTTATTGAAAATCGAATAGCTTATACCAAATTGCGAACAAATGGCTTCATGTCCTGACTCGAAAAATCCTTGTTTAGGTATTTGTAATGTGCTGCCATAGCTATCATGGCAGCATTGTCTGTGCAATATTGAAATTCTGGAATGAAGGCTTGTCTATTTGTTTGTACACAGAGCCTCCTCAGAGCCTCTCTCAATCCACTATTTGCTGACACGCCACCTGCAATTCCCAATTGGTTGATTTGATATTGATCAGCTGCTTTTTTGAGTTTGTTGATGAGTATACTGACAATACGATCTTGAATAGACGCACATGTATCGTTTCGATTTTCATGAATGAAATTTGGGTTTAAAGCCATTTCTTTTTTTATGAAGAGCATTATTGAAGTTTTCAATCCGCTAAAGCTAAAATTCAAGTCTGGAATTTTAGGCTCTGGAAACTTATAAACAGCCTCTCCAAGTTGAGCATACTTATCTATTAAAGCTCCTGCTGGGTAACCCAACCCTAGCAACTTACCAGCTTTGTCAAATGCCTCCCCAGCTGCATCGTCAATGGTTGAGCCTATCACCTTCATGTCATTCAAGGCGTTCACAAGAACGATTTGAGTATGTCCACCTGATACGGTAAGGCACAGAAATGGGAAACTAGGTTTTGGTTCATCTATGAAGTGGGCCATTACATGAGCCTCCATATGATTCACTCCGATCAAAGGCTTATCCAATGCCAATGCAATTGACTTGGCAAAATTAATTCCAACTAGCAAACTTCCCATTAATCCAGGTCCTTGGGTTACTGCTACACCATCAATATGCTCCAAAGTTGTCTCAGCCATCTTAAGAGCCAGTTCTACAACCGGAAGGATGTTTGATTGATGCGCCCGCGATGCAACTTCAGGGACAACTCCACCATATTGATCGTGTTCTAATTGTGTAGAAACCATGTTGGATAAGATTCTACCATCCGTAATAACTGCTGCTGCAGTGTCATCACAAGAGGATTCAATAGCGAGTATAGTAAATGGTTTCATCCAGCAAAGGTCATAAATAATCAAACTATAGGAAATGATTTTTTCGTTTAATAAATTATCAAATTTATAAATTCCAAAACTCAAGGATTTTTGTGTCGGCAATTTTAGAGTTTATTTTAACTGAACTCCTTGTTATTCCAATGAGAATGATAAATTTGTATTACAATTCAACACCATGCGTAATAATTTGATAGAGTTAACTTTGAATTTGGATGGAGCAAATCCACAAGTATTTAGAACCCTTATGTTGCCGCTTGATCTTGATCTGCATGAATTGCACCAAATCATTCAAGGAGCATTTCTGTGGGAAGATGATTCAGCATACACTTACATGCTTGAAGGTGAAATGATTGAAGATGATGAAATAATCCCAGAGGTACTCAACAAAAAAGGGGTTGAATTACTCTATAATTATGCCAATGGTTGGAAAGTAAATGTTTTAACTGAAGGATTCCGTTATACCGAAGATTTGGCTGATTACCCTCTTTGTATAAAGGGTGCAGGTGCTTCACCACCTCAAAAAATAGACTCAATTGCCATTTATAATATCGCGATTACGAACTGGCCAAAAAGTATAACTCAAGAAGCAGAAATGCTTAGGTCTATTGTGCTTGCAGATTTTATGCCTGATGAGTTTGATGTTGATTTGGTCAATCAAAGTCTCGGTAAGTATTTTGATAGTGAGGAAGGTTCCTATGGTGATCTGGACGAGCTGACAGGCTTTGGAGAATTGAATGAAGACAATTAAAAATGAATGATCCAGTCCTGGTTATTCTTTGTGCAGGTAAATCAAGCCGATTTGGTCGTCCAAAACAAATTGAACCTATTGGCCCCAAAGGAGAGTATTTTCTTGATTACAGCATCCAATATGGGATTGAAGTTGGTTTCAAGAAAATTATAATTGTCGGTAGAAGAGGAGTTTTGGTTAAGATTCGGCAACATTTAAAATGCTACCTATCGCTTTGCCAAATTGTATTGGTCACACAAAAGAATGAATTTGCAGGTACGGCTTATGCTGTTTTAGATGCCCATGAATCAGCATGTATCCTGTTTAATGGAGCAAACGATGTATTTATGCTTAATGGAGATGATTATTATGCCCGTCAGACGATTCTAAAAGGATTCGAGATGAAATACCTTCCCAAATCTTACCTTGGTGGTATAGTAGCCTATGAAGTTCAAAATTGCCTTCCACCGACAGGCATGGTCAATCGAGGCAAAATAAAAACCAATAAGCAAAACCATTTGATGGCAATAACAGAGAGCAGTTATCAGTTGCTCAATGGTTCCATATTTAATAAAGAACATGAAAGGGTCCAAGCAACTGATTTGGTGTCAATGAACGCCATATTTTTAAAGGCCGAGTTTTTATCTAAATATTTGAGAGAATTTTTGATATTGGAAATTGGAAATAATTCTAAGGAGAAGGGAATTATTGATGCTATTGAATGGTCACTTAAAATTAATTCTCTGGGATATTTTAATGTTTCCGTAGTTAGTAGCCAATGGACAGGCTTGACGCATCCTTTTGATCTTGAGTTGGTAAAATCATATCTTTTTGATAAATGATTGATGAAAAGATATTGACAATACTGTTAACAAAGGCAGATTTGGGTGAAATAACTGGTGTGCGCTCAATTCATTCTGGTCTTATCAACAAAACTATGAAGGTGATGACGACTAAGGGTAGTTTTGCCATTCAGCAAATAAATGATTTGGTCTTTGAGTCACCAAAACTTATTGGTGAAAATGAAATATTACTCTATGAATTTTGCCCAGAATTGCTGGTGCAACTCATTGCCCCAGAAAAATCAAGTTTGTGGAAACATGATAATCAGTTTTACAGAATCACCAAGTGGGAAGAAGAACTTATTTCTCACAATCTAATTTGTACGATTGAAATGGCTGTTTCTGCTGCGGAATTACTGGGTAAATTTCATTTGGAAACAAGGCATGTTAAATCATCATTGTTACAGGTTATAATTCCAAAATTTCATGATTTGAACCATCGCTACAAGAAGTTTAATGAAGCTTGTATTTTGACTGAGTTGAAGGACGATAAACTAAACGAGTTGATATCTGGTCTCCGCAGTTTTTCCTTTTTGATTGGAGACTATAACGAAATGACTGCAACAGAAAAGACTATAGTATGTCATAATGACCTAAAGATAAGCAATATGCTTTTTGATGAAAGGGGAGAAGCTGTAAAAATTATTGATTTAGATACATTGATGCCAGGTTATGCTTGCACTGATTTTGGTGATTTGGTACGAAGTGTTAGTGTAAATTGCGGTGAATCAGAGCTGCAAATTTCTCAAGTGAAATTCGATCACCAATATATGGAAGCAATGCTTTCTGCCTATCGAAATCTTACAAACATATCCGATGAGTATCTACTAAAGGGAGTTTTATTCATGTTTTACATCATGTCTCTGCGCTTTGCAACTGATTACTTGCTTGGCAATAAATATTATTCGATCAATTTTCCAGAAGAGAATTATATAAGAGCAAGAAATCAATATATCTTGTTAGGTCAAGCGAATCAATTTATTCTAAATCATAAAATATGAAACGGAGAACCTTTGTTCAATCAAGTGCTGTAACTCTTGCTGGTATTGGTTTATTGAATCAACCGATAATAACTTCCAAAATTCATTCTAAAGATAAATTGAAAATTGGTGTCATTGGTGTTGGTATGCGTGGAAGGGATCATGTTGATCTTTTAACGCGCAGGGAAGATGTCATTTTGGTTGCAATATCAGATATTGAACAGGATAGTATTGATCTTACTTTGAAAGTAATCAGCGATAACGGCAGAGCAAAGCCAGAGGTTTATTTGGGTGGAGTTTACAATTACAAGAAGCTTCTTGACAGAAAGGATCTAGACGGTGTCATAGTTGCAACTCCTTGGGAATGGCATACCGTAATGTGTGTTGATGCCATGGAGGCCAATATTGCTGTTGGATGTGAAGTAAACGGAGCATATAATTTGGATGAATGTTGGCAGTTGATCAGAACCTTTGAAAGAACTGCCACTCCCATCATGTTTCTTGAGAATGTGTGTTACAGACGCGATGTCATGGCCATTTTTAACATGCACCGCAAGGGAATGTTTGGTGAAATGATTCATTGTGAAGGAGGTTATCAACATGATCTTCGAGCCGTAAAATTCAATGATGGCAAGCAAGCATATGGTGGTGGAGTAGAGTTTGGTTCCAAAGGATATTCTGAGGCTCGATGGAGAACCAATAACAGTGTGAATCGCAATGGAGAATTGTACCCAACTCATGGACTTGGACCTATTGCAATGTTTCTGGATTTAGAGCGCGGTAATCGCATGGCCTTTCTTACCAGCATGTCATCGAAGTCAATGGGATTAAACGATTATATCGTAAATATGGCTGGTAAAGATCATCCAAATGCCAAGATAAAATTTGCACTTGGTGATGTTGTTACAACAATGATAAAGACCGCAAAGGGTGAAACTATCACTTTGACGCATGACACCAGTTTACCAAGACCATATTCATTAGGATTCAGAGTCCAAGGAACAAAAGGTATTTGGATGGATGTTAACAAAAGTGTACATATTGAAGGGCTAAGTAAGGCACACAATTGGCAAGATGCTCAAGCTTATTACGATGAATACGATCATCCACTATGGAAAAGATATGTTGCTGATGCGAAAGGTGCCGGACATGGTGGAATGGACTTTTTTGTTGTGAACTCTTTTATTGAAGGCTTAAAACGAAATGAGCCATTTCCAATAGATGTTTATGATTATGCTACTTGGGCTGCAGTAACTCCACTTTCTGAGCAATCAATAGTCTTGGGAAGCCAACCAGTTGTATTTCCAGATTTTAGCGGTGGTAAATGGATCAATAAGCCAAATACCTTTGGAAGCAGTGACCTATGGTAAAAATAATCAATTGTCGACTAAAAAAGCTCTCCAATTTACACTGAAGAGCTTTTATTTTTAATCTGAAAAGACTTATCTTACGCTATTAACAATAGAAGCAAAAGTATCTGGATTGTTAAGGGCCAAATCTGCTAATGCTTTTCTGTTAAGGGTAATGTTGGCCTCGCTTAACTTATGGATAAATACTGAGTAAGTCAATCCATGTGCACGAACACCTGCATTGATACGTGCAATCCACAAGCGGCGGTAAGCACGCTTTTTAAATTTACGGTCTTTGTACATGTAAAGCATTGCTTTATCTAAAGCATTTTTTGCTACTGTGTAGACCTTACTTCTAGCTCCGAAATATCCGCGAGCTGCTTTGAGCACTTTTTTGCGCCTTGCTCTTGAGGCGACTGAGTTTACTGAACGTGGCATAGTTTATTGATTAGTGCGATACAGGGATCATAGTGACACTTTG
>JBBQJT010000007.1:0-89214 GCA_038326165.1 Chitinophagales bacterium | reverse complement strand
GGTGTAGGATTTGGAGAGGTTGGTTACTTTTATTATAGGTGAGGGCATTGGGTGGTTAATGGTTATGGTTTATGGGTTATTTGGTTTATTGTTTATGGTTGATGGGTTATAGTTTATGGTAAATGGGTTATGGGTTAATTCAAATTTCGAGAGCATTTAAAAATCTGTGAAATCAATTGATCCTGAAAATCCTGACTTGCCTCGACTGGATATACGTCGGGGCCTGTCCCGACTGGATACACGTCGGGAATCAGATAATGGGGGAATAGGCCAATTAGCGAGAGACATTATGGGTTTGAGGGGTACGATGTGCTCATTAACCAACAAGTTTTTACCGTATCCTAAGTTCATATATTAATTTTTTCTAATTTTATCTTACTTTTGTGTCAAACTTACTGACATCATCGCCCCAAATAAACAACATATCGCCATTATGGCTTCTGGGAGTGGCTCCAACGCTTTGGCTATTATGGATTATTTTCATGGTCGTGAAGATGTTTTTGTTTCCTTGATTGCAAGCAACAATTCAAAGGCAGGTGTATTGAGTCATGCAAGAGACAAGCAAGTGCCCGCTTATTTATTTACACCCAACGCATTGGGATACAATCAATTACTAGCTTATTTTGACTTCTTAAAGATTGACTTAGTCGTATTGGCAGGTTACATGAAGTTGTTGCCATTCGAGCTGATAGAGCTCTATAAAAATCGTATCATCAATATTCATCCTAGTTTATTCCCGCATTTCAAAGGAAAAGGGATGTATGGCATGAATGTTCACATGGCAGTAAAAGATGCTAATGTATCTGAAACAGGTATCACCATTCATCTTGTAAATGAAGAATATGATGCTGGCAGGGTATTATTTCAAGCCAAAACAGAGGTTTTACAATCGGATACTCCTGAAGCAATAGCACAGAAAGTGCTTCACTTGGAACACCAACATTATTCCGAGGTAATTGAATCTTACCTCAATGAACTCCATCACACATGATCATGAAATATACCTATCAATTATCCTTTATAATAATCGTTCTTCTGGCTACTTCCTTTAGTCAAATCAAAGCACAAAAATTATCTTGGCGCGATCAAAGTGATATTGCTGAAAAGGCACTCAAAGTGGGCGACTATACAACAGCAGCTAAAAACTTCAAATTGGCCTGGCAGCAAAAGAAATCCAAGTATGATTTGTTGTACAAAGCCGGGAAATGTGCTTACCTAATGAAAGATTATAAAAATGCAGCTTTCGCGTTTGGTACCTTATTGAAGAAAACAAAAAAATTCCCTGACGTAAAATTCCAAAATGCTAGGGCGCTAAAATCACTTGGAAAATACTCTGAAGCCAAATCAGGATTTGAGGAATTTATAAAGTTTTATACAGCAGAGGACAAGCCCCAAATGTCGGAATTAGTCAATCGTGAAATAGCAGGATGTATGCTGGCATTGGAGCCAAAGCTTGCGAATAATGATGTGACAATTAATTATCCTGGTTTGGTTGTCAATACCAACCAATCTGATTTTGCTCCCGTCCCTTTTGGAGACAACGCGTTATATTTTTCAAGCAACAGAAAAGGATTGGCAAAAATTTATCGGTCAGAAAAATCAAACTCAGGATATTCGAAACCGCAAATACCAACGATTTTCCCCAAAAATGACAAAGTCAATTATGCGAATGGAAGTTTTTCGGATGACTTTAAGAGATTTTATTTCAACATTTGCGTGCCAACAGAGATGGAAGGTGGTTTACAATCACGCTGCGATATCTATGTGATGTTGAAGAAGGATGAAGTTTGGGGAGCACCAATTAAATTGCGAGGATACATCAATGATAGTTTGGCTACCAATACTCACCCATGTCTTGTGATGACTGATACCAAGGAAATACTATACTTTGCGTCCAATAGAAAGGGTGGGCTGGGAGGCACTGATATCTGGTATAGTGAACGCAGCTTGAGCACCGATGATGTTGATTTTACGGTTCCGAGAAATTGTGGAGATAAGATCAATACATTGGGTGATGAAAAAAGTCCATGGTACAACAGTCAGGAAAGTAGTCTCTATTTTAGTTCCAATGGTTTTCCATCTCTTGGAGGTTTAGACATCTTCAAGTCAAATGGTCAGCATAGGGATTTTTCGGAAGCAATGAATTTGGGAGAGCCATTCAATAGTCCTGCGGATGATTTGTACTACATTCAGCGAAAAGGATTGAATACTGGATATTTGGTATCAAATAGAACTTTCACTACCTTGAAGAATACCACGACTGATGAGGATATTTTTGAATTCAATACCGCCAATCCCAATAATTTTATCTCAGGCAAAATTCTCGATAAATATTCCGAGAAAGGAATTTCGGACAGTAGGGTTTCAGTTTATGAATTGGCCGCAGATGGAAAAGAAACGTTGATAGATACGCGATTTTGTCCGGATGGGTCTTTTAACTTTTCATTAGCGCCTAGCAGAAAATATAAAGTTAAAGCAGAAGCAAAGGATTACAGCCCCGATTACAGCAATCTTGAAACGAATGAGATTAGGGGTAACAGGATCAGTCGGAATTTTGTTTTGAGTAAAAATTTGAACGAAATGGTTTCAATTGGTGAACCAGATTTTGATAAAGAGCCTGAACCAGTAATTGTAGAAGAAGCAAATTCTAAACCAAAAGCAAAAAAAGATCCCAAGCAGAAGGAACCCGTAAAAAAAGTTGAAGTTATAGCTGAATCAATACCAACTACTGGGCCTTCATGGGTAGGCGGATTGAGGCCTGATGGTTTCTACAGAGAAGGGGAGTATTATTTGATCCAACTACTTGCGGCCAAACGTGTAGATGGAACTTTGAGCGTCTTTAACAACTTGGATGGTGTTGGAACATTGACTTATGAGCCAGTTCCCAATAAGCCAATGGATAGGGTTTTACTGGCATGGTGGCCAGATAGAACATCTGGAAACCAAGCCTTGTTGAAGATAAGGAAAGCAGGTTTTAAAACTGCCTTCCTTACAAAGTATCAAAGTGGGATTCGTCAATAATTGACAGAAATACTGTGCATTAGTAAACTACAGTAACTAAGCCTTTCAATTGTTTGGTTGCTTTTCCGTTTTGTTCTTTGTATTTGGCAACATAAGTGTAAACTCCAGGCAATGCTCTAGAGCCTCTTACATTTCCATCCCAGCCTTCATCCATGCCGCTGCCTCTATGGATTTCATTTCCGTATCGATCAAAAATTATCCAATCAATTGATTCAATTCCAAGTCCAACAAATTGAAATTTATCATTTAAGTTATCTCCGTCAGGTGTAAATGCATTAGGTGCATATAAGGTGCTTGCGTTGCGCACGCAAACAGTCAAACTTGCAGAATCTTTGCATCCACCCTGATTAATGACTAATAATTTTATAGTGTAAATACCTGTATCGGGATAGCTGTGTTTTAACAATTGTCCTGAGTTGTATGGTTCTGACGTTCCATCACCAAAATCCCAAGTACCGTTAACTACGCCTGAGCTAAAATCCAATACCGTTAATTCAGGATCTAGAAAAGAAACACAATTTCCAGCTGGAGAAACAGAGAAATTGGCTACAATTACTGGATAGCCTGGTAATTTGGCGGAAATTTCTTGTTCGCATCCAGTTTGAACATTGGTGACCAAGACATCAAAAGTTGCAGGGTTTCCAGTATAAGTTTGTCCATAAAATTTAGGAGAAGTTTGCCATTCGAAATTGTAATTCCCTGCTGGTGATGCTGTTACTGTCGAAGAAGTTGATTCACCATAGCAAACCAATGGTCCGGAAATTTGATTAACAACAAAATCTGGATGCACAAATACACTCAAAGTAGCTGCAACAGGATCGGAGCAACCGTCTTCAACAAGTACCGAATAAGATGTAGTCTGTGTTGGTGCCACAAATTGAGTTTGCCCAAATCCTAAGCCATTGTTCCAGGTGTAAACGTAATTGCCGAAGGAGCTTCCACCAGTCCCCCAAGCGGATATATTTGTGCTCAATCCTTTGCAAATTGAATCAACTTGAAATGGCAGATCCACTCCCAATGGTTCACCCACCACAACGGTGATTGTTTTGTCATCTGCACATTTTCCTATTCCAAAATTGTATGAAATGGTATGCAGCCCAGGTCCAGCAGTTGCAGGATTAAAACTTGTTTGTGGCACTCCATCTACCAAAGGTAGTCCGCCTACAGGGGCAAAAACGATTGCGATATCTTGATTTTTATAACAATAAAATGGTTCCAACCCCCCTAATACTACTGCCTGAAAATCAGAAACACTTATTTGTCCAGAATTTAAACATCCCTCTTGTGACACCATTGATATTGTGAATGTTCCTGCACCAGTTATTCCGGGGTCAAACAATCCCGCAAAAATATTTATGATTCCTGTGCCATACCATTCTTTGATGGATAGATCCGCAGTCAATTTGAATGGATTATCTTCACTGCACAATGCAACGCTGTCTATTTGAGGGAGAGAATGTACTTTTATCCACATGGTATCACTACAGCCGTTGATACTGTAAACTGCAGGATGTAAGCCTGAAGCGACATTTTTTGGGTCGAAGTAAAAGCCGTTTTTAGGGTCTTTGTCTTTGACATAAAGGTAATAAACGCCTCCGCCAGTCCATTGGCCGCCAGTTGGATTTTCATCCAGGATGCTGGTTTCTAATTTTAAAGAATCGGCATAAGGGCAAAATTCATAAACTTGTTTTTTTCTAATTTCAGTATTTCTGATTCTGGCAACTCTCGTATCTGAACATCCATTGCTCGTGTAAACCAAATTCACATTTTGACCGTCATTGAGCAAAGAAGGATCGAATAATCCAGTTAAGGTGTCTATTATTCCAGGACCTTTCCATGCTCCACCCGCAGGACCCCAGGAACCATTTAATATGAATGGCTGCTGGTTGGTGCATGCTGTAAAGTCGTTGGACGCGTTTACTGGTACAACGTAGATATTCATTGAGTCCGTGCATCCATTGATATGATAAACCAATTTGTTCAAACCTAATTTAGCTTTACCAGGTTCAAACCAACTCCAATCTTGTGCCAATCCTGGTGATGGATCCCAATTGCCACCCCATGGGCTGATAGGTATGGTATAAGGATCTTTGGAACTACAAATAGTCACATCAGGCGGCATAATCAAGTCCGCAACTCTTATCCATTTAGAACCAGAGCATCCGTTTGGCGCATTGTATGTTATTAAATATTCTCCAGGTGTGGTTGGATCAAATACTCCTGCTGCATTGATAAAATTCCCAGACCAAGTACCACCAGCTGGTGACCATCCACTTACTGTAAAAGGAGCGGCTCCAGGGCAGGAGGCGTCATCATTAAATATCCAAAACGGTTTAACTATGATTTTGACGGTATCTGAACATCCATTGGGATCTGTGTACCTGATATTGTCATAGCCTTGCCAAGGCCTCCAAGGCTCATACCATCCTGGTTGCTTGTTCCAATTTCCGTCCCAAATGCCAATAGCGTTCCATTTTCCTCCTGGATTGGTGACATTCAAGTTGAATGCTGGATCAGATTGACAAATTGTATCTCCCAATAGCCACTGAATGACGGGCGGAGTAAATAATTCAAAGGTATATGTTGCAATGGCAGGCAGGGATCCGGCATTATCAGTCACAGTGACACTATAACTCAAGGGAGGCAAGCATACATCTATGCTGCTGGCAGTTCCTGCCACACTCCATTTGTATTTGTAGCTCAGTGGATCACCCCCCGTAACTTGTGCATATAATCTGGTGCATTCTCCGGGGCATAACTTGCCCTTGTTATTTTCTGGAATCAATTGTACAAAAAGTGGACAGCCAGTTACCGGAAAACTGGTTTCGCTGGTGAGCACGTGTGGTTTGAAACATTCATCTACAAATGTGCTGGTAAAATTAACCGTGTAAGTTCCAGTAATTTTTATTTCAGTATCTAAAATAAGCGTTATTTGGTCGGTAAATCCATTTATACATGGCGATGGTACAGCACTTATGATATTGGGACTTTGCGGGCCATAAATCAAAAACGCGGCAGGAAATACTGAATCACAAGGGACTTTTTCACTCAATTTCACAACAAAACTGGAGGATTCACACGGTACAGTTCCAACAATGTTCATCAAAGGAGCTTTAGGATCATCTATTTTTACTTTCCAACTTGCAATCCAGCCTGTGCATTGCAAATTGGCGTCAGAAATAAAATTGACTGTCAAGCATCCACTAGTCGCTTTTATAACTGGAGGAAGTGCTGTTCCGGAATAGGCTGGACCTATTTGAGTGGAAAATGTGTCTGGTCCGTCAAAAAAACGAATGTAATCATATTGTTCTTCAGTGCAAAATGTTGCAAAGGACATAATAATTTCACCTGATGTAGGAACACAAATGCTGAATGTATAATTTTCATTGGTATCATAGGTATCATTGACCAAGCCCTTGTCACTGTCTTTTAAGATTCCTTCACATTCTGAAGTAGTACCGTTATAGATATTGAAAGTCGGCTGTGCTTTCAAAAGGAAAGGAAACAATACAATTATTCCTATAATGAAGTACTTTTTTTTCATGACTTACATTTTTTTGATCAGAATGGGGTTTGTGATAACAACATTACTTTTGTGTCCCTTTCGGTCAACCATCCACATTTCGAAATAGGTGGTTTCCTGTTCGCCATTTCCCAATATAAATGGTGAGGACAAGGTGACTTTGAGTTTGCCGGAAATACTGATATTATCACCTTTCGGGGCCAAAGGAGCAACATAATATGCATCTGGTTCAGGTAATCTGGCGTCCTTAATAAACAGTGAGTTGATATCTGTATCTTCATTGCCTAAATCCCCGTCGCCGTCTTCATATTTCAATTCGATCATTAAATTTTCTTGAAATTGAACAATTGTATCAGCAGAAACGGAGGCTATGCTTATTGTAGGTTCAATGGGCAGGGGCAGTAAATTGGCTTCTCTTTCGCATGAAATGAGTAACACAGTCAATGTTAGGAGTAAGGCTATAAATGATTTCATGGCAATACTATAGTAAATGAACAATAGTTTTTAATATAGTAAGCACCTGAAGTTGTGGGTATTTCTGCGGTTTTTCCATCACCATCTGTTGCATAAATTCTAAAAAAAACGGTCTGGCCCAAGCCCGCAAAATCCTTTGGATTGATGTTTATTTTGTAATAATACGGAACTTGAGCTCCAAAATATCCAGGAAAACTTTGAGAAACTCCTAGCAATTGCGTTTGAAAATCAGGTGCAGTATCGAATGCATCAGGAGTTGTAGAAAATCGGAGTCGGACATTGCTTAGATCCTTTTGTGCAGTTTTGTCGTCTGTTAAGGCAACAAAAATGTCCAGACTTGTAACATCATTTTTTACGCGCAGGGCACCTTGTCCGCTATCATTTCGTGGTAAGGTTTCACTTGCTATTCCATGCACACCTTGCATTTGTGGCGCTAAGTTGGAAGTGCCTGGCGAATTGCCAAACATATCTTTTGCACCAGCATCAATCCAATTTTTTATGCGGGCAATGTATTCATCTTTCTTTGCTGGCCAGTCATTTCCAGGTTCCAAAACCAATGGCATGATGCCTGATTGTCCATCTATGTCTTTGGTTATTCTATTGTACAACACGGATTGTGCTGAAGAACCAGGAACTACTCTAAAAGTAAAATTCCCCAATGGGTCATTTTTGATTATTGGCCGGCTGACCATGGTATTGTAGGAGCTGTAAATTGTCCTGAAATCGGGTTCGAAAGTACCGTCATGGCATCCAGAGTTGGCGCATGTTGGCTTGAAGATATATGCATGAAGTCCTTCAAAACTATTTGGGTCTGGCTTGAAAATACTCAGCGTATCTCCATTGACAGGTGGGTTGTTGTTGAAAGGATTCGGGGGATCTTTTTCACAAGAAACAATGAAAATTAACGCAATGATCATTAGGCCAGATACAATGATATATTTCATGTCTTAAATTCTATCAAACAATGATTTTGAATATCCATCTAATAGTCCTGCACCTTGGACATCAGGCTTAATACCCAATATTTCGGCCATTGTAGCCACAATATCCGTTGCATCGCCTACAGGATTGGATTCGCTTCCCACTCTGAGATTGGCTGGAATGCCAGGACCCACCATCAATGCAAACATTCTTCTTGAATTGGCATCTCCATTGTGGTCATAGCTGAACCAATCGTTTTCATCAGTTATGGGGTTATGGTCCAAGTTGCGCCCGTGTTCCGGCATAACAATCATGGCAGTATTGCCACTCATTTCAGGTATTTGATTCTGTATAACATTCCATAGGTGACCAACACCATGATCCGCGCGGTGCAAAGACTTCAGGTAGCCTGTAAAATTGCCATGGCACACATCAACTGCGCTTAAGTTAAGTACAGTCACTTTTGGCTTGAAATATTTCATAACCTCAGTTGCAAAACCTATGGTGACTGCATCGCCATTATCCGTAACTGGAGGAAATGCCACTTGATTTTTTTCAAGTCGATCAAATGTATTCTTGATGAATTTTTTGATGTCTTCCTTTTCCTCATTGCTGTTGTTGATTCCAGGCAATTCGCCACTTTGAAGTAAAAATGTCTGATTCAAGAATGCCTGCATTTTGCGGATTGGGTCCAATTCATCGTCAGGATGATAAACTTTGAATCCGTCTATGTACTCTTTGGCGCCAAAAGTGACTATTGGGGCTATAAAGTTTCCACCAAATTTTGATCCAAATTCAGGATATTCCGAGTGATTCAAGAGAGGCACTGAACCACCGATTCCATTTCCGACCATCCATACATCGGTGGCCTTGTAACCACCAAATCTGCGAGCATATTCGAAGATTGTAGGATGAAGAGGTCGTTGACGTAAGCCTTGAGTAAGACCATAATGACCTGAAACACCAGCACTGAGTCCTCCATAGTGCCCAGTTCCGCCTTTGGTATAGAGCAATTCTGCGAAAAGGGTACCTTGTTCTTCTAAAGTGGTTGAAAGTATTGGGGAAATGGGTTGTCCACCAGCTTGCCCACCTGGGAGCGTGGTTCCATAGGCAATTTTCAAATCTGGCGGCGCGCCTTTGAACATATTGTACATGATATTGCCTTCAATATCAATCTGTTGACTATCGGCTAAATATCTTTGTAGTATGGATTCTTGCTGTCTGACCCCACCTGCAAACAAGACAAATACTACGTGTTCTGCCATTTGTGGATTCGTCGTAGCAAAGAGTCTTCCTGTAGGTAAGATATATGGAGCAGCAATTATTCCACCTGTTGCCAGTGCTGCTTGTCTTATGAATTTTCTTCTTCTCATATCAGTCAGGATATTTTTTAGTAGAAATAATATTCAGTGCTGGTAGCAAAAGCAAAATAGACATGTTCAGCAGTGATATTGGGATTGGATTTCAAGAAATTGATAAAAAAGACCTTCTCTGCCTGAGTGGGTTCTCGAACAAAGAAACGTTTATAGGTTTCAACAATGAACTTTCCGGGATCGGCGTCCACTTCTAGTTTGCTTGGCAATTTGACATCTGGATCTGTCATCATTTTGGCAATGATGATTTCGTAAGCTACTTGTTTATCTCCAAGGCTTGTAATGACATTTGACAGATCAACGAGTCTATCAGGAGAAAGCGCTTTCTGGTAAAGATTGGCATAGGAGATGTTCAAATATTGTTCATTGGTCTTTTGCTTATTCTTTTCAGCATTATTGGGAGAGATTGGCACGTCATTGATTCCGTAAATATAATCCTTGTTCTTGCAGGAGCTCACTGTTAAAGCCAATATGATAGCTAACAGCCAGAACTGAAAGGCATAGAACTTTGTGTTAAAAATTTGCATATTCATTTGTTTCCAATATTTGAGATTGAATAATACGGATATCTCTTTGCGATATATAGCCTGCAAGCAGGAAGGATACCTCCGCACTTGATGGATCACGCGATAGGAGCAGCTTGTAAATCCAAATGATCATGCCTTCAAAAAATTCTGGGGTGTTGGTGATCGCATCGCAATAGCTTTGTTTATCACTACAAGCAGCTCCAAAAATTACTTGAGGCTTGTTGAATTCGATTACATTATAACCTGCCATAAATTCAGACTTTGAAGGATATCTCCAGAGCAAATTGTCAAATGTGGCATTTACGTAATTGAATGAATTCATGTTGATATTGTCATAAATACCGTTGTTGATCAATCGCGTAAATATTTGATCATATGAAATGATGCCATTTTCAATCTCGGTCTTTGAATTTAAAATGCTGCGGTACTTATCAGCTTCTATTTTTTTCTTGTTAAATGCTTCCCAATCCATATTGATTGAATCAATGGTCATTCCAAATAAAATAGGTCCCAATGCTTGGTTGATTTCCCCATCAGATGAACCTTCGATACATCTGATTTTTGAGAGATTGTATAAGTATTGGTAGTAGGCTTTTTTATAAGACCCATCACCAAATACGTAGGAAGTATCGGTTTGAAGTTTGCTGATGAGTTTGCGTCTGGAATCTAGTGAAAGTTCAGCAAGTTTTAATGCTTCTACTTCGAGGTCCATTTCGATGTCTAGCGGCTCTCTGCCAATCAAATCAATAAAGATTCTATTGACATAATTCTGGATTTTAATTGTAGGAACTTTGCTGTAATCTGGCGGATTATTGCCGTTAATGGTCACAGTTTCCTTGCCGCATGCCCCTAATAGTAGCGTTAAGGCCAATGCGAAAAGAGGTATTTTAGTATTTTTTGCACTGCTGATCATACACGAATATATTAATATTTCACATATTTAAATAAAATAAATTCAAAAAAACTAAGCCAAGAGCTTTTTAACCATTTCAGAAATAGATTTACCATCTGCCTTTCCAGCAAGTCGGCCATTGGCTGCACCCATTACTTTGCCCATGTCTTTCATTCCTGCAGCACCTAATTCCTTAATCAGGTCTGTTACAAAACTTTCGAGTTCTTCACTGCTTAGCTGCACTGGCAAGTATTTTTCAATGACTACTATTTCTTCTTCTTCTATAGATGCCAATTCAGGTCTATTTTGTTGCACGAAGATCTCCAAAGAATCCTTTCTTTGTTTTATTAATTTCTGGATGATTTTAATTTCTGATTCTGAGTTCAGTTCCTCCCCAGTTCCACTCGTATTGAAGATCATGATTGCTGATTTTATGGCACGAATGCCTCTTAAGCCAACAGTATCTTTGGCTATCATAGCTGCTTTCAGATCTTGATTGATTCTTTCAGTAAGATTCATATTTAAGTTTGTTGATTTTCTTTAATGGTATCCACTATTTGTAAAAATTCCTCGACGCCTAATTCCTCTGGACGTTTCTTGAAATAATCATTCTCCAGCACATTTGCAGGGAGTAAATCCTTGAGTGTATTTCTCAACATTTTACGTCTTTGCCCGAATGATTGTTTGACTACTTTAAAATAAAGTGCTTTATCTTCATTTGGAATTTTGGATGGTATTCTTTCCATCAGTATGACTGCGCTATCCACTTTGGGAGGAGGTACGAATGAGCCAGGCTTTAATTTCATGATGATTTTAGCCTTGTAGTACCCTTGCGACAATGCACTGATGACACCATAGGTTTTACTACCAGGAGGTGCAATGACCCGATCTGCCATTTCACGTTGAAACATACCTACCATGATGGGAATTTGTTCCATATTGTCCAGCATCTTGAAGATGATCTGTGATGAAATATTGTAAGGAAAGTTGCCAACCAATCCAAACTCTTCAGTGGGATATGCAGACTTAACATCAAATTTCATAAAATCAGCAGGATATACTTGAACTTCGGGGATATTTTCTGCCAAATATTGAACCATATCATGGTCTGCTTCAACTGCCTTTAGATTTGGATAATGGGCCAATAACTCGGATGTCAATGCCCCCATTCCAGGGCCAACTTCCAGTGCAAGCTTCGTTGTATTGTACTGATGAAACAAGCGAGCAATTTCTGTGGCCGTGCCCTGATTCTTAAGAAAATGTTGACCGTATGACTTCTTTGCTAATACCATGAATGTGCTTGTGCATAAAATTACGTAGGTTTTACGAAAAGAACTATATTGTAGGGCTGAATTTGAAAATAAAAATAAAGGAGAGCCAATCAAACAGACTCAACTGTGTTGAATTGCATATCATAAAGTTTGCGGTAAATGCCGTGCTCATTGGCAATCAGTGTATTGTGGTCGCCAAATTCTGATACAATTCCCTGATCCATAACCAATATGGAATTGGCCTTTCGCACAGTAGATAACCTATGTGCAATTACGATTGATGTTCTGTTGTCTATAAGTTTTTCAATCGCGTTTTGGATAATGGTCTCAGAATCGGTGTCAATGCTGGATGTGGCTTCATCCAAAATAAGGATATCAGGATTGAACACCAATGCCCTTGCAAAGGAGATCAATTGACGTTGGCCAACAGATAGTGTTCCTCCTCGCTCCATCACTTCAAAGTCATAAGTTTTTGGCAGTTTTTTTATGAAGGCATCTGCTCCGACAAGTATTGCTGCATCAATGGCTTGTTGCCTAGAAATGTTTGGATCTCGCATGGTGATGTTATCAATGACAGTGCCTGAGAATAAAAATACGTCTTGCAAAACAACTGCAATTTTTGATCTCAAAGTTGGGATGTCCCACTCCTTAATATCAACTCCATTAATGGTAATTGAACCTTTTTGAATGTCATAAAATCTATTGAGCAGACTTATGATGGTGGTTTTGCCAGAACCTGTGCTACCAACAATTGCTAAGGTTTCGTTTTGTTTGGCATGAAAATTAACGCCTTTTAGTACATAATCCTGATCGTTGTAGGCAAATTTCACGTCTTTGAATATCACATCACCTGATATTTTATCGGCTTTGAAATGTCCGTTCACTTCGGCGTTTTCTTCTGAATCCAATAAGCTAAAAACACGTTCTGCTGCCACAATTCCCATTTGCAATGTGTTGAATTTATCTGCTAGCATCCGAATGGGCCTAAAGAGCATGTTGATATATATTGGAAATGCAATCATAACTCCCAGGGAAATATGGCCATCTATAACTCCTCTAGCACCATACCATACCATGAGTCCCAATGAGGCAGCTGAAATGATTTCTACTACTGGAAAGAAGACAGCATAATACAGAATTGAATCCAGGTTGGCTTTGGTATATCTACGGTTGATGACTTTAAAAAGTGCTTTATCTTGCTCCTCCGCATTAAATATCTGGGATATTTTCATGCCAGTGATCCGTTCCTGCAAAAACCCATTCATCAATGTCACTTCAGCGCGCACACGTTGAAAAGAGACTTTGACTTTTTCTTTAAATATAATGGAAGCTACAATCAAAACTGGCAATGTGGTCATACAAACCAAAGTCAATTTCCAGCTGGTATAAAACATCATACCCAAAACGGTAACTAAAGTCAGGATGTCAGCAATTATGGTAATGATTCCTTCTGCAAAAATGGCATTGATGGTCTCAATGTCGCTGATGGTTCTGGTAGTTGAGGTCCCAACCGGTGTTGTGTCGAAAAATTTTAAGCGCATGCGCATAATACCGCTGAATACCTTGACCCGCAGGTCGCGCACAACATTTGCACCCAATAAACCAGTAACAAAAGCAAAACTGTAGCTTAAGAAAGCTTCCAAAAATAAAACAGCAATGAGTACATAAAGGATTTTTTTCATGCCCTCCTGATCTCCTTTGAATACATAGTCATCAGTCATCACTTGAATCAACTTAGGCTTCAATGTTGCCAAAGGGGCAATAATCACAACCAGTATTGCTGCTGAAACGAAGAGCAATTTGTGTGGCTTTGCTAGCGACAATACCCTTTTGAGTACGTAAAGGTCTTTTTGAAATTTTGGCATAAATCTATTGGTAACATAAAGGTACAAATTTTAAAATTTTTGATTCATGAAACTCAATTCTATCCCCTTTGATATTCTGAACTATCTTTGAATCAAATTGTCATTATGCCTAAATTGTACCTGATCCCAGCGCCGCTCACTGAAAGTGGAGGAATACCAATAGCCGAAGCTTTTTTGCCTGAGATCTATCAGTTGAAACACTTCATAGTAGAACGCAGCAAGACTTCACGGGCTTATATAAAATCTTTGAAGCATCCCTTGCCTCAAAGTGAGCTTGAGGTGATGGAAATGGACAAACATAAGGGTCATGGTATGTTGCCCGAAATGCTCGAATGGTTTGATCAGGGCAAAGACATTGGTGTTTTGTCAGAGGCAGGCTGCCCAGGCATTGCAGATCCAGGAGCAAATGTAGTGCGTAAGGCTCATGATATGAATTATGAAGTTATAGCTATTCCTGGTCCATCGGCAATATTTTTGGCATTAATGGCCTCAGGAATGAATGGGCAGAACTTTTGTTTTCATGGTTACTTGCCAGTTGATGAAGGTGAAAGGATGGCAGAATTGAAGAAGATAGAATCCGATTCAAAGCATTTTCAGCGCACAATGATTTGGATAGAAACACCTTACCGCAACAATAGAATGGCTGAATCTTGCCTAAAAACATTGCAAGCAAGTACGCGATTGTGCATAGCTGTTGACTTAACTGGGCCCGATCAATGGGTTAAATCAAGTAAGATAGCTGAATGGAAAAAGTCTGATCTACCAGATATGCATAAATTGCCAGCGGTTTATTGTCTTTTGGCTCCGTAAAAATTATAGGGTGATTTCCTTTTGGGTTTAATTTTCTGATATTGTTTTCGAGTATCTTATAGGGATGTGCCTGTTTTACTTGTTTACCTGATCATTAGGGTAACACATTGTTGGTTTTGTTGATGATTAATTAATGGTCCAAATGAAGCATTAATTTGTTTTTATGATTATTTTGCAACCAGATTTAGAAGTAGAAACTCCAAAAATTATTGCAAGCATGAAATCTTCCATTTTTAAGATTTGTTTTTTGGTCTGTTTGCTTTTTTCTAATTTTTCAATGGCACAAGAATTCCGCCAGGCTATCGGTTTGATCGGTTTTGCGCGCATTGAATTTGGTGTGCCTAATTCTCGATTCCCCACCTCGTTTTCCGCGGGACTCAATTTTGCTTTTCATCGTGAAATTAGAGTGAGTACTGATTTTTATGTGGATATCGCATTTCAGCCTGGAATTACACTTTATCAAAGAGGTATGGGCACCAGCACATTGGAATATTCCAAAGCAGATCGAAGCGGTAAGATTGATAAAGATGTGTTGAGGCAGTCAGCCAGTTCGCAAATAGACTTAGTCAATGCAGTATCAATGACAATAGGAGGAAAGAAGAGCCATTCAATCCAAATTGAAAATCGAACGTTTAATTATTTTCATAGGTCTGCTATTATTCACAATTACAGTTCGAGCCTTACTTTAGGTTCTAATTTTATTACAAATTTCAATGGTAGAAACCAACAAATTGGGTTTGCGAAGGCAACAATTGAGAAGTTGAGTGTCGGTTATTATAATGACGGAACTCCATTCAATTTTATATTTACCGGTGATGGAAGGGACCGATGGTGGACCGGTGGAGGTTTTCTGCAATATGGCAATGATATCATTCCGACGGGTTCAACTGGTGATCGATTTTCATTTGCGGTAGGATTTGATCGATTTACTGGTTACAGTTATGGTATGTTTGAACTGGGCAATCTGTTGAGGCAGTCTTTTGTATTGCATCGAGATCCGAGACAATATTTCCTGAATTCAGGCCGGATGTATCTGGTTATGAATGATTTGAAACGAGATTATTCTGTAACCGCTTCGTTCAATAATATTCCGTGGTTGGATGTTCAGAACCTGATTCACAATAAAGGTTCCATGTCCAAGCATTATTCCTTGTTGAAGGAATCCTATTCTATTGGAGTCAATGGTTTTTATCCTATAAAACTGTAATTATGAAAAGTCTAACATTCGCTCTAATTATAATGGTATTGGCTTCTTGTAATCGAGATGTAGCTCGTACTTCTGATTTTATATTGTTCAATAAACTGAAGCAGGATGGGTTCAAATCTTCAGTTAAGGGTAGTAGCTTAAAAGGTAAAATATATGGGTCTGGGACCAAATGGATTGATAAAAACATTGAAGGTCGAAAATATCAGTTGCCATTTCCTTGTACAAAGGAAGATTTGGATTTGTATTTTGCAGGGAAAAGACTACGAAATAAGCCTTCCGATACTGACAATAAGGGGAAACAGAAAACAGTACAACAGATGGAATTCAAATTATACTCCAATGAGGGGGAAGAACCAGTGGATAGTTTTATCAAGGATAAAGAGTCTCCTAAAGTTGGACAATATTCTTTCTTTAATTTCATTGACCACGAGCGGGTAGTTTTTGTCAGTAATAACAGAGTGCGCTATAATAAATACACACCTGAAATTAAGGCTGAGAAGTTCAATATGGATTTAGGAAAGGTAGAAAAAAGTAACCCTTACCAAAGAGGATATTATCGATTTGAAAACGATACGGTATTGGTGGTTGAATTGCGACAATACAAAAATGTTACCAGCAAACTATTGTTTTTTAAGTTTGTCAAAAACCAATTGGTTTTGGAAAAAATCCAAACCTTTAAATTGGACACGGTAAAAAAACAAAAACAAAAATATGAAGTGCAAGTTTCTGATCTTGAAATCTTGTTGGCTGAGAATTTGCCAGATATAGAATCTTTGCCAGTTGCATTCCAAATTGATAAGAAAGTTGGAATTTCATTCAAATCGTTAAATGGTTTTCTGATCTCCGAAGAAAATTGGACCAAATTTAACGTTCGTATTGTACTTAGTGGTAAAGAATGCCTTCGAGAATTTCTGGACGACGACCAAATAAAGCACTCTGAACAATTAGATCCGTCGTCTTGTCTTTCTTGGTAATTGGTTGGTTTAAACATATTACTTAATATTTGTAATATCCGACCATCACGAGCGCCATCAGTGGAAGTCAAATTTGACTCTTAAATATGGAATGTTCTGCGCTAATATTCAAAAGTTAAACTCTAGGCTTTAAGGAGTCTAATAAGAGGCTAGAAGTCTTCAACCCCAATAAAAAGTTTCAAAAGATTGTTTATTTAAGTTTTTTCAAAAAGTTTTTTTTGGCTTAAAACGTCTCATTTGTCGATGTGTTCTATGCATTGATCTAAGTTTAGCCTATTATTATGTATAATTATGAACTATGTATTGCATAGTACTAAATATTTTATTATCTTTGTGTCATGTTAGATCAATCACCAAAAAATCAACCTGTGGAAAATGCACAATCTCAAATGAGGAAGGGTGTATTGGAACTCGTGGTTTTAGCATCTTTAGCTCCTGCTCCTGCGTATCCTTCGGATATCATTTCAAGTCTGAAAGAGTCGGATCTAATCGTGGTAGAAGGCACGTTGTATCCTTTACTCACTCGGCTTAAAAATGCCGGTTACTTACAATACGAATGGCAGGAAAGCTCTTCTGGGCCACCTCGCAAGTACTATAGTTTAACTGAATCTGGAGCACAGCTGTATCAGTCTTTGCTTACTTCCTGGAATCAATTAGTAGAATCTGTTCAAAAAATAACACAAAACCAAGCTGCATCATGAATAAGACAATGCAAATCAACCTGGGTGGCATCCCTTTCGTGATAAATGAAGATGCGTACCAAATTCTTGACAATTATCTAACTGCCATCAGCCGCCATTTCATGGAAACAGAGGGCAAAGATGAAATCACTTCAGACATCGAAAATAGACTGGCTGAGTTGTTTCAAGAAAAACTCAATGGAAAAAATATTCTCTCTGTCAATGATGTCAATGACGCAATTGTGGTAATGGGTACATTGGAAGACCTTGGTGTTGACGGTGCCAATCATTCAGGCCATTCAACAGGCCAATACCAAACTGGTCGCAAGATCTTCAGAGATCCTGATGACAAAATAATAGGTGGTGTTTGTAGCGGTATTTCGGCTTATTTTGGCTTAGGAGACCCTATTTGGCTACGAATATTATTTGTAGCTCTGTTTTTTACATTCGGAACAGGAATTCTAGCTTACATTGTATTGTTGGTGCTGATACCTGAGGCCAAGTCCGCCTCTGACAAACTATCGATGAAAGGTACTCAAGCCAATGTTCATACGATAGCGGAACACGTGCAAAACAATTTGAATGATTTGAGCAAATCTTTCAGTGGAGATACTGATCAATTGAAGCAAAATATTGGCAGCAGTGGTAAAAAAATCCAAAAAGGTTGCCTGGGCTTTGTCCAGAATTTCTTTTTAGCGATTGGTTTTCTTTTGCCAAAAATCATAAAATATACAGCTATTGCCTTTGGAATATTTAGTTTATTTGTAGGAAGTATTGCAGGATTTGGGGTGTTAACTGCATTGTTCAACAATGATTTTTACACTTATATGATGGGAGAGGGATTCTTGAAAAACAATCCACTTCTAATGATGGGTATAATTGCAACTTTTGCCTTACCCATTATAATTTTCCTGCTCGTAGGCTTCAAGTTCATATTTAAGTTGAAGGTGCCACAATTTGCTTTTCCAGTATTAAGTGGCTTATGGATTTTAGCCATTATAATAAGTGTGTTGACTATTTCACGCTTCACGGGTACTTTCAACAACATAGCCAAAGTTAAAAGCGATAAGATGAGCTTGGCTATTCCACCATCAAATGAAATTATCATAGATGCTGAGGATGATGAGCAAGAGCCCAACAGCATCATAATTGGCCGTTGGCAAGTTGGACCTGTAACACGTGAAAATGGCAAGTTGTACAGTCATGATATTGATGTTGAAATCAAAAGATCCTTGAGCAACGAGATGTATTATACCGTTCAGGCTGAGAGTCATGGAACCAGTATCGAGGAGGCCCAAAACATAGCTAAAGCAATTCGATATCCTGTAGAAATTATCAATGGGCAGATCGTATTGCCGTCTCGATTTGAGATATCAGCACCTTGGAGAAACCAAAACGTAAGAATGTTACTTTACGTCCCTGCTGGTGTAAAAATCACAATGACTGACAATGCCGATAACATGATCAGCGACTTGGATCTCGCCCCTGAGCAAGATTCAGATTACGATAGTGGCGTACGTCAAATGAAAATGACTGAACAAGGTTTGGTCGATAAGGACGAAGAATTGAAGAACTCTAAACTAAAAATAACAGTAGAGACGGACACTACTAAATGATACTAGTTGTATATTGGATTAGTTAAAATGTCAAGACCGGTTGGATTCCCTACCGGTCTTTTTATATTGGTTTCCTTTTGAATGATATTATTTTGGAATCTAATAAGCTGCTTACTCCAGCATTCAAATCTGTTGCTTGTGTTGGTTGTTGTTTCATCTGAAGTACTGCTATCAGGCGGTCAAATAGCGGCATACAATAGACGAAAAGACAAGTTTAAAAGCTCAGCGTACCTCTGTGGTATTTCTACTTCGCCTTCAAGTATTCTAAGGTTTCGCTTGCGTCAACGCCTTCTTTCTTCGCTTGGGCAACTGCTTTATTGACCCATAATTTGGTTTTGCGTTTATCGCCAAGTTTGGAGTAGAGAGCTGCAACTGTATCCATGATATAGTATTGAGGATCTTTTTTGATTGCTCCTTCGGCCAACCTGATAGCTCCTTTAAGTAGGTCAGGATTTTTGACTGTGAGATATGCTGTCCAGGCTACACCATTCAACTCCATCGTTTCAGCAGAAGAAAATATTTTGTAATGAACCAATGCCTGTGAAATATAATCATCGTATTTCTTTTGGCCCATTTGATGATCCATTTTCAATTTACTGATGATGCGATCAGCAGATTTTGGATTCAAAGATTTTACCAAGGTTTCCCATTCCTCCCAGTTCACATCTGCAGGAAGAGATCTACCACCTGTTTCAAGCATTTGATTGACTTTGGTATCAACAACTTTCTGACCATATCTTTCAAGAAAAGCATCCTTGTGACCCAATAGCCATTTTGACATTGGGTTGTCTAAATCACCTGCGAATGTAAAAACGAAGTCCAGATTCTCTTTGGTATTCCAATCTGATTGTGTAGCGAGATATTGCTCTGCCACCACAATGGCATCCTCTTCATTTGCGTATAGCTTAGTATGTGCCAATTTGTATAAAAAATCTGGGTCGCGGTTCCCTGCTTGATAGGCTCTATTCAATGTACCCAGCCTAGAATCTAAATCCTTGGCCTTATCAGCCAACTCTATAAACTGCTCAACATTTTGAAAACCAAGTGCTTTATGTTGCACTTCACCATCGCCATCAATGAACAATAATGTTGGATAGGCTTGAACATTGTATTTGCTGGCAAGCTCCAATCCTTCACCTTTTTCCATGTCAATCTTGGCATTGATGAAGCTTGAATTATATATTGCTGCTACTTTGTCATTGGTAAATATATCTTTGGCCATTGCCTTACATGGTCCGCACCAAGTAGTATATGCATCCAAAAAGATTAGTTTATTCTCAGATTTTGCTTGAGCAAGTATGGACTTCCAATTGTCGTGTTGAAATGAAATGCCTTGGGCGGTCAACTGACTTCCAAAAAGCATTGAAAGGCAAATGCTTAAAATAATTGAATGCTTCATTGTTATTTGTTTTTTTCCAACTGCAAGATATAATCATCCAAGGTGTTTTTTGCACCAAGGTTTTCACCCGTCAAAGTTAAAGATTTTTTTGCTGCTTGTATTGCTTGTTTTAACTTGCCGTTGCGTTCCAAGATCCTTGCGTATGTATATTGGTATTCGTACTTTTCAGCAGTCTTGGTTGATAGTTGGGCTAGTTTTTCAGCAGATTTCATGGCATCGGGATTGGCATAATGGTGTTTTTCCAAATCAACAGCCAATTTGTTCAACTTTTCACCATCCTCCTTTAGAAATTTTTGAGCATACTCAAGGCATGATTTACAATAGGAACTCAACTGCCCTACACTCTTAAAATATTTCATGTCTGCCTCATATCCAAACAGATCAGATTTAGCTGGTACGTGCTTTTTTACCGAAGTTTTCGCCAACTCAACCATTTCAGGCATTTGAAATTCTACAGCTTTTGTCACAGTATTATTGGAAGCTTGTAAAACCTTATCTTCAAAATAAGTTTCTCCTTTCAATTTGATGACAGATTCCTTGTTTTCGATCATCATTTCAAACAACCTACTATCGCATTCCACAGCCGCTTCCGCAATGATTTTCAGATTATCTGGTGTGCTGACATCAGGAGTTTTACCCAAAAAATCATTTGCAATTTTTAAAGGTGATTTCCCAAGTTTGTTGAGCGTAGTTACATATTTTAAGATGAAGTCAGGGCTTCTATTTCCTTTTTCATATTCCTTGGTCAGATCGGAACTAAAGTCCATTTTGCTCAAGCCTTTTTCCCCGAATGCGAGTAAAGACTGAACATCCATGCCGCCTACAGAGCGAGTGATGATATTACCCTTAGGATCAATAAATAACAAAGTAGGATAGGCGGTAACGTTGAATTTTTGATCCAAAGCAGGTCCTTCATCCTTCTCCATATCTATCTTCAGATTGATGAAATTTTTATTGAAGTACTCACCAACTTCTGGTTTTGTAAATACATTGGCGGCCATTTTTTTGCATGGTCCACACCACGATGCGTAGGCATCAACAAAAATGATCTTTTCTTCTGTTTTTGCTCTTTCCAAGGCCTGATCAAAAGTGCCGTGAAAAAACTCAATACCCTGAGCAGATACGCTCATGGATATTGCTACAAAAATGATAACGAGTTGTAATTGAATGAATTTCATGTTCAAAGATTATAAATAATACCCTTAGGAATCAAGCATTTACTAGTTAATCTTTCGTTATTGTGCCATTTTATTTTGTTTGGCTTGAAATGCTTTGATCAACTCTTCAGGACTTTTGCCCAATACTTTTAGAATCTCAGGCACTTGAATTGCAAGGACATGTTCTGGATAAAGCTTCAAAAAACTTTCATAAAGACTTTTGGCTTTGGCCAAATCTTTGATATCATTCTCATAGGTAAAGGCGGACAAGAACAATCCTTCAGGTGCTTCCTTGCTGTTGGGATAGTTCTTCTGAAGCAGATCCCAGCTTGCCAATGCAGGCTGAAATTGACCTAAGCCACGCTGAAAATCACCAGATTTGAGCAAATACTTGGCACAAATAGTGTCTTGAGGGTGTTCCTTGACATATTCCAACATTTGATTGACTAATTGTGGTGCCATTTTTTTAAAGTTAGCTCCTGTCAGATTATTAACCACTGAATCATTGAGAACAGCGATGTCATTCAGTTGTGATTTATTGGATTTGCTGGGTCCATCTGGCTTGCAGGCAAATAGCAATAGAGCAATTGCTGCTGCGAAGTGAATTCTTATCATGTTATTTTTTTCTTATCAGGGCACAAATATAGTGCTATGGATCGATCTTAGTAGCAACTGAGTCTTTAGTAGAAAAGCAAATTTGTTCTAAATCACCTTGATTGCCCATAAAAACATTGAAATCTACATATCCTTTGATGCCTGGCATCTTTCCTCTATTACCATATTGCCAAAAAGAACAAGGATCAACCTGAATAGCTGGTACATCATTGGCATATCTTGCAAGCCAAAGTGGATATTCTTCAAATTCTCCTTTGATGAAACGATTGTACAAATTCAGATTGGTGTAAATAATTGGCTTCACTTTATAATATCCTTCAATGGTGGTTAGCCACACTCTCAGGTTGTTGCGTATGGTACTGTCATCTTGAGCACCTGGTTCTTCAAAATCCAATACAGGCGGCATATCGCCATTGGATAGTTGCACCGTTTTGATGAAATTTTTGGCTTGTTCCAAAGACGTAGAATAGATGCTAAAATAATGATAAGCTCCTCTCCTCAGGCCGATTCTATTGGCTTCGTCCCAGTTGTTATGAAAGTTGGTATCGATGTGCGTAGCACCTTCAGTGGCCTTCATGAATACAAACTGCAAATCCTGCTTGGACAAACTGTCCCAATTTACCTCGTTCTGATGATGTGAGAGGTCAATACCTTCAACTTCGAAGTCTTCCTTCCGAATGGTGTCTTTTTTGCAAGAAACCACTACCAAGGATATAAGGCATGATAGCCAGATAAATTGCAAATTAGTTTTCACGCATAGTCTTATCTCTAACAAAATTAAATACTTTTTACTGAGAATTGCCAGATTTTACAACATTAGTCAAATCTTTGCATTAAGCTTTGTCAATTATTTTATAAAATGAACAACAGACAACTTTTTCTAAGGCATCTCGCTCAAACAAGTCCTTCTCCTTTGCAACTCGAAGTTGATCGTGCTGAAGGTCTTTATTTGTATACTCCTGATGGAAAAGCATACATGGATCTGATTAGTGGTGCTAGTGTGAGCAGCCTGGGCCATTGCAATCCAGCTGTAGTTGAAGCGGTCCGAGATCAAGCTGCAAGATTCATGCACACTCATGTGTATGGCGAAACCATCATGACCCCTCAGGTAACTTATGCAGAGGCTTTGACGGCTGAATTGGATCCCAGCTTGAATAGTGTTTATTTTGTCAATAGTGGGGCAGAGGCAGTCGATGGAGCTATGAAACTGGCAAAAAGATATACGGGCCGACATGAAATTGTATCCTGTAGATACGCCTATCACGGGAGTACGCATGGCCCTGCAAGCCTGATGTGGCCGCTCGATTTTACCAATGCCTACAGACCTTTGTTGCCTGGAATCCGACATATTAATTACAACTGTTTCCATTGTTTAAGTGAAATTACGGAGGCAGTTGCGGCAGTAGTCATCGAGCCCATTCAGGCAGAATCAGGAGTGACCTTGCCGATAGATGGCTATCTAGAGGCGGTGGCAGCGCGTTGCAAGGAAGTAGGTGCATTGTTGGTATTTGATGAAATTCAGACTGGATTTGGGAAAACAGGCAAATTGTTTGCCTACCAGCACAAGGGTGTTGTGCCAGATATCATCGTGTTGGGCAAAGCCATGGGTGGTGGAATGCCCATTGCAGCATTTGTATCTGATCAGTCGATCATGTCAACATTGTCACACGACCCCATCCTCGGACATATTACCACATTTGGTGGACATCCGGTTAGTTGTGCAGCTGCCATGGCAAGTTTAAAGGAACTCAAATCCAATGACTGGATCGAGCAAGCTGAATCCAAAGCACAAATATTTCATAACTTACTGAAGCACCCAAAAGTCAAAGAAATTAGATCACAAGGTCTCATGATGGCAGTGGACTTTGACGATGCAAGCTATGTAATTGAGAAACTGATGTGGGCTGCGTTGGATCAAGGAATGGTGGTAGATTGGTTCTTATTCAATGACCGAAGCATGCGTCTGTGTCCACCTTTGATCATTACTAAAGATCAAATCAAGGAAGCTTGCAGCAAGTTGATTGAAATTTTCAATGATTAATTCCGAAAGTCTAAAAGCCGAATTGGGTCAAGTGATTGTTTAAATGTTTTTGGAATAGATGGAATTTCGTGCCAAACCTTCTTTTTCTTTGCTGAAATCTTTGCGTTCTTCGACCAGAAATTCAGGAGCAGTTGAAGAGTTATGCTTGTAAGGTGTCTCGTTAACCACTTTATCTTTTACTAAGTTTTTCAATAAGAATTTTATGAAAAAATTATGTTTAGGATATTTGTCCTCAAAGGCCTTTTCGCAGCTTACATTGCAATGAGCCAGCATTTGATCCATTTACATTCTCCCCCATCTAGCCTTGGTGTCTGGATATAAAGCGTTGATACTAACTGATGATTTGATCTGCTATTTCTTGCTTGAAAATATTCGGTAGTGCCATGAAATATTGATTTGAATGAAATATTTATTGGCACCATAAAAAGGGCTTATTTGTCTCTAAATTCCTTTTTGAATTTTTTGCCATACTTTTTCTTTTTGGCATCATTTCGGGTGATCTTGATATTGACTTTCTTATTTTTGTCCTTTTTTTCATGAAAGGAAACACCTTTTGCCTCTACCTTATTTTGCCTGATTTCAATCGTTTTCATATTGATTTTTGGCATTTCATCCAAGGTTAATACGTCTGATATTGCAACATCCTCTGGTAGTTTTTTCATGGATATTTTACGACCCATGAGCAATTCAATCTCTTTTTTGTAATCCCCATCCGCTTCGTTGATAAAGGTTATGGCAATACCTTTCTTATCAGCGCGACCGGTTCGACCAATACGGTGCATATAGTTTTCGGGAACTGGAGGCACATCCATGTTGATCACATGTGACACAGCCGTAACATCCAGACCACGCGCTATAAGATCGGTAGCTATTAATATGCTGCAAGCTCCACTTTCAAACTCGCTGACTGTTTTAAATCGTTTGTTTTGTGATTTGTTGGAGTGAATCACCGCCAGCCGATCTGGGAATTTGACTTCCATTTTATCATTGATGTCATCAGCGAGGGCCTTACTTCCTGCAAAAACCAAGACCTTGGTCATCGAAGCATCATTGCTGAGCAAGTATTCCAGAAAATTCACTTTGGTGTTGAAGTTTGGAACTTTGTAAGCTATTTGTGTAATATTGGCCAACGGAGTTCCTGTGGGAGCAGCTTCAATCTTGATCAAAGGTTCGAAATTATTTTCGATGAACAGCTCAACTTCTTCTGTCATGGTAGCGGAGAACATGAGATTCTGGCGCTTCAAGGGAACCATGTCTATTATGTTTCGGAGTTGGGTTCGGAAACCCAAATTCAGCATTTCGTCGACCTCGTCAATGACCATTTTTTTAATATTCTTGGCCATCACGGTACCATTCAACATCAAGTCCATCAATCGTCCTGGCGTGGCTACAATGATATCTGCACCATGATTGATGGCAGCCATTTGAGTTTTGATATTGGTTTCACCGTAGACACCAATTGGAATCAAGTCCATGTAACTGACCAATTTGGTAATGTCATCTACCACCTGTGCCACAAGCTCGCGGGTAGGCACAATGATGATTATTTCTGGAATTCTGCGTTTGGGAAATTGCCACAAGCGGATCAATGGAAGCAAGTAAGCCAAAGTTTTGCCAGTACCGGTTTGGGCAATGCCAATAACATCTTTTCCTGCCATGATTGGGCCAAATACCTTATGTTGGATGGTAGTGGGTTGCGTAAAATTCAAATCAGCAAGCGCATTCAAGAGGGCTTTGTTGAGATTTAAATCATTGAATGTCATCATACTGAAAATTAAAATATAGCACAAAAGTACGCGTATTGTTTGGGTCTTCCACTATTGCCAAGCTTGTGTGCGCTTTAACCCAAATACCATTCTGTGCGGAATCAGCAAAAACATGGATGAAACTCAATATTTTGTTGGGTGAAAACCCCTTGACAATTTGTTAAAATGTCAGGGCTCTAAAGTCGGCAAAAACTGTTTTTTTCATCATCTCATGAGGCTTTGCTTAGAGGCAAAATCTGCTGATCTGGTTTTTGGGTTTAAGCTGAAATGCTTTTTTTCATGACAGATTATGATTAGCTGAATTGTTGAATTTGTTTTGAACTTTTCAAAAAATTAAGACCTCCATCATTAATAATCCAACAAAAGACATAAATTGGGGCAAAATTGAAGAAGCTAAGATCTTAAGATGAAATCAATCAATATTCAAGCACACCGAGGTCCTAATATTTGGAGTATTCAACATCCCAAGTTAATACAATTAAGACTAGAAATTGAGCTTGATAATGAATCAGTATTTGAGCGTATGTACAATGATCTCAATCAGATTTTTCCAAGTCCTATTTCAGAAAAACCAAAAGGTTTGGCTGATTTTGTTGGAGCTTTGGCTCTGCGATTGCAACAGGAATGTGGACACGCTGTTGGCTTCTATTTGACCAAAACAACGATTGAAACGGAGGTCACCAATGTGGTTTTCGAATACCTTGATGAAGACACCGGCAAGGAATCCGCAAAGCTTGCGGTTTATATCTTAGAATCAACTTTAAAGAATGAAGCAATTGATCTAAACTTCTTAATAAAAGAATTGAGGTCCACCGCAGCTCGGAATAAATTGGATGAATTTACTGAATTCTTGATCAAGGGTGCTAAGTCATTGGACATACCTTATCTATTGCAAGAGAAAGAAAGACTGATTCAATTGGGCTATGGCATTCACGCCAAGAAATTGTCATTTGCAGCCTCGGCAACATACCCGCCCAAGGATATTTCGGCAATTGAATTTTTAAAAAGCTTATTTCCTGAACCTACCAAGGCACGTATTCCTATTATTGCAGTGACAGGTACCAATGGAAAAACTACCACTACCCGCCTTATTGCACATGTGCTTAAAGAGAGTGGCATCGTGGCCGGTTTTACGACCAGTGATGGCATTTATGTCGGTGATGAAATGGTGGATAAAGGTGACACCACTGGGCCAATGAGTGCACAAATTGCACTGGGAGATCCGCGAATAGAAGCTGCAATCCTCGAGTGCGCTCGTGGTGGCATAGTTAGAGCAGGATTGGGTTTTGATCAATGCGATATTGCGGTAATTACCAATATTCAGGAGGATCATTTGGGACTTTCTGACATCCACACCTTAGCAGAACTCGCATCAGCCAAAGGAATTATTATTGATGTTTTGAAAGAAGGCGGTTATGCTGTCTGTAATGCCGAAAATGAATACGCCTTGCTCCTGGGCATGAAATCCAAATTCAACAAGGCCTTTTTTGCAATGGACGAATCAAACACTTCCATACAAAACCACATCTCCAAGGGCGGACTGGCTTGTGTCAGTGACAATGGCATTATTACCATTCTGAAGGGTGATTCAAGAATTCCAGTGGCCGATGTTGAAAATATTCCAATCACTTTTGGTGGTAGAGTTTCTTTTATGGTTCAAAATGCATTGGCCGCTACTTTAGCCTGTTCCATTTATGGCTTAAACGCTGACCAAATTGGACGGGGAATGGCAAGTTTCTTTCCTTCAGCCGAACAAACTCCTGGTAGACTAAATGTATTTGACTACGGCGATGGCCACATTATGATTGATTTTGCTCACAATCCCGATGGATTTAGAGGCATCCGTGATTTTGTTTATACGCTCTCTTCACCTTTCAAAATTGGCATTATCACCGGGACTGGTGATCGAAGAGATTCAGATCTCCTTGAACTTGGCAGCTTAAGTGCTCAAATGTTTGACCACATCATCATCAGCCAAAGAAAGTTCTTGCGTGGTAGAACAGATGAAGAGATTGTGGGCTTTTTGGTTGAAGGCATTAAGAGTCACAATCCCAATGCAAGTTATGAATACATTTCAGATGATGTGGAACCTATGGCTTATGCATTATCAATTCGAAAACCAGACTCCTTCATCTGTGCATTGAGTGATGTGCTTGATAAGCCATTGGAAATAATTCCCAATTATATCCGTCTGATCAAGGAAGGTAAGATGTAAAGATCGACATCTAAAGAGATAATTACCCTTCTTCAGATGCTTCCGCAGAAAGTTCTGTAGCGTTGATTTTTTGAATTTCTTTATCGATGTAATAGAGAGACATTGGTCCTGTACCTATTAATTTGATTTTATCCAAAATACTGCGCATCAATGCCTCCTCTTCTCTCTGCTCAGTAATGTACCATTGCAAGAAGTTCAAGGTGGTATAATCTTTTTCGGCATTGGATAAATACACCAACTCATTGATAGAACGTGTTACTTTCTGTTCGTGCTCATAAACATTTTCAAGCAGGATCTGAACCGAATCCCAAGATGATGGAGGTTGAGTAATACCTGGAGCTATAGCATGTCCGTTGATTTCAGAAATATAATTGAAGATTCGCAACATGTGCTCACGCTCCTCTACACTTTGCCTGTGCATGAATGCTGCGCAACCTTCCAATCCTTCATTGTCGCACCAGCTTGCCATACTCAAATACAGAAACGATGCATAAGCTTCCAGTTCAATTTGCTTATTGAGGGCAGTTGCCATTTTTTCAGAAATCATAATAAATTTTATTTACTTATACATTAACCAAAATAGAAGAAAAAAGATCACTGTCATGAGTAGTCCATAGATAAAAACCGAATAGCAAAGATTCAAGAATTTGTATTTCTTGGTCAACACCTGACCTAAAAAATAAAGGGTTCGCGTCATGGTTTTATAAACGTAATCAGGGTCCTTGATCATATGTCGAATGGCCCATTCATAATCTTCAATGCTGATCTGGGTATAATTGCTAAAAAACAACAAATCGGCAGTTTTATTCAGCACGTCTTCTTTCTTGACACCTCCTTTGATAATCTTTGGCTTAATGGTTAATATAGCATAAAATCCTGATAGCAAGGCTGTTCCCAGTAGGACAATAGATGGAAATATCATCCATTTTTGATCCCATTTTGGAATCAGAAATGACACTGCCGATGAAAATATGATTGAATTCACCGTCAACATGATGTGCGCTTTGTTGTCTGCAAGTGAATTCAGATTCAAATGGGTTTCATAAGTTACCTTATACATAGTCTCTACCCCTCTTCCCAGCTTGTTGAGCTTTTCTTTCTTGAATTCTTCTTCTTCAATCTCTTCCGCCATGGGTTCATTTTGAATTACTGGTTGCAAGGATTGCAGTTGATGTTCTAATTTTTCTTGAAATAATTGCCTGTTTTGGCCGTAGAGATTCTGAGCTTCATCAGTATGATATTGATGGTCTCGCACAAAACCCAGTTCGAATTTCAACCATTCTTCATCCGTAAAACTGGTTCCCAAATTTTGAAGTTCATTTCTTAGTAAGTCATTCCTGAATTCGAGTTTGGGATCACCCAAATGGCTTAAATCAGCATCACAGAGCAAAGAAGATATTTTATCAAATGGCTGTTGCGATATTTTCGTGGCGAGTATTGCGTCGCATATTTCCTTCATGATTGACTCTTCCACCTCGTGAGCAGCCAAAAAATCCCAAGCAATTGCAGCACCACGCATTTCATGATCAATAGGCCCTTCGGCATATCCATTGTCATGAAACCAAGCAGCTATCAATAACTTTGAGGTAGCTTCATCACCAAGATTTGCTTCTACAGCAAGTTTTTTGCATGCGTCCACCACGCTTTGAGTATGTCCCAAATCATGAAATACATATTTTGGGTCAACTTCTTGCGAAATCCATTGTTTAGCTTGTGATTCAGCTACTTTTACTAATTCATTTATCATCACAGTGCAAAAGTCGCAAAAAAAAGTGGTTTACAAATTAATTTTGGGACATGAAATTCACAATCAAGGGCCATCAAGGCAAAATTAAGCATATTTGCATGAAATATTTGATCACCATCTGCTTGCTTTTCATTGGGAAATGGTCAGAAGCACAAGAAACAATTCAAATTAAAGTTAGTAATGTCGGCACCAAAGGCAAAGTGTTTGTGGCCATAACAGATCAGCGAAAAGATTTTTTGACTGACAATCGTCTGGTCTCAAAAGTCGTAACTCGGGAACAAGCCCTGCAGGGCTTCAGTGTCCAATTACCTAAGAACACAAGACATGAAATAGCAATTGCGATATTTCAAGACATCAATGGCAATGATAAATTGGATACCAATCTGTTGGGCATCCCCAAGGAAGCATTTGGATTCAGCAATAAAGTTGTTTCGAAGTGGAAGAAACCTGAGTTTAATGACGCCAAATTCAAATGGGATTCCAAAAAGTTAATCATGATGGAACTAGCTAACTGGTAGCTATTTGGCCAATTCTTCAGCACGATGGCATGCTTGTAAAATTCCCTTGGCTAAGTTTTCGCCCAATTGGGCCTCATTAAAGACCCTAAAAGCTGCTTCGGTTGTTCCTCCTTTGGACGACACAGCTTCTATCAACTCATCCAAAGTCTTGTTCTTTTCATTCATTACGTGAAATGCCCCAAGCATGGTTTGCATAACCAAGTTATTTGCAATGTGTTCGGTTATTCCCAACTGTTTGCTTGCTTCAACCATGTATTTCACAATATAGAAAAAGTATGCTGGGTCACTTCCACTGATGGCAGTTACTGCATTCAACATGTGTTCTTCCTTGAAATAAATTGACCTTCCTGTAGTTGAAAGCAGGTTTTCGGCAAGTAAAATATCTTCCCGTGATAGTTGATCTGAACAGGAATAACCAGTAATTCCCATGCCAAGCTGGGCAGGTGAATTGGGCATGGCGCGTACCACTCTGGACGTTCCCAATGCCTGTTCAATAAATGGAATGGTAATACCAGCCATGATGCTGATAACCAAGTTATTGCTTGAAATTACTTTATTCAAAATAGGGGCCAATTCATCAAAATCCTGCGGCTTAACTGCAAGTATAATAATGTCACTTGACTGCACCAAGACATCATCCGGAATGGTCACTTTGCCAATATTTAAGGCTGATAGCTCATCTCTGCGCGCTTCACTTTTTTCTACAAGCAACAGTTTATCCGAAACTACTAAGCCGTACTTCAGAAAGGACCTTGCATAGATCATGCCCATGTTGCCGCAACCTACAATTGTGATCTTCATATTATTGATTCTGATCTGTTACTTTCAAATTTCACGCCAATAGCGGAATAAGTCAAATAGTATAGTCAAGAGACAACGGTGAATAACCAAATATCCAAAACAGTTCCTATTTTTGACCACAATTTTAAAATAGTGAAATTAAATATCGCCTTGGCCTTGATTGGAATGCTCATTTCACAAGCCCTCATTTCCCAAGTTACTTTCCCGCAAAATGGAGTTTGGGATTCCAGACAAAGTCATTATGCATTTACTAATGCAAAGATTTTTCTTGACGCAGACCGGATATTGGATTCCGCATCCTTGATCATCAAAGAAGGTAAAATAATTGCTGTGGGTAAAGACCTTAAAATTCCAGGCGATGCGACTATAATTAATGCATCCGGGAAGTTCATTTATCCAGCATTCATAGATATCTATAGTGCCTACGGTTTGCCAGAAACAAAAAGTGGTCGCAGCTTCTTCGAAGATGGTGGGCAAATGTCTTCTATGAAACAAGGGGCTTTTGGTTGGAATGAAGCCTTGAGAAGCGAATATGACGCCTACCAAAACTTCAAATCTGATGGAGTCAAGGCTCGAGAGTTGGCTGAACTAGGATTTGGAGCTGTCAACACACATCGCAAGGATGGAATCAGTCGCGGCAGTTCAACTGTGGTGTTGCTTCGTGATGACAGAGAAAACTTGTTGATTGTGAAAGACAAGGCTGCCCACCATCTGTCATTCAACAAAGGCACATCCAAACAAGATTATCCTGGATCATTAATGGGATCAATTGCATTGTTGCGTCAAACATACATGGACGGCGATTGGTATAAAAATGGTGGGAATAAAGAAGAATTTAATATTTCACTCAATGAGTGGAACGGATTGTTGTCATTGCCTCAAATATTTGATTGTGGTGATAAATTGCAAGACTTGAGGGCATTGAAATTATCCAAGCAATTTTCCAAAAATTACATCATTAAGGGCGGAGTAAATGAATATCAGAGAGTCGTTGATTTGAAAAAAGCAGGCTTGACACAATTGATCATGCCGCTCAATTTTCCAGAGGCTTATGAAGTTGAGGATCCCTATATAGCCTTGAATATAGACTTGGAGGACTTGCGCCATTGGGAACTGGCTCCTGGCAATCCCAACACGATGATAAAAAATGGTATTGCTATTTCATTAACTACCGATGGTTTGAAGAAAACTGCTGACTTTAAAACCAAGTTATTGGCGGCTATCAAAGCTGGATTGACCCCCAAAGAGGCTTTGAAAGCACTGACTTCCAATCCAGCTAATTGGATTGGCTTAGGTGACCAGTTGGGCTCATTGGATCCTGGTAAAATAGCCAACTTTATAGTCTGCAAAGGTGATTATTTTACGAAAGAGGGAAAGCTCATCCAAACATGGGTAGGAGGGAAACCTATGGTTCAACAGGAGCTTCAAACTCCGATTGCAGAAGGAAAATACAAATTGCAATTGGGTGCAGAAAACCTAAACATGACCATAAAAATGGATGGTTCTAGCATTAAAAGTACTATTTTTTATAGCGACACCTCAAAGACGGAGGCCAACCTGTCTATCAAAAAGAATCTTGTTGCCTTCAATTTCAGTCCCCCAAAAAATAAGACTGAAACTTACCGCCTCAACGGTTCGATAGATGGCAATAAATTGAGGGGTTCTGGTCAAGCACCTGACGGTACTTGGATTACTTGGGCGGCGGAATATTTGGAAGCAGGCAAACAGGAGCCAAATAAGCCTGATACATCCGTATTGCAAACAATATTGAGTCAAGTAACCTATCCTTGGTCTGCATGGGGCACTACTGCTATGCCGGTTCAAAATGACTTCCTCATCAAAAATACCACAGTATGGACAAATACCAACAAGCCCAAATTGGAAAATAGCGATGTGCTGATTCAAGATGGCAAAATAGCGGCTATTGGTAAAGATTTGAAGTCAAATGGTGCCACAGTTATCGACGGATCAGGAAAACACCTGACTCCAGGTATCATTGACGAACACAGTCACATTGCCATAGCAGGTGGCGTAAATGAATGTACACAAGCTAATACAGGCGAGGTGTCTATTGGCGATGTAATCAATTGCGATGATGTTAATATATACCGCCAACTCTCTGGAGGAGTTGTAGCAGCACAACTGCTTCATGGCTCTTGCAATCCAATAGGTGGTCAGTCGGCCCTGATCAAATTGCGTTGGGGAATGGCTCCAGAAGATATGAAAATACAAGGAGCGGATGGTTTTATAAAATTTGCCTTGGGAGAGAATGTCAAAAACGCAAGAAGTAACAACAATAGCCGTTTTCCAGATACTAGGATGGGAGTAGAACAAGTTTACGAAGATGCTTTTACACGTGCCCAGGATTATTTGAAAGCCAAAGCAGATAAGGCAAGATCTTTCCCATTGCGCCCTGATCTTGAAATGGAAACCATGGTTGAAATATTGAGCAGCAAAAGATTCATTACTTGCCATTCCTACGTTCAATCAGAAATTAACATGCTGATGAAAGTGGCTGACAGATACAAATTCAGAGTCAACACATTTACCCATATTTTGGAAGGCTACAAAGTTGCCGACAAAATGAAAGCACATGGAGCTGGCGCATCATCATTCAGTGATTGGTGGGCTTATAAGTATGAAGTTTATGATGCTATCCCGTACAACGGAGCAATCTTGCACGATGTTGGAGTCACCACTGCTTTCAACTCTGACGATGCTGAAATGGCAAGAAGACTGAATCAAGAAGCAGCAAAAGCGGTGAAATACGGAAACATTGCTCCAACTGAAGCACTTAAATTCGTAACCTTGAATCCAGCTAAATTGCTTCACCTTGACAACAAAATGGGTAGTATAGAAAAAGGAAAAGATGCAGACATCGTTTTGTGGTCTGCAGATCCCTTAAGTGTATATGCTATGGCAGAATATACTTTTGTTGATGGCATGAAATTGTTTGATCGAAAAGAAATGATCGCGAAAACCTTGGAAATTGAATCCGAACGAAGCAGATTGATCCAAAAAATGATCAACTTTAAAAAATCCGGAGGAGCTACAGAAAAATTTACCTCTCCCAAACAACGACTTTATCATTGCGATTCGGTTGGTGGCGAAGAATGTGAAGAAAATTAATATCAATACAAAAGAGACATGAAAAAAACAATACATATCCTGTTAACAATGATCATTTCAATTGGAGTGAATCATACACAGAATATTCCAGGTCCAGTCCAAAAGGAGGCTATTGGTATTCGAGGTGCGTCCATCTATTGTGGTGATGGCAGAATCATCCAAGACGGAATAATTGCTTTCGAAAAAGGTAAAATCACATATTTAGGTGAAACATCAACAGCTCCCATCAATAATCAAGACAAATATCAATGGATTGAAGCAAAAGGCAAAAGAATCTATCCTGGGTTCATAGCCATGCAGAGCCAATTGGGTTTGTCCGAAATTGAAGCTGTAAAAGCAACAAATGATTATAATGAATTGGGACAATTTAATCCGCATATCCGTTCTGTGATAGCATACAATACCGACTCAGAGGTTCTGCCTACAGTGCGCAATAATGGCATATTATTAACTCAAATTGCACCTGAAGGCGGAGTCATTTCAGGTCAATCAAGTGTTATGCAGCTGGATGCATGGAACTGGGAAGACGCGATCGTCAAAAACGATGAGGGCATATTTATGAATTGGCCTTCTCCACCTTCACCGCTGCGTACCGATGAAAATGCAGGTAAGGCCAGGGATGAATACGAAATGTTCTTTCAGAAATTAAGCATCTTTTTTGATGAGGCGAAGGCCTATTCGTTCAACCAAGCGCCAATAGAAAAAAACCTTCGCTTCGAAGCCATGCGCAAAGTTTTTGACAGAAAATCACAGTTGTACTTAAGGGCAAATTCTGCAAATGATATTCAAGCCGGAGTGGTTTTTCTGAAAAAATATGGTATTCAACCTATTTTGATAGGAGGAAATGAAGCTTGGCGCATCATCAATTTCATAAAAGAGAATAACATAACTGTGGTGCTTACCAACGTCCAATCTTTGCCAGGTCATGATGACGACAATGTTGCTCAACCATTCATGCTACCCGGTATTTTGGAAAAGGCAGGAATTCGATTTGCCATCGCTGCAGATGGTTTCTGGCAACAACGCAATCTGCCATTTCAAGTTGGTCAAGCCGTTCCATATGGCTTATCAATGACTGGAGCATTGAACGCTGTAACTAAAGTTCCGGCTGAAATTATGGGTGTCTCAGATCGACTAGGGACCCTTGCTGTCGGCAAAGATGCTACTATGTTTATTAGCACGGGAGATGCATTTGATATGATGGGCAACAATGTGGAAAGAATTTTCATTCAAGGTAGGGTGGTCAGCACCAATGACAAACAAAAGGCATTGTACAACAAATACAAAAGCAAGTATGGCCTGTAAATTGTTAATGAGTAGCTAATGAGCAATAGGATTGTAGTGATAAGGGTTAGAAATTCGTTCTATTAAAAAATTAAGCAATGAGAGTATTTTTTGTGTTCTGCATACTCATTATGAGCTGGTTCAGGGTTACTGCCCAGGAAAAACTCATGAATATTGAAATCAATGGCAAAAGTGTACCTGTTGTTATTATCGATGGTGATACAATGATGATCATGAATCTGCAGCAAATTGACATCAAGGCACCGCATAAATTTGCTTCGTTTACTGAGGAAACTACCTACCGAAAATACAAAAGATACGCAATTACAGTATTTCCTTATGCGGTGAAAGCTATCAAGGTTTTTCGTGAAATGGAGAGTGCCACTCAAGGAATGAAGGAAAGGCAAAAAAAGAAATATATCAAGAAATTGGCCAAGGAGCTGGAAGAAGAGTTTGAAAAGCCTTTAAAAAATCTAAGCAAAACACAGGGCAGAATCTTGGTTAAAATGATAGAAAAAGAACTCGATACACCAATGTACGGTCTTGTTCGTGATCTGAAAGGTGGATGGTCAGCGTTCTACTGGAATACTTTCAGTTCTTTTTATGGCTATGATTTAAAGGAAGGTTATATTAAGGAAACTGATCCCATTCTAGATATGGTGTTAGATGATTTTGACATCGACTACACCATCAGAAAAGAGAAAAACTTTGGAATTCCAGTTGAGCAGAAAAAGTAAGTTCGGCTAATTTAAAATAGATTTACGGATCGTGACCTAAAGATATGGCGACCAATACTTTAAATTTGCAGTTTGTTAGCTTACAATAATGGTCAACGAAGCACGGTAACGAAGCTTTACCAAATCCGATGATAAGCTGAATATTTCTATTGTAAGCAGAAGCTTTTGCACCCTCAATTAGGATAAGTCATTGTTGCTAAAGATGGCAAATGATTTAAAATAAAACAAACAATTGGTTTATATTGAAACAATATTTTTTTCGTGCTGCTAAACTGCATCACATAAATTGATACGGGCACAATATTGACACAAAAACAAATTGGTCAACGGATAACGGCTCTACGGAAACTAAAGGGCTTGTCGCAGGAAAAATTGGCAAAAAGTGTCAAAATTTCCCGACCATCATTGGCTCAAATTGAGTTAGGAAAAAGAGGTGTTGATGTTTTGGAATTGCAAAAATTCTCTTTCGTATTGGGTTTTTCATTAGATGATTTTATGTCAACGGACTTTACAGCAAGTCAAGAAGTTGAGGGACAAGTAGAAGGAAAGTCTACGAAAACTGAAGAAAGGATATCTGTACCTACTTTGCAAGTAACCAAGCTTAAGAATGTGTTGCTTTGTATCCTTGAAAGATGTGCGGGCAAACCCAATGTTGGTGAAACGGTACTTTTCAAGCTGCTCTATTTTTCCGATTTCAACTCCTATGAATTGTATGAGGAACATTTGACTGGTGCCAATTATCGGAAATTGCCTTTCGGTCCGGTTCCTCAAAAATTAGATACCATCATTGGCCAAATGACTGAGCAAGGTCAGTTGCAAAGGGTTAAAACAGAACATTGCGGCTATCCTCAAACTTGCTATTTACCATTAGTGAAGTCCGATCTAACCGAATTAAGGGCAAGTGAAAAAGATGTGGTAGATCGGGTAATTGAACAAATGAGTGATTGGTCTGCAACGGCAATTAGTGATTAGTCACACATTGATTTGCCTTGGGAGGTCACTGAGGAAGGGAAGGATATTAGCTATAATTTGTCTTTTTACAGAGAGTTGCCATATTCAGTAAGAGTTTATGGTGAAACTGAAAATGAAGATTAATGATTTCGATAAGTTCATTACCCGAATTTGATAAAGACCTAAGATACTTATTAAAGAAATACAGAAGTTTAGTTTCTGATTTGGAAGATGTAAAATCAATCTTAAAAACAAGGCCCAACGAAAGGCCTCCATTCAGTTTTGAAATCAATAATTTGGCAATCAATACTTGTGTAATCAGGGTGAAAAAAATTGCTGGCGATGCAATAAAAGGTAGTGGTGTAAATTCAGGATTGAGGTTGATTTAAGCTCACTTTCCCAATGAACAGAAAATTTTGTTTATTGAATTGTATCACAAGAACGAAAAGGAAAGTGAAGAAAAGAAAAGGATTTTGTTAAATTTTAAGTGATACCTAATGCAGAGAATTTCACTTTTACTTAAAAGCCCGTTCCACCAAATCTGACCTTGTTTGTGACTTTTTCTAGGATAGACTTACGCTCATAAGTGTAAAAAATGTACAGAAGAATCATTCAAAAATTCGGCTTGTCAAAAAGAATACCCAAAGCATTGAGCTGTGATAATAGAAAAAATCAGCTGTTGTGTTGATGTGTCACCTCTGAAATTTCAATAATTTTCTGTAGGAATGGATGATGTGTTGTCTACTGCGCTAGCCAAATTCAGCTCAATGTGGCTATCAGCCAATCACAGAACTATCTCTAGCTTGTGCCGCAGCCATAAGTGCTGCACCAGATAAGCCAATATCTTTCAAAGCGTTGATCATGCCTCCCGTGGCAGCTATTTGATCAGATGACATTGCTTGTGGAATGTGCAACATTGCTACAAAAACAAGTAATTGAACCGCAAGCAGGACGCAAGCCAACTTATCATACTTACCAAAAAATATAGAAATTGCAGATAATACAAAGCCAGCTCCAGCCAGATAAACCAATATCAATCCACCACTTAACGGAACCAATTCGCTCATTGCATCTGCATTCATAAAATGCGTCACACCAAACATGGCAATCACCGCTCCGAATAAATAACGCCCAAGGCCAATTATAACATTCATAGTGTTTCTGTTTTCTATCCGGAAATGTAGTGAAGTACGTTGAATGTAAAGTGAAAAATTACTTTTTTTTGACCTAGGTTCTTCTAAAACGAAGCAATCAATAGCCTCGCCTCTTTCCTGCCAGCATCAAATTAGTAGGGTGCGATATAATTCGTGCATCTTCAAAAACTGCTGAAAAAACCACATCAAAAAATTCTCTTCCTGCAATAATTTCCTCTGGTTTATTTCCCAAATGGTTATAAATTACCCATCCTCCTGGCAGCAGAATTTCATTCAAACTTTCAAGAAATTCAATTTGCAGAAAAGCTTGAGGTATCACATCATCCTCAAAGATATCCATGCAGATCAAATCGAATTCGTCCATACAATTGTACACAAATTCCTCTCCATCACCTACAATGATTTGCCCTGGTCGTTTCAATAAGTGTAAAACATACTCTTGGCACAAGCGTACAATTTCCTCATCCAATTCTACAGCAGTCAGGAATGCGTCTTTTTTGAAAGTATGCTCCAGCATGAAATGTATGCTTCCCAAACCCAAACCCAATACCAAAACATTTGGTTGCTCGATCAATTGTGGTAATACCTCCTGCAAGGCTACTTTGAAATTATCGTACCGATCGGCATGGCTGTATATTGCATTTTTGGTACACAATTGCAATTTTCCTTTAGAAAGCAATACTTCCAGCTGTGGATTCAAGTCACTTGATGTCATTTCTAGATGCAAATCAGTAATATAACTCCACCAATATTTCCAGAAAGGAACTACGATTTTCTCCATTCTGAATCTGCTTCCCAAATACTTTGAAACAATGTTTTATCATTTTCGGATAGCTGCACTCCTCGTCTACCCATCATGGCATTGGAGGCTTCAATCGCTTTATTTACAGCAAAACCTGTAAAGCCGCTTGCGCCACCCCAGCTAAAAGAAGGAATAAAATTTCTAGGGAAACCATCCCCAAAAATATTACAAGACACACCTACCACGGTCCCTGTGTTGAACATGGTATTGATTCCGCATTTGCTGTGATCACCCATGATTAACCCACAAAACTGTTTGCCAGTAGATACAAATCGACGAGCTGGGTAACTCCAAAGCTTCACCTCAGAGTAGTTGTTTTTTAGGTTGGAACTGTTGGTATTAGCTCCCATGTTGCACCATGATCCAATGAACGAATCTCCCAAATAACCATCATGTCCCTTATTGGAATATTCTTGAAAAACTGTGTTGCCTATTTCTCCGCCAATTTTGCAATGTTGACCAGTTGCCACACCTGGATAAATTTTGGCACCCATCTTTACCTGACTGTGTTCTCCTAATGCAAAAGGCCCTCTGATCATTGCACCTTCCATAACCTCGGCATCCTTGGCAATGTAAACTGATCCACTTTGCGTGTTGATAGAACAATTATAAACTTTGGCTCCTGATTCCAAAAAGACCTTGGAAGGATCGCCAATTATTCGAACTGAAGGATCAATGTTGGCGGATGTCCTGCCTGAAATCAAAAGAGTGATATCCAATTCAATCTGATTCAATTGAGCATCAATGATATCCCAAAGATTTTTGATGAGTTTGGCTTCGGTCTTCACAAAAATTCCACGCTCAAACTTTCCTTGTTTGAATAGGTCCTGAATTTTTTCAAAACTACTTTTGGCTGCTAGAATTTCATGATCTTGACTTATCAATACATCACCTTCTTTGAGCTCTTGTATTTGTAAGATAATGGCTTCATCAGGCAATAATCCGGCATGGATTCCGAGGACAGCTTGATTGTTGTCAAGATTAGAATTCAACCCAAACTCTGATTTGCTGAGTATCTGCACGGTTTGCTTGCTGTAATGTTCCCATTTTTCAAGTATGCTTAGGTAGCCTAATCGAATATGAGAAACAGGTCTGGTGTAAGTAATTGGCAATAATTGGTCACAATCAATTGAATCAATAAGAATAATGTTACTTGTAGTCATGATGCGAAGTTAATTCTATTGCGTGAAATATTGGATAAAACAAAAACGCCCAAAAGCTCTTTCGAACCTTTGGGCGCATTATGATCTTTAGATCGTGCTTATTGCATGAACTTGGTGTATTTCTTGTTGAACTTGTCAATACGACCTGCCGTATCAACGAATTTCATTTTACCAGTGAAAAACGGATGTGAGAAAGCACTTATTTCCAATTTTGCAAGTGGATATTCATTGCCATCTTCCCATTTAATTGTTTCACGGGTATTGATGCAAGAGCGAGTTAAGAACATGTCATCTGATGAAACGTCCTTGAAAACTACGAGTCTATATTCTACTGGATGTGTATCCTTCTTCATAATATAAAAATTCAGAGCGCAAAAGTAAGCATTATCCTTGATTTGCGCAATGGTTTGTGATTTTTTTTATTTTAAAACTGTTACATCACCCTTTAACAATCGTTTAGATCCGTCGGTTAATTCTATTTCGATGTAATAAACAAATACCCCAGGATTCACCAATTGTCCATTTAATTTGCCATTCCAGCCACTTTGAGGATCATTCAATGGATGATTGGTACTTATGAAAACTGCTTCACCCCAACGATCATAAATGGCAAAAGTATTGATGTTTTTCACTCGATCTCCACTAAAAATGTTCAGCAAATCATTCCGGCCGTCTAGATTTGGTGAAAAAACATTTGGAACGAACAACAAATCATTGGAAAGTACAAACACAGTTATTTGGTCAGAGCTTGTACAACCATCCAGATCTGTAATGGTAACATTATAGGTTGTAGTGGTGTCAGGTCTGGCTACTGGATCAAGACATGTTGAACAATCCAAACCAGCGGCAGGTGACCACAAGGTATTTACTACTATTGCATTGGTTGTAGCATTTAGACCTTTTTGCTTTCCTGCTTCGATGGTAACATCTGGACCAGCATCCAAGAAGATATTAGAATCTGACTTCTGATTCACTTCAACTGTTTCATTAGTTAAACACCCATTTCCGTCGGTGACCAATAAACTAAAACTACCTGAGGACAGATTGGCAAGCACAAATCCACTGGAAATTGCCTGAGCTGCACCACCATTAACTGCCACTGTAAATGGAGGAACACCGCCATTGATTTGGCTCAAAGTTATACTGCCACTTGCAGCAGAGCCACAACCTGCATCTTCCGCAAGCCAATTGGCTACAACTACAGGAGGGCCAATCAGATCAATACTCTTGATGGTACCACAACCCTCGGAGTCAGTAATACTTACTTGATAGCTGCCCAATCCAAGATTTGTAATATTTGCTGTGTTTGCTGAATTACTCCACAAATAGGTAAAAGGAGCAGTTCCATTAAGCACATTCACTGATATACTGCCATCCGTAGCATTGATACAGCTGACATCATAACCATTAAAATCAGATGTTATGGCAATATCAGCTTGCAATCCAGAGGGCGAAACTGTTATTGCTGGCCCCAATATTACGGTGCATTCCAATCCTGTCGAGCTTACGGCAACAATAACAAAACTGGTGGCTGATGCGAGCGGACCGATATTAATTTCATCTCCATTTTTAAGACCGTTAAAAGTACCATTACCGCCAGGATTTGAAGAAATGGTCACATCAAACAATCCCAAACCATCTGTTTCAAAAATCAATTTCACGTCAGCACTTGGACAAACCGAGCTAGGTCCAGTCAGTTTGGCATTGATATCAGGAATAAAAAGAATTGATACCTGAACCGTACTATCGCAACCTTGAAAACTTCCAGTTAGAAATTTTTCTAAACCTGCAGGGTTGGCTGCAGTATAAGTTGTACCATTTACCTTGACACTTTCATTGGCACAAAGCGTATCCTTGTATAAGAAAAATATTGCGGGAAGTACATTCAGATTGATTTGGACGATACTATCGCAACCAGTCCAAGACTGACCATTGAGGTTTTCAAATCCCACTGGGTTACTTGCATTGTAAGTTTTTCCATTGATACTCACACTTTCACCAAAACAAAGGGTTGGATTGAAAATTGCGTTTGAAGCCTGAACAATTAGTGCATTCACATTCAAGATACTATCACAACCAGCAACACTGCCGCCAGGGAAGCTGAATGAACCAGTAGGATTCAATTCTGAAAACACAATTCCATTGATAATCTTGGTTGAGCCTCCGCATATTTTCGGAGTTTGATTTTCAATAACTGTGCTAACAAAACTGAGATTGACATTGATAATACTATCACAACCAGTCCAAGCGGCATTTGGTAAAAATTCCTGTCCAGTAGTTTTGGTTTCATCATAGGTAGTACTGCCTATTTGAATGGTCTGTCCAAAACACAAGGATTTCGTAAAATCCGTGACAGAAGCTCCATAAACTGTAATCAGTTGCTTCTCCGATGTAGGATTGCCGCAATAATCATCTGAAACATTGGTTATTTTTATTTCAATCTGGGTTCCTGCATCTCCCAATATAGAACATATCTGACCTGAGAAGGCGTTTCCGAGATTGGGTATAATTGTGGTCACCGTGCCAGTAGATGATGTTACTTCATAACTGAGATCGATCAACCCATTGCCTAACAAATTGACACCAAGAGGAATACAGAATCCCGCGCAAACCGAATTCGATAGAATTAAATCAGCAGTGGGAAGATCATGAAATATAACAGGCGTACCAAGTGCAACATCCAAACAATCATCAGCAAAGTCGATTTGACTGACTCCAATTTGGTTGCCTACAACAGCTGAAATATAATAGGTCTGTTCAGGAACAATTCCTGCTGTATATTGGAATACGGGAATCGTATTAGTAGCCACAATATTGCCTAATGAATTGCCTGAATTGTCGTGCAAAACAAAAAGTATAGTATCTCCAGATTCCAATATTTCACCCGCTTTCAAATAGTTTGCTGTCACGGTTTCTCCAATGCATGCGTGAATGATACTGGTGTTCATACTTCCAGTGCTATTCTGACAATTACATTTCACGGTATTACTTAGGGTGTCTGCTGGACAGTTTGTTCCGTCATCCAATATCAAAGTATAAGTTGATCCGCCACCGAAATTAATACTTGTAAACAAAGAATCTGTAAGGGTACCTCCTCCATTCACCACCCAAGAATTAGGATCACCTCCAGTTGCCTCAAAGGTGACTACGTAAATATTTCCGGGGAGACAGTTTTCAATAATATTTATAGCTTGAAGAGCAGGCCTGACAAATAAAGAATCTATTCCATCCAATTGCGCTTTACATCCTTGATCATCCACCATTTCTTTCAATTTGATGATGGTGGTATCAGTGGGAACAATATTGATATAGTAAATCAATTTATCTGTTGTGATAGCTGGTTGTTCTTTTCCATTAATCAAATAGGTGAAAACAAAATCAGGAGTTCCGCTCAGGTTTATAGCCAGTCTGATGGTATCACCCGCACACAGTGAGGAGTCAATTCCTTCAAGAAAGGCCTTGGGCGCTCCGACATTGACCTCTGCTTCGCCCGACACTGTGCCTTCACAATTGTTGACATCAAATAGCTCACCCAAGCTATAGGTGCTGGAGGTTTGGGGACTTACTATGAGTTTATAGGGATTGCTGCTTGTTGTAATGATACTGACTAAAAATCCATTCTGTTCATATTCAAACGTCCAAGGTCCTTGTCCGGTGAAATTAACCAGAAGTTCAATTGATTGACCCAAACATATATCACCTCCTCCCGATAGGATAGCAGTCACCTCTGGAAAGAATTTCAAATCTACATTGACAATACTATCGCAGCCTAAATAGCTCTGACCAGCAAATACCTCTGTGCCTGACGGATTGTCTTTGTCATAAGTAGTGCCATTGACATCTTTGGTGGCATTGTTACAAAGGGTTTCCTTCAGATCAGATTCAGGACAAGAGACAAATAGGGTATAAACTGGGGTTAATACTGCATTTGGGCAAGAGCTCGGTTTCGGTGTTATCAAACCGCGTAAATATATTTTTTGGTTGCATTGACCGGTACTAAATGATACTACTTGCTCAACCGGATAACCAGGTGGGGCGGGTATATTGCATTTGCCCAAGGTAGCGCAACTCACCACCCATGAGCCTGAGTGATCAGGTTTGCGTGAATAGGATTCGCCAGCAGGAGTTAGGGCTGTTTGATTTTGAAATGTTGGCAATGCCAGAGGTAATGTTTTGACACAACCGATAAAATCTACAGTAGGAATAACCATTCCAGACGCTAAATCTCCAAAAGGAAAGTTGTTAAAAAAAGTTGGATTGCCCCAACGGAAAGCGTCAGCAATGCTATTCCCATCCCACAACAATAGATACTCACCTCCATTGTCAAGTACTAAAACTGTATTGATATTGGCAAAAGTATAACAACCACAACCGCTCAAATCTAAATCTACGTCTGCTCCTGTTACCGATGCAAACCCAACAACAAACAAACCGTCCGAAGGAATACTATAGCCAGGAGGAATGGTGATCGCCCAATCACCATCTGTTATGATGTAGCAACTGATGTCGGTACCGGGAGGGCCTATCAGCTCGATCCATTCGCCTGTTGTTGGCCCGGTGTTGTTATCATCGTTTGATGCAGGCCTTACCATTACTTCATTGAATTTTACCGTAGGGGCATTGTCACAATCTGATCCTGGGAGTTGATTGGTGCCTATCAATGTTCCTTGTCCGATAGCTGGATTGAAGTTCGGCAATGAGCTATAATACCAACTCACTACTCCGTTCTCAGGCAAGTTTTTGGCATCTTCGATGGACAATGTTACTTCGGTGTCCTTACAAACGCCACAGCTACCGCCATTGGTTACTTTGCATTTACCAGTATTGATGCTACTCTTAATTATTTCAGGGCAGCAAGATTGCCCAAGAATAAGAGTGCTTGATCCAAAGCATAAAATCCAAAAGAGTACCAAATATTTTTTCATAAGTGCTGGTTGTGTCATACTAAATCTATCAAGTTACAAATATGCAAAATATTTATCAATCAATGTTTGATTTCGTTCATAAGAGTATCTTTGATCATTATAAATATTTTGTATTCATGAAATCCGCAGAAACTATAGTTCGAGAATTGATGCTTGCCAAAGACCTGTTCAGCCAATGGTTGGGCATAGACATAGAGTCACTTCAAGCCGGAAATGTTGTATTAACCATGAAGGTCCGGCCAGAAATGACCAATGGGTTTAAAATTGCTCATGGAGGTATTGCTTTTGCACTTGCAGATAGTGCCCTTGCATTTGCAGCAAATGGACATGGCATAAAATGTGTTTCAGTTGAGACCTCTATTTCGCATACCAAAATGATCAAAAGTGGTGATATACTCAGGGCCTCTGCTACTGAAATCAATATTTCAAAACGATTTGGAATCTATCAGGTAACTGTTGTTAATCAGAATAAAGTGACAGTGGCCATATTTAAAGGAACTGTTTATAGAATGGAGGAAGAGTGGTGAGGCTGGATTGAAATTTTTTTTGCATAAACATTAGGTTCAACCTCAGCCATAGCAGTTTAGATGTTTTGTCGTTTAGTCGTTTAGTTCTGTTTATAGTTTATGGTTGATGAATTCATTGGCCTGTGTTTGGTTGATGGTTAATGAATTCACGTTTTCGTAATTCGTAATTCGTAATTCGTAGTAATTCGTAATTCGTAATTCGTAATTCATTTTTCGTAATTCGTAATTCGTAATTCGTAATTCGTAATTCGTAATTCGTAATTCGTAATTCGTAATTCGTAATTCGTCAAACATCCAATAGCCAAAAGCTAATAGCCACCATACCAACCATAAAATCACATCTTCACAAACTGCAGCACCTCCTGACCTCCTTCCTCATCCATCAATGTCATAAAATAACTTGCTGACGGTATATTCCTGACGTCTATGGTGGAAAATCCCACACACAAATTAAATGCGGCTTGAATCCATTAGCTTGATTGTTAAACGCTCTAGAATGCACACATAGGATCAGTTCCATGGCTGAAATCATTTGGTTTTTTCAAACCCATAAGTTACTCCTGCTTCAAATATGTGCATATTATATTGTGGGTTTGGTGTAAAAGCCACTTGCAACAATCCTTTATAATATCTCAAATTCAAACTTAATGGATTTGATTTCTTTTTTGTCCTCTTAAAATAAAAACCAAATACCAAACCATAATCAAATTTGTTTGTCCCTTCTTTGATTGCGACTCTATCGTAATGCGCATACTTGAAGTATTGAAAGGGAGAGTAGGAAATAAAGCCTCCTCCTTCGATGCCAAATTGATATTTTATCTTGCGTTTTCTTGTAAATTCTGTCAAATCATAAGCAAATACTGGCGCCAAGGATAGGCCATAAATTGTTCTGAAAGCATAGACTTTATCAACTGTAAAATAATTCGAAATGTTTATTGCCCACCCTCTTTTAACCATCATTAAATCAATTCTTAATCCAGTTTTATTGCTTAGTTTTTTGGAATAGTTTATTCCAAAACCATAATTAAAAGCAGGGTCTGAATAATTATTAATTTTAATACCATACTTATCCTTTTGTTCAAGGTATGAAAATCCATTTATCAATTTGATACCAAAACCATTAAATTGCCCAAAACTTTTACAAATAACTATCGAGAAAAACAAAAAATAATAGACTATTTTTCATAAATCATACCTTAATTTAAATTGTAAACCACCGGTAAACACAATATTACTTTGAGCTTCTAGAAGAATACCTTTGCTTCCTCCTTCTAAGTATATTAGCAATTCTGGATTTATTTCAAGGCTAAATTGATTAAATAACGCAAAAGAATTTATCATTCGGGATATTAGGAAAGGGCGAAACACATTAGACCTGATGCGATCCTCCAAATTTCTAAAGTAATTCGGCTTGTATCTTGGAATTTCACCGCTTATGGAACCAAAACCTTGATAACCGCTATTTATATCGACAAAATTAATTTGTACAGAATTTCTTTCAAACACACTAAGTCCTACCCCAATACTAATTCCAATGGTATAGTTTGCTATATGCCTCAACCTGAAATCAAGTTCGGTTATTACAGACGTAGTAGTAGCCCTAATATTAAAGCTCTGCCCTCCATAATATTCTGAAGTATCAGTTGTGATTCCCCTCTTAGGATTGTATCCATAATTTGATCAGCACCATAAGTGCCTCGTTGAAATCGCACTCCAACTGCAAATTTGTTAGATAAAACTCTCGAATAAACAAAGCCATATTGCTGACATGGCAATGGCAACCAAATTGTTGCGGTCCGTCTGCTTTCTAAAATTTAATTGCCCCATGAATTAACTTCGTCACTGAAGTCACCGATACGCAAATTGGGAGAATAGTGTACGTAAACACTGTTCTTTCTAACTGTGGTCTCTTATGCATTTGTGTGTATGCATATATTACAGAGCATCAAGCTCAAAAATATTAGTTTTGCTTGTACTTTAAAGTTTATGGATTTCATCTGAATGTTGATTGTCCTACTGGCATTTATGAGTGGGGATAGTACAATAATTATAATAATTATAATAAATCAAACTACTTGGCGCGACAGGTGGAGGACTTGAAAAAATACAATTCTTTTTATTTATTTCACTTGAACCAGTACAAGTCCACAATCCTGCACCCGAAGCCATTTTCTCAAAAGGAAGGGTAACTTGAGACAAATTATTTAACATAGGTGCTATAATCCCAGAGGCATTTATACCCGCCTCATCATCTGAAAAACAATCAGCTGGCGAAACCTGACAATTTTGATAATCTACAACAAAAACTAACACCTGCTCGTCAATTTCTTGCCCATTAAAATTGCCAGCAAAAGAAATTGTTTCTAAGTCGTCGACCGTTAGAGCATTATTATTTGTAGCCTTTATTGATGCATTATGAATTTTTTCACCCCACCTATCGAATACTTTAAACCATACTTGAAAAATATTCTCATAAAAATATGGGTGAATAGTTTTGTCATCTATTGCGGTCCATCCAGGGTAGAATGCATTTGGAACATACATTTGTATCTTTCCAAAATAGGGAGAATCCTTCAATCTGCTTAATTCCTTAGTTTTACCACATCCAACATTAACTAATTTTACTCCTTGCTTTGGAATCAATTCTATTCTTATTTCATGATCAAATCCACGTAACAGTCTATTAAGTGTTGGCTTAAAAAGGAGATCTTTAGTTGTTTTTGGTTGACCAGGAATAAAATAAATTGGTAGATTCTCTTCAAGTACAGGTCCTGATGGAGGATAATTACCATAATTTGCTACAATATAGTATATTACATCTACAAATTTCATAAAATCAATTGGATACGCATAATTCAATTTTGAAATACTGTCAAAAGAACATAAATGAGTTATATTACTGCCTATTTCAATATCCAATTTTCCGTAGTCCAAAATCTCCATTACATCTTTAAAAACGCATCCGTCTGCATTTATTGCTTGAATCATGTATTTAAAGTTATAAGCACCAACAAAGTTTTGCCCCATTATGGTTGGAAATTTTATTGTTTTGTTATCAAGAAAGTTGCCTGAAGGAATGCCAATTCCTAGTGGCCCTTCTATTGCACTCCATTCAATTGTACAATTATCGCATGAGTTAACTCCAGTAATTAATACATTTTGTGATTCACCACAGATGATAAAATTAGGGTATGCTATATCCGCATCACTACATGAAAAATTAATTAGTTTTTCTATAATTGCACCATCAGAACATGTAGCAAATAATTTAACAACGATTTTAAATTTATCATTACAATTGAATAAATAAGTTGGATCACGTTGCTTGTATCCTTGAAGCAAATCAAATATGTCATGTATTTCAGTGCCTTTATCGCCTAAAATCAGAAATTCCTTGTCAATTGAACCATTTCCTTTTAATCTTTGGATATAAACTTCATAAGCATTGTAAATATGGTCATTGGTAAACGTGATATCAATTTGCTGACCAGGACAATAAACGTCTGAAGCCACAATTTCTACATTCGGCAGCACTGTTCCGCTATTTACTCTCATCCTACCAACCAAGCATACAACGATTCTTCCGTTTCGACCGTATAGTTATATTTTGAATTGTAAGTAATGCTAAAAATATAATCTCTTTTCAATGACAATTGCTGCACGCAGTATCTTCATTATTGCTATATGTTGTGAAATGGCAATAATTGTAAGTTTTGATATTCTCGTTCGAAGAACTTACTAAATATTTCTTTTTGACTTTATTTCAGTTTTTTATTGCAAGGCTAAAAATATCACATTCGCTTTGTGCCTCCAACCAGGTAAACTTTCCAAACTCCATATATCAGCAGCAAACTGATCATTCCGGCTATAAAGTAGTATTGCTTTTCAGTCCAAAAGTCAAGCGTCTTTGCTGTTAATACTTCGCCACTTCCTGGGCTTCCTTTCCCTTCTTTTCGAATAAAACTAAAGCTGCTATCAGAACTCCAAAGTCCAACCAAGGTTGTCAGGGTGTCTCCTGGTGTATACGCATATTGCATTTCATCAATCAATGACCTGTCGCCTGCGTACAAATGAACTTCGTCTTTGGCCTTGCTCAACCCGAATCGGAACGACCCAATCACATTATAAACATCAGGATGGTAGTTTTTAAACTTTGCGATGTCTTGACAGATTACCAGATATTCGCCTGGATCCAGCGTAACTGTTGGCATAGGATATTGATGCTTGGTATCAGCTATGGTGTAGGAACTGAGTAAGATAGATTGATTGCTAAAATTGGCTATTTCAATCCAATCTCCTGAGTGGCTATCGCTATTGGACACTTCTGTGATTTTGATCTTGCCATGGGCTTCATTGTAAACCTTTCGGAAGATGGCAATAATCCGTTCAATCTTTTTTTTCATGACAAAGGCCAGCTGCTCATCCGTCACTAACTCACCATTAACTTCCCAGTGGTCGAAAACAAAACCCATTTTGGGTAACGCTTTGATGCTGATAGCCAAGCCTTGAAAATAATACCCCTCCCAGCTTTCTTTAGTTACTTTGATCGTTTGATTGACCATCAAATTTCCTCCTAAATTCTGGCTCAACTGCAACATAACAGGTTCAGATAATTGAAATTGTTCTGCTAGAAATTGCCTCATAAATAAGGGTCTGTACTTCGCAAAGTCCTTCAGTACGTCCAACTGCTCAAACCAAATTTTAGGTTCGAGCTTCCACCTTGATTGTTGCTTCGACATTTCAGGCTCCAATAATTTTGCTCTTTCTGAAATGGCATCCAAAACAACTTCAGCCGAAAAACTGTCATTGAGGTGATCACAAAAACGAGTTATAAACAGTCTTTTAAATGATTCATTGTCAAGTAATTTTCTTAAAATCAATGTGCTCCAAGGTGGATTTGGCCAACTGGGACCCTTAGGATCGGTGTGCAATGCCAAGGTATTGATCCGATATGCATCAGGATTGTGCAATCCAAAACCAAAATCGGTATCATACAATATCCATCGCCATTTTCCACCTGCTTCATGTGGCCTCCAGTACTTAATATTGCCTCCTGCATCTTGATTGTCACAATAAATCTCAGCAATTTGATAATTCATAAAATTATCAATATCCATCATCTGCTCCAATTGACGCATTTTTGCATCGGATGATAAATTGTTCTTGGATATAAACCGCATCATTGACGAATAATAAAACAAGGATCCATGTCGCAGCTCTTTTTGGTGTTGAATCAAATCAATTTTATCCTTTCGGACTCCATGATGAGATGCCAAATAATCTCTGTTGATTTTTTCACGAATATTATAAAGACCCCAATATTTGCCATTTAGATAAACATGAGCGGGTTGGTTGGCTTGAATATCTATATCCCAATCTTGAACAAGGCTGGTCATCAGTTCGTCTCTAAAAAAGGATTTCCCCCAATCACTTCCACCATTTCTCAGTACCAAATGTTTGAATTTTTTTGGCTCGTTTTTGCCGAAAACTGAATATTTGAAATGCTTGTCCCCGTATCGCTCCCTAGCTGAAAGTGCGAAAGATTTCTGCGGAAAGGTTCGGCTCATTCCACCAAAAACTCTAAAGCCTGCAAATTGATTGAGAACTTGATTTTGACTGGTATCGAATAGTTCTACTTGACAAAGTATTTCCTTTTTGCTCCAGTAATTTGCTCCCGGTCTTTTCCATTGGCTCTTATCAGCACGTGGCCCTTCTCTAAATAAACCTGTTTTGGGATTGAAAAGCAAATAAGGAGAAACTGCTACAGAAACTATAGGCAGCGAGCTTTTGGGTTCATTGATGAAGTAGGTGCGTGAAATGATGGCTATCCGCTTGTTATTTTGGTAAGCTACAGCTCGAACAACAGTTGTTTTTTTGATTACAAATGCCTTTTTATAAGGCTTTGAGGATTTGCCAGGTGTAGAACCGTTGGTGGTGTAAAATATTTGGGAGTTGTCACAATTCAGCTCAACAACCAGACTTGAATCCGCATAAAAATTACCTGAAGGAATAATGTTTAAGCTCTGACACCAAGCCCTAATAGGCAATAGAAAAGCCAATAACAGATAATATTTTATTACGGTTTTCAGATGCTAAGTTTTTTAATAAACATAAATATACGTTGGGGAACTAACAAAAGTTGAAATTATGGCTGGATAAATAGGTATAATGAATTTGTTTTGCCACATACGAACTATAAACTGAACTGGTATATTGGATAAGCTTGTTGAAGCCTTTTGGAAAACCATAAAACTAAAATGGGCAGATTGTTATTCGCTACGGTTTTCTTTTGTCAAACAAAAAGATATTCATTGTTTAATTAGCTGCAATTGGATTGATCGGTCCAAGTATTTTGCGACACAATTGGGACAATAGCCACATAAAGAAGATTAAACCCAAAACCCGCTAATGCGGATTTTGGGTTTAAAAGGATATAGTCTGTTAAAAATCCGGATTTTTTGATTAAAGCCAAACTCCATTGGTGTCATAAAACATTGTTTTTTGGTATGCTCAAACCCTTTAGTCTAGTTTGAGAACTTGCTCTGCCCAAGTATCACCTCCAACTCTTTGCAACTCTATTCTGTTCCCACTTATGGTTTGGATTCTAGCTTTTCCCTAATAGTGATTTTTAAAAATTTATCAAGAGCAAGTTGCGAACTGTCTTTACAGAAAATTAATCCAAATGTAACACCATTGCCTATTAAACCGTTTGATGACATGAAATTATGGAAATTCAAGATCCACATATTATCGACTTCGGCACCATTGGCAAACCTTCAGAGGGTTACCTGTCCATTTGCGAATTCAATCACGTTGTTTCATTTGATGTGAAGCGTTGTTTTTGGACTTATTTCACGCCACAAGCTATCACCCGTGGACGCCATGCACATTTCATGACTGAGATGGTGCTTATAGCAGTAGCAGGTGTTATCGATGTTGAATTGGAAGATCGAAATGCTCAAAAATGGAACTTTAAGTTATCTGAGCCTCATAAAGGATTGTACATTCCACCTATGACATGGCATGTTATGACCTATTCGCACAATGCAATACAAATGGTCCTGACCTCCACTCATTATGATGAAGCTGATTATATTCGGGATTATTCAGCCTTCGAAGCTTTAACCAATAAATCACTTTGATGGCAACATTACCGCAAGGCCCTATCCATTTTAGCGATTATAACGAACAGTTTTTGCAATTGTCATGGCATTGGTTGCGCGATGAGGAAATCAAGGAATTGACCCGCACTCCGGATTTTACCAGAGAGGAACAAGCTCAATGGTACAGTACCTTGCCTGACAACAAAAATTATCAAGCATTTGGGATTTGGTGGGGTGGAAAAGCAATAGGGGTTTGTGGCATAAAAAACATCACTGACAAGGATGCGGAATATTTCGGTTATATCGGCGAAAAAGAATACTGGGGCAAAGGTGTGGGAATGTCAATGATAAAACACATTGAACAAGAAGCCATACAGCTTGGACTCTCCAGTGTGTATCTTCGCGTCTGGAATGGTAACACAAGAGCCATTAACCTATACCGTAAAATGGGCTATACCACCTTTAATATTGAAGATGAGTTGCGTTTTATGCGCAAAGAATTGATTGCATGAAATGCTCCGCAGTTCCATTTGAATCAAAGTATATCTCCATTTGGGATGGGTTTGTAGCTACGTGCAAGAATGCTTCTTTTTTATTTTATACTGACTATTTTACCTACCACAAAGAGCGATTTGAAGATGCGTCTTTGTTGGTTCTTGATGAAAAAAATGCAGTTGTTGCTATTGTGCCGGCACATAAAAATGGATCAACAATTTATACGCATCAAGGATTGACCTTTGGAGGAATTGCCATTCAGCAAAACTGTATCCTTGAAGATTATGAAGCAATTTGGCAATGTCTGATGCAGTATTGGAAGTCCAATGGTATCCAACAAGTCGTCTACAAAAAAATTCCTTTGATCTATTGCTCGTCTTGCTCAGATGAGGACGAATTTATTCTTTTAAAATATGGCGCAAGCGTCTCACAAGCCAATTTGAGTTCGGTCCTAAACCTGAACCAGGATCTCCTTCTTCACAGGTCTCGAAGGGGATTTCAAGCCAAAATTCAGCCTGAAAATTATACCATTCATCAAGATGAAGATTGGGAACAATATTGGAACTTGTTAACTGCTCATCTCGAGGTGAAACATCATGCTACACCAGTTCATTCAATTGATGAAATAACCAAACTGAAAGCTGCTTTCCCCAATAATATTAGTCTCAGAACAATCAACATCGAAAATAAAATTGCTGCCGGAGCAGTGATTTATGATTTTGGTCAAACCGTCCGTTCACAATACCTTGCAACATCTGATGATGGCCGAAAATTAGGCGCTCTAGATGCATTGTTGGTGCATCTGATTAAACACGAATTCGTAGGAAAAAACTGGTTTGACATGGGAACTTCAGCAGGTGTTCATGAAGAATTCAACAAAGGATTATTGTTTCAAAAGGAAGGATTCGGTGCAAGACCCTTAATTTGCAAAATATTTCAACTCAATCTTTTATGAAAGTACCATTTTTAGACCTAAAAAGAGCCCATGTTCCTATATTGGATGCTCTACACAAGGCCGCAATTGATGTGATAGATAGTGGGTATTATGTTTTAGGCCCACAAGTCGAAGCGTTCGAACAAGAATATGCCGTGTTCAATAATACCAAGTTCTCGATAGGAGTAAGCAATGGGCTAGATGCTCTTGTTATCGCACTTAAAAGTCTTGGCATTACCAAAGGTGATGAAGTGATTGTTCCGAGCAATACCTACATTGCATCATGGTTGGCTATCAGCGCTACTGGTGCCAGAATAGTTCCCGTGGAACCAAACGAACTCACAGCCAATCTCGATCCTTCAAAAGTTTTCAAAGCCATAACTTCCAAAACCAAAGCAATCATGCCCGTGCATCTGTATGGCCAATCATGTGAGATGTCAAGTATTATGCAAATTGCCGAAGAATATGGATTGTTCGTCATTGAGGATAATGCGCAATCCCAAGGTGCAACTTGCGATGGAAAACTAACTGGATCTTTTGGACATATCAGCGGAACAAGCTTTTATCCTGGCAAGAATTTAGGTGCATTGGGTGATGCTGGTGCTATTACCACTGATGATTCAAAGCTTGCGGCTCAAGCAATGATGCGCAGGAATTATGGCAGTACAAAAAAATATTACAACACAGTGCGTGGCATGAATACCCGTTTGGATGAAATTCAAGCAGCCATGTTGCGAATCAAGTTGCGAGAATTGCCAAAATGGTCGGATGAAAGACGTAGCTTGGCAGCTGTGTATGACCGTGAATTAGCTGATTTAAAGTGGCTTAAGCTTCCACATACTGCTGCAGGCTGCACACATGTATTTCACCTATATGCAGTGAGAACCACTAAACGCGATGAGTTTCAAAATTACTTGAATGAAAAAGGTATCGGTACCATTATTCATTATCCAGTACCTCCTCACAAGCAAAAAGCCTATTTCGGCTACGGTCTGCGTGCTTCCAACTATCCAATTGCCGAAGAATGGGCCAATACTGGAATCAGTTTGCCTTTGTTTATAGGTATGACTGAGGAAGAGATCAAATACGTATGCGATACCATCAAAGCATTCAAATATGACCAAGCCTAAGATCATCATCAGGAGCATCTTAATCCTGATAACGCTTGCCTTAATTGCTTACAACCACAACGGTGAAATCATACCTGTTAATGACGGAATGGGCTGGGACGGACGGTTGTATGCCAGTTATGCTGCAAATTTAGAGAGATCACTGAATGAAAAGGCAATCAATGAATACCGTTTTCAAAGGGTTTTGATGTCGGTCGTAATCAGCAAGGTGGCAGGGATTACAGGTACAACCTTGGACATTCCAACCACGGTGAAAGCCTTCAAATTGTTCAATCTTTTTTGGTTACTCTTGGCTTTGTTTTATTTTCTGCTGCTACTTCAACACATGAAATTGCCTGATTGGATTGAGATATTGGGCTTTGCAGGTTTGTTCTGGTGTTTCCCTATTCTGAAGATGACCGGCTACAATCCAATCATTACGGATACTGGAGCTTTTGCGCTTGGAGTGGCCATGGTTTATCACTATCTCAAAGCTCATTACCCAAATATGTTGGCAATTGCGCTGATTGGTTCATTCGTTTGGCCAACTTTCATATTGTTTGGTTTTTTGATTTTCATGAAAAAAGAGAACATTCAGGATCTCAAATCCACTGGATTTAGACTTGAACGAATGCTATTACCTGCAATTTATTTGCTTGTTTTTCTAATTGTCAGTCAAGCTTATGCTGATCAATTTTATGATACCTATGCGGATGTAAACCCAATCACCAAATCGGCTTTGTTTATTTCTGTTATAATTGGAGCGGCCTATTGCTATGGTGCAACTGGCTTTATTCCGAATTTTAGCGCCATAAATGATCTCATCAAAAGCATAAAATGGCTTTGGATAATCCCGGTCGTTTTAATTTTTGTTGCAGTAAAATTTATTGTTGGCCACTACGCATCTCCGCAACCTGAGCAAATGAGTGGAGGCCGGTACATCATCAACGTGATCAAACAAAGTGTTGTAAATCCTGGCGTATTTTATGTCAGTCATATTATTTATTTCGGTTTTCCATTGATTCTGATTGCTTTCAACGGACACAAATTTGTGAAAGTATTGAGAAATTACGGGTTCGGAATGTTGATATTTACAGGTGGAATCATTTTCATGTCCTTAGGAAGTGAAAGTCGACAATTGATCAATTTTTATCCCTTGTTTGTAATATTGTTGATGCAATCGCTGGCTGATTTAAAAACTCCTAAACTCGAATGGATCATAGGCTTAGCAGTTCTTGCCATAGTTTGGTCGCGGTTCTGGTACACCATCAATGACGGTGGAGATATTGGTAAAAATCTTCTTGCTTATCCAGCACAACGGTATTTTCAAGTTTTTGGACCTTGGATGAGCAACCCCAATTATTTTATGAATCTGCTTTATTGCATTCTACTTACAGCAGTTGTTTTCATGATTTATAAATTGCAGTTGAGTCCAGTTGTCGCCAAAAACGTATCAAATCCAATCAAGAAAAAAAGATAAATGCCGCGTATCACTATCATCATGTCTTGCTATTACAATGGTCCCAATATCCCGGTGACCAAGCAAAGACTTTTGGCAAATGAGGCCAACTTCCCTGATGATGTTGAAATTGAATATGTATTGATAGATGACGGATCTAAGGATGGGACTTTTGAGGAACTGAAGAAATTTCAAAGCGAAATACCTGAACGGGTTAAAGTGATAAAATTAGCAACTAATGTAGGTTCGTACAATGCTTTATTGGCTGGAATGGCTCACGCCACGGGCGATTGCACGGCAATAGTTGCTGCGGACTTACAAGATCCGCCTGAGCTGATTCCTCAAATGTATGAATTTTGGAGCAAAGGGGTAAAGCTTGTCATTGGCCAAAGGGCACAACGCAATGATCCATTTTTGGACAAGGTTTTTTCGAAGGCCTTCAACAACTTGATGCGCAAGTTTGCACTCCCCAGTCTACCAAAAGGTGGTTTTGATTTTGTGCTATTTGACAGACAGTTGCGTGAGGAAGTAGTCAAAATGAATGAAGCCAACTCCAATTGTATGTATCTCCTACTGTGGCAGGGTCATCCTTATATCACGATACCTTATGTGCGCCAAGAGCGTGAAATAGGCAAAAGCCGCTGGACCATTTCACGCAAAATCAAATTGTTCATTGACAGCTTTGTTTCATTTTCTTTTTTCCCAATTCGGATCATTTCAGTAGGAGGCATTACCCTTGGATTGTTGGCAATAATTTACGCATTATTCATTCTTGCTGCCAAATTGTTCGGAGCTATTCAGGTAGAAGGATGGACCACAATGATGATTGTTTTCCTTTTTGTCAGTTCATTTCAGATGATCGCCTTAGGAATTATTGGCGAGTACGTGTGGCGTAGTCTTTCTGCAAGCCGAGACCGTCCCAATTATATTATCGATGAGATTATTGGCGGTAAGTGAATTGAATACTTGTCGATTTTAGCTTAGGAATAACTTCAAATAGGACTGCAAGAAATCACACTTGTAATTTTTACAGAAAATTTTGTTCATACAATAACAAAGTATTAACACTGCTTTTCATAAAAATGATCAACATTTGTGCGTTATCTTTCGTTATACTAACAAATTATATTTACAATGAATACGCGTTCCAGTGTCCGAGATGTTAACCCTATGAATTCATTATTCAGTGTGTTAATCTTGATCGCTGTTTTTACTGGTCTTTTTTTTGCATTCAAATTTATTTTTGAAATACTATGGAAGATTTCGCCAGTAATAATTCTAGTAACGCTATTGTTTGATTATCAAGTAATTCTGAAGTATTTCCGACTGATGGCTGCTTTTCTCAGAAAGAACTTGATAGCGGGTGTCTTATTCATCGGACTCAGTGTTTTCTTCCTTCCTGTTGTATCAATTTTTCTGATGGCTAAGGCGATTTTGAATCGCAAGATGAACAAAATGCAAGCAAAGGCCAAAGCTGAAAATCAAAACTTTACGCAATACGAAGAAATTGATGAAGAACCTATCATCAACGAGTCTCGCAAAGACCATAACGGCAGATACGACTATTCTAAGTTGTTCGAAAGCTAGGTTTTGCTACTTATTGCTTTTCTTTGAGCCGTGTTAATGCTCATATTTTCCTGTTTTTTATTTTTTTGTACAATATACTGTGCAATTATTTTGGTGTTTGTCCTCAATTGGAAAAGACATTCAGGTACAAGAGCTAAAAGCTCTTCTGAAATTGTATTGTCAATTAGCCTATTGATTCCAGTTCGCAATGAGGCAGAAAACATTGCTAAATTGATGCAATTTATTTTGGAGCAATCATCAAAGTTTAAGGATGTTGAAGTTATTCTCATTGACGATGGCAGCGTGGATGATACCGTTCTGATTGCCAAAAATATTTTTCCTAGCCTTAAGGTGTTACATGTAGATGAACTAGCAGAAGGATATTGGGTTCACGCGCCCAAAAAATCAGCGCTCACTCAAGGAATTGCAATGGCTACAGGGGATATTCTGGTTTTTATAGATGGTGATTGTGCACCTGTACATTCAGCTTGGTTGGATGAAATCCGCAAAGCATTTCAGGGCAATGATCTTGCCGCAATAACTGCTCCTGTTATTCTAAATACTCCAACGGGATTCCTTGAATATTTTCAACAATTGGAGTTATTGGCATGGACGGTTGTAACATCAGGAGGATATGACATGAAATGGTTTACCCTTGCCAATGGAGGAAACATGGCAGTACGTCGAAAGGTATTTTATGAAGTTGGAGGTTTTGCTGGTACGGATAAATATGCATCAGGAGACGACGTTTTTTTGATGGAAAAGCTCCAAAAAAATAACTTTAGGGTTCAATCTTTGTGGAGTTATGAAGTTTTGGTGACCACGCAGGGAGTTGCCTCATGGTCAGCTTATTTCAATCAAAAAGTCAGATGGGGTAGCAAAACAGCCGGTTCATCATCTTTGGGTTTGCAACTCGTAGCTGGAGTGATGTTGTTTGTAAATTTCATGATTTATCCAATTCTTACAATTGGAATTTTGAAGGGTAATTTGGTTTGGATGCTCAGCGTTATCTCCGCTGTTATCGTCAAATTTGTGTTTGATGACTGGATGATTCGCAATGCATCAGCCCGCTTCAAGGTTGAAATACCCTTATTCCATGCTTTTTGTGCGCACTTTATCTACCCAATAAGCATTGTGGTTTCATTATTCCAAACTTTGTGGAGCAGGAACTATCAGTGGAAAGGAAGAAATCTAAAATGACTTACGCGTCGATTTTGGCGTATTTCGCATTTTCCTCGATAAACTGACGACGTGGTGGGACTTCATCACCCATTAAAGTAGAGAAAGTACGGTCACATCTAACTGCATCCTCGATAGTAACTTGACGCAAAATTCTCGTTTCAGGATCCATTGTGGTTTCCCATAATTGTTCTGCATTCATCTCTCCTAGGCCCTTGTATCGCTGTACCTTGATAGAGTCTGCATCTTTTTCAGTTTTGATCCATGATTCTGTTACTGCTTTTCTTTCTTCATCATTCCAGCAATATTGAAATTGTTTTCCTTTGCGGACTTGGTACAATGGTGGTGCAGCTATGTAAATGTTTCCATTTTCTACCAGCTTGGTCATAAATCTGAAAAAGAAAGTCAATATCAAAGTAGTAATGTGGCTGCCATCGATATCGGCATCACACATAATGACCACCTTATGGTAACGCAACTTGGCAATGTTGAGAAATCTTTCACCATCTTCATTCTCCTCGATACTTACACCGAGCGCTGTGAAGATATTCTTGATTTCTTCGTTCTCGTAAATCCTGTGTTCCATGGCTTTTTCCACGTTCAGGATCTTACCTCTCAGAGGCATAATAGCTTGAAAGTTACGATCTCGTCCTTGTTTGGCAGTACCACCTGCAGAATCTCCCTCTACGAGGAAAATTTCAGATTCTGCCGGATCTTTGGAAGAACAATCTGCCAATTTTCCAGGTAATCCGCTACCAGTCAATATGTTTTTGCGCTGAACCATTTCGCGCGCCTTTCGGGCAGCATGACGAGCTGTTGCAGCTAAAATAACCTTATCTATTATTTTGCGCGCATCTCTTGGGTTTTCTTCAAGATATGCCTTGATCACGTCGGAAACGCAACGGGATACTATTCCGAGTACCTCACTATTTCCTAATTCACCTTTGGTTTGACCCTTAAACTGAGGTTCAGGTACTTTCACTGAAATTACGGCAGTTAATCCTTCTCTGAAATCCTCTCCAGCTATTTCAAATTTTAGCTTTTTGAACATTCCGCTATCGTCACCATATTGTTTGAATACCCTTGCTATTGCTCTACGGAAACCTTGTACGTGTGTACCTCCATCGCGGGTATTGATATTGTTGACGAAGCTATAGATATTCTCAGAAAAGGAAGTGTTGTATTGCATTGCAACTTCAACCTCAACATTTTCTTCTTTTCCATTTACATGAATGGTCTTCTCTGTAAGTTTGTTTCTTGCTTGATCAAGATAGTCAACAAATTCAACCAAGCCACCTTCAGATAAGTAATCTTTTCTTTTGAAAGAACCATCGTCTTCAATTTCACGCTCATCAATTAAGGATAATTTCAATCCTTTGTTGAGGAATGAAAGTTCTTGAAGGCGGATGCTGAGTACATCGAATTTGAAATCCAATGTCTCAAAAATGGTATCATCAGGTCGAAAAGTGATTTTCGTTCCAGTTTTTTTGGAGTCACCAATGGTCTCGACTTTAGTGGTAGGTTTTCCTTTGGAGTATTCTTGGAAGAAGATCTTTCCTTCGCGATAAACTTCTGCTCTCAGGAAGTCAGATAAGGCGTTCACGCATGAAACACCCACACCATGTAGACCTCCCGAAACCTTATAAGTGTCTTTGTCGAATTTACCACCTGCGTGCAATACAGTCATAACAACTTCAAGCGCAGATTTTTGCAATTTGGTGTGCATTCCGGTAGGAATACCACGGCCGTCATCAGTAACACTTATGGAGTTGTCTTTGTGTATTATTGTATCAATTGTGGTGCAATGTCCTGCTAAGTGTTCATCAATTGAGTTGTCCACAACCTCGTACACCAAATGGTGTAATCCCTTCGTATCTGTGCTTCCGATGTACATGCCAGGTCGTTTTCGAACTGCTTCGAGACCTTCTAGTGCTTGGATGTTATTTGCTCCGTAATCTTGATTATTTGTTGCCTCTGGCACCAATTCAGGCAATACTTCTTCGTTGTCGTTCATTTCCATGGTGCGAATATACAAAAATTTCCTGAATTAATAGAAACTTAATACGCTTAACAAAATTTTAAGACGCTAATAATCAGTTATTTATATTAAATGGATATATTTTTTTGAACTGCTGAATGAAAAATTTTCAAATAATTGTGATTTGCAGTTATTTGCTTACGAATGCAATGTCTAATTTTGTTGGAAATGGAAGAGACGGATTTGGATTTTAGTTTGGAGGAATTGAATGTTGTGGCTGGTATTTTGCTCGTTCAATTGACAAAAAAGCCAAAATTGTTGATGTACGGTGAGATGGGAGCAGGAAAAACAACCTTAGTCAAAAGCTTATTGCATACACTTGGTTCAATTGACGATGCAACAAGTCCCAGTTATTCATTGGTTAACGAATACCTTTTGAAAGGTGGGGAAATAGTCAGACACATAGATTTGTTTCGGTTGAAATCAATAGACGAAGCATTGGATATTGGAATGGAAGATTTTTTGTACGATAATGTCAAAACGATCATTGAATGGCCGCAGTTGATTGAGTCCATCTTATGTGATAATTATTGTAGCGCCGAATTATCTATCCTTTCAAATGGCCTTCGTAAACTGAAAATCTATTAACTTTGTCAACATGGCCGATCATCAAAGAAAAATTCCAATTCCGAGTAGTCTTACTTCGACAGGTTTGATAACTCAGGAACAAATGATTCCAACTGATTCTAAACGTGGGAAGCTATTTATTGGCATTCCTAGAGAGTCAACTTTTCAAGAGAATAGGATAGCCTTGGTTCCTTCAAGTGTTGCTGCATTAACAGCACAAGGGAACAGGATTGTCATTGAAACCGATGCTGGATTGAGGGCAAATTTCAGCGATCATGAATATTCCGAAGCAGGTGCTTCAATCGCTTACGGCAAGGAGGAGGTTTACAATGCAGATATATTGATTAAAGTAGCACCACCAACACTGGACGAAATAGACTTAATGCGTCCTGGTCAGATATTATTTTCACCACTGCATTTACCTACAATCACAAGGGATTATTTTACAAAAATGAAGGCGAGAAGAGTGCTTGCCATTGCTATTGAATACGTACAAGATGCTGCGGGTTCTTTTCCGGTTGTGAGATGTATGAGTGAGTTGGCTGGGATCAGTGCTATGTTGACAGCAGCAGAGCTCTTGGGCAAAAGCAAAGGTATGCTCTTGGCTGGTATTTCTGGGGTGCCACCAGCTAAAGTTGTGATATTGGGCGGTGGAGTTGTAGCAGAATACGCCACCAGAACAGCATTAGGTCTTGGAGCAGAAGTTCGGATTTTTGACAACAATATCTACAAGTTGATGCGTTTGCAAAATCATATTGGCAGGAAATTTTTTACTTGTTCATTTGATCCAGTAGTACTCACACAAGAAATTTCAACTGCTGATGTAGTCATCGGTGCTGTACATTCCAAAACTGGAAGATCCCCAATAATTGTTACTGAAGCTATGATTGAAAAGATGCAATCTGGTTCTGTAGTTATAGATGTAAGCATAGATCAAGGAGGTTGTATCGAGACGTCCCGGATCACAACGCATGACAATCCGACCTATATAGAGCATGACATCATCCATTATGCTATTCCCAATATCAGTTCAAGAGTAGCTCAAACAGCTTCTCAAGCTTTTAGCAATATTTTGACTCCTCTTATTATGCAGGCAGAATCTTTGGGTGGAATTGAGCAGATGTTGTACACAAGTGCAGGTTTGCGTCATGGCGTGTACATGTACAAGGGAAGCTTAACAAATCCGCATATTGGAGACCGTTTTCAGTTGAAATCTACTGATCTGGATCTATTGATTACCAGTGGTATCTGATTTGGCTTAAAATTTAGCCAGATAATCTTGAACCATTTTCTTTGCAGTATTTGTAGCTACTTCCAGTTCATCATTGACGATAAAATTATCAAAGCTGTCTGCAAAGCTCAATTCAAATTTTGCCTTGGCAATTCTTTTTGCCAATGATTCAGGTGTTTCTGTTTTTCGATTTTTTAGTCGATCCATCAGAACTTCCTCAGTAGGAGGTTTAATAAAAACGGCCAAAGCATCAGGAAATTTCTTTCTCAAAGATTGCGCTCCTTTTACATCAATATCGAATATGATGCACTGGCTGGCATTCCATATTCTTTCCATTTCGGATATCAATGTTCCATAGTACTGCCCTTCATAAACTTCCTCCCACTCTGCAAATTCTGACGCCTCAACCAGGGACATAAATTCCTCTTTTGACATGAAATAATAATCTTTGCCGTTGGTTTCATGATCTCTTGGGCTACGAGTTGTGGCAGATACGCTGAAAGCGATGTTGTCAAAATTATTCAGTAGAAATTTTACAATAGTAGTTTTACCCGCACCAGATGGTGCTGTTACAATGATTAGAGGTTTCATCAAACGATATTGGCAATTTGTTCTTTAATTTTTTCGAGATCATCTTTCATCATTACAACCAGTTTTTGAATGTCAGCGGAATAGGCTTTGGCACCCAAGGTATTGATTTCTCTGCCTATTTCTTGAGCTATAAAACCCAATTTGCGGCCTTTGTTCATTTGTGAAGCATTGAGTTCAGATGCGAAGTAGATGCAATGCTGGCGCAAGCGCACTTTCTCCTCATTGATGTCAATTTTTTCAAGATAATAGATAAGTTCCTGTTCAAATCTATTCTGATCTACAATACTGCCGTTCCCGTGTTCCTCTAATAACTTTTGCAGTCTGTTTTTTTGAAAATCTAGTCTTACTACCTCAAACGGTTCAATAGCTATCAACATGGTTTGAATAGAGTCGAGTCTTTCTTCAAGATCCTTTTTTAAGGCTCCTCCTTCCACCTTTCGAAACTCATTGAAGGCCTCAAACGCTTCTTTTAATACCTTTTCAGACGCCAACCATTCTTCCTCCCCAATTTCCGCAGCTTCAGATGATAAGACTTCGGGAATAGAAAGGATGGATTGTAGAATATTTTGATCGGATATTTCCAATTCCCTGCACAGGCTGTTCAAGGTGGTATAGTAGCTTTTGAAAAGTTCTTTGTTGATACCTGACTCGGTTGTGTTGTCTTCGCTTTTGACATACAAGTTCAGTTCAATTTTACCACGGTCAATGACCTCAGCCACTAATTTTCGAATTGCTGTTTCGTAGGATTTGTATCCAACTGGAAGTTTTAAGCGGACTTCGGTAAATTTAGAATTGACAGAACGGAGTTCTACGAGGATCGTTTTGTCGTGAAATGTACCTCGGGCGCTTCCGTAACCCGTCATTGAGAATAACATACGTGTAATTTAGAAAATAAAGGTATAACAACTATTAATGTGGAGCCTCTAAATTTAAGATTTTCAAGAAAATTTTATAACAATCTTTCATTTGACAAAAAGTATTTGCATCTTTGCATCCGCTTTGGTAAAAAGCGGGGTTTAAACCTCTCATAACTCATTCTAAGCCAATAAAGTATAATCAATGAGAAAGGCGGATCTAGTCAGTCAGATTTCAGAAAAAACAGGAGTTCCCAAGGTGGACGTCCTAGTATCGCTTGAAACTTTTTTTAAAGAGGTTAAATCAAGCCTATCAGGTGGTGAAAATGTATACATCAGAGGATTTGGTAGTTTTATAATAAAGCGCAGAGCCAAGAAAGTAGGAAGACACATCAAAAAAAATGTATCTATCGAAATACCAGAACATTACATTCCTTCATTTAAAGCTGCGAAGGTATTCGTAGATCAAGTTAAGGATAATGTTACTTCTCTGCCAGAGGATGAAGGTGAAGATTAAAATTTGAATTGGCATCAATGACAAAGAAACAACTAATAGCAATTGGAGCAACAGTTACATTATTGTTACTTATGTTTTTTGGATTGGGTACTAAGCCAAAAATAGAAAATGAAGGTCCAGCAATGGCCTCCAAATCTGCTCCAAAAGAGGAGCTTGAAAATATCCTAAAAAGTGGAAGGGAAGGCCTGAAAGATAGTATCCAGCAAAAAGAAGCTGTGTTGCAGAAAGCCTTTGTAGAATCCGGTACAACAGAAAAGAAATTTAAATCTCTTAAAGGATTGGCGTCTTTTTGGTACGAACAAGGTAACTCAGGAATCTCCGGTATTTATGCCAAGAAAATTGCTGAATTGCTCAATACGGCCGAATCCTGGCAGATTGCAGGTACTACTTTCCGCATTGCTCTGCAAAGTCCGAATGACTTAAACGCTGGTTTTTATCAGTCTCAAGCTCAGAAAGCCTTTGAACAAGCAATAAAATTGGATACTGCTAACATTGGATACAAGGTACAGGAAGCAATGGTTTTTGTGGACAGGCCTGAGGAAGGAAATCCAATGAAGGGTATATTGATGCTCAGGGAACTGAATCAGAAATATCCCAAGAACGCAGAAGTAATTGTGCAACTAGGAAGATTATCCATCAAAACTGGACAATGGCAAAAAGCCATTGATCGTTTTACTCAGGCAATCGCACTGGAACCACAAGAAAAAAGTTTGAATTGCCTTTTGGCTGAAGCTTACGCCGGTGCAGGTAACACTGCAGAAGCAGATCGTTTTAGTAAAAAGTGCCCTAGAAAATAATTATTACAATCTAAGTCATCAAATATGCCTTGCGGTAAGAAAAGAAAGAGACATAAAATAGCTACTCACAAACGAAAGAAGCGTTTGAGAAAGAATAGACACAAGAAGAAGAAATAGTGATAATATTTCGGGTCTAGACCTGAAACCTATTTTTTTTGTCATTGCATGAAAAGGATTTTTAATTCGTTGTTTCATAATGGAACTTTATGCTTTTCTCCCTCACCTTTTATACACTTTAGTTTGTGGAAAAGGAATTGATCATTCGTTCAGCCTCAGGCGAGGTTGAGATAGCATTATTAGAAGAAGGTAACCTGGTTGAGTTACATTCCCAAAAGAAAGACACCAGTTTTGTAGTTGGTGATATCTTTTTGGGTAGAATTAAGAAACTGAACCACACCGTTAACGCTGCATTTGTGGACATTGGCCACGAAAAGGATGCTTTTTTGCACTACAGCGACCTAGGTGCAAAACTCAAATCTGTATTGGATTATACTGACGGTTGCGTGTCCGGAAAAATTTCAACTGCCAAGCTCGATAATTTTACTATTCCAGCGGATATCATCAAGAACGACAAAATTGATACCGTTTTAGATAAGAGAGCAACTCTTCTGGTTCAAATGTTTAAAGAACCAATTTCAACCAAAGGCCCTAGACTTACTACAGAAATAACATTGCCAGGAAGGTACATGGTTTTGATTCCCTTCAGTGAAGGTATTACTGTTTCAAAGAAAATTGAAGATACGAAGGAAAGAACTAGACTACAAGTCTTGACTGAAAGTATCAAACCAAAGAATTTTAGTGTCATCCTACGTACTGCGGCTGAGGGTAAGAAAGTAGCTGATCTCCACGAAGAGATGAAAAATCTTATGGCCAAATGGGATCAAATACATGATCAACTCTTGGATGCAGAAGCACCGGTAAAGTTATTGAGTGAAATAGATAAAACGGGATCGATTATCAGGGATTTGATCAATGAATCCTACACTAAGATTGTAGTGGATGACAAAGAGTTGTACCACAGCATCAAAGCATACCTTGAATCTTTTTTGCCTACTCATACTAAGATACTTAACTTCTACAACGGGAAGAAAAATATTTTTGATGAGTACAGTGTCACTTATCAAATCAAAAGTTCATTTGGCAGGACCTCTTCCATGCCTAGTGGAGCATATATTGTGATTGACAATACTGAAGCTATGTACGTCATTGATGTGAATAGCGGACATAGAGTAAGTGGAAGTTCTCAGGAGGAATCTATCTTGAGGATCAATTTGGAGGCTGCTCAAGAGATAGCGAGACAGTTGAGATTACGGGATATTGGGGGATTAATTGTGATTGATTTTATTGACATGCGCAATGTAGAACATAAGCGCATTTTAATGGAAAAGATGAAAGATTTCATGGCTGCAGATCGGGCTCAACATACCATACTGCCTTTGAGTAAATTTGCCTTAATGCAGATTACTCGTGAACGTGTACGACCGGCACTTGAAATCAATACATCGGAGGTATGTCCTACTTGCAATGGTTCAGGTAAAATCAATGCTTCAATTTTAGTGACAGATGAAATTGAGCGCGATTTGGAATTTATCATGCGCTCTAAACCAGATACAGCTATACAATTGCATGTTCATCCCTTCTTAGGGGCTTTCCTTAAAAAGGATTTTTGGAAACAACAACGCAATTGGTATTCAAAATACAGCAGATGGATTAAAATTGTTACCGAGCAGGATTTGCCTGTAACAACGTATAAATTTTATGACAAGCAAGGTGATGAAATCAGATTTTCATAACTAATTATGTCAGCAAAAGGTCCTAAAATCATAATCGCTCCATTGAATTGGGGATTGGGCCATGCCACCAGATGCATTCCTATTATTGAAGAATTTAGCAACCAAGGTGCCGATGTTGTACTTGCGTCTGACGGACGGTCTTATGACTTGCTTGCTGAAGAATTTCCCCAATTGGATATTTATCGCCTAGAGCCGTACGATATAACCTATGATAGGGAGCAAATGACTTTGAATATTGCTGTTCAATTGCCAAAAATATTGATGGCAATCTACAAAGAACATAAGGCTTTCATAAAATTGGTGAATGAGCAAAACATTAAAGGTATTGTTTCAGACAATCGATTTGGTTGCTATCACCCCACAGTTCCTTCAATTTTCATTACCCACCAGCTCAACATTAGAGTTCCTCTCAAGCCTTTAGAGATGTTCACCAGAATGGTCAACCGAAGGATTATTGACCGATTTACGCATTGTTGGATTCCAGATTTTCATGGCAAATTGAATTTGAGTGGGCATTTATCTAATGTGGAATATACCAATGATTATGAATACATTGGTCCGCTATCAAGGTTTAAGCACTATTCTGTTCCAAAGAAATATGATATCATTGTTTTACTTTCTGGGCCGGAACCTCAACGCACCAATTTGGAACATATCATTTTATCACAATTAGAGCTTTTGGATTTTAAGTGTTTGATTGTACAAGGCATTACTGAGGAGAAGTCAATCAAACACCAAGGAAGTATTGAAATTCACTCTTACATGCAGGCGGAAGATTTGAACGAAGCCATATTGGCAAGTGATGTAGTCTTGTGCAGAGCGGGTTATTCTACCATCATGGATTTAATGGTGTTGAATAAGAGAGCTATTATGATTCCAACTCCAGGTCAAACAGAACAAGAATACCTATCAGATTTAATGTATCGCAAGGGATGGTTTTATACAGTGAGCCAAGCCAAGCTGAATATTTGGGAAGCAATGTCAGTTGTAGAGAATTTTACGCCAAGAATGCCAGTTGGAGATACAATTCCCGACATAGCTAATGCAGTTGGTCGATTTTTAGAGTCTATTCACGAATAAATAGCTCTCATTTATTATTATTTATAACTGTGCAATAAACTGAATACCAAATCAGTTTAATGGGTGTTTACTTTTAACTACTAAAATGCAACTATGCAAGAAAAATTTACACCTTTCAAAAGACTGTTGAAATATATTTATCAGGATATGCCTGTATCTGATCAACAGGAAATTGCTCAAGCAATTGCTACCAATAATCACATTAAAGAGGATTACAATCGTTTAATTGAACAAGTTGGAATGCTTCCCAAGCTGCAATTATCTCCTAGCAATTTATCAGTTCACAAGATTTTACATCACGCAATGACAGCTAATTTACAAGCTCATTAACTGAAAATGTAAAAATGTCAAAAAAATTCTGCATTTTCGTGTGGAATTTAGAAGAATTTGCGTCTATGTAATACATCTTTAATATTGCCATCCTAATGAGAGTTGTTGAACAAACAATATCGGATGAGCAACTCATAACTCGCTTTCGAATGTCCGGTGATATGTCGGTTATTGGAGAGCTCTACAATCGTTATGCCCACTTGGTAATGGGCGTATGCTACAAGCTGTTAGGCAATGAAGAAGATGCATATGACCATACCATGCTTCTATTCGAAAAATTGACCTCTACGCTGGGCTCAGCTGAAATATCCAGTTTTAATAATTGGATCTATACCGCTGCAACCAATCTTTGCATTACCACCATCAGGAGTAAGAAATCAAGCAATTACATCAAATCAGTGCCTCTGGATGAGGTCACTGAGTTAGCTGCTGATCCTGAACAGACTGATCATGATGTTCAAAATGTTTCTGCTGACTTGCTGGAGCAAGCTATTCTGCAGTTAAGTGATATTCAACAAAATTGCATCCTGAAGTTTTTTTATGAAAAGAAGAGTTACAAAAGTATTTCATTGGAATTAGACCTTCCGGAAAACATGGTAAAAAGTCATCTGCAAAATGGAAAGAAAAATCTCCGTAAACTTTTAGACGCCTATCATGGAAAATAACAAGATTTTTGCAAAAAGACAGTGTTTGTCTCGTTCAGAATTATTGGACTTTGTGGCAGGGAATATGACCGATGCTGAACAACATGAAATTGAGAATCATCTGTTGGATTGTCCGTTGTGTGAATCTGCAATTGATTCTTTGAATGCCAATCCTCAGTTATTGATAGCATTGCCAAGCGAATATCCAGGTGTCAAATCGGAATTAGCAAAGAAACGCTCAGTTATTGGTATTCCTTTTATTATGCGGTGGGCCGCCGCTTTGCTTATTCCTATTGTTGCTGGTTTTGCAGTTTATTTTTATACCAAGAGCAATGATTATAAATCCTCGCTGACCATGGAAGTGGCTCCATTGCCACCCGAACAATTGGTAACTCGAGGAGAGCAGTCGGAGCAAAACTCAAGTGAAGATTTAAAAGCATCACATTTGTATCAATTGGCCGACTATAAGAAAGCAGCTGAAGCTTACAAAGTTTTACTTGCAAACGAACCTGACAATGAGAATTACATGCTCTATTTGGGAATTAGCTTGCTTTTGGACAAGCAACTTAAGGAGGCTATACCAAACTTTGAAAGCCTGAGATTCAATAGTGCTAAGTACTACGAACCTGCAAGCTGGTATTTGGCCATAAGCAATATTCAGTTGAATGAAAATGACAATGCTCGATTATTGCTTCAAGAACTAGCGGCTAAGCAAGGTGACTACACTGAGAAAGCACAAGAAATGCTAAAACAAATAGCTGAATAGTAACTCATTATTTAAAATCCAGAAATTCTTCTTCTTCCTCTTTATCTTCAAATTTCTTTTGTGTTGAGGGTAATGGCTTGGCTGGGTTCTTTAAAGTTTCCCGAGCTTCTTTCCAGGTTGACTTGAATCCTGTTGAACTAAGGCTGGACTTTACAGAAGATGACTCTTTTTGAAAGGATTGGATTTGATCCTTGTCGGTTCCCAGTATTTCCACAACATCATTGTTGTAATCATCACTGGGATCAATCACATCGTCAAATTCTGCTTCCAATGCATTTAATATCCTATGTTTTCTTACTTCCCCAGATGTAAAGGCCTTCATTACAAAGCTTTTATCTTGCTTGTAAGCGAAACCATTCATTGGACCGTAAAGATGCCAATACATATCCAACCACCTGCGCTTATTGTTGCCAACATTTGATCCAGAACCAATGCCCAATTTGTTCATCAGAACGTCACCAGCATTCAATTTTAAATTGTAATCTATTTCATTGTTGAAACTGTGTTCACCATTTACTAACAGATTCAGGGCGTTGCTGCGGATGTCAACAATCGGCATATACATGTTACTTTTATCAATCTCGAAAAGCATTTGAAGGTTTTTGAACTGAAGATTTCTTAAATCTTTCACTTTGATGTATTTTGAGAACTGTTCGAGAATAGAAAGTCCTACAAGTTGTCCGTTATCAATATTTACAGCAGAGTAGACGTGCAGTTTGTCCATGTCGAATGCTTGACCTTGTTTCCATTCTGCGGAGAGCAACATTTCAGTAATAAGCTTCCCTCTAACATGATTCGAAGTGATGGTTTCTTGACCAAAGTTGTCACATTGTCGAAAAAACTCTTGAATATCAACTTTTTTACTTAGTACTATTGCTTCCAAGTTATTTGTTGAGCCATAATTAATTTGCCCTTCAATGTTCCAAGTTCCACCCATTGCAATTGCATCACCACTCACGATCATTTCAGAGGGTGCAAAATTCAAAGAGCCAGCAAAATTTTCAACTTTTATTGCTTTGTAAACGATATTTTCAAGTTCGACATTAATCGTGCCGTTGATATTTCTGGCAACTTGTGGAGTTGTGGATTTGGTAATCCCTGTGACCTTGGTTTTGCTTGGAGATGAAAATATATAAATCCATTTTTCAAGGTCAAGTTTGCCGCCAGTAAGTTTGGTTTTTATTTCAGCTCTGGAATTAGGATCTAGAATATTTCCAAACCAGCCTTTTATTTCACCATCCATCTGAGCGGAGGTGCCAATTGCGGTAAAATGAATATTTTTCAATTTAAGTGTTTCACGACTCAAATCAAGAAAGCCCGATGGAATTTTTAGGTCTTCTCCGTTTGCATTGACGCTGAAGTTTTCGAATGAAATTTTGCCCGTAGCAGTGATATTGGAATTCGCAGTTACATTTTTCCATTGTGATGCTTTTCCCTTAATTGCGATTTGCTGAAGAACAATATTTCCGGACGCTCCTTGTAAAGCCTGTGCTTTAAGAAGAGGAATTACACGGCTAGCAGGAACTTTACCATTCAATTTCAAGTCAATCAATGGGTCATCCATTTCGCTAACGGTAAAAGAGGCTGCAAACGGAATGCCATCAAAAGATCCTTTGAATTCAGGGATCAATATTTTTGAGGTCTTCAATTTACGACTGGCTCCATTTGAAAAAGAGCCTCGCATGGAAACATGATCCATACCCGGTGTGTTTTTTTGAAATTCAAAGGAACCATCTTGCAGCATGAAATCGGCTTTGATGGATGGATTTTCGAATTTGGATAATTTGCCGTCAATCGTAATATTCATAGTTACTTTGCCAGTGCTGCTAAAATTTTCAAGTTGTTTTCTGGTATCTGGTCCGGATAATTGAATCAAGGTTTGTAGACTTAAGTCTTCGCCTTTCCCTTTTGTCTTTATCTGATAGCCATCTTTCGTCTCAGTCAATTTGCCATCAATATTTATTCGGTTTCCATTGAAATCAACGAAGCCATTGGTGATGTTATAAGTTTTAGAGATACTGTTAAATTGAAAAGTGCAATCGAGATTCAATGGCATTTCTTCTAAGTAAACGTTCTTATTACTTACGATAGAATTAATTTTGCCGGAGTACATCAGGTCAATTTCTGTGATTGCTTCTGAGAAGTCTCCATGAATCAGTGATTCTTTGAAGTAAATGCTTGTATTTAATTTGGAGGCGAAATTGTTAAAATGTATTGTTGTGTTATTTAAGGTGGCTTTGCTCAAATGAAAAACAGTGTTTCCCTTTATTGATTTTTTTGACTTTTTCCAAATTTCATAATTGGCTTTGCCATCGGGATCTATTGAAATATTGAAAGTTGCATCATTGATATAAAGTCCATCAACGGTTGGGTCTTTGGCCAGCACGCTCCATATTCCACACGCCAGTGAAACTGATTTTGCCTTGAGGAGTGGCTTTCCTTTTATGTCATTTATAGTGACATCGTTGAGCGTAGCAGTAGCGTATGGGAAATGTTTGAGAAAAGAAAGTTCAAAAGAAGAAGTTCGTATTGGTTGTTCCAATCTGTCATTGGCAGCAATCAAAAGTCTCCTACCAACTTCATCTTCGAGAAACAACGCTATGGTAACAGCCAATAAATATAGGCCTAACAAGCTTGACAAACTCCAAATGAGGATTTTTTTGATGCTGTTATTCATGGTGCTAGGTTAAAGGACACCTAAAGTTAACGTGAGATCTCATATGTTAGGTATATAACATAAAACGAAATGTAGAATTATTTTTTGAAAACTATTTGATATTTAGAAAGAAGACTGCATCTTTGCAGTCGCTTTTAAAAATGCGATCTAGGGCTTTTAGCTCAGTTGGTTCAGAGCATCTCGTTTACACCGAGAGGGTCGGGGGTTCGAATCCCTCAAAGCCCACAGAAAGGAGTTACTTTTTAAGTAGCTCCTTTTGTATTTTATCCCTCTCAAATTTTTGTTTAGCTTGGTCGATAGCAGATAATTTATTTTTCCTATTATTTATTCTGCCGAGAATTCTATAGCTTATTATTGAGCATAAAAAAAGGCGACTTGAATGCAAGTCGCCTGATTTATTTCTTGATTCCAAAGAATTAGTTAGAACTGTTTCTCACCATTTTGCTTGGAGCTGAAGTAGCTTCAACTGTTGAACCTTTCTTTGAGCAGCATGCAGCTTTCTCCTTAGAACAACCAGCAGCCTTGCTTGAGCAAGATGCTTTAGAGCCATTAGCTTCAGAAGGGCCCATGTTTATGAATTTTCCTTCTTTTGAGCAATATTCTACTTTGTTGTAAGATACTTTTCCGCTTTGAGCGCAAACATCTTTACGAACATAGTAAGTATTGTCGCCTTCAGTTCTTGCTTCAACACTTGAATCCATATTTACTGCTTTAGCAATAGCTTCGCTGCTTGCAGGAGCTTGAGCAGATGCGGTGGATTTTGAACAAGATTTAGTTGAACCTTTGCAACAAGATGCGCTTTGTGCAGTTGCGAAAAGAGAAACGCAACAAGCAACGAGTGTTAAAAACATGAACTTTTTCATTGGAATGATTTTTTTTTGTTAAAAATTATTGTACAAATATAAACGACATTTGATCAAATAGTCAATAAGACTTAATCTGATTAAGAGAAGTTTAACGTTTTTTAAGAAAAAACGTTTATTCGTCTTCATCCGCATGGGAAACATGGTCTGCAATAAGTTTGGATTGTATCTCGGGAGTAGTAGCAGTGTATTCGGCAAATGAACGATGAAACTTGGCTCTCCCTTGTGAAATAGATCTCAAGCTTGAGTTGTATTGGTACAATTCAGCAAGTGGGACCTTTGCCATTATTTTTTGATAATGACCTTCGCTATCAATTCCCATTATGTGTGCGCGGCGGGTTTGTAGGTCGCCCATTATATCGCCCAATACTTCTTCTGAGCACAATATTTCCACGTTATATATCGGTTCAAGAATCTGAGGATTTGCATTCTTGAAGCAGGCTTTGAATACGTTCATACCGGCCAATTGAAAAGCCATATCGTTTGAGTCTACTGGGTGCATCTTTCCATCATAAATGCATACTCTGATATCCGTGCAAGCTGAACCAGTAAGCGGTCCATTTTCCATTTTAAGCAACACACCTTTTTTAATGGCATTGGAGAACTTGGAGTCAATTGAACCTCCGATAATACACCAAGCAAAAACCAACTTTCCACCCCAAGGCAGCTCGTCAACTTCAAGCTTTTTAACACTCAACCCATGTGGGTCTGGCATCCCTTCATGATATGGTTCAATTCGCATGTGTACTTCTGCAAATTGTCCTGAACCACCGGATTGTTTTTTATGACGGTAGATATCGTTGGCTTCTTTGGTAATTGTTTCACGATAAGGGATCTTTGGCTTTTCAAACTCCATGACGATGCCGTTGACCTTCTCGATTCTATATTTTACGATATCCAAATGAAGTTGACCTTGACCTTGGATAATGGTTTGTTTGAGATGAGGATCCAATTCCACAATTAAGGTTGGATCTTCCTCTTGGATCAAATGAAGCGCTTTCATTAATTTTTCCATCTCTTGTTTGCTCGGAGGGCGCACTCCTGCTCGGATCCTAGGCTCAGGAAAATGAATAGGGTCAATGGTTTTGGTTGAACCTTTGGATACAAGGGTGTTATTGGAATGGCTATTTTTCAGTTTTAATGTTACACCCAAATCACCAGCTTTTAAAGCTTCGACTGCGTCTCTGATTTTTCCATTGGAGGTAAAGATTTGCGTGAAACGTTCGCCTGTTCTATTGGCATTGTTTTGAAGTTCGTCACCTGCTTTCAATGTTCCTGAATAGACTTTAAAATAAGAGACATTGCCTACATTTGGTTCAGTAATGGTTTTATAAATGAATACCACCGTTTCTGCTGAACTGTTGCAAGCCAATGTGCCTCCATCGTCTAATTTTGCCTCCGGCCTATCAGCTGGCGAAGGGCAAATATCATTGATGAATCCCATGATGCGACCACTTCCCATATTTTTTGCTCCTGAGGCACAAAAAATTGGAAATATCTGCTGGTTTGCTAACGCTATAGTTAATCCTTTTTGCAAATCTGATTCATCGAGTGTGCCTTGTTCAAAGAATTTATCCATTAAGCCTTCCTCGTTTTCGGCGGCAGCCTCAACCAGTTTGTTGTGAAGTTCCATGGCTCGTGGCATTTCACTTTCCGGTATAATCTTTTTGACTGGCTTTCCTCCACCAGTAGGGAATTCATAAACTACCATCCTCAAAGCATCGACAATCGCATTAAAGCCTCCTCCTTGATTGAGGGGATATTGTACAATGGCAAGTTTATTGCCGAATCTTTCTTGAGCTTGTTGCACGGTTTGCTCGAAGTCAGCTTTATCATTGTCAAGATGATTTACAACGAACATAGCTGGTGTATGAAACTTCTCAATAGTCTCCCAGATGATTTCGGTTCCAACTTCTACACCGCTTTTGGCATTCAACAACATGATAGCAGTATCTGCCACTTTCAGTGATGATAACACTTCTCCTATAAAATCATCGTAGCCCGGTGTATCTATGATGTTGATTTTTGAATCTTTCCAATTTGCGTGCAATAGCGTACTAAATATAGAATTACCTTTTGCTTGCTCAACTGAGGTGTAATCAGAAACGGCTGTTCCTTCTTCCACCTTTCCTCTCTTGGGAATTGCATTGGCTTCGAAAAGCATATCTTCTGCCAATGTTGTTTTGCCACTGCCAGGGTGACCCAGTAGGACAATGTTGCGGATGTTTTTTGATTCAAAAGCCATAAGTGTTGATTGATTAGGTTAATGAATAAAGCTGAATTATGAGGCCATTTTTTATTCTATGTTAGGGCTTAACAAATTTGAATGAAAAACTTCCTTCGGAGTCATAACCGGTCAAAATATACAATCCTGATCGGAGCTGATCCAATTGAATGATTACTGAGTCATTAATTGGTATTTCATTCTGTTGAGTTTGTAATGTACGACCATTTAGATCAATAATTGAAAAATGGAGGGATTGATTTTTAGGGCCCACATTTTGCAATTGCAATCTGTCTGGAGCCAAGGTATTGAGTAACTTCCATCCAATTGATTTGTTCTGCTCTTGGGTGGCAATATTGATTGTTCTGAGGCCATTGCTAAACCAAACTGCTTGCCTACCTCCTGTGAATAAAACATTGTCAGTGCCATTTGCTTCAATTTTATTCGATTTGATAGCTATTTTCGATATTTCATCATTGACACTGTTGAACACTATTTCATTGTCCAATCTTGAAAAACTTGGAATACCTGGTTCGGACTGCACTACTATTGTGCCGTTAGCACCGGTCTCAAGATTATAGCCCAATACTGCAATATCACCACTTGCCTCATCTATATAATCAAAAGCGATGACGTACGGTGAATTTTTAGAAAATGAAGGATTGCCAATACTGACATTTTCCGGAATTCCGGAGAAAAGCTTATCAATTTTACCATCACCAAAGGTGAAATTGGATTTGTTAAACGCTCTGATAAATCCAATGTCCCACCAGTTGACGGTGCCATTGACACCATTCAGATTGTTGTATGCATCATATATGACATAATTTCCACTGAAATCCCATTCCAGTGCATCTGCATATTCAACATCGCCAGTATTTATTCCTTGTGTGTAGGTGGGATTGTAAAGATCAAATTTATTCCATTGTGTTAGCGAAAAATCAAAAACCCATAGTTCATTGATGGCCTGCAGTGGTACAGCAGCTATTCTGAAACCATCTTTTGAAACCGCCACATTGTCCCATTTAGCTTCGTTGCTAATTGTTATCAGATTGGTCTGACCTGTAGACCAATCTATGATGACGCCATATATTTTTTTGTCGCTACTTGTAAATACTACTGCCGATCCATCATCAGTTACTGAAGGTTTACTATTGACAGGAATATCAGCCAAGACCTCAATTGTCGAAAAATTGGCTCCATAAGCAATGTAAAGTTTTGAATTGTTTTCATCGGTTGCAACTATAAAATCATCACCAGGGTTAACACTCACATCTTTTTGGTAGTTACTTCCACCGGCATTTCCTCCACCACCGATGCCTACTGATGCAAATGCATTTTCAGCTGCGGTTACAATTGGTGAACCAGCTCCATGAATATCTTTTGCTGCTTGGACCACTGCTGCTCTTGCATCGATAAACTTCGAAGATTTTACCAGATAGTCAACCAGCGCTTTATAGTAAATTTTTTCTGCTTTGTCTTTACCAACTGCTGGGTTGCTTGCAAAGAGAAAAAAGGCATAGTTTGGAATTCCACTGTTGATGTGAACGCCTTCGTTGTCCTCACTGCCATTGTATTTTTCACTCAATATTTTAGGCTGATAACCAGGATCATTTAGGCTTGTTCCTCCATTATGTGGATCTGACATGCTTCTCAAGGCACCTGAAGGAAAGGCTGAAACTTTAACTACATCTTCACCAATGAGCCAGTCATTTCTGTCTATCATTGCACCAAAAATATCCGCATAAGATTCGTTGAGAGCGCCTGATTCGCCTTGGTATTCTAGGTTTGCTGTAGTACCTACCACACCATGTGCCATTTCATGACCACCTACATCCAATCCTCCTGCCAAGGGTTTAAATGCTTGGTCGCCACTCCCATAAAACATAGCTTGTCCGTTCCAGAAAGCATTATCCAATCCTCCTCCATTGTCATCTGCAACATTGATGAGACTGATTATATTTCCTCCATTGTTGTCAATTCCTTTTCGGCCGTGGGTTGTGTTGAAATATTTGTAAGCCTCTTGCGCGTTCCAATGCCCTGAAACAGCATTTTTGCTGGACCAAGAATTGTTGTTTGAGCTGATTAAAGTATAGTTGAAATTAGAAGCGTTTGGGCTTTTGTTTCCAGCATCAAGTGTAATAATTGCTCCAACTGCATCATTGGGCATTTGTGACTGAGTTGGATTGAACATGATGGTAGAAGCATCTTCAAGATAATAAGTACTCCCTACTTGATAGGTATTTAGTGTACGTGAAATATTATTCAAATCCAAAGCCGTTGCAGTTTTAGGACCATCCACCAATAGTTCATTCTGCTTTTGAAGTTGGGGGCGACCATGTGCACCACACAGACTTTCGAATTTATTGAGCACTGTGCCTTTGCATATGTCCACGAAATACTCCCAACGATGTGCCACATTTGGATAAATGGTAAAATGCATGACTTGGGCCAGTTGATTGGTTCCTGTTTGGAGGAACCAGACTTTTTCTTCAACAACTTGGTCTGCATGAGGAATCAAATACAGTTCCTCAGCTGACAAGGTGTGGTATCTCAGTTCATTTACCAATTCAGTTTGGATTGAATTGAATAAAATTTGAGTTGAAATTTCAGCGGAATTACAAGTTGTTCTCTGTTCGGCAAAAAAGGACCCATTGCACAAATAGGGCCCGTTTTCATCACAATGGACTTTAAACTCGCCATTGTAAACTTTTATGCCGTCGATGTATTGCAATACGCTAATGTGAGTTTTTCCAAAGTCGTCTTTGCTTGTTTCAGCAATCCGCCATGTTGTTTCACTCAACAGACCCAATAATGGCTTCAAATATTCAAGATAACTGACTGCATCAGCCTCTACTTGACCTGTCAATGGTTTTGATTTAGGCAGCCTTCCTTCAATCCAACTGGGTTTTCCTTCAGATGTATACTGTAGAACTTTGAAACCCGGCAACATCTTTTTCATGGTTCCAAATGCGGGGTAGCCGTTTTCAGAATCAAAGAGCGAAGGGGCATTTGGAATTCCGATCTTCCAGTCATTTAAAGGTTCTGGACTAAAAATGCCAGATTTTTGGCTCTTTTGGATGACTTTTAGTTTGTTTTGAGCTTGAATAGTAAGGGTCAAGAAAATCACCATGGAAAGTAAAATTGCTCTCATTTTATTTGTTGATTTGTTTATTGAAGATGTCATAAAAATCTCTGATTTCTTTAGAGATGGTGCTGTCTTGTTTGGTCCAAACAATCTTATGCATCATATCACCGTCTCTTATAGTCATGAAATTGGAATAATTGCCGGGCACGTCATGTATATATTTCATGTTTGAACTGAAGTTGAATGACTTGAACAGCTTTTTGAGTTTGGCTTTTGAAAGGCCTTTGAGTTCTTGAGCCTTGTCATCAAAGCCAGTACTTTTGAAAACTTGACCGCTTTCAACTAGGGTATATTGTGTTGATTTTCCGGAGAATCCTCCCTCAGTTCCTAAAATTATTTGTTTATCAGGAAGGGAATCAACAGTGTAGCTAACTGATTTGCAAGCTAAAAACCAACTAATTATTAGTAAAATGTGAATGTGAAAATTTGATTTCATTTTCATAAGCCTAAATATAGTGTGATATATTTATATAAGCTTAAATGAAGCCATATTTTTTCTATTGATAGAACAATATTTATATTCCGTTAACTATTTGGTATTTAATGCGCTTCCAACCAATTATGCCCAGAACCCATTCCTACCTCGATGGGCACTTTTAATCCAGGAATGGCATTTTTCATTTTGTCTTCAACCATGATTTTTATTTTTTCAAGTTCGTTTTGCGGAACATCAAATACAAGTTCATCATGAACCTGCATAATCATTTTGGTTTCGAAATTACCTTCTTTCAAAGCTTGATGTATATGTATCATGGCTATCTTTATCATATCAGCTGCGGTGCCTTGGATTGGGGTATTGATGGCCATGCGTTCGGAGTTACTTCGTGCGAGTTGATTTTTACTATCTATGTCACGTAGTTGTCGGCGGCGTCCCATTAATGTAGTTACATATCCGTTGATTCGGGCGTTTTCGACTATTTGAACCATGTAAGCTTTGAGGTCCTTATATTGGCTAAAATATTGGTCAATAAGCTCTTTGGCCTCTGTTCGTTTGATGCCTAATTGTTGACTCAAATTGGTGGCGCCTGCTCCGTAAATAATGCTAAAATTAACGGTTTTGGCATTTCGCCGTTGATCAGCAGACACCTCAGCCAATGGCACTCCATATACTTTGGCTGCGGTGGCAGCATGGATATCTTGATTGGCTTGAAATGCTTCTAGCATGGCATTTTCTCCTGCTAATTCGGCAATCAATCGCAATTCTATTTGGCTATAATCCGCTGATAACAACACATGATTTTCATCTCTTGCCATGAATGCTTTGCGTATATATCGTCCGGCTTCATCTCTGATTGGGATGTTTTGAAGATTGGGATTATCAGAACTGAGCCTACCTGTTGCTGCTCTGGCTTGATTGAATGAACTATGGACACGGCCTGTTTTTTCATTGACGAGCAGCGGCAGTGCGTCAACATAAGTGGACTTGAGTTTGGAGAGTTTGCGATGTTCCATAATGGTTGCTACGACATCATTTTCAAGCGCAAGTTCACTAAGTTTTTCTTCATCTGTACTGTATTGACCTGAAGCCGTTTTTTTCCATCGGTAAGGTATTTTAAGCCGGTCAAATAGCACTTCTCCTACTTGTTTTGGGGAGCTGATATTGAATTGCACACCTGCTTTTCTGTATATTTCTGCTTCTTTATCGATGATGTTTTGCGCCAGAACTTTACTGTAATCATTCAATATTTTTGCATCAATTCTCACTCCCGCATATTCCATGTCGGCAAGAACGCGAACAAGTGGCATTTCAATTTCATAAAAAACTGGAAGCACCTTATTTTCCTCCATCATTTGCTCAAGAATTGGTTTCACCTGCAGAGTGCAATCAGCGTCTTCTACTGCATATTCTGCTACTTTGGCTATTGGGATATCCCGCATACTCATTTGCTTAATACCTTTTCCTATCAAATCTTCAATGGGCACCATTTTGTAGTTGAGGTATGAGGCAGCCAAATAATCGAGTTTATGCCGCATTTCAGGCTCACTGAGGTAATGAGCAATCATGGTATCGTACAGCTTTCCTTTCAATTCAATGCCATACCATTTTACTACAAGCATATCGTACTTGATGTTTTGACCGGTTATGATGACGTCGGCTCGCTCCAAAACTGGTTTGAATATTTCAAGTATTGCCAAAGCTGCATTTCGGTCTTCCGGAATTGGGACATAGTAACCCTTCCATGCCTCCCAAGAGAATGAAAGTCCAACCAGTTCTGCATTGTTTGCGTTGATGGATGTAGTTTCTGTGTCAAAGCTGAATTCTGGTACTGACATCAACAACTTGGCTAAATCTTTTTGAGCTTCAGCTGAGTCTGCTAAAATGTATTCATGATCAACATTGGTAATATTTTTTTCAGCCACTGAATACGCAACCGATGCTTCTGATGAAGCATAATTGCTTGTTGCCGCTTTGCTATTGACAGGATTGCCAAATAGATCCATTTGTTGTTCAGGGTCCGGAATTCCAAGAATGCTTTGAGCTAGGGATTTGAATTCAAGTTCTTTGAACAATGCAGTCAATGTCTCCTTGTCAAACTCAGAAATTGCGTAGTCTTCTTCGTGAAATTCAATAGGTACCTCGGTATCAATTGTTGCTAAAATCCTCGACATCCTACCTTGTTCGGCAAATTTTTCAACAGATTCTTTTTGCTTCCCTTTGAGTTTGTCAGTATTGGCTAGCAAACCTTCTAAGGAACCAAATTCCTGAAGTAATTTGACGGCTGTCTTTTCTCCAATACCAGGAATACCGGGAATGTTGTCTACGCTATCCCCCATCAACGAAAGCAAATCTATTACTTGTTCCGGTGTTTGAATTCCCCAATTTTCGGTAATCTCTTTTGTTCCCAATATTTCAACATCATTTCCTTGACGGCCCGGTTTGTACATGAAAATATTTTCTTCTACCAATTGCCCATAGTCTTTGTCGGGAGTGACCATATATACGGTATAGCCCAGTCTGGCGGCTTGCTTGGCAACAGTTCCAATTACATCGTCTGCTTCATAATTCTCAACGGCCATAATAGGAATATTCATGGCTTTCAAAATCTCCATTACTTTCGGTATTGCAAAGCTTATATCCTCTGGAGTGGCATCCCTGTTTGCCTTGTATGCCGGGAATAAATTTAGTCGATGGGTGGGAGCGTACAAGTCAAAAGCAGCTGCAATATGACTGGGTTTTTTAGTTCTAATTAAGTCCCACAGGGTACGCATAAATCCATTTATAGCTGATACATTCTGCCCTTTGGAGTTAAACAATGGACGTGAAATAAAGGCATAGTGCGCTCTATAAATAAGTGCATGTCCGTCTAGAAGGTAGAGTACTTTATTGGCCATTTTTTGTGGTTTTCAGCTCAAAAGTACAACAAACTGACTTAGCATCAGAGCAAAAAAAAAGCCCACAAAATCTATTTTAAGATCAAGTGGGCTTATCGTGAATCTGTTTGATTCTATAATTTTATGAAACGCTGAGACTGCATCTGGCCAGCATGTCTGACTGATAAAACACAAGCCCCATTTGGAGCCGCACTGGCATCAAGGCTTAAATTGTTTGTTCCATTTGTTAGTTCAGTTTGAGTTTTTGAAATCAATACACCGTTCATTGAATAAATTTCAAACTCATACATTCCGCCTTTTAAAGTTTCTATCATTATAGGAACTTCATTCCCATAATACGATAAGATTTTTAAGCCAGAAAGATCATTAATTTGATTCGTGTTTGTTGCAACGGGGAGTAATGCAGTAATCGGCTTAGCCAAATCACCTGAACTTCCACTGGCATTGTTGGCAGCCAATCCACATAAATAGAAAGATACATCACCAGATCCGCTAACTGGGGCTTGCCAATCCATCGTCCAATCACCTGTTGTAGATTCAGATTTTTGTTCTAGGTAGTTTCTTCCCGCTACAGGGGATATTTGTTGTTGTGTTCCAAAATTAGAGAAGGTACCGGTCGAGGAGTTGTCATTCAACAAACTTACCATTTGATAACCGTAAACCTTGGCTCCTGTACCCTTTACACTGACTGTAAGTTTATAGGTGGTTCCTGGTACATAATTGGTAACGGTATCTCCCATGCTATTTCTTATTGAGAGTTTGGTAACTGTTGCAAAAGTATTTCCTCCTATATGGCAATTGGCACAGGTTCCCTCTGCTACCGGGCCACCTGTTCTATCTTTTTTTTGCACTTTACCTGCTCCAGTGTCATGGGACATCCACAGAAAAGCCCCGGAACAAATCAAGAGCATTGAAAATAGTAAATTTCGCTTCATTGTGTTTATTGTAATTTTGTTAATCAATTCCGAGTTCCTTATTTTTGCCCTCAATGCCTTTGTAATAGCGCATTATAATTTCCATATCCGTGTCAACATCTGTAGGGTAAAAAGGTTTATCAAATGTGGCTGTTTTTATACTGTAGTCAAATTTGCACATCTGAATTGGGATATTGGCTTCTTTTGCTATGAAATAAAAGCCAGTTTTAAATTTGTTTACTTTTTGTCTTGTTCCCTCCGGTGCAATGATCACAGCAAATTTTTCATGTCGTTTAAAAATACCAGCAACATTTTGAACATAGTTTTTATTCCCTGTTCGGTCAACTGGATATCCTCCTAGCCATCGAAAAATAAACCCATGAGGCCAACGAAATAAGCTATTTTTGGCCATGAACATTACCTTGGCATTTCTAGCCTTTCGAACAAGAATCCCCAATGGAAAATCCCAATTGGAAGTGTGGGGAGCAACTATTAGCATGAATTTTTTGTCTGGAGGTGGAAAAATGCCCTCAATTTTCCAACCAAGTATTTTTAGTATCCAATTAGCCAATGCTTGTCCCATTATTCAGCAGAGTTGATCCAAAGATTTGTTTGAATAGTTATAGGATACTCTAAAAATGTTTTTCGTGGCATCCTTATAAAAATAATTATTGTTTGTCTTATTCAAGTGAATCATCATTTTCGCTTCCAGATTTGAATTCAGATTCGAGATCGTCCTCTCCAAGCGAGCTCAAAGATTGTATATTTTTGGCCATATTGCATGCGTAGCATTTAGGTTTTCCGCAACCGCTGTAAAATTCATGGTTCATTATTTTGTTGTAACTTGTTTTAATTTGTTCTGTCACAATTTCAATTTCTTCGGGGGAGACGATAAATTTTCCTGAGTTGATCTTATCCTTTTCTGTTACTTCTACGAAATCCATTGAGCCACTGGTCATTGTTTTGCCTAAGCTTGAATCAAGATCCAGCAAAATCTTATAAAAAACCACTTGTCTCCAATAGTCACCACCGATGTTATCTAGATTTTTGGGTGATTTTAATTTATCTGTTGCATTGGCAAATTTTCCTGTTTTGTAGTCAGTTACGTGGACATAATCGGAATAGACATCAACCCTATCAAGTTTGCCAGTCAATGGTATGTTTTCTAGAATTGTATCTATTTTGTATTCGATTTTAGCATCCGGAATTTTATGCCATTCTTCAAGCTGGAGTTGAACAAATTTTGGGAGCATTTTCTCACCTTGTGCCATGTAATTTTCAAATTCAACGGGATTGAAATGAGAATGATATTCCTCCATTGATTCTGCCAGAAACTTTTGAACCAATAAGTTAATCATTGACGTTTCGGGCCATGTTCCATTTTCTTTTTTAGTTCTCCATAGTCTTTCGAGTACTTTGTGTGCCACATTTCCGTAACCCATAGCTGAGGATCTGGCTTGAGGTATGCGCATGATGTTGGAATAATAAAATTTGAGCGGACATTCCAGGAAATTATTCAAAGCCGTACAACTCAAAGAGAATTTTGAAAGAATTCGATCTAGGTACTCTTTTTCAATATCGTCCTTGGTTAGTTCAGATGGACGTAAAATATGAACCAAATGTTTTTCCATTGCTTCTGGCCCCATTTCAACATAATTGGCTAAAGCATCGCCAAATATTTCGGTTAGGAATTGCGAAGGGGTTTCTTTTTTGTCGCTCGTTTTTGGTGCGTATGAGATAACCAATTCATCCTTAGCTCTTGTCACAGCTACAAAGAACAGTCTCCGTTCGTCCTCTATTTTAATTTCTCTATTGAATACCTTGCTTTCCTTTAATTCCTTGATGATTAAGCCACGAATTACTGGATTTAATTCAGAGAACATAAAGGAACCAGAATTGGAGCGGGCATTTTCCCAATTTTTACTATCTGCACCTTTGATCCAAACATTTTTGTATTCCAAGCCTTTGGTGGCATGTGCTGTCATCAATTGAACACCATCCAAGTTTCCTGCAATTTTGACAAAAGGCAAAATTATTCCATATTCCTCCATTTTGTCAATGGTAGCAATCGCCTTGTTTAAGTCGAAAGTACTATCCTTGGCAGATTCTTCTTTGATAAAATTAAACAGGACATTAACTGATTCTAGGAGGTTTATTTTTTCTGTAGTGTTGAGAATGTATAGCAATATTTTACTTTCAACCAATATCTTTTCGAACAGAATCTGAATGGTTTCGAACTTGGCATTTCCCATCCAATGCTCAAGGTTTTTTGCCAATTCAAGCAATGGTTCTTGATTGTTGACCTCAGCTTTTTGAAGGTGTGAAGGGGAAGAAATTATTTCACGCAAATCAATTTTGTAATTACTAGCACCTGTCCGGCGCAGATCATTGAAATAGCGGATGGTTTTTAATACATCGAAGGATTGAATGCCCAAACTTGGATATTGCATTATTTCACACAAATAAATGCTCGCCTTTTGAGGGTCATTTATAAAGCAATCAATATATCTTAATATGGTCAATAAGTTCCTAGCAATGGGTACCTTAAGCACATCAAGTTTGGTTTTGACGAATACCGGGATGCTCTTTTTTTGAAGAACCTGAACGATATTTGATAAGCTGTTGTGGTTTCTTGAAATTATTGCTATATCGTTGGCTTTAGCTCCAAGTTTGATTTTTGCCTCAATCCAGTCAATAATTGCAGCGTCTTCTTGATCAATATTGGAGTATACTTGAACTTGTGGATTCGGATAGTCTACTTGTTCATGAAATGGTTGAAGCAGCTTTTCGATTCCCGGTATCAAGCTATTCATTCTGAATTGGTTATTCAGAACCAAGTTGGTTGCTGATTTCAGTATCTCAGGTCTCGAGCGATAATTGGTGTCCAAGCAAATTACCTCTGGCTGGTATTTATCAAAATAACTTCTAAGGTTATCGACGTTGGCCCCTTGAAAACGATAAATAGCTTGGTCGTCATCACCTACCACAAAGACGTTGGGAGTTTCTTCCCAATAGCTGCATAGTTGATTGAGTAATTTTAATTGAATCCCATTGGTATCTTGAAATTCATCCACCATGATGTAAAGAAACTGTTCTTGATAGTCTAGGAGCAAATCAGGGTAATTGTCAAATGCATTTACTACCCAATTGATCATGTCATCAAAGTCGTACAGGCCACTTTCCGCCAAGATTTCATCATAAAGCTTGAGCTTCTTGGAAGCCGAAATGAGTTTATCTACTTTTACTTGATATTTGGCTATTTCATTTATGTTCTTATCGCCTTTAACAAAGTCACCTGACTTTCTCTTGTAGTAAAAATCCTCAAAGTCATCCAAACTTTTCATAAAAACCTCTCCTTGCTGTTCTAATAATTCGGCAGTGAGATTCTCTTTTTTCATATAACTGAAGAGATTTTTGAAATCTTTGACATCATAATAAATTTGTCCAGTCAATCTCTTGATCACATCATTTTTTGGGATACGATCGATCATTTCACGCAAGGCTTCGGTTTGTTGAAGCTCGTTGGCTACTGACACATTGAATTTGTAACTAAAATATTCAGGATTCTCAGAGATAACGCGATTACAGAATGAGTGAAATGTATGAATATTGACCTTAAATGCTTCCTTGCCGATGAAGTCAATCAATCTCTCACGCATGGCCACAACACCCGCATCGGTATAAGTTAGGCACAATATATTGTGTGCTTGGGTATCTGTATTTTCAAGAATATATCCAATTCTGGTTCCCAAAACCTGCGTCTTGCCAGTTCCAGGTCCTGCTAAGACCATTACCGGGCCTTCAGTAGTGGTGACTGCTTTTTTTTGCTCAATGTTTAGCTTATTATATGCCTTTTGATAAGAGTTCATAGGGTAGGAGGAATAGTTTGGCAAAGTTCAATCAGAACGCCATTGGTTGATTTTGGATGAAGAAAGACCACCAGTTTATTATCTGCACCTTTTTTGGGATTTTCGCTGAGTAAAGTAAATCCTTGTTCGCTCATTCGCTTCATAGCTTGGTGAATATCTTCCACGTCGAAAGCAATATGGTGGATGCCTTCGCCTTTTTTGTCGATGAATTTGGCAATGGGACTTGCTGGGTCAGTTGCTTCAAGTAGCTCAATTTTACTATCTCCTACCATAAAAAACGAAGTGTTGACATGTTCACTTTCAACAGATTCGTGTTTGTATGGCGCTACACCAAACAAGGCTTCAAAGATGGAATTGCTATCTGTGATGCTTTTTACAGCTATTCCCAAGTGTTCTATTTTTCGTGGTATTGACATGAAATAAAGGTAATCCAGTTTGTGCGATATTTCCTATTCAAAAGTAAATTGGATAAAATTTTTAAATGGCTGGGGCTGGTCAGTAGCTCGAGTTAAGGCTGAGGTAAAGGTTTAGTTGTTGAGCTGCTTAGTCGTTGAGGCCTAAACGTCTAAACAATAAGAATCTGTGAAATCATTTCATCATAAAAATCTGCGGTTAAGGTTAATGCCTTGGGTTATGGTTTATGGGTTTATGGGTTATGGGTTATGGTTTATGGGGTTATGGGTTATGGGTTTATGGTTTATGGGTTATGGGTTATGGTTTATGGGTTTATGGGTTATGGGTTATGGGTTATGGGTTTATGGGTTATATGTTTATGGGTTTATGGTTTATGGGTTTATGGGTTATTCAAAAATTGAGAACATTAGAAATCATATTAATCATTTAATCATAAGAATCTTAGTTCAGACAAAGGGGTTAATTGTTAATGGGTTTATGGTTAATGGTTAATGGTTTATGGGTTATAGTTTATGGTAAATGGGTTATGGGTTAATTCAAATTTCGAGAGCATTTAAAAATCTGTGAAATCAATTGATCCTGAAAATCCTGACTTGCCTCGACTGGATATACGTCGGGGCCTGTCCCGACTGGA
>JBBQJT010000006.1:0-93342 GCA_038326165.1 Chitinophagales bacterium | reverse complement strand
GAGTAGGGGCTGTAAATTATACCTACCATTTGGTTCCAACCAGCATTGTTACCTCCATTACTATCTATTGGACCTGCAGCGATAAATGCTCCTGTGGATGAAAACTTTAAAAGTCTAGATCGTGTTCCAGGGGCATCTCGGTCTCCTTGTACTACATAAATATTACCAGCGTCATCTGTTGTAATTCCTTGTAGTCTATCATTATTATAAGCCGGAATCAGTTGCCCTCCTTGAGTTGGATTTGCTACAAGATCTATATTGGCAGTATAATTAGTATTAGAAGTAAAGTTTGATGCCGTCGGGGTAAAAAAGTAAATTTTACCGTTTTCTTGAGTAACATAAAATCTGCCATTTTTATCAATATACAAACCCCAGTCATTACCACCACCTAGAAATTGAACAAACCCAATAGTGGTTCCAGTACATGGATCTAATTTATAAATTCGATCGCCTGGTCCGTTAGCATAAATGAAACCACCAAAAGATTGAATATTAGTCAATAAAAAACCCCAACTATTACTGGCTGGCAAAGGTGGAATTCTATAATCTACCTCAGGTACGATAGTTCCTTGACAATCGACTTTACGTATGTCGTTGGGTGCATCAAAGTTAGAACCAATGTATAAAAAACCATTTCTATCCACTCCTAATCCATGTGGAAAAGGAAATTCTGAAGGATTGTTTAACCATGGAATACCATTGACACCACCTACCTCAGTTAAAGCACCTCCAACAGGATTAACTTCCATTTTGTGGATAAGTCCATTGGGCTCATTGATGTAAAGATACTCCTTACAGTTACATGTTTGTGAGTAGCTTTTAACCCCAAAAACAATAAACAATAAAAACGATAAAATAAATTTTTGCGCTTTCATAAAATCAGCTTTAGATAACTTGACAATTGAATTTACTTAACATACTTATTACTAAAGAATTGAATTCTTTGAATTTTGAATACATGATTTGTAGTATAATAATGTAATTATTATACTACAAATACAACTAACGCCAATAAGCGTGCCAAAAATAAATCGCAATTTTTTTCTTCAATATAATTATATCTAAAATAAATATTTTATTTTAGATATAATTATACAACTAATTTTAAATATTTTATTAATTATGATTTATTTTATATTTGTTCGCCTCTATTCATTAACAAACTTATTACAATAAAAATTATTCAAAAATTTTATTATTCTGCGGCAATCTTATATTCCAAAACTCAAATAATTCTGTTTTTTATAATACATTTCTAAGGTTCAACGAGATCGGCAATACAAATAAATAATTGAATCTTTTTATCCCTTGAATGCCAAAAAAGCAAGAAAACAGGTGAAGCTCTACACTTGTCATCACCCAAACCTATACCCACTTATCAACCCAATGGTCGTAAACGGCCAATCGAATATGCCGGTCCTCAAATTCAAGCCAAAATTCCACTTCCTAACTTGATGCGTAATTCTGGTGGAAACCATCATGGGCCGATCTCCTCCTTTTCGATAAGCTACAATGCCATTTACCTCTGGAATTATTAGCCAATTGTTATCTGGTCGATACTCTGCTCCAAGATTGTAAACCAATCCGTCATTCTGTTTGTGCTGATCTTCATAAGTTTGCCATGCTGTGAATCCGGATGATGCGTACCATTTTAATTTTTCTTGACCAAATCTGATAGCATAATTGAAAAAATACTGCGGGCTATCGGTGTTTCTGGCTGCACCCAGGCCAGTGCCAGAAGCTGTGCGCAATCCCATATAAACTGCCATATCTGGATTGGAACGAATTTTACCTGTAAACAAAAATCTTACATCGCCTGCAGCCCATTTGTCGTTATAATTTTCATGAAAAATCTTCCGATTTGTCTTCCATTCATGTGAGGTTTCAAAATACTCTACCGGAGCTGCATTGATCTCCAAACTCGCCCACTTCCCAAAGGGGATATTGACTTTGATGTATGGATTTATAGTCACCTCACCCTTGGCAAAATGAGTTTGCATCTCATTTTCAACTGTCAGATTGGTATCAACGACTCCATTCAACTTGGAGGGAATATAAAAGGCATTGGGTCCCATCCAAGCCGGCTTCAATATTAGATACTTACTAAAATTTGAACTCCCATCCCAACCTGTATTCTGAGCCCACCAGTCGTGTCCTTGAGAAGAAGCATCTGCAATTCCTACCAGAAAAAGGGAGATTACAATCAAGTATTTCATGATTGGAATCCGTATCTGTCAATCAATACTTCCAAATGGTGAAGCTGATGACCCAATAATGCATAAGCAACAGCTTTGGCAGTCATTCTTTGTCCATTGGCGTATCCAAGTCGAGAGGCATTCTTGGGAATCATAGGAGCCAGCAACGAGATAGTAGATTGTCTTACCACCTTCCATTCTTTGACCAATGCATTGACAGTGCGCTTCTCTTTGGATGCTGCACCAACAAAAAGCTCTTGATCGAAACCCGGCAAATGACCAGTTTCTCCTCTGGCAATGCTTAAAATACGGTATGCAAAAATCCTTTCCGCATCAATAATGTGATTCAACACTTGAATTGGGGTCCATTTGCCTTCAGCATATGCATTTTCCCAGTTGGCATCTTTATTCTTCTCGAGCCATAATTTGCTTGCTTTCATATCGTCCCTGAGTGCACGAACAATATTATCTGACTGTACCTTGCGAATGTACTGCTCGTAATGAGAAGGATATTCACCTGGTTTTGGAGGAGTTAGCTTTGCCATAATTAAGTATTTTCTAGTAAATCTGGACGTTTGAGCTGTGTAATTGAGATAGATTGTTCATATCTCCAGTCTTCTATTTGTTGTCCATGACCAGAGAGCAATATTTCCGGTATGCGCATTCCTTGAAATTCGACGGGCCTTGTATAAACTGGTGGCGCAAGTAAATTGTCTTGAAAAGAGTCCGTCAATGCGGAAGTCTCATCGTTCAATACCCCTGGTATAATTCGACCTACAGCATCAACCAAAGTACAAGCTGGAATTTCACCACCTGAAAGCACAAAGTCGCCTACAGATATTTCAAGTGTAACGTACAAATCCCGAATCCGTTGATCTATTCCTTTGTAATGTCCACATATGAGCAATAAATTGCCCAAGAGAGACAATCTATTCACTAAAGATTGCCTAAGTGTAATTCCATCAGGCGTAAAATATATCACATGATCGTAATTCCTCTGTGACTTTAGTAGATCGATACAATTGGCAAGTGGTTCAGGCATCATGACCATGCCAGCACCTCCACCATATTGGTAGTCATCCACTTGTTTACTCTTACCTAAGCCATATTCACGTAAGTTATGAATGTGAATTTCCATTTTACCTTTAGACACGGCCCGTTGCATAATTGAATGATGCAACGGGCCATGAAGAAGCTCCGGATGGAGGGTTATAATGTCAAATCGCATGGGCTGCGACTCCATTATTTGTCTATGCTCAGCAACTCTACTTCAAAAACCAAAGTAGCGTAAGGTTTGATCTTGCCACCAGCACCTCTTTCGCCATAAGCCAATGGAGAAGGAATAAACAATTTCCATTTGGAACCTACTGGCATCAATTGTAATGCCTCAGTCCAACCTTTGATCACTCCATTTACCGGAAATGAAGCTGGTTCACCCCTATCAACTGAACTATCAAAAACCTCACCGCTGATCAAAGTGCCATGATAATGAGTTGTCACCTTATCATTAGGTCCCGGCTTAGGTCCAGTTCCTTCCTTCATGACGGTGTACTGCATTCCACTTGGCAATGATACAACTCCTGGTTTCTTTGCGTTGTCTTCAAGAAAAGTTTTGCCTTCATTGATTATCCCTTCAGATTGAGACATTTTTTGCTTCTCGATGTAGCTGTTAACCAATTTTCCTGCTTCTTCAGCACTGATGGAAGTAGGTTTTCCTGCTAACACGTCTTGAACCGCTAATGTTAATGAGGCAGGATCCAATTTATCAAAACCTTGACCTTTGAGATTTTGTGCAATTAATACACCCAGACTGTAACTGATAGAATCCATTTTATTGGTTGATTTTTGGCAAAAAGCCGAAAAAGTAAGGCCAATTGCGATGAATAAGATAAAAGAAATTTTTGACATGAAATATTGATTGATGAGTAATAATTAAGATTTCAACTTGGCATAATAACGATGAAAGTAAGGAATCGTCTCTATGCCTTTATAAAAATTGAACAATCCATAGTGTTCATTAGGGGAATGTATGCTGTCACTGTCTAATCCAAAGCCCATGAGCACTGATTTTACGCCGAGTACTTCTTCAAAAAGTGCTACAATAGGTATACTTCCTCCGCCTCGTTGAGGTATTGGAGCTTTGCCATAGGTCGCCTCCATTGCTTGAAATGCTGCTGCATACTCTTTAGAATCTGTAGGAGTCACCACAGGTTCTCCACCATGATGGGGACGCACTTCAACTTCAACGCCCGGAGGGGCAATTGATCGGAAATGTTTGGCAAACAACTCCGAAATATCATGTGAATGTTGGTTAGGTACCAATCTCATACTGATTTTAGCAAATGCCTTAGATGGAAGGACCGTTTTGGCACCTTCACCGATGTAACCACCCCATATTCCATTTACATCTAATGTAGGCCGTATACTGGTTCTTTCTAAACTAGTATAACCCGTTTCGCCCATTACATCATTTATCTTCAGATCCGATTTGTAAGCTACCAAATCAAATGGCGCCTTGTTCATTTCTGCTCTTTCATCCGTATTAACCGTTGCAACTTGATCATAAAATCCTGGAATCGTGATGTGCTTGTTTTTGTCGTGCAATGAAGCGATCATCGAACACAATACGTTGATAGGATTGGGCACAGCCCCTCCATAAACTCCAGAATGCAGATCACGATTGGGACCAGTTACTTCCACTTCCAGATAACTCAAACCTCGAAGACCTGTGGTTATTGATGGTGTGTCATTTGCAATTATACTTGTATCTGAAATCAAAACAACATCCGCTCTCAATCGATCAACATTTTCACGACAAAAAGTACCCAGATTACTTGAGCCAACTTCTTCCTCTCCTTCTATCATGAATTTGATATTACAAGGCAGTTCTGATTCACTTATCAAATACTCAAAAGCCTTGATGTGCATAAACACTTGACCTTTGTCATCGCATGCTCCTCGTGCAAAAATTGCACCTTCAGGATGTAATTTAGTTGTCTTTATCACTGGTTCAAATGCGGGAGAATCCCACAAATCAAGCGGATCAGGCGGCTGTACATCATAGTGCCCATACACCAAAATTGTTGGCTTAGATGGATCAGTGAGCTTATCAGCATAAACTATCGGGTGTCCAGCAGTTTTACAAATTTCAACATTGTCAGCGCCCGCCTTTCTAAGGGCATCAGCAACAAAATCAGCTGTTCTGGCTACATCTGCCTTGTAAGCAGGATCAGCACTAACTGATGGAATTCTAAGAAAATCCAGTAATTCATCCAAAAACCTTTGCTTGTTGGATTCGATATAAGACTGTATGCTTGGCATAAAATGCTTGATTAAGGCTGCAAATATAAAAGGTTTACAACTAGTGAGACATGAAAATATAAAACAAAACTCATAGCATAATGTTAATTCCAAAATCTACAATAGCGGATTTTGCCCTTTTGGTAGACGGAAATCTTTGATTTTATCAAGGTTAAACGCTGACAAATTTTTGGAATAATCAAAAATTTCGTCGATTCAGCGTCTAAAGCTGAATTTGGGTTAAAATAGTTTTATTCCAAACACAAAAACCCAATTCCGCTCCAAAGCGGATCCCCCGCTAGACACTGTCCGAGCCCAGCAACGTAGGATTTTCGAGGGAATCCTTGGACTTAGAAAGTCAGAAAGATTGAAACACCAATCAACTTTGAACCCGATAAACCAAGAAAGAGAAATCCACATCAGCGAGTTTGTCCAGCGAGATCTTTGGGGGCAATGCCAAAAGTGATAACTTAGCGTAAGAAAAGGCTGTCCAATCAGCTTCAACGAATTGCAAAAACCAAATTCCAAATTATACAGGTTTGTCCAGCTAGATCTTTTTTGGACACCTTTAGGGGAAATGCCAAAAGTGACAACTTAGCATAAGCCAAGGCTATCTGGTCAGATTATGCTCTCATCATATTTTGAAAAGCACTCAAATTTATACGCAATCCTCAGTCCATTTTCCAGCTTTGTTCTCCACTTTTGTTAGACAAAACAAACAACCGAATACCTTTAAAGTCTGGATTTATAACAATTGTAGAAATCCCTGGCAGGACTTCCGCTTGAAAAATCTGCCGTCCTAATAGATCAAAAACACGCAGACTTCCCGTTAGGGTAGTTTCCAATTGGTAAGAATTTGCTTGAATTCGAATCAATTTATTTGATTGTAAATATGGCGATTTAACGCTTAAGGCAAAACAAAATCCTGGTGTTTGAAGGCTGACTTCGGTGTCGTTGGATACATTTTCCATTATTTTAAGCCAAGGCGATTTTTGATCCAATAAATTGGCTTTTAGAAAGGGCATCATGTACCTGAACATGATCTTTTGTTGTTGTAAATGGGTCAACTTGCCTTGACAGTTTGCTTCTCCAATATTGCACAATGCATTGTTGAGGGCAAATTTGCAATGGCTTGCTTGCTTGACATCCATAAGCCATTTGCAAGGTCCGCTCAAAGCTTCGTAAATCTGCTTGGGAGAACCAGAAGGAGGCACGACACAATCATCTTCAGCAGTGAATATCAAAACTGGAACATCAATATTTCCAGCAGCTCCAATGGCACTAACAGAAGTTTCAGCAGGTGCAAATCCCACTAAAGCGTCAATATCTGAATCTGCACCACCAGCCAGAAATGTAGCTCCACCACCCATACTGTGACCTATTACAGCCTTATTTTCAGCTACCCTATTGTAAAATATGCTGGTAGAAATTAAGGATTCCGCCTTCAGAGCTTTTAACACAAATGCCAAATCCTTACCAAAATCCCCGTGTGAAGGCGCGAAGGAAGTCTCTGTATTCACTTTAATCCCAATCATTCCTGCCACGGCAAATGAATCAGCCATGTGGTCATAGGACGAAACCATCATTACAAATCCGTGTCCTATCGAAATTGCGGGGAATAGGCCGTCAGCAATTGGCACATCTGTTCCGTTGGTCAATGCAGGATAATGGATAATTACATTGACATTTCTGTTGTTGCGATCCGCATCTTTAAAATCCCTTGTAGTTCGGCCAATTGCGAATTGAGCAGTGACTTGATTGCTTGCAAAAAATAAAAAATTGCATAAAGCTATCAGTTTAATTAAATGTGTCATTATCTTGTTATTTTATAATTGATTCAATGGCATGAAATTAAAACAATATTGTAGTCTGTTGTTCATTTTAAGCATTCAAAATATCAATGCTCAAAACTTTGATAACAAGGAATACTTGAAATGCTTGGCCTCCGTTGAATCAAAGTTGAAATCTGGTGAAGCTGCTCAGGCAATTATTGAGTCCAATGCGTACATTAATATCATCAACCAAAGCAAAGGGAATGAATCAAAAGCCAACGCACTCTATACCAAACTGGTAGCTTGTTATGGCTCACTTACTGATTTGAATTCGGTAGATTCTGTTTTGATTATTCAGTTGGGCTGGATGAAACAACACGGAGGCTCACACCTAGATTGGGGAAAATTCTATCACAACAAAGCAAAAATACTCCATTTCAAAGGCCAAGCAAAACTTGCATTAACGGGTATGCAATTGGCAATCTGCCGGAAATGGTTGAGCGTGCCACGCGATTATAAAACCATAATTGCAAGCTATCGAGAGGCGGGAAAAATAGCTGATGATTTCGATCACAAACGCGCAAAATATTTCCATAACCAATCCTTCCATCTTGCATCCAAGCTAAAGAATAAAGATGCTGCCCTTGAATATGGTCTGCTTAGCAAATACGCCCATCATCTATTTATTGATGGTGATTATGACCTTTTAGAAAAACTGTATAAAAAATCAGAAAATTATAAATACGATAATGAATTCACCTACGTCAGAAATACCATAACTACTGCACTCAGCTATTCTGAATACGTTTTGATACCCAATAACAGACTGGATGAGGCCAAAAAATACCTATACAGTGCCAAAGAATTGGCCAAACTACACAACCAAGTTGAAGATATTCCGATACTTGATATTTCATTGGCTAATATTGAATTCAGTTTAGGAAATTATGAAAAAGCTGCTCCCCTTTTCATAGATGCATACGGTAGTCATATTGATTCCAAACAAGGGCTGAACCCATTTATTGAAATTAATATAATCTATAACATCATAGAATCGCTCATTCAATCCAAAAATGTCAAAGGGGCTAAAGAATGGCTCCCTAAACATTTAGAATTAAGAAAAAAACTGGGAATTTCTTCAGTTGTTTTTGACTTCGAATACCAACTTTTAAATACAAGAATTTCTTTTTTAAACGAGCCAACAGTTATTCCCATTACTCAACTTTTGAACAAGTTGAAAGCAGAAGGATGTGATATTGAAAAACCAATAACCGAGAAAACGATTATCAAGTTTCCAATATTAGACAACCAACTACATACCATTCGTGAATTGATGCATGCCATGCCCGCAACTGCAGATGAGATTCCATGGCAAAAAATCATTGTTGATCTTTGTCTCAGACAAATTGAGGTACACGATTACCGAAGATCTTATCAAGTGAACAATAAAGTCAGTTTTAGTTTGAGCAACAAGTATCTCAATGCAATTCAAGAAGGTATGCTATCAGGCTGTGATCTGTTTAGGAAAACCAAAGACAAAAATATGTTCTTGAAAGTCTGCCAATTGAGTGAAAAGAATAGAAACAACCTATTGGTTTCAAACCTAAAGTTGAATATTGCAGACTCTTTGGAACTTCCTCTTGAATTAAGAGATCAAGAAAAAGATTTGATCAGCAATATCCGAAATGTACTATCCGATAACTCTCAAGGCGGATCAGTTGATAAACTTGATGAAAAAGCTGAACGCTTGAAAGCATACAAAATCTGGATCAATGAACTCGCCTACACACACCCCAACTACCACCATCTGAAGTACCAACTTCAGTTATTCGACTTTGATAAATTTCATAACAACATTGGTTCTGACAGTATTTGCTTTATCAGCTATACTCGTGTGTATGATGAAATTATCGTCAATTGGACTACCAAAACTAATTATGGAATTGAATCTATTCCTGCAGATGAGCAATTTGATCTGGCACTCAATACACTGAAAAAATCAATTAACGATAAGCGCCCAATAGCTGAAATCGTACAACCCGCTTATTATTTGTACAAAAATCTGCTTTCATTCATTCCTTCATCAGCAAGAAAATTGGTAATAAGTCATGATGGTCAATTGAATGAAATACCTTTTGAACTCCTTGTTACATCAAATAACTCAGCCCAATCTTGGAGCAAGGTTCCCTTCCTGATAAAAGAAAAAATCATTTCGTATTCACCTGGCTGGACTTCAACTTTATTTCACGACAACAAAGTCAACAAGTATCCCATTGAATATTGGGGACTGTGCTATGACCCTGGCATATCCAACAATGAAAAATTAGCTGCTATTCCTATGGCCTGTGCTGAGATAAAAGCATGCGCACAGCTTTGGAATCCAAAGGAATCTCGGATTTCAGAAAATGGCGATACTAAAAATCTAATGCTTGCAAGTAAGTCCGCCAGAATAGTTCACATAGCTTGTCACGCCATTGCGGACCCTGTCAATGGCAATCTTTCATACCTTTGGCTTAAGGATTCTACCAGAAATTCGGGAACAAAGATCACTGTTGCCGAACTGTACAAATGGAACTTCAAGAGCAATATTACCATGTTGAGTTCTTGCCAATCTGGAAGCGGAGCCCAACAAAGCGGTGAAGGCATCATTGGCTTGACCCGTGCTTTCCTCTTTGCCGGAAATAAAAACATCATTTCGAATCTGTGGTCGGTCCCTGATTTTCAAACTAAAATTTTGGTAACCGATTTTATGAAAAATCTAAAATCTGGTCTGCCTTGTGATGTAGCCATTCGAAATTCAAAGCTACAATATCTCGACAATCAATTAGATCAATATGCACATCCGTACTATTGGGGTGCAATGATTTTGTCCAGTCTTGAATCAAATTCAAACAAACCAATTGAGCAATCAAAACCGTTCTTTTTTTGGTTTTTCATAAGCATTACATTGCTTGTTGGCACAGTATTGATCATTAAATACATCAAGCTAAAATAAGCCTAATAGAAAAGGCTTTGCAAATTGCAAAGCCTTTTCTTTTTGTCTATTAACCCAACTCATGCAACAGAAATTTCTTTGCAAGAATTGACGGATAAAAATCAGGAGCTCACGCCGTTAAAAAAAACCAAGTTGGTTGATTTTCATTGTCAGGGTTCAACTCAATTAATACCCAGCGTCACGGCTTCCTTCAATTTTTCCACTGCCTGCTTTAGGCCCTAAAGGTTTCTTCATTTCTGAATCCGCTGGTCTAGCTACTCTGAATTCAGCACGTCTATTGATATAATTATTTCCAGAAGCATTGATAAGGCTTGATTCCTCACCACCATAATTCAATACCAATCTTTCTCTTGCAATCCCAAAGCGATTGACCAAATATTCAATTGAAGCCTTTGCTCTGTTGTAGGAAAGCATTTGGTTGTATTCCTCGCTTGCCAATTTATCAGTGTGGCCTGAAACAACTATTTTTAGTTCAGGATTATTTTGTAACATGGCAGCTATCTGCGCCAATTTTTCTACTTCTGTGGACTTGACAGTGTATTTATCTAAGTCAAAATGAATCATTGGCAAGAACATATCATTGGCAGCACCAGAATTTTTGGTTAGCTTGAAATCTGTCAATTTTGCATCAATGAGTTTGTTGACATCACCTTGAGTCATGAAATCTTTAGGTACATCTGCAACACCGTCAGCGTTTACCTTATAATTAGGTGGAGAATAAGGTTCTTTATCAAGATAATTAGGAACACCGTCAGTGTCACTATCCAGAACAATACCTCTTGTATCCACGGCAGCACCAGCAGGGCTCTCTTTTTCCTGATCAAGCATATCTATAATACCATCACCATCGGTATCCGTAAGGTCCAATTTAGGTCTTGCCTTAAGTTCAGCTATGTCATTTAAGACAAAATCAAGTGGATTGATCCACCACAATGGCTCAGATCTTTTCTCTTTATTGCCAATATTAAAATTCAAACGAATGTAAGTTGAAGATACCAAGTCTCGATTATTGGTTTGATCTACATCCGAACGATAAAATGCGCCGTCAAGAAAATCTGAACCACGACCAAAAATGCCAGTAATCTTCTGCTCAATTCCGATGTTGAATCTTTTGCTGATTTTGAATGCTATCCCAGCACCCACATCAACGATCGCTGAGAGATTATTCTTATTCAAATCATCCGAAGTAAGCACCAATTCTGTTTCATAAGTTCCGTCTAGATCTCCTTTGCTTGGAGAGCTGGTAAAATTATAAATTGCATTGTTTTTATCTAAGGCGTCAGCCTTTACCTTAAAACTGGTTAAGCCAGCGCCTCCAAAAATATAAGGATTCATGGTGCGATTTGGTTTTAAGAAGCGGAATTGATTTAAGGACATCACCAATTGGATTGTTCCGGAATACATTGTAGTTCGGTAATTGGGATACCATGATACCAGAGTTCCATAACCCAATCCATTTGGTCCGCTCCCAAGAACAGGGCTGTTCTTGGCATCTGGATTTCTTGAGTCTTCTTTTTCAAATCCATTCAACTGGCGATACTGTCCGTCCAATCGAATTGAGAAAATATTATCAATTGCTCTTCGGATGTGTAATCCACCTCCAAACCCTGGAGCAAAATCTACATCGCCTGTCACAATATTAAAACCTCCATTTATTCCAAACTCCCACATGTGCTTAGGAGTTGAAGTATATTGCATTGCAGAATTAGCTGATTTGTCCATAGCATCATCTTGGGCAAAGCTTAAATGGTTGCTTAATAGAAATAATGCAATGGTGCAAAACTGCTGGAGATAGGTTTTTGAGTATTGTTTCATGATTTCAAATTGAATATTATAAAAAATAACATAATAGTATAAACAAAGATACAATTTTGGTTCCTTAAGACCAATTTAATCTTTAAATACCAAGGCATTTAATGAAATATCTAATCCTGTACTTGATATAAATTGTCCAGATGCATTCTTTTGCTTTACCTTTTCTAGAGCTTGCTTAATTGTGCTAGACACATCCTCAAAAATAGAACTATCTGTAATTGGAACGTCAGGTTGCATCAAATAAGCAAATACTCTTGCCATACCGCAATTTGCAATAAAATCAGGGATCAAGCCTATCTTTTCATCCAAAACGTGAGCAGTTTCTCCAAAAAACACGCCATCATCCGCAAACGGCACATTGGCACCGCAAGCTATCATTTCCAATCCCCCATTCATCATCCTATCAGCTTGCTCGCGTGTTACTAATTTACTGGCTGCTCCAGGTATAAAAATCTCGGCTCCAAGATCCCAAATTTCATTATTTACCTGCTCAAAAGATTTCATTTCTTTGGATCTCAGGGCATTGCCTTCTTTATTTTGAAAAAAGGATTGTACGTCCTCAAGTGAAAAACCTTTTTTATTGATGACTCCTCCATCACGATCTATTATCGCAACAATATGGGCACCTTGCCTAGACAGGTAATAACCAGCAGCTGAAGCTACATTGCCCCATCCTTGAATAATAACTCCTTTTCCACTGATTGTTTGATCTTTAAAAAGCTGATAATAATGATTAACGCTTTCAGCTACTCCCCAGCCTGTAATCATATCAGCAATTGCATATTTTTTGGAACTTGGCATGATGAAACGAGTATCTTCAATGGTCTTAGAGCAACCATACCTCAACTGTCCCAATCGTTTAATTGCATCGCCTTTATTTCCGTCGAAATACCCATTTACTATACCTTCCTGTGGGTGCCACAAACCGAGATCTTCCGTAATAGGTATAACGTCATGTATTTCATCTACATTTAAATCTCCACCAGTTCCGTAATAAGTTTTTAAAATTGGTATCACTGCTTTAAACCAGCGTTTCAGTACTTCTTGTTTGCGTGGATCATTTGGATCAAAGTTGATTCCCGATTTTGCGCCTCCTATATTGGGCCCAGACACTGAAAATTTGATCTCCATCACCTTGGCAAGTGAAGTCACTTCATCACGTGTTAATCCTTTTCGCATTCTTGTACCGCCACCCGCAGCGCCTCCACGCAATGAATTGATAACCAACCATCCTGATGCATCAGTTTCATTGTCATTCCATTCAAAAACAACCTCAGGCTTTTTTTCTTTATACTTTTCCAATAAATCTAAGAGCATGTTAATTTGTTTGAAGTTGCAAATCTACGATTTTTAGATGGTAAGTACATAATTGATAAAATTTCAAAAGCCGAATTACATTTACTAAATTTGCGGCTAATAATTTAGTTTATTATGCTGCATCATTGGTTACAAGCTATAGATCGTTCATTTTATGACAACTCTGATTCCTTTTCTATTGGCAATCATTTGATCCCGCTTTCTAAAGATGGAAACAATCTGTCCAGCGTTCGTGTGGCAATTTTTTCGGACACCAACCCCAGTAATGACTTTTGGAGAAAGGAATTGTATAAATTGAGTCATGGTTTTGACCATGATTCGATTGCGGATCTTGGAATTTTGCGCAATAACACCCCGGAAGTTGTCATCCCAGTCATTAAGGAGTTGGTCAGCGCAGGTATCCTTCCTATATTTATTTCAAACGATCCACAGTTAACCGATGCAGTATTTCTAGCTTATCGTTCTTTTGGGAAAAAAATTAATGTTTTATTGGCTGATGAGTGTATCCGTTACACTGGAGCAAATGGAGAGCCGCAGATTATTGATAAAATGCTTCAACCCGATATTAGGGATTGGGTTAGGCCAGGTTTGATTGGGCACCAACAACATTTTATTCATAAGCACCTCAAATCGCTTTTGACGGATCATTGTTATGATAATTACAGACTTGGTCAATTGATATCCAACTTAGGGGAGGCAGAGCCAATTATTCGTCATGCTGATCTTATGATATGGAATATGAGTGTCCTTGATGGATCAAAGTATTCGGGTACGCTCAACCCTTCGCCCAATGGAATTGATGGTCTCACGGCATGCACCCTGTGCAAATACGCCGGAATGAGTGATAAAATGAGTAGTATGGTTTTTACTGGATTTGCTCCTGAAAATGATCAACACAATATCACTGCCCAGTTATTGGCTCAAATGATTTGGTATTTCCTTGATGGCTTTACACATCGCTGCAATGACTACCCCAAATCATTTGATGGTTTGCAGCCGTTTATGATTGACAGTAAAAAGATTGGCTTTGACTTGATGTTTTGGAAGAGCCGGCACTCTGGAAGATGGTGGGTTCAATTATCCAGTCAAATAATAACTACTGAAGATAAACCTGATCTCTATCCCTGCTCACAAGATGAATATCAGGCCTCTGCAAAAGGTGAGGTACCTGACCGAATTCTAAACTACCTATCCTCCAACTAATTGATCCAGTAAACTTTCGAGCTTCATTCCTCTACTTGCTTTTAGGAGCAACAACCCTTTCCCTTTAGGCTGGCTTGACAGATATTCTTGACATGAAATTAAATCTGGAAAGCTTTTGATTTCCTTATGGTCTTTGGCAGCTTCATGAAAAAAATTACCAACTAGGATTACTTCATCAAAACCCAAATTGAGGCACATATTGATAATAGTTTGGTGCTCTGAGAAAGAAGATTCTCCCAATTCGAACATATCGCCCAAAATGACTCGTTTGGGATGGCCGGTCATCATTGCAAAATTTTTCAAAGCATGCTCCATTGACGTTGGATTGGCATTGTAAGCATCCATAACTACCTTTAACTCACCATAATTGCGAACTTCAGAGCGATTATTATTCGGAAAATAGGATTCAATGGCTTTACAAATTTCAAGTTCAGGTACTTTGAAGTAAAGCCCTACCGACATGGCCGAAGTAATATTTGCAATATTGTAGCGCCCTATAAGATTGGATTGGGCTTCAAACAATCCGTGATCAGGTGAGTAAAAACTTATATCTAAGAATGGTTCTGACTTTTCAACCGAATAAGAATAATTAAAATTTTCATTGTCCTGAGCATTTTCGGTTAATCCATACAAAATCAATCTTGAATACCTGCTTGCTAGTTCACGTAATTCTGGTTCCTCCCAATTCACAAAAATCAAACTCCTGTTACCATCAAGAAATCTGTATAATTCTGACTTCCCCTTCTTTACTCCTTCAATTCCCCCAAAACCTTCAAGATGCGCTTTACCGATATTCGTTATCAGGCCACAAGTTGGCTCGGCGATTAAACACAAATCGTTGATCTCTCCCTGATGATTGGCTCCCATTTCGATTACAGCAATCTCAGTATCCATTTTCATTTCAAGTAGAGTAAGAGGAACACCTATGTGGTTGTTTAAATTTCCTTTGGTAACATGGGTACGATACTTGCGCGATAAAACAGATGCAACCAATTCCTTAGTGGTTGTTTTGCCGTTAGAGCCTGTAATAGCCAAAATTGGGATTTCGAATTGTCGACGATGGTAATTTGCTAATTCTTGAAGTGCCTTCAAACTATCTTTGACATAAAATATTTTATTGTTGTCAGCTAAATCAGAATCCGAGACCACAGCGTACTTGGCACCTGAAGCTAAGGCAGCATCTACGAATGTGTTACCATTGAAATTAGCGCCTATCAATGCCCAATAGATACAGTCTGCTTTAATGGAGCGGGTATCTGTGCAAATGCCTGAGCTGTTCGTGAAGACTTCGTAAAGTTTTGCTGTAGATGTCATAGCATAAAAAAAGGTCTCCAAAGTTAAACTCTTTGAAGACCTTTTGTCGAATTATTTATTCAATTACTTGTATTTGCGTTTTACTTTGTTCTTTTTTGCTTTGAACTTGTTACCTGCAGAATCTTCATTTCCTTCAGGTCCACCTGTTCTTGTCATGGCGCATCTGAAGCCTAAGCCACGATCAGATTTGTCTTCTTCTTTGAATCTACGAGAACCTGGAGCCAACCAGAATGCTCTATCTTGCCAAGAACCACCTTTGATAACACGAGCTTTATCACTAACTAGTGTATAACGGCCATAATCATAAGTTGCCAGGGAAATACTATCACCATCGAGGTAGTTGTAAACATCACCAGATTTATAGTTATCACGGTTAACTGATTCCTCACGTGTTACTGCGCGATATCTCAAACGACCAGTGCTGTCTTTTTCAACTGGAATACCGTTCTCGTCTTTTACTTTAGTTTCAAATTTGCCCCCACGATATGGATTCAAATCATGACCTTCAGCGTCTCTTAGGGTAGTAGGAGTCATGGGACGGAATAGATCCAAGGTCCACTCATTCACATTACCAGCCATATTATAAAGACCGAAATCATTGGGCAAGAATTTTGTAACCTCACAAGTGATGGATGCTTTATCATTCAGCTTGCCTGCCATACCCATGTAATCACCGCCACCTCTTTTGAAGTTAGCTAAGATTTCACCTTGGTACTTATTTCTTTTTTGGTAACGAATGGTATTTCCATTCCAAGGATAAATTCTTCTATCGCTGATTCTTTCATCTTTCTCGGATGTCTGATTTCCAATGAGTCCCATTGCAGCATATTCCCACTCCGCTTCAGTTGGAAGTCTGTATGCTGGTAATAGAATACCGTCTTCAAATCTGACTGGACGTTCACCACCAGTCTTGATATCTTTTAGATTTTTCTTTACACTACCTTGATACTGACCAACAAGATAAGCTTCTGTATTGAAGTTATCAGAGTCCTTTTGCTCATTATTTGGGTTTATAATACCACGCTCAATGAGGATCATCTCATTAACACGATCCGTTCTCCATTTGCAGTAATCATTTGCTTGACTCCAGTTAACACCCACTACCGGATAATCATCATAGGCAGGGTAACGGAAGTAAGTCTCTACATAAGGCTCATTGTAAGAAAGCTCTTCTCTCCAAACCAATGTGTCAGGGAGTGCTTTGTTGTAAACTTCAGGATATGATTCACCAAAAGTGTTACCTAGCCAATAGAGATAGTTGCGGTATTCAATGTTAGCAACTTCTGTTTCATCCATGTAGAATGAAGATACTGTTACACGGCGAGGGACGTTGTTCCACTCATAAGTTACATCTTGTTGGGTAGTACCCATTGCAAATGTTCCACCTTGAATTAATACAAGGTTTGGTCCTGTTACTTGACCTTCATAGTTCAGCTTTTCAAAGCCTCCCCATTTTTGGTCATTGTACTTCCAACCTGTTGCTCTGGACCTGTCTTGCTTACCACTGCTGCATGATGCAATTAGAACTACACCCAGCAATAGAGCGACGAATTTTATCGGATTTTTAATCATACTGATGAAAAGTGATTTTAATAAGAGTACAAACTTACATCATTAACGTAAAATTTGCAGCCATTGGTACAAAATTTATTTTATGTCTTTAAAAAAAAATGCTTTTTAGCGAAACATCTTAAAGCAATCCTGCATATTTCGGGCTTTTTGCTCCCTTCTAGCAGATTCAGTGTTGTCAAAATTTAATGATAAAAATATTTCATGACTACCTCCTGACTGACCAGCAAGTCCACTTAATGTAATATCGTATGCATATCCAACTTTAATAATGTCTTGCTGAAACCCTGCTGATAAGATTGCTGCATCGGTATTAGTTCCAGCATGCCGATACCACGCACCTGCGAAAAATTTACCAAAACCAGCATATGCTCCAATATTGAGTTGAGAGAATTGACCTTGTCGCACATACATTGCGTTAGGAGAAATGAAAACATCACCATTGTTATATCTATCCAATGGTATTTGTGCACCAGCATGAACTGTATATCTCATTGGCAGACCAACAAATAAATTATCATTTTTGCTAAAATAATTTACATCTGGCGAGGTCAAATGTTTGAATGAAGCGCCCGCATACCATTTTGGAGTGTAAAATAATATTCCTGAACCGATATCTAATATTGTTTTGCTTAACTGCTCGGGTCTAAGTTCCTGACTGATATTTGGGTTCCCTTGTGAGTTCAAAGTACCATACCTTGGATCTAGTTGATCATAAAATACCAAACGGTCCCAATTCAACCTTGTTTGAATGGCTCCTGCTTCTACACCTATTTTGGCATTAAAATTATCAGTAAGCGCAACTTTATAACTGAACATTCCATAAGCAGAATTGGTTTTGTATATACCATTACCTGCATCATCCGACATGACGGCCAAACCAACTCCGGCGTTTTCTAGCGGCAATGATTGATCGTAAGTGGCACTATAGGTAACATAGGCGTTCAAAGACGGCCATTGATTCCGATATTGAAAGGATACGAAAGGATTGGTGGTATTGCCAGCAAAGGCTGGATTCAGAATTAGGGGTGATGCAAAAAACTGACTGTACACAGGATCTTGCGCATACAAAGCATATATTTGAAAATTCAACAAGAAGCTAACAAAAATCAGTTTGAAATATTTCCACATTTTTTTAAGATTATTACTTTGGAAGGCATAAATTTACACAAGCTTTGCATAGATACAATACATTAAACGACTTTCCGTTATATTTTTGGTCTAAACAATTAAAGCATCCCCTCTATATGAAATACGCTACATTTGGTTTAAGGTTGATATTTTGTCTTATTTTTTGTTTTTATTCTTTTTTTAATTTATTTGCTCAAACGACTGAAATATCGGGTACAATCAATTGGGGAACAGAACAAAAATGGGCTACAAATTATGATGGTTCAAGTTTTTATGAATGGCCTTGCACCAATTGCAGAGCTTCTGAGACCCAAGTAGGAGAACCTATATTTTATTTTAATACGCCTACAACTGTTTTGGGCAAGGTCTCCGCAGAATTAATTGAAAGTAACTGGCAGCCCATCAGCGTACCAACTGGCGTGGAGTTAAAAGAAGATTTCAAATCAAAGGGTATTGAAGCTGCTACTTTTAAGTCAAGAACAAATATCGCCATATCGGGCTTTTTGATACCTGTCCGCAGGTCGGGGCAAGGTTATGAGGTGTTAACCAGCTACAAAATAAGACTCACTTTAACGCCCAGTCCGATTGTTCAGAACCGAGGCGGTAACACCACCAATTCTGTGCTCAATTCTGGTGAAAATTTTAAAGTTTCCGTTGTAAAATCAGGAATACACAAATTGGACTATAATTACTTCAAGAATACTTTGGGCTTAAATCCAGATGACATTGACCCCAGAAGAATAAAAGTGTACGGAAATGGCGGCTCTATGCTTTCTGAGCAAGTTGCTGATTCCAGACCCGATGATTTAATTCAAAATCCAATTTTTGTATCAGGTGAAGAAGATGGCAAATTCAATTCTGGAGATTTCGTCTTATTTTATGCTGAAGGCCCTCATACTGTTTCACTACCATCTGGCAAAAACCTACTGACAGTTACAACCAATCTATATAGTAATGAAAACTACTACTTCATAAATTATTCAAGTGAAAATGGCAAGAGAATCAATTTAAGTCAAGATAATGGACCAGCTAGTTATGTTACCTCCTCCTATCAGGAAGTAATTAGGTACGAACCGGAAGAAGTCAATCTCTTGGATTTGGATGAGAACGGTTCAGGTTCTGGAAAATTGTGGTTCGGGGACAATTTTGGTGGTGGCTCCACAAAAGATTATACCAGCAAATTCTTAATCAAAAATATCCTGACTGACCAAGACGCAACAGTAAAGATAGTGATGGCAAGCCGCTCATCTGCTACCACAAATTTTAAGGCAACTATTGATGGCAAGAATACAACTTCAAACAATATCCCTGCATCTGTCGTACCCAATTCCTCACTTTATGCACGAGTGGGTTCGCTTACAACAACTTTTAAACCAAGCGGAGGTAATGTGCCTTTAACACTGCAATATAATGCCCCGGCAGGTTCAAGTGCTTGGTTGGACTATATTGAATTTAACGCAACTTGTGCTCTTAATTTAAAGAATTCAACGATTTTAATTGCTGACCCAAATTCAATTGGGAATCCGTATGTACAATATAGATTTATTGTTGGTTCCGACCAGCCTGAAGTTTGGAAAGTCACCAACTTGGGCAATATTGAGAAAATGCCAGTGAGTGATGCCGGTGGTTTTTATTCATTTATAAGTGCCAATACTGAACTGAACTCCTTTGTGGCATTCAACCCAAATGGAAATTTTGTATCCCCTGGTTTTGTACAAAAGCTTGCAAACCAAAACCTTCATGGAATCCAGAAAACCGATATGGTTATCATCTACAGCAAGATTTTTGAATCTGAAATGCTAAGGCTTAAATCACATCGAGAAAAAGTATCCGGTCTTACAATAACCGCTGTTGACATTCCAAGCATTTACAATGAATTTTCATCGGGCAAAAATGACTTGACAGCAATTCGCGATTTTTGTAAAATGATATACGACCGAGATCCTAATTTCAAATACCTTTTGCTTTTTGGTGATGGCACATATGATTATAAAAACAATCTAAAACTTGATCCCTTCCAAAATTTCATTCCAGTGTTTGAAACCCCTGAAAGTTTTAACTACATTTCAAGCTACCCTAGTGATGATTATTATGCATTATTAGATAATGTTGAAGGTGGAGACCTAAATGGAGGTATGGAACTGGCTGTTGGTCGATTGACAGTTAACAATCTGGAGGAAAGCAAAATATTGGTTGACAAAATAATTCACTACGATACAAGCCCATTGGGACTAAAAGATTGGAGGCTCCGCGCCTTATTTAGTGGCGATGATGAAGATAGCAATACCCATGTGAATGATGCAGAGATTATTTCCAAAAGTGTGGTGCAGTCACAACCTTTATACAATCTTGATAAAATATATCTTGACTCCTACAAATTAGTTCCGACTCCAGGAGGCAATAGATTCCCCGAAGCAACTGATGCATTCAACAATGCTATAAATAAAGGTGCATTGGTAGTAAATTACTTTGGACACGGTGGGCCCAAAGGACTGGCACAAGAACGTGTAATATCGGTTCCAGATATTTTATCTTGGAATAATTATGATCGTATGGCTCTTTTGGTTACGGCTACTTGCACATTTGCAGGATTTGACGATCAGACAGTAACTTCAGCGGGAGAATATTCGATTTTGAACTCAAAAGGTGGAGCAGTTGCCTTATTCAGCACAGTTAGACCTGTTTATTCAACAGCCAATCGGGATTTGGCTGATGCTGTTTTTGATACTGTGTTCACCAGACCTTTTGGACAACGAGTGCCAATGGGAGAAATCCTAAGAATTGGCAAAAACAGATTCAGTTCTGGAACTTTGACAAGTTTCAAACTTGAAAATGCTAGAAAATTTGCAATGCTAGGAGACCCTTCGCAATTTTTAGCCATTCCAGAAAACTTCGTTTCAATAGATACCATAAACGGTTTTGCATTAAATACTTTTACAGATACCATCAATGCATTGGATAAGGTAACTCTAAAAGGCAGCATTTTGAAACAAGATGGAAGTTTTATAAATAATTTTACGGGCAAGATTTATGTAACTGTATTCGACAAACCAAAGGTTTTCAAAACACTTGCACAACAAAAAGGAAGTAAAATTCAAAACTATGATTTACAAAAAAGTGTAATTTTTAAAGGAACAGCCTCAGTAATAAATGGAAAATACGTTGTCTCGTTCATTGTACCAAAAGATATTGACTATAGCTTTGGATCTGGAAAAATAAGCTTGTATGCAGAAAATGGAACAACAGACGCAGCTGGTTTCAATAATACTGTAATAATAGGTGGAAGCGGTGGCTTGATTACTGAGAATGAACCGCCAATAGTTAAGGTTTACTTGAATGATGAGAATTTTGTATCTGGTGGACTTACCAACGAAAATCCACTGTTGATAGCCAATATTTCTGATGATCTAGGGATTAATGTTTCTGGATCTTCAATTGGGCATGATCTGGTTGCAATAATAGATGAGAATACTGAAAATCAGATTGTGTTAAATGAATACTACGAAGCAGAGTTGAATAATTTCAAGAAAGGAAAATTAGCCTTTTCGTTGGAAAATATTTCTGAGGGTAAACACACTCTTAGAGTCAAAGCATGGGATATTACGAACAACAGCGGTGAAGGTACCACGGAGTTTGTTGTTGCTAAAGGTGGTAAAGCAAGCCTTTCGCATGTTCTAAATTATCCAAACCCATTCACAACCAAAACCTCTTTTCAGTTTGAACACAATCTTGGGCCAAACGAGTTAACTGCGTGTGTCAGAATTTATTCCATTTCTGGTGTATTGGCAAAAACGATATACCACACAACCAATGGGGCTGGAAGCCGTATACCTGATATCAATTGGGATGGAAAAGACGATTATGGCAATGATCTTGCAAAAGGAGTTTATCTCTACAAAATAACCGTTAATTCTATATCAAACGGAAGCGATCCAACGCAAAAAGCAGAAAGTGACTTTGAAAAGTTGGTGTTGTTAAAATAAAAACCAGTAAATGGAGTTAATAGGGGGTGTGCAGCCCAACTAAATCAATTACATTTGCACGCAATTTTGAAAAAGAACCTTAAATGCTCATGATCAACAGAAAAAAGACAGTATTTTTATTTACATTAGTGATCGTTTCATGCCTTGATTGTTTGAGTGTATCAGCAAAAACAACGAAGATGGTAGGTGATACAATTTGTCCCTTATCAATTGGAGGTAGATGTATTAATCCACTAATTACTTCGGTGCCTTTTCTTCGCATCATTCCAGATGCGAGATCTGCGGCTTTGGGAGATGCAGGACTGGGACTGAGTGCGGATGCCAATTCAATGCACATGAATGCATCCAAGCTGGTATTTGCAGAGAAAAAAATGTCCTTTGCTGGCAGTTATAGCCCTTGGTTAAGGTCACTGGGTTTAACCGATGTTTATCTTGCTTACATGTCTGGTTATTACAAATTGGATGAAAGGCAAGCAGTCGGCTTAAGCCTTCGTTATTTCAATTTAGGTACTATAACATTCACCGATAACAACGGTAACACCATCATACCTTTTCGCCCTAGAGAATTTGAAATTGCTGCTGCTTATTCCAGAGCACTCTCTGATAATTTTGCTGCAGGTATTACTGGTAAATTTATTTATTCAAACTTAGCAGGTGGTCAACAAGTGGAATCAACTGATATCCGTGCTGGACTTGCTTACGCGGCTGATATATCTTTCACTTATCGTAAGCCTCTAAAGATGGGACTTACAAAAACGAATTTGACCATTGCAGGTTGCTTGAGTAATGTTGGTTCCAAAATTACCTATACCAATTCTGTCAACAGAGACTTTTTGCCTTCTAATCTTGGCTTGGGTATGGGATGGGAGTTTATTCTTGATGACTATAATACCTTTACATTCCTATTGGATGCCAATAAATTAACTGTTCCTTCTCCTACTATTATCGACGAAGACAATAATGGACGTTTGGATTATCGCGACAAATCTGCGATTTCCGGATTACTAGGTTCATTCAGTGATGCTCCTGACGGCGCACGTGAAGAACTTAGAGAGATCAACTTTAGTACAGGAGTTGAATATTGGTATGATAAGCAGTTTTCTTTCCGACTTGGATACTATTATGAAGATAGAACAAAAGGAAATAGACAGTTTTTGACAACCGGTATTGGCGTGAAATACAATGTATTCACCCTCAATTTTTCTTACTTGGTTCCAACCTCGAATATCAGAAATCCTTTGGACAATACCTTGAGATTTACATTCTTATTTGATTTGGATGGCAGCGGATCATTTGGTACAGAAGAATAAGCACCAATTCCCAAATTCAAAAAAGCCATTCTGGAATAATCTAGAATGGCTTTTTTATGAAAAAAACGCAGAATTGTAAGCCGGATTCTGTGATTTGAAGCACGAGACTTCAAATCCTACACCATTTATCTGGGCAATCCATCGCTGAATTGCTCTATCTGCCTACCCCCCGTGTCATCCCTGCGAGCAACAGGTTCCTGCAAGCAGAAACACGGTATACATGACATTTCAACCCACAAGGTTTACCCACTCACTCAGTTACCTGAGTGTGCCGTGCGCTCTTACCGCACATTTTCACCCTTACCTTGACACATTCAAGGCGGTTATTTTCTGTGGCACTTGCTGTCATCGAGACTGAATCTCGATTCCCACCCGTTAGGTGGTGTGGTGCTCTATGTTGTCCGGACTTTCCTCAATTGCTTACACAACTGCGATGTAGCCTTCTGCGCACTGCAAATTTCACTAAAAAAATCTTTATAAACAAATAAGCTGTAGATACTGTGCATTAATAGAAACCAAATTATAGATTAACAGTATATATTAAACAGGTGAATAACAATTGGTTACATATTAAGTTTCCCGTTATGCTTATTATTGGCATAGTGGTTTTTATTTTCTGTAAATGGGGGAATAATAACTTGGTTTCTCTTGCAGAACCCTACAGTTCCGTTGAACAAGTTACAAGAAGTTTTAGAGATCAACTGACTTCAAGAAGCAGGCTCAGTTCTTTGAGCATGAATGCAAATTCTCTGGCCAACAAATTCGAGTCACACTCGGATACAGTTGGATTGCTTTTCTATGAACGGGACAGTTTAACCTATTGGGAAAATCCACCTGAATTCAATCTTACTGAGTTAAATGATGGTCAATGGCACTTTAAATTAAATAACAAAAACTCTTTGTTTTTTTCAAAACAATTAAAAGTAAGTGGAAACTTAGTCCTTGTAGGTCAGGGAAGGTTAAGTTTTGCACACGAGCTGAAATTCAAAAAAGTGAATGAAGTACTTTCAATGCAATCAAGTTTTGATAACCATACAGATAATGTGCCCAACAATAATACTTATCCAATTGCACTGCTTCTGATTTTCCTTTTTATTACTTTAAGCGCCATGCTATGTATCAACGATGTAGCAAATCATATTGGAAATAAATACAGTCCAGAGGTTGGGGCGTTGGTTTTGGTAGTGGGTATGATCATGGTTAGATTTTTATATGGGATTCCGTATTTCACTCAAGAATTTTCTGAGCTCCAAATAACATTATCAGTTATTCAGTCGAAATATTTGGGCAGTTCAATTATGGGTTTCCTGTTGAATAGCATGATGTTCCTTTGGATTATAATCTATTATTACAAAGCATATCAAAAAGTTGAATATACCAATATCAATAAAACAACACGATGGCTGTTGGCTGCATTCAATTACCTGAGTATCCTCCTTGGAATAATAATGGTTGCTGGAATTATTAAGAGCATCGTTATGGAATCATCCATAAATTTTGATTTCGAGAAGTTATTCAGTCTCAACTTTATGAGCCTAATGGCCATCAGTGGAATGATGATTGTTTGCACTGCCCTCTTCCTATTCAGTCAACGGATGATGTTCAATATCAAGCAATTGAACCTTGAAAAGAGATTTAGATTGCTGGGGATGTTAATTGCAGCTTTATTTTCATGCCTTGGTTTACTTTATTTTCAGGTTATTGATTTGAATTTACGATTCCTGATATTTGGCTTAATCTATCTTCTTTTGCTCGATTTTTATGCCGATAATGATGAAACAGATTTTACATGGATGCTTATTTGGTTGATTATTTTTTCATCATTTTCTGCTGCTCTACTCTTTAATTACAACAGCAAAAAAGAACTAATCAATCAAAAAGCGGCTGCAAAAATCCTGCTCAACCCGCAAGACTATATTTTAGAATCCAGAGTTAATTCTGCTAGCACAAAATCCATCTTGGAGGATCCTTACCTTCAAAATTATTATAAAAATTTACAAAAGGAAGATGTCGTTATTCAGTTTTGGCATGAAACGGGTATCAAAAATATTTCGTGGGCTTTGGAGAGCAAAACGGGTATTCCAATTTATCGAATCAAAAGAGATTATAATACGGTATTTCTCAGAGGAAAGGACGATCCTTCCTCAGCACTTTTCTACATCAATGATCCGAAGAAATTGCCTTCCTACAAAGGAGTGGATCTTCCTATAGGAACCAATGTTAAGTTCTTTTTTAAGAATCAAGTAATCACTGAATGGAATGTCGGTTCCAAAGTTACAATTCCTGTAGTTGGGGAATTCATTATTAATGGTTTGCCAAACCCAGAATACAAATTAGAAGATTCAAATAGAAGATCAATCATCCTTAAAAGGGAACAAGGTGGTTGGATCAAAATGTTCGGATTGTTCTCCTTTCTGTTTGTTTTACTGCTTTTAAGTATTGGCGTCACTGTCGTTTTAAATACCTTTTTCAAGGTCATACCCGATACATTTCATCTGTTGAATTCGGCTTCTATGACACTTAGAAACAAGATTCAAATCTCTGTGATTGCTTTAATTCTTGCTTCATCGATTGCTATTGGAATGGTGACTTTCATGTATTTTAAGGCGGCTGACCGGAAAAATCAACAAGCTCTGTTTGAAAAAGATCGGAAGCATATTCTTGCATTTTATGAGAATTTGACAAAACAAGATACTTTGAGTAAGGAGAAAACCAGCATTTTTTCTGGATTTATTGATATACCAGTGTTTTGCTACAATAATACAGGTAAACTAGTAAGTTGGAGTGATCAGATCTTTGAGCCTGATATCAAATTAATGAGCAGAATACCAATCTCTCCAAAATTGCTCCAACGAAATAATAATCTATCAAATCGTTTTACCTATTACAATCGCAGCTTTGAATTTTACAAAATCAATCCATACTCAGCTCGGAACCAATATTATGTTGTAATACCTCTAAATTATTCGAAAATAGAGAAAAAAACAGGCTTGTCGGACTTTATAGGTACAATAATTAATACCTATGTGTTCCTATTGTTGATAGCCAGCGCCCTGGCTTTGACAGTTGGCCGATCAATTACAAAACCACTTTTCTATTTGGTTGAAAGACTTAAAAATGTAAAAGTAGGAAGCATGAACAAGCCTTTGGAATGGAAAAACAAAGATGAAATTGGAGTCTTGGTTCAGGCTTACAATGATATGATCAAAAAACTAGATGATAGCGCTCAACTGCTGGCAAAATCAGAACGGGAAGGGGCATGGCGAGATATGGCACAACAAGTGGCTCATGAAATAAAAAACCCATTGACACCCATGAAGCTCAATATCCAATATTTACTTCATAGTTATGATAGCGAACCTGAAAAACGAGAAGAAAAAATTCGCAGAATCTCCGGTGTCTTGATCCAACAAATTGATAACTTAGCTCACATAGCCAATACATTCAGTCAATTTGCAAGAGACAGTGACCTCCAACTCAAAGACATCAACCTAAATGAGTTAATCACCGGAGTTTACAATTTATTTAAAACTGAAGCATATGAAAAAGGAGTTGATTTAAACCTCACAATGCCTATTGAACCCATAGATTTAGTGACTGATTCAAATAACTTACTGAGGGTAATTAATAATCTTATCAAGAATGCATTACAGGCACTAGAGCATCAAACTGGTGGAAAAATAGATATCACAGTTGATTCAAAAGATTCCCATATAACTATACTCATTAAAGACAATGGTCCTGGAATAAGCGACGAAATCAAGTCAATGATATTCGAACCACATTTTACAACAAAATCAAGTGGTAGCGGACTTGGACTTGCTATGTGCAAAAGATTGATTGAGCAATTAGGCGGTCAAATAGATTTTCAATCAAACTTGAACCAAGGCTGTACATTTGTTGTTAAACTACCTATCAATACAACAGTGTAATTGTACATTTGTAATATGAATGAGAATATTAAATACTTATTAATAACTTTAGCAGCGGCTGGAGGGATGGAATTTGTAGCATGGTTTAGCCACAAATATATCATGCACGGCATTTTATGGTCCTGGCACAGTGACCACCACAAGCCTTCTTTTGCAAAAAATGGATTTTGGGAGCGGAATGACTTATTCTTTATAGTGTTTGCAGTTCCAAGTGCTGCCTGCTATATGATAGGAAGTATGACTACCCTGTATGAGTTATTTTTTGTTGGAATTGGAATATCTATTTACGGCTTGATTTATTTCCTGATCCATGACGTTTACATACACCGAAGGTTTCAATGGATAAATCAGGTAAATAATTCTTATTCGAAAGCGGTACTGCGTGCCCATGGAGCGCATCACAGTAAATTGACAAAGGAAAATTGCGAATCCTTCGGATTATTGGTTATCAATCCTAAGTACTTTAAAAGTCAGAGGTAAACTACAAATTCTTTGGTTGAGGAAGCGTAAAATAGAATGTTGAACCTTGTCCAATTGTTGATTCAACACCCATTGTACCTTTGGCATTTTCTACTATTTTTTTTGCCAATCCTAACCCTAATCCTGTACCAAGTCTTGAAGGGTCATTTGGATTTAACCTTTGAAAAATCTTAAAGATTCTATCAAATTGTTCCTCTTCGATTCCTATTCCATTATCGTGAACTGAGAACCCCACTTGATCCTCTGAACTGACTGAATCTATGAATATCTGACATGGACCTTCCATTTTACGATACTTTATAGCATTTCCGACAAGGTTTATAAATATTTGGTAAAGCAATGTTCTATTGAAATGTATTTTGGGGAGACTTGAACATTCTATAAATGCTTTTGACTCTTTTACAGATGCTGCGAGATCTTTGATGACATCAACCATTACATCCATACTATCTACTTCTGTCATTGGAAATGAAGCTGTATTAAGTCTCGAATAACTCAGCATCCCGTTGATCATTTCATGCAATCGAGTTGTTCCTTCCACAACATAACTAAAATCAGAAATCAGCTGTTCATTCTTTGATAGTTCTGGATAAGATCTTTGAATGATTTGAATCATACTTCTGATAGTTCTAATCGGCTCCATCAAATCATGCGATATGGCATAGGTGAGCTCGTCTAGGCTTTCACTTAACCTTACAATTTCTGCGTCTTGACGGGGATAAACTTCGACCAAAGCAATTTGTTTAGCATCAATGACAACAATATGAATCTTAACTTGAGCCCCAACCTCAGAATCCCAATTGAATATTTTAGGAAATTCCTGTGTTGTATTCAAAATGTTAATTAACCATGTTACAAACGGATTGTCTGTTTGGTTTGCAACGTTGGAATCAAGTAAAAACCTAAGTCCAGCCGGATTACAATAGTCAATCTTTAGTTTTGCAATCACTACAACAATTACAGGAGTTGCCAAGTTGTCAAGATATGAAAAATGAACATTGCTTTTCTTAGACCTGGTGACTCTTGACGATACAATTCCTAACAACATGAAGTTCATGAAGGCAATTGTTGACTTAAATATTACTAGTAGACCTAGAGCCATAAAAAGAGGAGTGCTTGTAACACTCCTCTTTTATAGTACTAATTTTATGCCAATAAGTTAGTCGTCAACCAACTAGAAGAATAATATCAATTAAAGAACTGATTTCATTGTAGTTCCTATATCAGCGGGCGAATTAACAACGTGAATACCACATGCAGACATTATCCTCATTTTGGCTTCAGCAGTATCATCCTCTCCTCCAATAATTGCTCCAGCATGTCCCATTTTTCTGCCTTTTGGAGCTGTCTGTCCTGCTATAAATCCTACAACTGGTTTTTTAATACCTGAAGATTTATACCAATTTGCAGCATCTGCTTCCAAGGAGCCACCAATTTCACCAATCATAACCACTCCATCTGTTTCTGGATCATTCAACAGCATTTCTAGTGCTTGCTTGGTTGTAGTTCCAATAATAGGATCACCTCCAATACCAATTGCAGTAGTGATCCCTAAGCCTGCTTTAACTACCTGATCAGCAGCTTCATAAGTTAATGTTCCTGATTTAGATACGATCCCAATTCTTCCCTTTTTGAATACAAAACCAGGCATTATACCAACCTTTGCTTCGTCCGCTGTAATTACTCCAGGACAATTTGGTCCTATCAAAGTACAATCTCGGGTTTCAACATATGCTTTGACTTTGATCATATCTTGTACCGGTATTCCTTCAGTAATACATACTATTACCTTGATTCCCGCGTCCGCAGCTTCCATTATAGCATCTGCCGCAAATGAAGGAGGAACAAAAATAATAGAAACATTAGCTCCTGCACCTTTTACTGCATCATGCACAGTGTTGAATACAGGTTTGTCTAAGTGCAGTTGTCCCCCTTTACCTGGAGTTACTCCACCTACTACATTTGTACCATAAGCTATCATTTGTTCTGCGTGAAATGAGCCTTCTTTTCCAGTAAATCCTTGAACGATCACTTTGGAATCCTTGTTTACTAATACTGACATGAATTATATTTATCTGTTTGATTTATCAACAATGAGGTAAATTTCCTCTTCAGGTTTGTGCATCAAGTACTTCTCACGCGCAAACTTTTCAATATCTGTATTTAAAGAGGCTCTTTCAGAAGATGCTTTTATCTCTTTTTCTTGAAAGTTAGCTTTCTCTTTTTCCATTTCGTAAATGGTATGAGACAACCTAATTTGAGTGATCAAGCTATATTTATCAAAAGCTATCATCCAAGCCAAGAATGCAAGGCTAAAAAGGATAAATTTATTCCTCATCCACATTGGAAGGAATGAAGCAATTTTATTTTTCAATTTCATGGCATTAAAAATTTTCTGTCTAAAATGGATCGTCCAGGAAATCTGGCTGAATCACCCAATTCCTCCTCGATTCGCAATAATTGGTTGTATTTAGCAACTCTATCAGATCTGGAAGCTGATCCAGTTTTTATTTGACCACAATTCAACGCTACACCTAAATCTGCGATTGTAACATCTTCAGTTTCACCACTTCTATGGCTCATAACTGAAGTATATCTATTTCGGTGTGCAGTTTCTACCGCCCTGATTGTTTCTGTCAATGTACCAATTTGATTAACCTTTATTAGGATCGAATTTGCAACTCCAGAGTCAATGCCATGTTGCAACCTAGTAGTATTGGTTACAAACAAATCATCTCCTACTAGCTGTACTTTCTGGCCTAATCTTTTGGTCAATAATGACCAACCGTCCCAATCATCTTCATACAATCCATCTTCTATTGAAAAAATAGGATACCTTTTAGCCCAGTCTTCCCAAAAATCTACCATTTCCGTACTCGTTAATGAGCGACCGTCAGACTTATGAAATTCATAAACTTGTTTTTCAACATTGTAAAATTCACTTGCTGCAGCATCCATTGCAAGCATAATATCTTCTCCTGGACGATAACCTGCTTTTTCAATTGCTGAAAGCACAGTTTCTATAGCTTCCTCGTTCGATTGCATGTTTGGCGCAAATCCACCTTCATCACCAACGTTGGTTGCGTAGCCTTTAGACTTTAATACTGTTTTCAAATGATGGAACACTTCAACTCCCATTCTCAAGGACTCAGCAAAGCTTGGAGCACCGACAGGAACTATCATAAATTCCTGAAAATCAATCCGATTGTCAGCATGCGAACCTCCATTGAGTATGTTCATCATTGGAACAGGTAAAACATTGGCGCTGACACCTCCAATATATCTATAAAAAGGAATTCCCAATTCATTTGCAGCTGCTTTTGCGCAGGCCATGCTTACGCCTAAGATGGCGTTAGCGCCTAACTTTGATTTATTTGGTGTGCCGTCCATCTCACATAAAATTGCGTCAATCATTGATTGATCAGTAGAATCCAAACCAATTAATTCAGGTTGAATCTTATCCGTTATGTTTTGAATTGCTTTTAGCACACCTTTACCGAGATATCTATTAGGATCATTATCTCGCAACTCCACAGCCTCATGCTTGCCCGTTGAAGCACCAGAAGGTACAGCTGCTCTTCCAAATCCTCCTCCTGCGGTGAACACCTCAACCTCAACAGTTGGATTGCCACGGCTGTCAAGTATTTCACGACTATCTATACTTAAAATTGAACTCATGCTGGTACACTGGATTTTACCATATTCATAAAAACATCAAACAAATAACTTGCATCGTGTGGGCCTGGAGCTGCTTCCGGGTGATATTGAACAGAAAATCCATTTCCATTGCGCAAACGGATACCTTCAATGGTTTGATCATTTAAATTAACATGCGTTACCTCTAACAATTCGTCCATTGCCAATACCTCTGAAGGGTTAAGACAAAAGCCATGATTCTGCGAAGTCACCTCACATTTCCCTGTTATTCTATTAAAAACAGGGTGATTAATTCCCCTGTGTCCGTGATGCATCTTAAACGTATTTATACCAAGTCCTAAACCTAAAAGTTGATGCCCTAAACAAATACCAAATATTTTTTCATCATGGTTTAAGATGTCCTTAACTGTTTTAATTGCGTAATCCATAGATGCTGGGTCGCCAGGACCGTTGCTTAGAAAATAACCATCTGGCCTCCATTCTGCCATTTCGAGATAAGTAGTTTTTGCTGGAAAAACCTTAATATAACACCCACGCTCAACAAAATTGCGAAGAATATTTTCCTTCACGCCCAAATCAAGGACGGCTATTTTAAATTCAGCATCTGGATTCCCATAAAAATACGGCTCAGTCGTTGATACCTTAGAAGCAAGTTCTAAACCTTCCATGTTGGGTACGCTAGCCAAAATTTCCTTTAATTCATCAATACTCTTATCTTCAGAAGAAATAAGCGCATTCATGGAACCCATATCGCGGATATGCTTCACCAATTGACGGGTATCAACACCACTAATAGCTGTTAATCCTTCACTTTCAAAATAGGATTGAATATTTCCGTCAGCTCTGGTTCTGGAATACTGTACATTAAAATTCCGGCATACAAAGCCTGCTATTTTGATGGATTTAGATTCTGTATCAAGTTTATTAACACCATAATTACCGATGTGAACGTTCGTTGTAACCAATATTTGACCAAAGTAAGAAGGATCTGTAAACACTTCCTGATAACCAGTCATACCGGTATTAAAACAAATTTCTCCGTAAGTGGTACCAATTTTACCAGCAGATTTTCCATAAAATATGGTACCATCTGCTAACAATAATACTGCTTGCTTTTCTTCGGCCATGAAATCAGTTTAATTTTTGCACAAAGATAACTGCTCGGCCCTTCATTGTAGCTAAAATTAAAAAAAAAGGGTGAACTCGTTTGAGATCACCCTTTTTGTATTTTTATATTGAGGAATATTAAGCTTCTTCTTTATTCTCATCTTTTTTCTCTTCTTCGGAGGATTCAGATTCAGTAGTATCGTCTATAGAAACTACATCTTCATTGTCTGGCTCTGCTGTTTCAGCAACAGTTTCTTTAACCTCTACTATTTCTTCAGGGGTATGAACAACCTCTTCTTGTGTTGCCTCAACCATTTCAGGAGAATCTGTTACTTGATCAATAATTACTTCTTCATCTACATTTTTAGGAGTTGCAACATTAGAATTTTCAACTGTTGCTTTCTTTGCAGCGCCGCTTCTACGTGTACGTTTTTTGGCTGCTGCTGCATTACCATCACCTTTAGTGTAAACATCGTTGAAATCAACAAATTCAATCAACGCTGTTGGAGCCGCATCACCTAATCGGTATCCTGTTTTGATAATACGTAAATAACCTCCTGGACGATCACCAATTTTATCTGCAATTATGCCAAATAATTCTTTAACTGCTTCTTTATTCTGCAAGTAAGAGAAAACTACCCTTCTAGAGTGTGTGGTATTTTGACGGACTTTGGTAATAATTGGCTCTAAGTGAGTTCTTAGAACTTTGGCTTTGGCCAAGGTAGTTGTGATTCTTTTGTGTTCTATTAAAGAAATTGACATGTTCTTCAATAATGCATCTCTGTGTCCGTGTTTTCTACCTAAGTGGTTTATTTTATTTCCGTGTCTCATGATACTTGAGTTTATCTTCGCAACACCGGAGTATCGAAATACTCATTACAGTTATTGCAAGGTTAATAATATTAGTCTTCTTCTAATCTATACTTGGAAAGATCCATGCCAAAAGTCAAACCTTTCTCTTGAAGTAGCTCTTCAATTTCAACCAATGACTTTTTACCAAAATTTCTAAATTTCAAAAGTTCATTCATATCGTAGCGAACCATTTCACCCAATGAATTAATTTTTGCTGCTTTCAAACAGTTGTATGCACGAACCGACAAGTCTAAATCTTCCAATGAAGTTTTCAATAACTTGCGCATGTGTAAAATATGCTCATCAACTATATTGTCTTCTTTGTTTGTTGCGTCTTCAAATGAAATGTTTTCATCTGTTATCAACATCAAATGCTGAATCAATATTCTAGATGCTTCTTTGATAGCTTCTTCAGGATGAATTGTACCATCTGTTTTGATATCAACTGTGAGCTTCTCATAGTCGGTTCTTTGACCAACACGAGTGTTACTCACCTTGTATGCAACGTTTTTGATAGGAGTATAAATAGCATCAACTGGTATTACGCCAATAGGAGCATCTTTAGGCAAACTTTCGTCAGCAGAAACATAGCCTCTACCCTTAGTCACTGTTAATTCTATTTCTAAATTTACAGTTTTTTCCATTCTGCAAATCAAAAGATCAGGATTCATGATCTTGAAAACGTTATTAGCATCTTCTATATCCTTGGCATAAAATGCGTCTTTACCATTCATGGTAAGATAAATCTTTTCTGCTTCGAAATCTTCGTCCTTTACAATTGCCTTAAGATTAATTTGCTTTAAGTTCAAAATAATCTCAGTCATGTCTTCTACAACGCCCTTGATGGTTGAGAATTCATGTTCTACACCGGCTATACGAACAGCAGATATTGCTACTCCTTCAAGTGAAGAGAGTAAAACTCTACGTAAAGAATTACCTACAGTTTGACCAAATCCAGGCTCCAAAGGCTTGAATTCAAAAGTGCCTTCGAAATCAGTTGCTTTCTGCAAAAGAATTTTATCAGGCTTTTGAAAATTGAGAATACTCATCAAATTTTTATTGAGGGGGTGTAAGATTGAATCAGAAAAAACAAAAGATTATTTAGAGTACAACTCTACAATAAGCTGTTCATTAATTTTCTCTGGTATTTGATCTCTTGATGGAGACTGTATATAAATGCCTGACATTTTATCAGGATTCCACTCCAACCAAGAAAACTTTTTAACTTCAGATTTTGATTTCACGTGATCTGTTATAAAGTCCAGTGCTTGTGATTTTCCACGGATTCCAATAACATCACCTGCTTTCAACAAATATGAAGGTATGTTAGTAACTTGACCATTTACTGTTATGTGCTTGTGATTAACCAGCTGTCTAGCAGCAGGACGTGAAGGAGAAATACCTAAACGATATACTGTATTATCTAAACGAGACTCAAGAAGTTGCAAAAGAATTTCTCCAGTTACACCAGATTTACGAGCAGCTTTATCAAACAAATTAGCGAATTGACGCTCAAGTAGACCGTACGTGTACTTAGCTTTTTGCTTTTCTGCTAATTGAATTCCATAGTCAGAACGTTGTTTCTTTTTTCTCTTCAAGCCATGCTGACCTGGAGGAAATTTTTTACGCTCGTAACTTTTATCATATCCGAACAAAGATTCTCCGTAAGATCTAGATTTCTTTGTTTTGGGTCCTGTATATCTTGCCATTATTCTATATTCTTAAACGATTATACTCTTCTTCTTTTCGGTGGACGACAACCATTGTGAGGCATTGGTGTAATATCAAAAATCCTCAGGACTTTAATTCCAGTTGAATCTACTGCTCTAATTGCGGCTTCTCTACCTGATCCAGGACCTTTAACATAAACATTTGCTGTTCTCATTCCAGCATCGAAGGCAATTGCAGAAGCCTCACCAGCTGCTTTTTGAGCAGCAAAAGGAGTATTCTTTTTAGAACCTCTAAAACCTGCTTTACCTGCTGAAGACCAAGAAATAACTTGTCCTTGCCTGTTACAAAGAGAAACAATTAGATTATTGAAACTAGCTTTAATAAACACCAAGCCATCGGAGTCTATTTTAACTTTTCTCTTTTTTACTTTTTTTACCGCTTTAGCCATAATGTAAGAATTACTGCCTTGATTATTTAGTTACTTTTTTCTTATTGGCAACCGTCTTACGCTTACCTTTTCTTGTACGTGCGTTTGTTTGAGTATTTTGACCACGTAAAGGCAGACCTTTTCTGTGACGCATTCCTCTATAACAACCAATATCCATTAGACGTTTAATGTTCAGTTGAACCTCAGAACGCAATTCTCCTTCAACCTTATATTGTTCCTGAATTATTGATGTTATCTTTTTGATATCATCATCGTTCCATTCAGAAACTTTGGTATCGGGACTTATTGAAGCCTGATCAAGAATGTATCTAGAGACGTTGTTACCTATTCCATAGATGTAAGTCAATCCAATAATTCCTCGTTTGTTCTTTGGTAAATCAATACCTGCTATCCGTGCCATAATTATACCAATTAATATTAACCCTGACGTTGTTTAAACCTAGGATTCTTTTTGTTGATGACATACAATTTACCATTTCTGCGAACTATTTTGCAGTCAACGGTACGTTTCTTAATAGAAGTTCTGACTTTCATGTCTCTTCGTTTATCTTATTTATATCTATAAGTTATTCTCCCTCTTGTCAAATCGTATGGAGACATCTCCACAGCCACTTTATCTCCAGGCAAAATCCTTATGTAGTGCATTCTCATTTTACCTGAAATGGTAGCCAGTATTACGTGATTATTTTCCAACCTTACGCGAAACATCGCGTTTGATAAAGACTCCTCAATAATACCGTCCTGTTGTATCAGGTCTTTTTTAGCCATTGTTTCAATTTCGAGGTGCAAAAATAGAACTTTTTTCTATAAGTTGCACTAAATTCTCGTTCTTTTTTATTTCTTCTTCAATCAAACTGTGATCCGATAGTGTTATTGGGCCTTCTTTGGTTAAAACTAGAGTGTGTTCATAGTGTGCTGAAGGCAGCTCATCTTTGGTTACTATAGTCCATCCATCTTTAAGATGCTTGATATCCTTTACTCCCAGATTAACCATCGGCTCTATCGCTATAACCAGACCTTCTCTCAGAACCACTCCTTTTCCTCTACGTCCATAGTTAGGTATTTCAGGTGGCTCATGCAGGGATCTTCCCAAACCATGCCCAACCAAATCTCTAACTATACCAAACCCATGTTCCACTTCGGCGTATTGTTGAACAGCAAATCCTATATCACCTACTCGACTGCCTACAACTGCTGCTTCTATTCCTTTGTAGAGCGACTCTTTTGTCACTGTTAACAATCTCGCAAGATCGTTACTGATTTCACCAATTGCAAAAGTAAAAGCAGAATCACCATAGAAGCCATTCTTTTTTACACCACAATCAACTGAAACTATATCCCCAACTTCAAACGGTATCTTATTTGGTATTCCGTGAACAACTTGTTCATTTACAGAAACACAAAGACTAGCAGGAAACCCATGAAATCCTTTGAATGCTGGATCTGCATTCTGGGATCTTATATAATCCTCTGCAATTTTATCAATTTGCAAACCAGTCATTCCTGGTTTGAGTACTTTGGCTACTTCTGCTAAAGTTTCACCTATAATTCTGCAGCTTTCCTTTATTAAGGATATCTCATCTGCAGTCTTATAATAAATATCAGGCATTTCTCTTATGATCAATAAGACTGTCCAATATTGATTCCTTGTCCTCTCCTTCCTTGTATCTTTCCTGATTCAACAAGACCATCATACTTCCTCATTAAAAGATAACTTTCAATCATTTGAAGGGTATCTAATGCAACACCAACCAAGATTAAGAGAGAGGTACCTCCAAAGAACATGGCAAAGCTTCTGTCAATGCCTAATACATTGCCCGCGATAGCAGGAAATATAGCAATCATTCCTAAAAAAACTGCTCCTGGGAGGGTAATTCTGCTGGTTATATTATCAATAAATTCTGTTGTATTTGTTCCTGGTTTGATCCCTGGTATAAAAGCGTTTTGTCTTTTAAGATACTCAGTATACTGCTGGGAATTTACCAATAGTGCTGTATAAACATAAGTAAATCCAACTACCAAAAGGAAATATATAACATTGTAAGGCAGAGACAAATAATCGTTTAGTGCCTTAAAAAATCCATTGTTTGCTATCCCTGCATCATTACCAGATGCAAACTGAGCAACCGTAGCCGGCAAAAACATGAGGGCTTGAGCGAAGATTATTGGCATAACACCAGAAGCGTTAAGCTTCAATGGAATGTAATCTCTTGCACCTTCGCCAGGCATGTATTTTGAACTTCTACCAACCATACGATTAGCAAAAGTGATTGGAATTTTTCTTACACCTTGCACTGTCAATATCGTAGCAATAATTACTGCAAACAGCAAGAATAATTCAAGAACAAACAATATTAAACCATTATTTGCAAGCTGCGAGTTGAATTCAAATGCAAACGCTTGTGGCAATTTTGATATGATACCCATCATAATCAATAATGATATACCATTCCCAATTCCTTTGTCAGTAATTCTCTCTCCCAGCCACATAGAAAATATGGTACCTGAAGATAATATAATGGAATTTGCTAACCAGAAGATTCCTGTACTGATTCCTGGATCTACAGCTCCCAAACTATTGACATAAGTTAGGTAAGCGCCACCTTGAACCAATGTAATAGCAACGGTTAATAATCTGGTAATCTGATTCAATTTTTTCCTTCCAGATTCACCTTCTTTAGATTGAAGACGCTGAAAATAAGGAACGGCAAAACCCAACAATTGAACTACAATTGATGCAGTAATGTAAGGCATAATACCTAGGGCCAAGATTGAAGCATTGCTAAACGCTCCACCAGTAAATGAATTGATCAAACCTAAAAGGTCAGTAGAATTGTTTTGTGAAGCAGCGCTGAGAACCCCAGGTTTTACACCGGGCAAAACAATCTCGGTACCTAAACGGTAGACGATCAATAATGCTAGAGTATAAAGAATTCGATTACGAAGTTCTTTGATGCTCCAAATATTTTTGAGAGTATTTATAAAGCTTTTCATGCGATCGATTAAATGATAGTTAGGCTTCCTCCCAGCTCTTCAATGGTTAGTTTTGCTTTGGCTGAAGATGCATGTGCACTTACCTTTAACGAAGATTTTAAATCTCCGTTGGCCAAAATCTTAATTCTTTCTGTCTTTTTTATAAAACCATTATTGTATAAAAATTCTGGGTCAACTGTGGTGACTTGAAATTTCTCACAAATGGCTTCCAAGTTGCTAAAGTTAATAGCAACATATTCTACGCGATTGATGTTTTTAAAGCCACGCTTAGGTAGTCGGCGTTGTAAAGGCATCTGGCCTCCTTCGAAACCTCTCTTACGAGAATAACCAGACCGAGAAGCAGCCCCTTTATGTCCACGTGTGGCAGTACCACCATGACCAGAACCCTGTCCTCTAGCGATTCTTTTTCCTTTCTTGACTGAACCAGCAGCAGGTTTTAAACTATGAAGTTTCATTTTCTATAAATTTAATTCAATTAGACAGTTTCTGTCTTAACCAAATGTTTTACTTTGTTAATCATTCCAAGGTTGCAATCAGTAGCATCTATTTCAACTGTCTGATTCATTTTCTTGAAACCTAATGATCTCATCGTAGCCTTTTGAATTGCTGGACGGTCAATTATGCTCTTTATTTGTGTAACTCTGATCTTTGTCATCACCATATCTGATTTAAGGTTAGCCTTCAAAAACTCTTTCCAGCTTAATTCTTCTTTGTCTTGAAATTTCAAGTGGGCTCCTTAACTTCATCAGTGCGTCCAAGGTAGCTTTCACTACATTGTGAGGATTAGAAGAACCTTGAGATTTTGCAAGTACATCATGTATGCCAGCCATTTCAAGCACAGCACGCATTGCACCACCCGCAATTACACCAGTACCATGGGCAGCTGGCTTGATAAATATCTTACCTGCACCAAATTTTCCAATTTGCTCGTGAGGTATTGTACCATTGTGAATTGGAACTTTAACAAGATTTTTCTTAGCGTCATCAATTGCTTTAGCAATTGCGTCCGACACCTCTCTTGCTTTACCAAGACCCTGACCAACTATTCCATTACCGTCACCAACAACAACAATTGCAGCGAAGCTGAAAGTTCGACCACCTTTTGTTACTTTGGCAACCCTGTTGAGAGAAACCATTTTGTCTTTCAGTTCTGTTTCAGACGGATTGACATTTTGAGCTATTTTCTTAGACATTTTTATTGATTCACTTGAAATTAGAATTGTAATCCGCCCTCACGGGCACCTTCTGCCAACGCTTTCACACGACCATGATATAAGTAACCACCTCGATCGAAGACGACTGAACTGATTTTTTCACCAATTGCTTTTTCTGCAATAAGTTTGCCAACTGACTTAGCTTGGTCAATTTTTGTACCTGTTGCACCATTTTCACGTGAAGAAGCTGCAACCAAGGTGTGTCCAGTTGAATCATCAATTATTTGCGCATAGATAGCATGATTACTTCTGTACACAGACAATCTCGGGGATGTAGCTGTTCCGTTTATTCTTCTACGAATACGATGATGTATTCTTTTTCTTTTTTCCTCTTTAGTCCTTTTCATCTTTGGAGATGTTTAGCTATCTGATTATTTACCTGCTGTTTTTCCAGCTTTACGACGAATTATTTCTCCAACAAACTTGATACCTTTTCCTTTGTAAGGTTCTGGCTTTCTAAATTCGCGAATTTTTGCTGCTATTTGACCCAACAATTGCTTGTCATTGCTTGTTAAATTAATCATTGGAGGTGAGCCTTTTTCTTGTGACGCCACAACTGTAACTTCATTTGGAATATTAAAGTAGATAGGGTGTGAATAACCCAATGTTAATTCCAAAAGTTGCCCGGTATTAGAAGCACGGTAACCAACTCCTATGAGTTCCATTGTTTTGGTAAAACCTTCAGAAACACCAATGACCATATTATTGATCAATGAACGACTTAAGCCATGCATTGCGCGGTGGCGTTGTTGGTCTGTAGGACGAATTACAGTCAATTGATTGTCTTCAATCTTGATTTCAAGATCTGGATCAATCTGCTGGTATAACTCCCCTTTAGGTCCTTTAACAGTAACTAAATTGCTTTTAGATACAGATATTTGAACTTTCTCAGGTAAGTTGATTATGGATTTTCCTATACGTGACATAAGTATTCTTAACTTTATCGTGTTTAATAAACGAAGCAGACTAATTCACCGCCTACATTTTGTTTTCTTGCTTCCTTATCCGTCATTACTCCTCTGGATGTAGAGACGATACAAATACCCAAACCGTTGATTATTCTCGGAACTTCGGTAGAACCTGAAAATTTTCTTAGACCTGGACGACTAATTCTACCAATTTTTTTAATTACTGGTTGTTTAGTCAACGGATCATATTTCACAGCAATTTTGATGACACCTTGATGATTCTCAGTTTCTTCAAACTTATACTTATCTATATAACCATTACTGTAAAGTAATTCGGTAATTGAACGCTTCAACTTTGATGAAGGGATCTCAACTATTTTATGCCCGGCCATTTGGGCATTTCTTAATCTAGTTAGATAATCTGCTATTGGATCTGTAACCGACATTGGTATAGCTTGTAAGGTTTAAATAATTATTTTGTTACCAGCTGGCTTTTGTGATTCCAGGAATTTTCCCTTCCAAAGCCATTTTTCTAAACATATTTCTACAAAGACCAAAATCTCTCATGTAACCCTTAGGTCTTCCAGTTAAACGACACCTGTTGTGAAGTCTAATTGGATTAGAATTACGAGGTAATTTGTCTAGTGCATCATAGTCACCTGCTTCTTTCAACTTCTTCCGAATTTCAGAAAACTTGTCAACCAATTTTTGACGCTTTACTTCTCTTGCTATTAGTGATTTCCTTGCCATAACGCTATGTTCAGTTCTTCTGATTTTTAAAAGGCAAACCCAAAGCTGTCAACAATGCTAGTGACTCAGCGTCTGTTTTTGCAGTTGTTACAAAATTGATATCCATGCCGGTAATTTTATTCACCTTGTCTATATCAATTTCTGGAAAGATAATTTGCTCATTGATTCCCATGCTGTAATTGCCACGACCATCAAATGACTTATTATTAATTCCTCTAAAGTCTCTTACACGTGGAAGTGCGATTGTAATAAAACGCTCAAGAAATTCCCACATCTGATCATTTCGCATTGTAACCTTTACACCAATGGTCATGTCCTCTCTCAGCTTAAAGTTAGAGATTGAAGTTTTGGCTTTGGTTGGTACTGCTTTTTGACCGGCAATAGTTGTAATTTCTTTAAGAGCATTTTCAACCAGCTTTTTATCGCCTGTTGCCTCTCCAATTCCTTGATTGATTGTTATTTTAATCAATTTTGGAACTTCCATCACTGATTTGTAGCCAAACTCTTCTCTGAGTTTTGCAACTATTTCAGTAGCGTATTTGCTTTTTAATCTAGGTGTATAGCCCATTGCTTAGATAATTTCCCCTGATTTTTTTGAATAACGTACCAATTTACCATCAACCAATTTACGGCCGATTCTCGTTGGTGCGCCTGTTTTCGGATCAGCCACAAGCAGTTTTGACACGTGCATTGGAGCTTCTATTTCATTAATACCTCCAGGGTTATTACCTGATGGTTTAGTGTGCTTTTTTACAATATTAACACCTTCAACCAATGCACGCATTTTAGTAGGGTCAACCTGTATTACTTTGCCTTTCTTGCCTTTGTCATCACCAGAGATAACGACTACATCGTCACCTTTTTTGATGTGAAGCTTTGGGGCAAATCTCTTTGTTGTAGCTTGTTTCTTACTCATTTTATTAAGCTTTTAGTCCCATTAAAGCACCTCAGGTGCAAGTGAAACAATTCGCATATAATCACGATCTCTCAATTCACGCGCAACAGGTCCAAAAATACGAGATCCGCGAGGCTCATCTTGGGCAGTTAGAAGCACTACAGCATTGTCATCGAATCTAATATAAGTGCCATCTTTACGACGAATTTCCTTAGTAGTTCGAACAATTACTGCTTTACTGACAGTACCTTTTTTAACACCGCCTGGAACAGCATCTTTTACAGTAACAACAATCTTGTCGCCAATGGAGGCATAGCGACGTGCTGTGCCACCAAGTACTCTTATACAAAGTACCTCTTTTGCTCCACTGTTATCTGCTACTCTTAGTCTAGACTCTTGTTGAATCATGATTCTTTACTCTTTAAAAGTTTATTTAACCTTCTCGATGACATCTACCAGACGCCAGCATTTATTTTTACTCATTGGACGAGTTTCAACAATTTTGACTAAGTCCCCAATTTGACACTCGTTCTTATCATCGTGTGCCATAAATTTAGAACTCTTTTTAACGAATTTACCATATTTTGGGTGGGGAAGTCTTCTTTCCACCACTACAGTTATGGACTTATCCATTTTGTTACTGGACACCAATCCAACTTTTATTTTTCTATTATTCCGCTCGAGCATATTCAAAATTTTGACGCTACTTGTTATTGTGATTAAGCTTTCTCAGCATTTAGTTCACGACGTCGTATTTCAGTCAACATTCGTGCAACATCTCTGCGTGCTTCCCTGAGAGTAATTGGATTCTCTATACCCTTCAATGCTTTATCAAAACGCATCTTGTGATATTGTTTCCTGGTTACTTCCAGTTCGTTTTTTAATTCCTCATCTGTGAGGTTGATCAGTTCTGTATATTTACTACTTGGCATTTCAGATTATTTTACAAGGTCTAACCTTACTACAGTTTTAGTCATTAATGGCAACTTCTGAGCTGCTAACCTCAAGGCTTCGCGAGCTACTTCATCAGTAACACCATCTAATTCAAATAAAATCCTTCCAGCTTCGATACTAGCAACATAATGAGACAAAGCTCCTTTTCCTTTACCCATACGTACTTCAGCTGGCTTAGAGGTAATAGGCTTATCAGGAAAAATTCTGATCCACACTTGACCCTCTCTTTTCATGAAACGAGTCATGGCAATACGAGCTGATTCAATTTGACGGCTGGTCAAGCGACCGCTTGTAGTAGCCTTCAGTCCATGTGAACCAAATGAAACGGCTGCTCCTCTGAAGGCCACGGCTGCGATCCTTCCTTTTTGCTGCTTTCTGTATTTCGTTCTTTTCGGTTGTAGCATTGTTAACTTCTTTTATTTCAGAGCCTTATATTCAAGGTTTAAATTCTTATTTTCAAAAGAGGCACAAAAGTACGCTCTTTTTTTATTAAAATCTACTTTCTACGATTAGTTTTTCCAGCATCCCTTCTATCCCCTCCAGATTTAGGTCCTCTGTCATTTCTGTCACCCCGATCTCCACGATCATTTCTATCGCGTCCATCACCTCCACGCTTTCTCATGTCTTTATCTTTCTTGTCTTCAGAAGGTACCATGAATAGATCACGTTTGCCTAAAACTTCACCTTTACAGATCCAAGTTTTGATACCAATAATTCCGTAGACTGTCAATGCTTCAGAATGCGCGTAATCAATATCTACTCTAAAAGTATGCAAAGGAGTTCTGCCTTCTTTATATTCTTCTGAACGTGCAATCTCAGCACCGTTTAGTCGACCAGATATACGAACTTTAATTCCTTCAGCACCAGCTCTCATTGTAGACTGGATTGACATCTTGATAGCACGACGGAAGTTCATTCTTGATTCCAACTGCTTTGCAATAGTATCTCCAACTATTGTTGCATCCAATTCAGGCTTCCTAATTTCAACAATATTGATCTGAACGTCTTTTTGAGTCAACTTCTTAAGTTCCTCTTTGATACGATCCACCTCATTTCCTCCTTTACCAATGATGATACCAGGACGACTAGTATGGATGGTAACTGTTACACGCTTGAGTGTTCGCTCAATCATAATATGAGCTACACCACCTTTAGGGATACGAGCATTCAAATAAATACGAATCTTTTCATCTTCGATTACATTGTCTGCATAGTTACTTCCACCAAACCAGTTAGATTGCCATCCTTTGATGATACCTAACCTATTCCCAATTGGATTTGCTTTTTGACCCATTATTCAGGCTTTATTATGAATTTATTCTTAATCTTGATTAACCAATTCACCTTCTGAATCTACAGAAGTTTGAACCTTATTGTTTACTTCCAATGTAACATGATTCGTACGCTTGCGAATACGGTGAGCACGTCCTTGGGGAGCTGGTTGAAACCTTTTCAACATAGTACCACCATCTACAAAAGCTGTAGACACATATAGACCATGTTCATCAGGATCAGCGTCGCCGCCATTTTTTACTACCCAGTTAGCTACTGCTGAAGTGAGCAATTTGTTTAACCAAACTGAAGCTTCCTTGGTGGTAAACTTCAAAATGTTAAATGACTCTTCAACACTTTTTCCGCGGATGTTATCCACCACCAAACGCATTTTGCGCGGTGACATTGGAATATTTTTGAGTTTTGCTACTGCTTTCATTTCAAAACTTGTTTGATCGCTTAATTGAGTAAAAATTATTTCTTTCGGTTTCCACCGTGACCACGGAAATTTCGTGTTGGTGAAAATTCACCAAGTTTGTGACCTACCATGTTTTCAGTGACATATACCGGTACAAATGTTTTACCATTGTGAACAGCTATGGTCTCTCCAACCATAAACGGTACTATCATAGAACTTCTAGACCAAGTCTTGATAACTACTTTTTTCGCACTTTCTTTAGATGCTTTGATTTTATCAAGCAACTTGTGAAAAACGTAAGGTCCTTTTTTGAGTGATCTTGCCATTAGACGATCTCTTTTTTAATGTTTTATTTTTGTGCTGACTTTCTTCTATTCATGATAAGTTTAGAAGAAGCCTTTTTCGTATTTCTGGTTTTTTGACCTTTAGCCATAATACCAGTTCTAGAACGAGGATGTCCTCCTGAAGCTCTACCTTCACCACCACCCATTGGGTGATCTACAGGATTCATGGCAACACCACGTACCCTAGGTCTTCTTCCGGCATGTCTACTTTTTCCAGCTTTACCTTTGACTGTAAGTGAGTGATCAGAATTAGATGTTACACCCATAACTGCTTTGCATGTCAACAAGATTCTTCGAACCTCACTTGAAGGCATTCTAATTACTGCGTATCTATCTTCTCTACCCATTAACTGTCCGTTGGTACCAGCACTTCTTGCTATTGCCGCACCTCTTCCTGGTGTCATTTCAATTGCATGAATCATAGAACCCAAAGGAATTTCAGAAAGCAATAGGGAGTTTCCAACATTAGGCTGAGTGCCTGATCCAGACTCCACCATATCACCTACTTTTAGACCATTTGGAGCGATTATGTAACGCTTTTCACCGTCAACATAATTCAAAAGCGCTATAAAAGCAGTACGATTTGGATCATACTCTATACTTGCAACTTTAGCAGGTATATTATCTTTGTCTCTTTTGAAATCAATTATACGGTATTGTCTCTTATGACCTCCGCCACGATTTCTCATGGTCATATGTCCTGAGCTGTTACGACCACCTGTTTTGCTTATAGCAACCGTCAAGCTTTTTTCAGGAGCTTTAACTGTAACATCCGCATAAGAATTCCCAACTCGGAACCTGGTTCCTGGTGTAATTGGGTTATATTTTTTAACTGCCATAATCCTTAGTTAAGATTTTGTTGGGCTCTTAAACTTCTCCATAATAATCAATTGCTTCTCCTTTTGCAAGGGTGACAATTGCTTTCTTGTAAGCACCAATTCTACCGCGGATCAAACCTGCCTTTGTATTACGTTGGCGGATCTTTGCTGGCATAATTGCTGTATTAACTGCAGATACAACTACATTGTACTCTTTTTCTACTGCTTTTCTGATCTCTACTTTATTTGCTTTTTTCATTACAATAAAAGTATACTGACCTGACTTTGAAGAAAGCAACTCAGTTTTTTCTGAGATTAGAGGTTGTACTAGAATTTGCTTTGACATGATGAACTATTGTAATTGTTCTGAAATAACTTTAACTGCACTTTCTGACAATATAATCTTACCAGCATTCAATACTTGATAAGTGTGTATATCACTAGCTGTGGTACAATCAGCTTTTTTAATATTTCTACTTGACAAGAATACATTTGGGTCATGTTGAGGTATCACAATCAGTGATCTCTTTCCAGTTACCCCAAATCCCTCAAGGATATTCATATAATCCTTAGTTCTTGGTTTGTCAAAAGTAAAATCTTGAATAACAACCAAAGAACCGTCTGCTACTTTGCTAGAGAGAGCTGACTTACGTGCCAATACTTTTACCTTCTTATTCAATCTCATGATGTAATCACGAGGTTCAGGTCCAAATACTCTACCTCCGCCATGATACAATGGGTTCTTGATATCTCCTTTTCTTGATCCACCAGTACCTTTCTGTTTGTGCAATTTACGTGTAGAACCTGCGACTTCTGATCTGCCTTTGGTTTTATTCGTTCCTTGCCTTTGATTAGCTAGGTATTGCTTTACAGTTAAGTAAACAACATGCTCATTAGGTGTAATGCCAAATATTTCATCCGGCAGGTCAATGCTTCTGCCGCTTGGGCTTCCATCGATGCTAAGAATATCCACTTTCATGTCTGGCTTATTTTTCGATTATTACAAAGGAACCTTTGTGACCTGGTATTGCACCGCCGATTAGCAATAAATTGCGCTCAGGGAAAATATTCACCACTTTAAGATTCTTAATTTTTACTTGATCATTACCCATTTGACCGGCCATTCTCATTCCTTTAAATACTTTAGAAGGGAAAGATGATGCACCAATTGAACCTGGAGCTCTAAGTCTGTTATGTTGTCCATGCGTAGCCTGACCAACACCAGCAAACCCGTGTCTTCTTACAACACCTTGGAATCCTTTTCCTTTAGAGGTACCAGTTGCGACAACGACATCACCAACTTCAAAAATTTCTTCTAAAGTTACTTTGTCACCCAAGGATTTTGAAAGAGGGAAATCACGGAACTCACGCACTATACGAGCAGTTTCCAATCCCGCCTTTTCAAAGTGTCCTTTGAGAGGGTCAGTTGTATTTTTCAACTTTGCATTTCCATATGCCATTTGTACAGAGGTATAACCATCTGACTCCTTCGTCTTTACCTGAGTAACTACACAAGGGCCCAATTCTATAACTGTACAGGCAATATTTTTCCCAGCTTTTGTATAAATGCTGGTCATGCCGATTTTTTTTCCTATCAATCCTTTCACAATTAGATAGTTTTTAGTTTTTTACAAAATGTTGCTTGCAACATAATACATGTTACAATCTTCACAATTGTTTTAGATTAAACTACGTAAGTTTTACTTGTATGTCCACACCGCTTGGCAACTCTAACTTAGAGAGTGCGTCGACTGTCTTCTGCGTTGGTGTGTAGATCTCGATGAGCCGCTTGTGGGTCCGGAGCTGAAATTGTTCTCTCGCAGTTTTGTTAACGTGCGGTGAACGTAAGACAGTATAATACTTCTTTTCAGTCGGCAGCGGAATCGGACCAGATACTACAGCACCACTGCTGCGAACAGTCTTAACAATTTTTTCAGTTGACTTGTCAACCAAGTTGTGGTCGTAAGAACGTAACTTAATTCTGATTTTCTGATTCATAACCTGATTCAAAAATTAATTTTCAATTAATGGCCTTCCACGTTTTGGAAGTCCGAATATTTTTAAAGTTTAGGCCTTTACAGCGCCTTTTGATTTTTCAATCACTTCATTTGCAATACCATTAGGTGCAGGAGTGAAATGTGAGAATTCCATAGCTGAACTAGCTCTTCCTGATGTGATGGTACGCAACTGTGTTACATAACCGAACATTTCAGAAAGTGGAACTTCCGCTCTTACAATTACCGCATTGTTTCTGCTGTCTTGTCCTTTAATAAGTCCACGACGTCTATTTAAATCTCCGATAACACCACCTGTATATTCATCAGGACATGTTACTTCTAATTTCATAATTGGTTCAAGAATTACTGGAGCCGCTTGCTTAGCCGCTGCTCTAAATCCTTCTTTAGCACACAACTCAAAAGCGATTGGTTTGGAGTCAACTGCGTGCATGGAACCATCGAACACACGAACTTTCATTGAATCTATATTGTAACCTGCAAGAATACCGTTGTTCATCATTGCTACAAAACCGTCATTGATTGGTTTTACATAGTTTTTATCAATTGATCCTCCTACTATATCCCATTGGAATTGTAGCTTCTTCTTGCCTGACTTAAAGTCATCACTCTCTAAGAAATCTTCATCAGCAGGACCTAGTTCAAATTCCATGTCTGCGAACAAACCTGATCCACCTGACTGTTTTTTCAAACGCTCACGGTGAGTAACTTTCTTGGTTAAGGTCTCTTTATAATTTACTTGAGGTGCACCTTGGTTACACTCAACTTTAAATTCTCTTCTCAAACGGTCAACGATAATCTCTAGGTGTAATTCACCCATACCTGAGATAATTGTTTGGTTTGTGTCTTCGTCAAACTTTACACGGAAAGTTGGATCTTCTTCAGCCAATTTTGCCAAAGCCATTCCCAATTTATCCAAATCTTTTTGAGTCTTAGGCTCAATAGCGATACCTATTACTGGCTCAGGGAATACCATACTTTCCAAAACGATAGGTGCTTCCATTGCGCACAGCGTATCTCCGGTCCTGATATCTTTAAACCCAACTGCCGCACATATATCTCCAGCTTCGACTTTATCAATCGGATTCTGCTTGTTGGCATGCATTTGATAAAGACGTGAAATACGTTCTTTAGAGTCAGTTCTTGTGTTCAAAACGTAAGAACCAGCATCTAACTTACCAGAATATACACGTATGAAGCACAAACGACCTACAAAAGGATCAGTTGCAATTTTAAATGCAAGAGCAGCAAAAGGCTCATTCACATCTGGTTTTCTTGATACTTCCTTATCTGTTCTTGGATCTATACCTATAATGGCTTCTACATCCAAAGGAGAAGGTAAAAAATAACAAACTGCATCAAGGCAAGCTTGTACACCTTTATTTTTGAAAGCTGATCCACACATCACAGGCGTCATTTTCATGTCGCATACAGCTGCACGGATTGCTTTTCTCATTTCTTCAACAGTGATGGACTCAGGATCTACAAAAAACTTTTCCATCAGAGTCTCATCATAACCTGCAACTTCCTCTACCAACTTAGCGCGGTATTCATTTACCACTTCAACCAAATCAGCTGGGATTGCAACTTCCTTGAAAGTCATTCCATTATCAGCCTCGTTCCACTCGATCGCTTTGCCAGAAACCAAATCAACAACACCTTTGAAATTCTCTTCTGCACCAAGTGGTACTTGAAGAGGTATTGCGTTTGAACCTAACTTTTCTTTCATGTCATTTACAACCATGAAGAAATCAGCTCCTGAACGGTCCATCTTATTTACAAAGGCAATACGAGGGACATTATAGTTATCAGCCAAACGCCAGTTTGTTTCAGATTGTGGTTCTACACCATCAACTGCAGAAAACAAAAACATCAAACCATCCAATACACGCAAAGATCTGTTTACTTCAACAGTAAAATCAACGTGCCCAGGAGTATCGATTATATTGAAATCATATTCCTGATCACCAATAGACCATTGGCACTTAGTGGCAGCAGAAGTAATTGTGATACCTCTTTCTTGCTCTTGCTCCATCCAGTCCATTGTAGCCGCACCATCGTGTACTTCACCGATTTTGTGAGAAACTCCAGTGTAATATAGAATTCTCTCGGTAGTAGTGGTCTTTCCTGCATCAATGTGAGCAGCGATTCCAATATTTCTGGTAAATTTTAAGTCTGTTGCCATGACTGTATTGGTGTGATATTATTTAGGGACAGAATTACATTTTAAAACTTGCAAATGCTCTATTGGCTTCCGCCATTTTGTGCATTTCTTCTTTACGTTTCACAGCTGCACCTTCATTTCGGCTTGCTGCAAGAATTTCATTTGCTAACTTATCAGCCATTCCTTTCCCACTTCGAGAGCGGGAGAATCTTACCATCCATTTCATACCCATAGATATTTTACGTTTGGCTCTGATCTCAGTAGGAATCTGAAATGTAGCACCTCCAACACGCTTACTGCGCACTTCTACTTGAGGCATTACATTGTTTAGGGCACGTTTCCAAACCGCTAGTTCCTCTTCTCCACTCTTTTCACGTACAATATTCATTGCATCATAAAAAATTTGGAAGGAAGTAGATTTCTTACCGTCCCACATCAGGTTATTTACAAACTGCGTAACCATTGGATCTGAATATTGCGGATCCGGAATAATTACTCTTAATTTTGGCTTCCTTTTTCTCATTCTGCTAAACTGCTATTCGAGTTAAAGTTTATTTTTTAGGTTTCTTAGTGCCGTACTTAGAACGACTCTTTTTTCTATTATTAACACCTGCTGTGTCCAAAGCACCTCTTACAATGGTGTAACGCACACCTGGAAGATCTTTAACACGACCACCTCTGATCAAAACAATTGAGTGTTCCTGCAAATTATGTCCCTCTCCAGGGATATAAGCGATTACTTCGAAAGAGTTTGTCAATCTAACTTTAGCTACTTTACGTAGTGCAGAGTTAGGTTTTTTAGGTGTCGTCGTATATACACGAGTGCATACTCCTCGTTTCTGAGGACATGAAGCCAATGCTCTTGACTTACTCTTGATAATGACGTCCGTTCTACCTTTTCGGACTAACTGGTTGATAGTTGGCATAAAGACTGGTGCGTTAGCTATTCTAAATCAGTGTGTTATTTTATGTTTTCGCTTATTAATCAAGAGTTTAGCATTAAAATACTCTTCCCCTCTTTTGAAAGCGAATGCAAAGATAGAATTATCTTGGACATTGTCAAAGGGGGAGATGAAAAAAAGTGAATTATTTTTAATTTTACATCGTGAATACTTTATACAGAGGCGCAAAAACTTCGGATTTTCATGAAATATTTTCACTTGTTTATGAACTTGCAACATTTGAAAGGGCTCCAGAACAAGTTAGTAATACTGCTGAAATGATGCTAAATGATTGGGAAAATGGCACTTTTGACACAATTGTTGCAGAATCAGATGGCAGAATTATTGGAATGGCATTGTTCCATGTTGCTTATTCTACCTGGAAAGGAAAAATGATGTATCTCGAAGATTTAATCGTTACAGAATCATTTAGAGGTCAAGGAATTGGTGATGAACTTCTAAAACATTTTCTTCAAACGGCCATAGAAGCGAATTGCAAATTGGTAAAATGGCAAGTTTTGGACTGGAATACTCCTGCTGTGGATTTTTACCTCAAAAAGGGTGCAAGAGTAGAAAAAGACTGGTGGAATGTTAAAATACTTTTATCTAGCCAATCAACTTTCTCTGGCCAGTAACATTTCTGCAAATTGCATCAATGGCAATTTTTGCTGTTCAGAAAATGATATGTTTTTCAGACTGTGCATTGCCTTGTCTTGGTGTTCTTGTTTCCATTTATTAACTGTATCTTCAACTCCCATCCCATGAAGTCTGTCTAAAACCACTTTCACCTTTGCTGCAGGAGCTTGACTTGTATCCAAATACTCAGAAATAAATTTTTCACGTTCCTGTCCGCTTAGCATGTCTAGAGCAGCAATAAAAGGTGCACCTTTTTTGCACTGTATAATGTCACCTCCAGCTTGTTTCCCTACTTTATTGGGATTGCCAAACACGTCCAGATAATCATCCTGGATCTGAAACGCAAGCCCTAGTTCAGTACCAAAATCGTATAAATTTTCTGCATCCTTACTCGGAGCAGCAGCAAGTATTGCACCCATTTTGATCGAAGCGCCCAACAATACTGCTGTTTTCAATCTTATCATGTTGGTGTACTCCAATTTTGAAACTTCTGAGATGTTTTCATAGTTCATATCCAATTGCTGTCCTTCACATACGTCAATAGCAACTCGGTTAAAACATGTCATTACTTGTGACAGCAATTCACTGGGTATGGAGTCAACTATCAATTCATAAACTTTGATTAGTAGAACATCACCAGACAATATAGCAGTGTTCTGCCCATACTTTTCGTGTACCGTAGGCAAACCTCTTCGCAGTGGAGCTTGATCCATAATATCGTCATGTATCAACGTGAAATTATGAAACCATTCTATTGCTTTGGCTAGCGGCAAAGCAGGTTCAATATTTTCATGAAACAATTGGTAGGATAATAAAAGAGATACTGGCCTTACCCTTTTTGCTGGCAAAGTCATAAAATAGCTCAATGGCTCATACAATTGAGGAATTTCTTCTGGCCATTGGGCATTTGAGAGAAATAAATCGAGCTTTGATAAAAGTTGGCTAAATGTTTGCATAGAACTAAAGTAGCTCAAAAGTAGAACAAACAGATTATACTCTGTGACACTTTTTCGACTTTTGAAAATAAAATTAGACATGCTAAAAGGAAACAACATCAATATTCTTCTGGTTGAAGACAATCCAGGGGACATACGTCTAGCTAGAGAGGCATTCTATAATGCTGGAATTTCGGATGAACTATTCGTTGCTACCGATGGTGAGGAAGCTATAAAGTTTTTATTTCAGACCCCACCTTATGCAGATGTTCCAAAACCTCACTTAATATTACTTGATTTGAATTTGCCTAAAAAAAGTGGCAAAGAAATATTGAAAGTACTCAAAGATGATCCGACTTTGAGTGTAATTCCCGTTTTAATTCTCTCAACTTCTAAATCTCAATCTGATATTTTATGGTGTTATGAGCACCATGCCAATAGTTATTTTTCGAAACCACTTGATTTTGATGTGTTTTCAGTGCTAATAAAGTCAATATCTCAATACTGGTTTGAACATGCCAGTTTAACCAGCTGATTGACCAGAACAACAATCAAACATGCATCCAAAACTTAACATATTACACATTGAAGACAATAAAGTCGATCGAATCCTGGTAAAAGAAATACTTGGGAACAGCAATGTAAAAGTTACTTTGATGTACGCCGATTCAATATACGAGGCACAAGAATTACTGAGTGATAGAGCATTTGATGTTTTGCTTCTGGATTTAGGGTTGGCAGATAGCGTTGGGTACAAATCCATCCAAAAGATACTACAAATCAATACTAAAATACCTTTTATCGTTTTAACTAGCAATAGAAATGTAATTATTGAAACACAAAGTATTAAGGCAGGAGCTCAGGATTATTTGATTAAAAGTCAACTCAATGAAGATATCTTAATAAGGGCTATTAATAATGCCATCGCCAGACAGCAGCTTTTATTAAAACTTCAAGACGAATGTAATTTCATTCAAGCAATCAATGAAGTTCAGCAAACGGCATTAGTTATTTCAAATATCGGCACTTGGAGTTTGGATTTGGTATCAAATAATATGTCTTGGTCTGAAATCAGTTCCAAGATTCTTGGCATTTATCATGGTCCCAAGGAGCAAAACTTACTGAATTTCTGTTCACTGTTTGATCTCAACCAACAAGAACTTATCCGAAAATGGTTCGAAACAGTCAGTCACAATGATGGAAACAACACTTTAGAGGTTGTATTAACAACCAACAAAAAAGCAGTTCAAACACTTATTTTACAAAAACAACTCACTACTTTAGGTTCTGCGCTAACTTTGTCGGGTACCATTGCATTGGATTCGGATCGCATGGCGACTTCAAAAAAGATTACAAATCAAGCTCATCATGAATTGATAGGTAATGTTTTCAATAGTATTTCTTTTGAATTGAATTCTCAAACACAATTGTTCAGTCAACTCAATGAATGGCTAGATCAAGAAGACATCAACGTCAACCAAAAGATAATTTCCAATCAAATACTTGGTGAAATGTCCGCATTAAATTCGGAGTTGAATGGTTTGAGTAGCTTGATAAAATCTATGCCAAATAATAAGATTCAGTTGATTCCTCGCGATTTTTTATCCCCCTTAAATTCCATTTTACGCACCCATTCCTGCAAGATAAATTTAGATTTTGACAATGCGGTGGGCAACACTGTTTGGGGGATGAATAGTCATGGCTTACTTACTACTGTCAAAATGCTTGTTGGATTTCTTGATAAAAACCAAATTCCCATTAGTGAAATTCAGATAATATTGCCCTCTCCAACAGTAAAACTGATTGAAAAAGGGAGAATTGAATTCAGATTAAGCCACCCAGTTGATCAGGCACAGCTAAAGAAAAAAACAGAAAAGAATGATTTTGCAGATAATATTTTGAGGAGTTGGTTGTTGAAAAATGAATCTATCTTACCGATTTGCAATGAATTAATGGATTCCATCGATGGTAACTTGACATTATTGCAAAGAGGGAAAACAATTCAACTTAACTGGCCAATTGAGATTCGGTCAAAGAGTCCGGCTCTGAAACAAGAATCTTTTGTAAATGAAAGTTTATCCTTCCTCATTGTTGACGATCATTTCATCCAAAGAATGGCTATCAAAAAAATCATCCAACAGTTGTATCCTGAAGCAAAAATAGACGAGGCTGCTGGTGGACTGAAAGCTATTGAACTATTTCATGAAAATGATTATAGCCTAATTTTAATGGACATTCAAATGCCAGGGCTCAATGGCTTTGAAACATCAAGAAAATTGCCCCTAAATTATCCTGGAGTAGTAGTTGCAATGACTGCTGATCTAAGTCCCGAATCGCACAAAATCGGTTCGAATACACAAATCAAGGAAATAATTAGCAAGCCAATTAAATTGGACAACATAAAAACTATGGTTGATAAATATATCTACACAGCTGAAACTGTAACAAAGGCTTAACATTGTACCTTTGAACAAGGTAAATGTTTAAACCTTTATGAAAAATATCCTTTTATTCTTTTTATATTGCTGCACAAGCATCCAATTATTTGCTCAATGTGGAACAATCATTATGTACAATGGTGTCATATTCACTGCTGCCAAGGATGCAACTGAATATGAATCGATTGCCATTAATAAGGAAGGTAAAATCATAGCTGTGGGAAGTTATGAGGAAATGAAAGCTTTTAAGTGCACCGAAACCAAAATGATCAATCTGGAAGGCAAGTTCGTTATGCCGGGATTGATAGAGGGTCATGGGCACCTATTGGGCATTGGATCAAATTTATTTGAAATTAATCTTTTAAACTCAAATTCATGGGAAACTGCTTGTGAAGCATTGACCCAATATAAATTGAAGCACCCAGGTGATAACTGGATATCTGGAAGAGGTTGGCACCAAGAAAAATGGGATAAACTGCCTCAAGATATTGTTGAGGGCTATCCTACCAACAAATGTTTGAATGAAATATGTCCTGACCGACCTGTTGTTTTGTCGCATGCAAGTGGTCATGCCTTGATTGCAAACCAATTTGCTCTGAAGGCTGCGGGCGTTACTCAAGATACAAAAGACCCGGAAGGAGGAAGAATCCTCCGTGATAACGAAGGAAATCTTACTGGTGTGTTGGAAGAAAATGCAATGGATCTGATTTATTTGGCCAAGAGTTTATTGCTGGTTTCAGAAACAACTGAACAAGAATATCAGCATTGGTTAAGGTATGTTTTAGCTGCGCAAGAAGAGCTGACCCAATATGGGATAACTTCATTCACTGATGCAGGAGTAACTCTGAAGCAATTGGATTTCTATAAAAGAGCTTACAGCGAAAAAACTCTAAAAAATTTTAGATCATGGCTGATGATTCGTGATGATTTGATTGCAATACCGAGGTACAGTTCCCCACTTCCCTACTTCGACCAAAAAGATAATTTACTTCAATGCCGTGCTTTTAAGGCTTATGCCGATGGTGCCTTGGGAAATTATGGTGCTGCATTGTTGAAACCGTACAATGACAAAAAAGACCACATGGGGCAAGTGGTAACTAGTATTTACGACTTGAAAAAAATGGCAGATATTGCCAAAAATAAAAATATGCAATTGTGTATCCATGCAATTGGTGACAGAGCCAACAGAACGGTCTTGGATCTTTATGAATCTGTAAACGGAAGCAGACCAAACAATGACCTGCGTTGGAGAATAGAGCACGCGCAGCATGTTGACACCAGCGATTTTATTCGGTTTGCACAACTTGGGGTGATCGCAAGCATGCAGACTGTTCATTGCACCTCAGATGCTGCTTTTGTAAATATTCGACTAGGCGAAGAGAGGGCTAAAAGAACATCATACGCATGGAGAACCATGTTGGATAATGGCGTGAAATTAGCCAACGGAACTGATGCTCCGGTAGAGTCAGTTAATCCATTTGCAAGTATCTACGCAGCAATGACCCGAATCATACCGAAGACGCAAGTTTCATTTAATCCTGAACAATGTATGACCAGAAGGGAGGCTTTGTTGAGTTATACAATATGGAATGCCTATGCTTCATTTACAGAACAAAATACCGGGAGTTTGATTGCGGGAAAATATGCAGATTTAGTAGTGCTTGACAGAAACTTATTGACGTGTGAGGTTTCAACTGTCCCTGACACCAAGGTACTTATGGTAGTATTCAACGGCAAAATTATCAAGTAGTCAACAACTATGAAACTTAATGATTTCAATGTTGTATTTCTAGTTAAGCTAAATCACGCTTTCATAAATCAGTGATTGAGGTGGTAGATCGCACCAACTGGTGTTATTTTGCCAACGCGGCAAACAGATATTTTTCATGGTTTCATCTAATGACTCCACAACAATATGACCGCTTTAAACGTATTAACAAGCTACTTTTTAGATAACATATGCAGTTTTTATTCCCTTGGTTTTTATTATCCTTATTGGCGCTGGCAATCCCGGTGATTATTCACTTATTTCACTTTAGAAGATTCAAAAAAGTTTACTTTACAAATGTGCGCTTTTTGCAGCAACTGCAAAAGGAAACGAGTTCCAGAAAAAAACTGCGACAACTTATACTTTTGGCTTTAAGGTGCTTGGCTATAATTGGTCTTGTTTTTGCTTTTGCCCAACCGTTTATTCCAGTAAATTCTAAAGTAAAACAAGGAATAAAATCTGTTAGTATTTACATTGACAATTCTTTCAGCATGGGTTCTTTGGGCGGGGATGTCTCACTGGTGGATCAGGCAGTTAAGCGGGGACGTGAAATAGTAAACGGCTACAAAGATGAAGACAGGTTTCAAATTCTGACCAACGACTTCCTAGGAAAGCATCAGCGTATGGTGAGCAAGGAAGATGCCCTCGCACTATTGGATGAAATTAAGATCAGTCCAGCTGTAAGGAAGGTATCGGAAGTATTCAAACGACAGAGTCAAACATTGCAAACTTCAGGGAACAAAACCAATATTGCGTTTCTGATTTCAGATTTTCAATCTTCCACAACGGATCTGAGCACAATCAAGGACACAATTACTCAGATCAATTTTATTCCCGTAAAGGCAGTGGAAGATCAAAATGTAAGTATCGATTCATGCTGGTTTTCATTACCTATTCAGATGCTGGGACAATCCAACCCATTGATCATTAAAGCTCACAATTACGGTCAAAATACTGCCGAAAATGTCAAGGTGAGCTTGGTAATGGACGGACAAGAAAAACCAATAGGCAATTTGAGTATACCTGCTGGTGCAAGCATAATTGATACGGTCAATATCAGTGTCAACAAAACTGGCTGGCAGAAAGCTGAGATTAAACTGACCGACTATCCAATCCAATTCGATGACAGTTATTTCATGACATTCAATGTCGCCAAACAATTGAACATCTTATGCTTGAATGAATCAGTAACACCACGATACATAAATGCCGCATTCAATGGTAGTCAACAATTTAAACTAACCAATACGACATCTACTTCAATTGACTATTCTTCATTCAATTTTTATCAACTAATAGTCTGTGCTGACCTAAAAACTCTATCCAGCGGACTTGCCCAAGAACTCAAAAAATATATGCAAGAAGGGGGGAATGTTTTAATTTTTCCTAGCGCAAATGCTGATATCAACACCTATAATACATCTTTACAAAGTCTAGGAGGACAGAAATTAGGCAATTTCACGAAAGCGAATTTGACCGTTGGTACTGTCAATTACCAAGATTTTATTTTTAAGGATGTTTATGAAAACCAGAAGGCCAATTTAAGACTGCCAAGTAGCACGGGATACTTTCCACTAATAGGTAATGCCACCGCTGGTGCAATTCCAATATTGAGCTTTCGAAATGGTGCCTCATATCTCAGCAGATTTCCCCAAGAGAATGGCAATCTGTTCTTGTGCAGTAGTCCAATAGATGAACAGTATAATGATTTGGTCAAAACAGCCGAGGTATTTATCCCGATGATGGCAAAGATGACCATGACCCGGAAGGAAGGTGATAAAATTGCCTTTACTATTGGAAAAGATGTTCAACTGACAGCAAATGCGGAAATGAAAGGAGAGAAAGCCTACAGTTTGGTATTTGGTAAGCAAGAATTCCTACCTGAACAAAGAAAATTGGGCCAGCAGTTGATACTAGGCGTGAAAAATATGATCAGTGAATCGGGATTTTATTCCCTTCAAGATGATGCTAAAGTGAAAGTCAGAGAATATGCTTTCAATTATGACAGACAAGAATCAGAAAGAAAGTTCAAATCTAGTTCTGAATTGAAAGAGGGATTACCTGGAAACATGTCCGTAATGGATGCCAGTTTAAACGCTAATTTCACCGCAATGGTTAATGAAAAAGACCAAGGAATAGTGCTTTGGCGCTGGTTCGTTCTTCTGGCACTTTTGGCGCTGATAACTGAGGCTTTGCTGATCAGATTGTGGAAAGGTAAAACCAATTGATACTAAAACGGAAGAAGCAATAACAAGAACGGAACCCAAATTCACAAAAATGGGTTCCGTTTTGAATATAAGTTGAGTAAATCTGAAAATCTTATTTAGCCGCCAGTTCTTTTACTTTTTCTTCAAGTTCATTTTCGTCACCAGGTGTATATCCATTGTGCGTAAAAGCAATGGCACCAGTCTTATCTAAGACTACAGTAAAAGGTACACTCTGACCACTTAAAGCTCTTAAAAGATCTTTGTTAACGTCCGATAACATGATGTAAGTCCATCCTTTTTCTTCGACCATCGGTCCTACTTTTCCCAAGGTACGTTGATCATCAACTGTTATTGCCAACAGTTCGCAATTGTAAGCAGTCTTCCACTCTTCCCAATTTTCTGAAATTGCATCCAATTCCTTTTTGCAGGGAGAACACCACGTGGCCCAAAAGCTAAGTATTGTTACTTTGCCAGTCTTCCCAAAATCTTGAATATTTATTGTGTTGCCATCAAGGCTTTTAACCTTTACCCCAGGTAAGGCATTCTGAGCAGAGACAGAGCTGAATAGTACTACACCAAGGAACAAGATAAAAACTGATTTGATCATTGATAGATATTGAATGTGAAAAATGAATGATAAAGTTAGCTATTTAGACGATACATTGCCAATTTAGAGCAGGTATTCGGCGCTTTTTAACTATTAATTAAGTACCACTAAAAAAAGGCTGCAACTACCACAGCTATATCCTTTCTCAACGAACAGAAAACTTACTTGTTTCCGCCAAATCTGTATCCGATAGAAAGTCTACCAGTTACATCCACATTAAATATTGGAAAATCACCTAAATCTACAGTTTCATCATTAGAGGTCCACTCGTTTAAAAATGCACGACCAAGACCAAAACCCAGTTCAAATATTATATTTTTTCTGGAAACCCACTTATAACCAGTATAAAAACCGACAGCAAACCTCTTGTTAGTTGCGGTATAATTTAATGAGCCATCTGTTGATTCGGAAGAACGATAAGCATATCTTACATATGGACCTATTGACCATTTATCGCACCCTTTATCGGGATTAAAATAATACTTTCCTATCGCTCTAATTCCAAATCCATTTGATTTGTATTCGACATTTGATGCACTAAAATCATCAAAATCGTAACTAAGCGTTGCATCCACACCAACATCCTCCTTAATTAAGAATTCTACTGAAGCGTCGATATTGGAAAATAAAATAGATACCGGATTCAAACTGATATCAATTTGTGCATTCAGGCTTGTCCCAATTGCAATAAAACCTAAAGTAATAAAAATGTTTTTCATGTGTTCTGTTTTGAATTTAGCTTGCAAAAATAATTGAATTTTTTAATCTTAACAATAAATCTTTTAAAATCACAATTTGGAGGGTGCTTGTTTTGCAACTAATTCTTTTATGAAACTGGGTTTATTAAAACGGTAGCCTATGGAACGCTTTCCAAATAGTTCTTGTGAATTAAGCTCTTCAAAAAGAGATGAGTCTGAAAACTCATAATTGATGAAAGAATAACAAAAACCTAATCCAATTTCAATAAACAGTCCTTTTTTGACATTAGCTGTTAACCAAGATAGAATCCTGGCGAAAGTTGCTGATAAGTACTTTGAATTTCAGGCACATTGGGGACCTCTATTTTGCGTTAATCCCACATGAAATACGGCCTAAACAAAAACCTGTTAAGTGTTTGCCTTCAATCGGATAATATTTGATATTGATGCTAATAAAATTCAGAGAATAATTCATTATATACGCCACCTCTTACACATAATTTCTATAAATGCGCGGATAGTATAGGTGGATGGCAGATTCCAATCCCCATTTATTTTTCAACCCAAATTCAGAACTGTTATTGATAAAACCATCAATGACAAACCCTAGAAATATTGCAAGATCTAAATGACCTTGGAAATGCAAGTCAATCCTAAAATAAAAAAGCATAGATATAAGACGAATCAATTTTCAATCCCTTTATAAAAATTCAATTTCAACAATCACCAAAATAAGGATAAAATAATTTATCGAATGATAGGTTTGACTTTATTGTTCATATCAAGTCTAACAACCAAAATCTTGGTGTATTCTATTCACTACTTAAAATATTCTTGATTCAAATATGTGAATCTTTCTATTAAAATATAGCTTTTGTCCTTGGTTTTGAATTAAGTTTGCACAATGCAGAAAGAGTTATTAAAACGCGCTTTTCAACTCATGTCAACTGCCAAAGCAATGACTGAGATTTATGAGGCCAATTTCAAACAAGTATCCAAATATGTTCATGCCACATCAAGAGGCCATGAAGCCATTCAGATAGCAATGGGAATGCAATTGTTGCCACAGGATTATTTGGCAGCTTATTACAGAGATGACGCGGCACTCCTATCTATTGGTATGGAGCCCTATCAGCTGATGTTGCAATTAATGGCCAAGAAAGATGATCCCTTTTCAGCGGGAAGATCATACTATTCGCATCCGAGCTTACGCGATGAGGATAAACCAAAACTTCCGCATCAATCTTCTGCCACTGGAATGCAAGCAATTCCTACTACTGGCATTGCAATGGGTATGAGATACAAGGAATCTCAGGGTTTAGAGGATATGGACAAGCCTTTGCCTATTGCAGTTTGTTCCTTGGGTGATGCCTCGGTTACTGAAGGTGAAGTTGCAGAAGCCTTTCAGATGGCTGCACTTCGTCAGTTACCCATCCTCTATCTCGTTCAAGACAATGAATGGGATATTTCAGCACACAAAACTGAAATAAGAGTGGCAGATGCTGCCCAATATGCAGCTGGTTTTCCCGGAATCAACATCGTTCAGGTTGATGGTACCGACTTTCAAGAATGTTATGAAGCAATTCATAAAATATTGGAAGATATGCGCAAAACAAGGCGCCCATATCTGCTCCATGCCACAGTTCCACTCTTGAATCACCATACCAGTGGTGTGCGTAAAGAATGGTATAGGGATGATCTTGAAGAGCAAGAAAAACGTGATCCGTACCCAAAGATGATTGCGCTTTTGGAAAACAATGGATTTCATGCCGATGAAATAGCACTTATTGAAGCTGAATCCAAGCAAAGTGTAGCATCCGACTTCAAAAAAGCTGAAAATGCAGCCGATCCTGAACCTTCCGATCTCTTCACACACATGTTTGCGCCAACACCGATCACTGAAGAAAAAGGTGAAAGGAGCCCAGTTGGGGGCACCGAAAAAGTAATGGTTGATTGCGCCTTGTTTGCTGTACAAGAATTGATGGAGAAGCATCCAGAGTGCCTACTCTACGGTCAGGATGTGGGGGCTCGATTGGGAGGTGTATTTAGGGAAGCAGCAACTTTAGCCCAAAAATTTGGCCCAGAGCGGGTATTCAATACCCCTATACAAGAAGCCTTCATTGTAGGAAGTACAGTAGGAATGAGCGCAGTGGGCCTTAAGCCAATAGTTGAAGTACAATTTGCCGATTATATATGGCCTGGATTGAATCAACTGTTCACAGAGGTAGCCCGCAGCTGTTACCTTTCTAATGGCAAATGGCCGGTTAGTTGTATCATACGCGTTCCTATAGGTGCCTATGGAAGTGGAGGACCTTATCATTCCAGCAGTGTTGAGACAGTCGTTGCCAATATACGCGGTGTGAAAATTGCTTACCCAAGCAATGGTGCTGACCTGAAAGGCTTGATCAAGTCTGCTTATTACGATCCTAATCCAGTCGTGATATTTGAACACAAAGGCCTCTATTGGTCAAAGGTTAGAGGAACTGATGCAGCAAGAACTGTAGAGCCGGATGAAAATTATGTTGTTCCATTTGGTAAAGGAAGAATTGTTCAAGAGGCAGATTTTACGACAAATAACAATACTTTATTGTTGGTGACATACGGAATGGGGGTACATTGGGCATTAAATGCTTCAAAGAGTTTACCCGGGCAGATAGAAATTATAGATTTACGGACATTGCACCCCTTGGATACTGAACTGGTTTACGAACGTTCAAAAATTCATGGAAGAATACTGGTTGTGACCGAAGAACAAGTAGATAACAGCTTGGCACAAAGCCTTGCAGCAAGAATTCAGGAACATTGTTTTGAATATCTAGACGCACCAGTCCGTTGCTTGGGATCTGAAAATATGCCCGCTATCCCATTGAACAGTATTCTGGAAGAAACTATGATTCCAAGTATCGAAAAAGTCGAGGTCGCTATTCGTCAATTATTATCCTATTGAACTAATTTCATGACAATGCAAACAATTTCAGCCGATTCTACTGCCAAAATATTTAAGCTTTTAAAAGGTAATGAAGCTACAATGCGAGCTACAACAGCTAAAGAAAGGATTCAGAAACTAAAAATGCTGAGGGCAAGCATATTGAAACATCGCCCTGAAATCAAACAGGCAATGCTTGAAACTTTTGCCAAACCCGAACTTGAATCTGATATCAGTGAGGTTTACCCGATAATCGTTCATATAGACTTCGTTATCAAAAATTTGGCAGAATGGATGCGTCCTAAGTGGGTACCAACTATCAAAGAACTTTGGCCAGCCGATTCTCATATTAACCACGAACCAAAAGGAACGATCCTGATTATTTCGCCTTGGAATTATCCTTTCATACTCACCATTGATCCGTTAGTAAGTGCATTAGCGGCAGGCAATACAGCTGTTATTAAGCCGTCTGAATTATGTCCTGCCACAATACCAGTAATGCGTAAAATAATTGGAGAAGTGTTTGATGCCAATGAGGTTCAAATTATTGAAGGCGGTGTTGGAATGACAACAGAATTGATGAAACTCCCATTCAATCATGTTTTCTTCACTGGCAGTCCTCGAGTTGGTAAAATTATCATGAAACAAGCTGCTGAACATCTCGCTTCAATAACACTTGAACTTGGTGGAAAGTCTCCTGCCATTGTTCATGAGGATGCCAATATCAGCTTAGCAGCTCAACGAATTGTATTTGGAAAATTCTTGAATGCCGGCCAAACCTGCGTTGCGCCAGATATGATCTATGTTCATGAAAAAGTGGCTGAACAATTTGAACGTGAATGCATCAAATGGATCACCAAACAATTTGGAAATAGCAATGAACTAGAACGCAAACCAGCTGACATAGCTGTCATCATCAACAATTCCCACTTTGAAAGAATCACAGGATTGATTGCGGACGCTGTGTCCCATGGTGCCAGTCTACTTTGTGGTGGCCACTCCAATCCAAATACTCGTTATATTGCTCCGACCCTACTGAGCAACATAGATCCAGATAGTCAGATTCTCCAGGAGGAAATATTTGGACCAGTGCTGCCAATATTGCGATACCAAGACATGGATCAGTTGATTGTAGAATTAAATACCACTGAAAAACCATTGGCCTTGTATTTGTTTTCGAGCTCTACAAGTATTCAGAAAAAAGTAATGAACGAAACCAGTGCCGGTGGGGTAACCATCAATGATTGTTTGATTCACCAAACCAACCCCAATTTGCCATTTGGCGGTGTTAACAATTCAGGAATTGGCAAGAGTCGGGGTCATCTTGGATTTGTAGAGTTCAGTAATATCAAACCTGTAATGCGTGCATCCCAATTCATCAGCTACGCTCAATTGATCGGCCCTCCTTATACCAATTTTAAAAAGAAGCTGATAGATTTCGGCTTGAAATGGCTTTAAATGAGGTTTCGAACTTGCAAAAATTTGAATGGTGGACTGACGACGCTTGCCAACATGGATTGGTAAGGTCTAGTGAGTAAGCTGGGTTATATTTTTACGTCAGAATAAAATCGGCAAAAAAAATAATGTCTGAACTATGATTTAGGTGATTTATTGATTAGGCTGATTTCTAATTCAGGAAATAACTCATATCAATCATTTAATCATACAATAATCACAGTTTAGACAAAAAAAGGGCCTCCTACTGGAAGCCCTTCTTATATTCGTTAAGAGAATAAATACTATTTTTTAATCAGCTTTACGTTCTTGTTTACTTGTCCGCCAATGATACTCAAGTAATAAACTCCTGAAGGATAAATACTTAAATCAATACTTTCTTGATTCAATCCTTTAGCAGTTTCAAAGATTTCGTTGTTTAAAATTCTACCATTGATGTCTGTTAGAATAAAACGATACTCCATTACATCCGATGCTGTGAACTGAATTTGAGTTATATCAACAGTAGGAACTGGAAAAGCTTTCACCTCACCAAATTCGGCATTTTCATTTTGAAGGGCAATGATTTTTGAAAACTTGTAACTGCCGTCTGTATCAATCATCTTCAAACGGTAATAACTCAATTGCATTGGTTGTTCATCAAGATATTCGTAACTAGCTCTGCTCGAAAAACTTCCTGTTCCGTTTATTTCAGCGATGGAAGTGAATAATTCTTCACTAATTTCTGAAGCTCTTTCCAAAATATACTTTTCGAAGTTCAATTCTGATTCAGCAGTCCATTTCAAAAGATTAACTTGATCTCTGGCGATTCCAGAAAAAGCACTGAGCTCTACTGGCAATACTGCACGGATAATATCAACTGAAGTTGGCGTAACCACCGCACTGTACTCAGCTCCTGGCAAATTGACAGTTCCAAATGAGCCGGATATAGATCCTGCTGTAATGATACTTATTGTTCCATAACCCATACTTCCTGTCACGCTCAATGTTCCACCAAGTGCCAGTGAACCAGCTCTTTGCAAAACATCAAAATCACTCAAAGAAACAATTTCCATATTCAAGGTAGTGGAACCATTCAAAGGATTGGTTGTACCGTTTATTGTAAGATTTCCTGGTGATAAGCCCGGTGAAATGGTGCCCGCAAAACTTGATGCAGCAGTAAAATCCAACACATTGTTCCCTTCAATAGTTGCTCCAGCAGAATTGGTAAAAGGAACATTAATAGTAGTAGTGCCCCCACCAGCAGATTTTTGGAATATACTTATATTAGAGAAAGAACCACTTCCTGAACCGGCATTGATCGTGCCATTAAATGTATTGTTGAAAGTACCTGAGTTTTCAAGCTGACCTGAATTCGATATGGTAATAACTCCTGAATTCCAAGTCAATGTTCGGGAAGCTGTATTGATCAACTTTCCAGCAATAATATTCATTGTTACATTGTCATAGGTTTGTGATGTATTCAAGCTGTGGTTGTTGCGTACAATGAAAGTAGGGTTTGAAGTAAAATTAATCACTTGATTCTGGGCGAAGGCACCATTAGACTCCAAAGTACTTCCAGCAACATTCATAACTCCATCATGGGTAAAAGTATTCGTAACCAAAGTACCAGAATTCACATTAACTTCACCGGTATTTGCAAAAGGTACTTGAACTGTAGTTGAACCAATTGTTTTATTAAAAACTCCAGTTGCATTGTTGTTCAAAACATTTGCTCCAGAAGTGTTGACCATCAGTCCACCAAATGTATTGTTAATGATTCCGTTGTTATTGAAGACTCCACTAGCAAACCCAATCGTGCCTCCTGACCAAGTCATTGTATAAGTTGCTGAATTGATCAATGTACCTCCATTAACTGCAACCGTCATACCAGGACCAAATGTTTGATTGGCGTTAATGGTATGGGTTCCGTTCACTGTAAAGGAACAATTTCCTGCAAAGGTGATCACTATATTTTGAATAAATGTATTTGCACTTACTAGACTTCCGCTAGTGACATTTATTGGCCCATTCCCTGTTACTGTGCCGGACCCAGAAGTTTTAAGGGTGGCTCCTGGTTTAACATCGATTAGTTTGAAAGCAGCATTCAGTAAGTCTTTAGTAAGTTCCAAAGTACCAGAATTAATGATCACATCACCGTTATTCGTAAAATTTAGCGCTATTTCAGAAATAGTGGCTCCTGCAGATTTGGAGAATATTCCATTATTGATAACAATCCCTCCTCCATTATCTAGCATATTTCCATCAAATTGGATATTAAAAATGCCATTATTTGTAAAAGTGCCACCGTTAAATACGATGTTGCCAGTTGTCCAATTTACTATTCTAGTAGTTAGAATATTTAGATTTCCATCTACTGTTATTTCCATCAAATTCCAAGTTTGATCTGCATTGAGGTTATAAGTTCCTCCTGCATTCAATTTTGAACTGACTCCAAATGTAATTGGACCATTTTGATTGAACGTGGCGCCAGTTGAAGACTTCAAAGTGCCATTAACCGTAAAGGTTCCACTATTGTGCGTAAATACACCAGCAGAGGCGTCCAAAGTGGTATTTGGATTGATGGTAATTGTTCCAGTGTTGGTTACGGTACTTGTAGTTTCCAAAGTACCTGAAGCAATAGTAATTGACCCAACATTTGTCAAGGCAACTCCAATTCTAGATGTCCCTGTACTACTACTTTTGGTAAAAGAACCTCCAGTATTATTATTAAAGACATTTGAACCACCACCATCGCTGAAATTAATATCTCCACCATTTGTTATGGTTCCTGCATTATTGATGGTTGCACCTGAAAATGACAAAGTGCCATCATAATTCAAATTCACATTTCCACCAATTTCAATGGTCAAAATTCTTTTTAAAGTCTTAGTGGTGTTTGATGTAGCGGAGATAACACCAGTTGGTTTAACTGTGGTGTTAAAAGTTAATAAATTATCGGTCCAATTTAAAATCCCTACTACTTCAACGGTGGTTGAAGCTGAACCATTGACAATTCCAGATAAATTGACAGTACCATTAATTTGTAAATCTACTCCTGCTCCATTAACAATACTCGCATCTGCGCTCAGATTCAAAATCCCACCAGCATCTACTACTACTTGGTCAATTAAAATGAAGTCCATATTGGTAATGGTGTGTCCACTTCTAATGGATATAACACCAGCCCCACTTTCTGGAACATCTACTGCACCGATCCAAACTGTTCCATTATAGGTCTCCCATGATGTCAATGTCTCCCAATTACCGCTTGCAATACTGCGGTAATCACCAATCACCTGGCTATGTGTAAAATTTATTAAAATAAAAAATGAAAAAACAAGGATAAAAATCCTCCGGTTAAGGGTCAAAATGCTCATGAGTTTTGGGTTCAATTAACTAAATAACGAATAATAACACAAATGTAAAAATTATATACCAATATTCCTAATTGAATCCAAACTTAGCACTAGACGATGAATCGACGACTCCTAAAGTCGTATCAGACTCTTAGGAGGTTAAAGCCCTGTAGATTTTTTTAATGTCCTGGCTTTAAGTTCAGCAAAATCAAAGATTTTCGTTGACCCAAAGGACAAAATCTGTTAATGCAAATTTTGGGTTGAATTTCAATGCACCCAAATTTTACGAAAAAAGCCTTCGAATAAAATTCAAAGGCTTTTGATATTCTATACTTCTCCAAGATTGGGAATCTCAACATGTTTGTAGTCGTACAACCGGGCTGCTTCCTCTTCTTTGAATTTTTGTACCAGACTCAAGGATTCTGCTACGGCGTCGCTGCACAATACCAACAAAGATCCTGGCTTGGCATTTTCTAATGCGAAGGTTACTGCTTCGGACTCTTTCTGGATGACCGTCACTTTCTTTTTTGGGTCAGTTTGGTGGATTCCTATCATGAGTAAATCAATGATTTCTTGATCCATCTTGCCTCTTAGATGCTTATCTTGGCGAATGATCAGCTCATCAAACATTTCACTACAAATTCTGCCTATTTCGATATTGTCTTCGTCCCTGCGATCTCCTATTCCCGCTATGATTCCGACTTTTGGTTTGGCCTCAATTTTTTCAACAAATTTTTGCAATGCCTTCAATCCTGCCGGGTTGTGCGCATAATCGAGCAACACATCAAAGTTCTTGAAATTGAACATGTTCAAGCGGCCTGGAGTTTGTGAGGGAGATGGTATGAAGGTCTCTAAAGCCAGTCTGATGTCTTCAATCTTGAAATTATTGATAAAGCCAGTCAAAGCAGCTGGAAGTATATTTTGGATCATGAATCCTGCTCTTCCACCGTATGTCAATGGGATATTAACGGCTTGCTGGATTCTAATTTTCCATTCACCTTTGCAAATGGTGATAAACCCATTTTCATAAATGGCTGACAATCCACCTTTTTTGCCGTGTTCTTTGATCCGGGGGTTGTCTTCATTCATTGAAAATAGCGCCACCTGACATTTTACATTGTGAGACATATTGAAGACATTGTCATCATCGGCATTGAGGATGCAATATCCTTCAGGCTTTACTGATTCCGGTACGATGCCTTTTACTTTTGCCATTTGTTCAACAGTGTTGATTCCTTTCAAGCCCAAGTGGTCGGCCGCTACGTTGGTAACAATTCCTATATCACAGGTGTGGAATCCCAATCCAGCTCTTAGCATTCCTCCTCTTGCACATTCAATGACCGCAAAATTCACTGTGGGATCTTTCAATACAAATTCTGCGCTTGAAGGTCCAGTGCAATCGCCTGACATCAGCAGGTGGTTCTGTATATAAACCCCATCGGTTGTGGTATATCCTACCTGATAACCCATCAATTTTACCATGTGTGCTATCAATCGGGTAGTGGTGGTTTTGCCATTGGTTCCGGTTACTGCAATTATTGGAATTCGCCCTATGGCTCCGGCTGGAAACAACATATCTATCACATGCGAAGCTACGTTGCGGGCAAGTCCGTCTGTTGGGGCAAGGTGCATCCTAAATCCAGGTGCGGCATTGACTTCAAGCACTGCGCCTCCTGTATCGTATAATGGTTGTGTAATATCCGTTGTCATGACGTCAATACCACAGATATCCAAACCTACTAATCTGGCAATTCGCTCAGCCATGAATACATTGTAAGGGTGTATGCTGTCTGTAATGTCTGAAGCGGTTCCACCTGTAGAAAGGTTAGCCGTATCTTTTAAGTTGAGTATTTCACCTTCGGGCAAAATCGTATTAACTGTGTAGCCTTTTGACTCCAAAATGGTCATGGTCATTTCATTGAAATCAATTTGCGTGAGCACGTTTTCATGCCCATATCCACGACGCGGATCAGAATTAACTTCATCAACCAAGGTTTGAATATTTCTCTTACCGTCACCTGTAACACGAGCTGGGGTCCTTCTGGCGCCTGCTACCAGTTTGTAATCTATCACAAGCAAACGATAATCGTCACCTACCACATATTTCTCTACAATAACACTGCTGCTGATTTTCCTAGCGGCTTCAAATGCTACAACTGCCGAATCCCAATCTTGAATATTAATTGTGATACCTCTGCCGTGATTGCCATTTATAGGCTTAATTACAATAGGATATTTTACATAATGAATGGCAACTTCTAAGTTAGCAACTGACTTTACGATTTCACCTTTTGGCACAGGAACTTCAGCCCCTTCAAGCAAGGTCTTGGTGTCTTCCTTATCACATGCTATTTCTACACCAATGCTACTGGTTTGACTGGTAACTGTTGCTTGAATTCTTTTTTGGCGTGCTCCATAACCGAGCTGTACCAAGGAGTATTTATTCAATCGAATCCAAGGAATACCTCGAGAAACTGCCTCTTGGACCAAACTGTCGGTACTGGGACCGAGTCTATTTCTTTCGCGAAGCACGCGCAGTTCCTGAATATCTTTATCAATATCGCAAGCATTACCATCAACGAGAGCTTGGGCAATTTTAACTGAAATACGGGCCGCAAATTTACCAGCTTCTTCTACAGAGTATGCAAATACGACATGGTACTCACCTAAATTTCCTGTAGTTCTAGTTCGTCCAAAACCTACATCCATTCCAGCTAATGTTTGGATTTCCAATGCAATGTGCTCAATCACATGACCCATCCAAGTACCGTCCTTTACTCTTAAAAAGAATCCACCCTCTACACCTTCACTACATCTGTGAGATTGCAAACTGGGCATAAGAGCTTGAAGTCTATCTAAGAATCCCGGGATAAGATTGGTTGGTTTTTCTTCAAGTTCCTCAAGATCCAACCGCATTACAATCAAGTAATGTCGGCGAATTGACCAATAATTGGGACCTCGCATTGCATTGATTTCTACAATTTTCATACGCTTTTTAGATTGAAAGGCAATATAGAACTAAAGTTTTCTATTGACATAAAATTGTGCAAAATTTTTTTATTTCATAAAACAAAAAAGACTACCAAGTTATCTTTATGATTGGAACAAGTTCAAAACATTTACATCTCCTTGAATAATGAATTTGAACGTTTTAATAGGCTTAGCATGATTCCGGTTGCAATCATCAAAAGGACAAAATTGACCCAGAAAAAATTGGCTTTGTCGTCGTATTTATCCCACAAGGTGGAAAGTATACCCGATAGCTTATTGCCCAGAGATGTAGCCAAAAACCAACCGCCCATCATTAGTCCGGTCAAAGGCTTGGGACTTATTTTACTGACCAATGACAATCCCATTGGGCTGAGCAACAACTCTCCAATTGTGATTACACCATAAGTTCCCATTAACCACCACGGACTGACTTTCATGCTTCCATTGATACTCCAATAACAGGCTGCTACCATCACCAAGGTAGAACATCCGGATATAAATAATCCCCATGCCATCTTAGTGGGAGTTCCAGGTTCAGATTTTCGCCTGCGCATTCCAGCAAAAAAGAGGACCAAAAGCGGAGTCAGAATAATTACAAAAAACGGATTAATACTTTGAAATATCTCTGTATTCAGCAATGACCATTTGGTGCCCTCAGCAGGCAATTGCTCCTTTGGGATATTCTTGAAATACACAGGAATATCGACAACTTTAAGTGGTTTTGAATCTTCGCCTTTGATGACTTGATATTTTTCGTTGTACGCTGTTACACTGTCCATTGCATACACATCTTCCTCTACCAATTTGATGGTTTTCAGAAAAGGTTCAGCTGTAGCAGGCACCTTGCGATCTGTGTAATATTGTGCCCAGGTGGTTAACGCAGTTCCATTCTGTTTGAATACCGCCCAGAAAATTATTGATACCGCAAATATTGATAAAAGCGCGCCAATCAGCTTGCGATCCTCACCTACTGACTCTTTGTACAGTCGATAATAAAATGCGCAAACCGGAATTGCAGCCAGCAAAAATGCATCGGTACTGTCTGATCCAAAATAATTGCCTGGAAGCAACCAACCTATACTTCCTGCCACCAAGGCTGGCAACAAAACTTGGGAAACAACTTTACCAAATTCAGATTTTTTCTGCGCTTGCTCTGTTTCCTTGATTTCGCTGTAATTGTAATATTTCAAGCCAATAGCAAATACGATCAAACCTAAAAACATACCTATACCAGCTGCCATGAAAGCTGCCCCCCAGCCAATTGAATTGCGAAGATAAGCGGCGAAAAAATTGCAAATGAACGCTCCAATATTGATGCCCATGTAGAACAAATTGTAGCCTGTATCTTTGTTGGCTTTATAGTCAGGATTGTCATAAAGTTTTCCTAGAAGTGCAGAAATATTGGGTTTGAAGAAACCATTTCCCACACATATCAATCCCAAGGAAGTATAAAAAATCCATTTTTCATGAAATGCCAATCCCATATATCCCAGACCCATCAATGCCCCACCAATAAATATCGCCTTGATATAACCGAGCTTGAAATCTGCCAAATAACCACCAATAAAAGGCGTCAAATAAACGAAGGCTATAAATGTGCCATAGATGTCCGAAGCAGTCGCTCTATCGAATCCAAATCCTCCTTTATCTACATCAGTAAGGTAGAGCACAAAAATGCCTAGAATCAGGTAATAACCGAAACGCTCCCACATTTCAGTAAAGAAAAGATATGGGAGCGCTTTGGGATGTTTGGAAGAATTTGCTTGCATAATTGGTATTTTGATCTTGCAAGATATATCAAGATCATCTATTCTACCAAGCTGATTGATTTCTTATGGTTAGGATTACTTTTTTAAATCCAATTTAATAACTTCCTGCCCTATTTCACGACCTTGCTTCACTCCATCTGCAATCCCGAAGCGATAGTGAATTCCTCCATATAATCTTGAAATGGCGCCTTCCTCACCAGCGGCATTGAAACTAGGGTAGTTACGTGGATTGCCGTTGATATCTGTCCTGCCAAAATGCGTGAAATCCGAAAATGCAAAATTATTGCCAAATAAGTTCGTCATAATTGACATCGACGCTCCACATAGTACTGAATGACCGCTTGTGTATTCTGGGAATGGCGGTGTACCTATTATGGTTGTAAAACTTGGGTCAATGACTCTTTGGATATAAGTAACAGGACGAAGTAAAGGATAATCGTATTTTGTCTTCCAGCATGAAACAAATGCATCATGAACTGCTATCCCCATCTTCACATAAGTAATAGCAGCAGTAGCCAAGTTGGAATTTAAAGTTTCTAATACTTGAGTGGCAATTGAAATAGCATGACCAGGAGGTGTTGCGGTCTTGCCAGGATCATCCGACCAGAATTCAGCAATCTCCCTCTGAGGGCCAGTAATATTTGTCACTACATCATAAACCTCCTTACTGTCTATGTAAAAAGCAGAGCTTACTTCTTCACTATAAATGGGATGTCCTTGAGGTTGGCAATTTGCTACACTAGCAATTAAAAATGGTCTTACTGATCCCCAATAAGGTTGAAGAGGGGTTTTAGCTGGTCCTGTAGGAAGCCAATATTGTGGTCCAACAGGTAGGACATAAGCTGGAAAATTGGTTAATGATGCATTCGATTGACCATCTGTTGCTGCATAATCATATACTGCCTTCCCTACTCTTTTGCCAAATTCTACACTGGCGGATGCATCAGATTTCGGATATTTGGCCACCAACGCATTAAAGTTAACTGCTTCAATGGAGTCGACTCGAATAAGATTGATAGAGGAAGTTGTAGCAAATTGCTTCTTTTGGAAAGTCGCCAATGCTGCATTCGCTACAATAGACCAATTGTATTCAATACCAATAACAACTCTAGGAAAAGTATCGGAATCAAAACCAGAAATTTTATTTCTCAGGCTTTTGTATCCTTCCATTCCTGGCACAACAGCCTCATATAGAGTGACACCCGCATAGCCTAAGGACCTAGCAGCTACAGGCGGAGAATAGCCAGGAGTTTCCTTAATTAACTTCAATTGAAAATCAAACCAAGTCCGGGCAATAGAACTATTATAATTAGATGTAGATATAGTTTGAAAGGTCTCTTCGTCTTTGCGACAACTCTGCACAAGCAGAACGAGTGAAGCCATGATTGGCAGTATAAATTTTCTCATTGTTGTTTATCTAGGTGTGTAAGATCAATTTACCTACTCCAAAATTATACCAAATTGATTAAAAATTGAAACCTCAAATAATTTGTGACAGCTATAATACAACTGTACAAATCATAATAACGTAACAATCAAATATTTAAGAAATAATACAATCCAAAAATGCTATAAAAATTCATGTAATTTCCTTAAAATATTTTAAACTTTCTATAGATTGGTGTTTGTAGCACCGTAAATAACACCTTTCTTTTCATCCTGAATGAATGCAACAACTCTTCTATTTCCATTCATTCCAGTTCTTTTCAAAATGATTTTAAGTTGGTCAGTTTCAAGTTTTGTTGATTTGAAATTGAGCACAATTCCACTTTCTATCAATGTTTTACCAGAATTCTCTCCTCGCTTCACTAAAGTTGTGATATCATCAGCTACCAAAGCCAAACAAATCATACACGACGCTGTAGGTCTATTTTTTATTGATACATTACAGATAAGATCTTCTCCTGCTGATTCGATATCCAATTTGATTTCAATATTTGATTTCTCATTCAAGACTTGTTCTATGTTTCTATCTATTTCAGCGTTTCGAGAACCCACCATTTCTTGTTCACCATTGACAATGATTTGCGGAGTATAAACGCTCCCTGACTCAAACAAGCTGGAATACCAACTTTGCCGATCGCTGAATAATTTCATGCTGAATGGGTCCTTCCAACCAAGTCTGTTCCAATAGTCAACATGGTAAGCTAAAGTATAAATCGGCAGATTTTCATCCTTGGCTCTAGCAGTCAACGCATTCAACTTTCTGTCCGCAGGAGGACATGAACTACAGCCTTGGGAAGTAAAAAGCTCAATGACTGCAAATCCATTGGAACTTTTATTTATAGCGGACTTGATAGCTTTTGGCCTTGTATTAACTGGTGAGGAGGAACATTGTAAGATCATAAATCCTCCTAGCAACCAAATGAATTGCGATATTCTTGGTGACATATTAAGTGCGTTTTCTGCGTTTTCCCAGCCATAGAATTAATGTAAACAAAATTACCAAAGGCCAGGCTTTGAGAGCCATTATGAAGAATTCTACAGCACCTTTTAAACCAAAACCCAATCCTCGGCCAATTCTTTGGCCTATATCGCTGAAAGTACCCGTTGCAACAGTATAAGTCAAATTCAAGGTAGCATAATCGCTTTGGCTTGAAATGTAGTTCTGACGTGAAGTCATGGATTCAATTTCGGAGCGAACTGCCGCCAGCTCCTTCTCAATGGCCAAAATCTCAGTCACATTTTTTGCCTGTTTGAGCAAGTCAAGGTATCTTGATTCAAGGTTTTTCTTCGTTTTGAGGCGGGCATCAACATCTACAAACTCGTCTGTCACATCAGATGTGGTAATGCTTTTGCTCAATAGTTGAACAGAATAAGATTCAATCATTGCAACCAAGGTATCGAAGGAGTTCAATGGAACACGAATGGTTAAATACCTAGACTTATTCCCAGTATAGGTGTCGGAGGTTTCATTGGTAGTATAAGCCTTGCATTGCTTGATTATTGACTTGAAATATCCGTCAGACCTACTTAGGTTCTTTACTTCAACAGACATTGAACCTTCACGAATAATTTTGCGCTCAATACTTTTTATTGAATTTAGAGGTCCAGTATTTGGGGATTCTAAAGCAATATCAGCCGCTCCAGAAGAAGCTACACTTATTTCATTTTCACTCGACTTCGAACATGAAATGAGGATTGTAAGCAGAACAAGGAAAATTATTTTTTTCATGACAACTTGTTTTGAGTATAAGATGTCAATTTAATACCTTGGAGTTGTGAAATTTTTGAAAAGAATTGATAATGAGATGTTAATCATTTCATGAACCAATCTAGGTCTGTTGAAAGGGTCAAATGATGGGTACGACCCACCAAGTGAAATGCTTGCGTTCCATAATCCAATCGAAATCTATTGATCTTGATACCAAGTCCTCCACTGAATCCTGCTAGGCTGCGGAAGGTCTTAACTTGCATCTCTTTGCGCAATAAATGATTGTAACCCAATCGAACCCGAAGATTTTCTTTTTTGCCGATAAGAAATTCACCTGAAAAATGTAGATGTCTAAAAAGATTATCAAAATAGATGGAAGTTTTACTTTGCCCTTCAGGCTGATTGTCTCCAAACAGTATTGCTCCATCGTCTACCGCATTGGGATCGTCATACAAAACATTCCATCTTTGCAAATTGGTATAAATAATGGAATATCTAAAAGGAAGGTACTTCAGTCTTTTGCTGATGCCTGCTTGGATTTCATAAGGAATGACTTCATTTTTATCGTTGAATTGATTCAATTGAACGCCAACATTCCTAATTACAAAAACCAAACTCAAATTTTTATCCTCGATGTGATAACATGCTCCTAAATCGGTCATCAGCGCATTGGCATTGACTTGATCCAATCTACTGGAAGCAAATCTTACATTGGCCCCAATACTCAATCGATCATAAAGTGGATATGAAATTCCTGTAGTCACTGCGTAATCACCTGCTGATACTGTCCCGGTCTTTGTGCCAAATTGATCGGCTGCAATGATATCGCCATAAGTGGCATATTGCATTGCCACATGCCAGTTCAATTTTGGATTGCGCAATTGGCGGGCATAGCTCACATAACCATCTTGAATGCCATTATAAAAAAACCTGTGGCTGAAAGCTATTTTATTGTGCTGCTCAGCGTTGAGCAATGCGGGATTCTGTGAAGCGCCTGTAGGATCATCGTCTCTGGTGGCAATTGCATTTCCTCCCAACCCAGTTATTCGTGCCGAGGGTGGGTTAAATATAAATTTCATGATACCTTCCCCTCCCAATTGAGCAAAGATGGATAATGGAAGAGCTAATATGAATAGTATACTGAGTAGTTTTTTCATCATTTCAATTTGCCGTCTTCGTAACCTTTCTTTACCCAGGTAACATCACAATTACCAGTTTCGCAATCTTTCTTCTTGATAATTTCGCCTTCTTCATTGTAAAGTCGGTGTTCACCTTCTTCCTTTCCCTCTTTGAATGTTCCTTCCCATTTGAGTTTACCACTTGGATAGTATTCTTTATAGGGTCCATTCTCATTGTTGTCGGCAAAATTAACTTCCTCGCGTAAAACGCCATTTGGATAAAAGCGCTTCCAAACACCAGTCATTGTGTTATTAATATACATTCCTGTTTGATCAATGGCACCATTTTCATGAAAGGTTTTGTATTCACCCTCAAATTGTCCTGATGTATAGTTCTCTTGAATTTTGGGTTTGCCATTGGCTTGAAATAAGGTACGCACACCATCAGGCACACCATTTTTCAATGTCCCGGATTCAATAATCTTACCATTTTCGTCTTTTTTGGTATAAGGTCCATCTGCCGTTTTTTGGTCTTCTGAGGCTGAGTTTTGTTTAGAATTTGCTTCGGATGTGTTGAGTTTTTTACATGAAACAAAAGCAATTTGCAAGGCAGCAAGAAGAACCAAATATTTGAACATAGTGTAATATTTTAAGAAGGAACGCAAAATACAAATCCAATATTTTATGTCAGGCAATTTACTTTTTCAAAGTCCCGCGGCCGATGCTGTCATAGTGAAAGCCGATATCGGCCATTTCTTGTGGCTCGAATACATTACGTCCGTCAAATACTACCTTATTCTTAAGGGACAAAGCGATCCGATCCCAATCAGGATTGCGAAATTCACCCCATTCAGTAAGTATAGCCAATGCATCTGCACCCAAAACGGTGTTGTAAGCACTCGTACTATAAACCAGTTTTTCGCCATAAATCTTTTTGACATTGGGCATTGCTTCAGGGTCAAAAACCTGAACGGTAACTCCTGCCTCAAGCAACTGATCCACAAGATGCAAAGCTGGAGCTTCACGAATATCATCTGTGTTGGGTTTGAAAGCCAAACCCCAAACTGCAATTGTTTTGCCACTCAATGAGCCAAAGTGTTTCTTGATTTTATTGAACAAAATATTTTTTTGAAGATCATTGACATTCATCACTGCCTTCAATATTTTGAAGTCATAGTTCATTTCATCCGAAGTCTTGGCCAGCGCTTGTACGTCTTTTGGAAAACAACTTCCACCATAACCCACTCCTGGAAAGAGGAAACGCTTTCCGATACGACTATCACTACCGATGCCCATTCGGACATGATCGACGTTGGCTCCCACACGCTCACACAAGTTTGCGATCTCATTCATAAATGAAATTCTGGCAGCTAGGTAAGCATTGGCTGCATATTTTGTAATTTCAGCGGAACGGATATCCATATAAATAACAGGATTACCTTGGCGAACAAATGGCTTATACAATTGATCCATCAGTTTTTTTGCTCGCTCTGAGTCTAAGCCAATAACAACACGATCCGGTTTTAAGAAATCTTCCACAGCGAGTCCTTCTCGGAGAAATTCTGGATTGGAAACCACATCATACAGATCAGCAGACAAGTTTCTGCCTAGAATTTCAGAGACTTTCTCAGCGGTCCCAACTGGAACTGTGCTCTTATCAACAATAACTTTGTAGGAAGTAATAATTTTGCTTAGATCCTCAGCTACACCCAAAATGTATGACAAATCAGCTGAACCATCCTCACCTGGCGGGGTTGGCAAAGCCAAAAAAACGATTTGTGCTTGATCAACTGCCCGCTTTAAATCAGTAGTAAAGAAAAGTCTACCCTCGTCAACATTTCTGCGAAATAGGATCTCCAAGCCAGGCTCGTAAATAGGCACAATCCCCTTGTGAAGTTGTTCAACTTTTGAAATATTGTTGTCAACGCAATAAACTTCATTCCCAGTTTCAGCAAAACAAGTTCCAGATACTAAACCTACATATCCCGTTCCAATGACTGCTATCTTCATAAAATGTATCTAATTTGAAATGCAAAGGTGGTAAAAAAAATAAGATCTGAATCAAAATACTCCTCAGGCTGATAGACCATGTAAATCTAAACCGCAACTTGTGCCTTTATATGGGGATGAGATTGATAGTTAAGCAATTCAAAATCCTCAAACTTAAAATCAAATAAATCCTTGACTTCAGAATTTATCTTCATAACAGGAAGTGGATAGGCTTCTCTGCTAAGCTGTAAATGTGCCTGTTCAATATGATTGCTGTATAAATGTAAGTCACCGAAAGTATGCACAAAATCTCCAGGTTTCAAGCCACAAACTTGTGCCATCATCATGGTTAACAAGGCATATGAAGCAATATTGAAAGGAACACCCAGAAAACTATCAGCCGATCTCTGGTACAATTGACAACTCAATTTCCCGTCAGCGACCCAAAACTGAAACAAACAATGACACGGACTTAGGGCCATGTGGGGTAAGTCTGCAACATTCCAAGCATTGACAATGATCCGTCGGCTATCAGGATCTTTTTTTATTAGCTCAAGTGCCATTTTGATCTGGTCAAAAGTTTTACCGTCTGCACCCATCCAACTTCTCCATTGGTGACCATACACTGGACCCAAATCTCCGTTCTCATCAGCCCATTCATCCCATATTCGCACACCATTTTCTTTTAGATAAGCAATATTGGTATCTCCCTTCAGGAACCAAAGCAACTCATGAACGATCGATTTCAAATGGAGTTTTTTGGTAGTAACCATAGGAAAACCTTCAGTGAGATCGAATCTAATTTGATATCCAAATACACTCAAAGTTCCCGTTCCTGTTCTGTCCGTTTTTTGAACGCCTTGGTCTAGTATGTGAGTCAATAAGTCATGATAAGCCTTCATATCTGATTTATTTTTGTACCGTTAAGGAAGATTTTTGTTTGATTTGTAGTACCGCTTTATTAACAACAGGATCATCATCATTCAATACCTGATACATTGCTGTTTCATTAAAATTGAGTCTTGCAATATTCGATTTAAGATATTTTTTCAACATTTGTTTCATTTCAATAGACACTGAGGTTTTACCTTTTTGGGCTTCTGAAATGAAATTCTGAATCATTTTATCCGAAACTTGCCATTTCATGAAATCACTGAAATCTTTTGGAACTGTTGCTAAAATGGATTTATTTTTAACACACCAAGAAGACATAGCAATTCTAAAATCCAGAAATACATCAGAATACATCAGACTATCGGTTGGTATAAAAAAATCGGGACTGATGCCACCACCGCCTTTTACATTTCTTCCCCTGCTTGTAACATATTTGCTAGTGTCTAGGCTGATCTGATTTACTGTTTTACCCAAAAGCTCTCCGTCTTTTAAGCGCTCGCCCAATTCGTTGCTGTACTTGTTCAGATCATGATAATCTTTTTGAATACATCTGCCTGATGGCGTGAAATACTTAGCAATGGTCAATCGAAGTGCACCACCATTTGTCAAGTCGTACTGTTCCTGAACCAAGCCTTTGCCAAATGAACGCCTTCCAATGACAACACCCCTATCCCAATCCTGTATGGCCCCAGCCACAATCTCGCTTGCAGATGCACTACCTTCATCAATGAGTACGGCAACATTTGCAATATTCAAACGTGTCATTCCTGTAGTCTCATAATCCGTTCGTCTTTGATTTCGACCTTTGGTATAAACCAACAATTTATTCTTTTCACCAAATATTTGGTTCAATAAATTGGTAGCTTCCTGCAGATACCCGCCAGGATTTTGCCTGAGATCCAAAACCAAATTTACTTTTTCCTTGTTGGTGGTTAATGAATCCATAACAGTCATGAATTCGGCATAAGTTTGACTGCTGAAGCGATTGATTTTTACATAAATGGAATTGGTGTTCAATTTATATGCAGCATCAATACTGGAATTGGCCAATTGAGACCTGTTCAAAGTAAAATTGAGGATAGATTTGCTTTGGTTACGTCTGATTCCAACTTTTACCTTTGTGCCACTTGCACCTCGCAGATACCTGATGACATCTTCACTATCCATTTTTTTTCCAGCCACCAGACTGTCATTAATAAATACTATTTGATCTCCTGAAAGCAAACCCGCATCACGAGATGGCCCATTAGATAGCACGGAAATAATTGTGATGGTATCTTGAATCAGCTGAAATTCTATCCCTATTCCATTAAAATTACCTTCCATATCCTCATTGACACGCAGGAGTTCTTTAGGTGAAATATAGGATGAATGCGGATCCAGCTCCAATAGTGCAGATTGAATCATTTTCTCAGTTATATCCTCTTGAGAAATCTTGTCAACATAACGCGTACTGATGTACTGAATGATCTCATCAATTGTAGTATTGCCGCTACTTGACGATTGCCCATTTGATAACTTTGGGTTCCTCCATTCAGGCTTCAGCTTTTCAAGTCCTGTGCCTAAGGCATAACCGAGGGCCAAACACAAGGCAATAATTAAAGGAATATATCTGGTGGTTTTGTTCATAATATCAATGTGGTGCAAAGGTAATCACCAAGCCCACAGCTACCATTAATTGAGTGTTTTTTATTCTTGAAAATCAACATGGCACAATAAATGCAGTATGCATTATGAACTTTTTAAATATGAAGAATCACTTTAGTATAATATATTTGGTTTTGTTTATTTCGTTGGTCAGTTTTTATCCAATTAAGCAAAGCATAGGAGAAAATCCAATTGACTCCCTTCCATTATCCAAATCATATACCGGCTATAGACTTGAAATAACTGACATTCGTTCCCTCAAGACCAATGGCGATATTATTTCTGCAGATTTAGATATTGTCAATTCTGGCAAATATTCTGTCAGCACTGGAAGTATTGATCAAACTACACAAAATATAGTGATCCTAATCGATGATCCTGTCATAAAAAAAGTAACTTCAAATCAATTGAACGCTTTGGTAACAGGGCTATTTCAATCTAAAAAGAATTTCTCGGCAGGAAAGAGTTACATACAAAATCAAATCAGCGGCAATACAGCAACCTATGAATCTGCTTGGAAAGCCATTGTAAAATCCAATCCTACCGCCAATCCTAGTGTTCCAGCAAAACCAATTGTTGCAGTTCCTAAAATTTCAGTTTCTAATGATACACAACCATTAACAGGAGTTTCAGATAAAGCAAATGTCAGAATAATCCGAGCAAATACCTCTATTCCATCTGCCTCTGAATTGGTCAAGCCAGTCGCAATCTGTGGAGACTTGGAGCTTGTCAATCTTGCGATCATTGATCGAAAAAAGGATAACCTTAAAATAAGTTACACCATCACCAATACTGGAAACGCTCCAATTCAAATATATGGGGACAAAAAGAGTAAAGTTGATCCGATATCAATTGCTGTTTACTTCTCAGCATCAGGACAAATGTCTCGAGGATCAGAATTAGCAGGAGGAGACATCATTATCAAAGGACTTGAGTCAACCCAAGGTGTTCTCGAGCCAAAAGGACTATTGACTGGGACCTTAAATATTTCCACAAAGAACAAATCCAGGTTCTTGAACACGTTAATCATTACAGTTGACTCCCGTCAGACTGCCTTAGAATGCAAAGAGAACAATAATTCGGCTTCTTGCAATTACCGATAATCTACTAGAAATAGGCCTTACGTCTTACTTTCGCTACATGTTTTGCTAAGCGCACCACTTGACATGAATAACCATATTCATTGTCATACCATGCATACAAAGTTATGTTCAAACCATCCTTTGAAACTATTGTTGAAGGCGCATCTACAATTGAGGTTGCTGTCATACCCACTGCATCTGAAGACACAAATTCCTCTGACGTAGAGTAATGAAGCTGTTCAACCAATGGGCCATGCAATGAAGCCTGACGTAAAGTATGATTCAAATCTGCTTTGGAAGTGGCCTTCTTCAGAGATAGACTGATGATAGCAAGAGAAACATTGGGTGTAGGTACGCGAACCGCATTGCCTGTAAGTTTGCCTGCCAGATGCGGCAATACCGCTTCTACTGCTTCGGCAGCACCAGTGCTGGTCAACACCATATTCAATGGAGCAGCTCTACCTCTTCGTGGTTTTTTATGGAAATTATCCAATAGGTTCTGATCACTTGTATAGGCGTGAACGGTTTCAATGTGGCCTTTTTCGATGCCATAATGTTCGTCCATTGTTTTTAATATTGGCACTATGGCATTGGTGGTGCAACTTGCAGCGCAGAATATACGCGTTTCATCCAAATTTATTTTGTCATGATTCACACCATAAACCAGATTAGGTATCTTTTTGCCTGGAGCTGTCAACATAACTTTATCAACTCCTGGACGAAGATGAATTTCAAGTGAGGTTGCATCCGTATAAATTCCTGTATTGTCAATGATTAGTGCATCATGGATGTCATATTCTCTGTAATCTAATTCGGTTGGATTGGAAGCATAAATCAATTGCACCCTGTTGCCATTGATAAAAAGTGCGTCTCCTTCTTCACTGACTAATACAGTACCGCGAAAATCTCCATGCACGGAATCTGTTTTGAGTAGGGCTGCTCTTTTATGCGCTTCAGCTACTTTGTCCTTCATTTGCATTCTAAGCACTATCGCTTTCAGCCTCAATTGTTGCCCGCGGCCTGTTTGTTCAATAATGCGACGTGCGAGTAATCTGCCAATTCGACCAAAGCCGTAGAGTACTACATCTTTAGGCATAGTCTCGTCAAGTTCATTGGCATCCATACCGTCCAACTGACGATCCACGTATGATGGCAATGAAGTATAGCCATGATCTTGGTTCAACCAGTTTACAGCCATTTTACCTATATCAATAATACAGCTGCGAATGTCTTCTCTGCGGTGAATGGCTTTGGCTATGGCCAAAGTTTCATCAATATTAACTGTCCTGTCTGCATAATTAACCGCAAACAAGTGATTGTTCAATAATTCCGAAGGGCGAGTATCGTATATATTGCGCCGAAAAAGAACCAGTTCAACCGAGCGATCAAAACGAAGATCCCCAAGAATTTGCTGCAGTTCAAGTGCCTTTTTTTCGTCCTCTCTCCACTTGTGCAAAGACTGTTCTCCTGGAGTGACGTTGATGGTATCAGATGGTTGCATAGTATATTGTTGTTTGATCCAATTATATAATTGCCACAAAGGTCATAAAAATATTAGTCATGAAATAAAAAAGCCGATCATAAAATGATCGGCTTTTTCTTATTTTGTATTTTGAAGGTTATGCTCCCAAGTAATTTTTAAGCAATTTACTTCGGGACACTGAACGTAACTTATTGATGGCCTTATCTTTAATTTGTCTCACTCGCTCACGAGTAAGTCCAAACTTATCTCCAATATCTTCAAGAGAAAGCGGATGTTCAATACCAATTCCATAGTAAAGTTTAATAACATCTGCTTGCCTGTCAGTCAATGTGGATAGTGACCTTTCTATTTCACGTCTCAGAGATTCATTGTACTCTAAAGCAGTATCAGTGCCCATAGAAGAGTTATTTTCAAGAATATCCAATAAACTATTGTCTTCGCCTTCCACAAAAGGAGCATCCATAGATACGTGACGAGCAGCAACTCCCAATGTTGTTTCAACTTCCTCGGTAGGTATTTCAAGCATTTCTGCTAATTCTTCAGCGGATGGTTCGCGCTCAAATTCTTGCTCCAATTCCGAAAAGGCTTTATTGATTTTATTCAACGAACCTACTTTGTTCAGAGGCAGACGGACGATACGGCTTTGTTCAGCCAAAGCTTGCAATATTGATTGACGAATCCACCAAACGGCATAGGAGATAAATTTAAATCCTCTTGTTTCATCAAATCTTTGTGCGGCTTTAATCAAACCTAAATTGCCTTCGTTGATCAAATCACTCAAAGAGAGACCTTGATTCTGGTATTGTTTTGCAACCGATACTACAAATCGAAGGTTTGCCTTGGTTAGTCTTTCGAGTGCCAATTGATCACCTTCTCTAATTCTTTTTGCCAAATCTACCTCCTCTTCAGGAGTTAATAGATCGACCTTGCCTATCTCTTGCAAGTATTTTTCAAGAGATTGACTCTCTCTGTTAGTAATTGACTTAGTAATTTTTAACTGTCTCATTCAATATTTTTTTGTGACAAATCAATAGTTGTTAGACTGATGCATGGTGCATCTGTAAAGATGATTTTGTGATATGTGTCGGGACTTAACTAAAAACAGGTTGTTGCCGCCAATATTCATGACTAGATGAAATTGATATATTTCTGTCAGTACTGCGGTTAAAGTCGCACAAAATTACGTTCAAATTTGACCGTTGTCAAGTACAACAAAAACAATTGATTTTTAAATATTTAATAAATAAAAATATAAAATGACAGAAAGCGCTATAAACCAAGCTATTAGCTAAATTCAAATCAATTAAAAATAAATAAACAAAAAACATTTAACAAAATATAATGGTTTATTCCATGTACTCCTTCATATTTGCCCCACGCTACATTTAGAATTTTATGAAAAGAACACAACTTCAGTTAGAATTTATGCTAAAAGCATCTCCAACTATCGTGTATACATTCCTCACTAATCCGGCTTGCATTGTCAGATGGTTTTGTGATAGTGTAGATATAGAAGGTGATTTTTACAAATTCGGCTGGGGCAAAACAGAAGAATGGGCAGAACTTGTTGATGATATTGAAGATGAATTGTTACGTTTTTCTTTTGATTACGCAGAAAGTGATGAGGAATTTCTGGAGTTCCGAATTTATACCTCGGAAATCACAGAACAGACCATTCTGGAAATCAAAGAGTGGTGCGATGAGAATGAACTAGCAGATCAAAAACTTTACTGGGAAAGCGCAGTCGCTACCATGAAGCGTGAAATGGGCGGCTAGTTTACTCACAACCGGACACAACATATAATCTAATGCCTCTCAATACTATGAATATTGCTTTTCATAGTATTTTCTGTATGCCCCGGTGGTAACATTATTTAACCATTCCTCATTGGCTAGGTACCAATCTATGGTTAATGCCATTCCCGTTTCAGGTGTCACCGCTGGAACCCAACCCAATTCTTCCTTTATCTTGCTTGCATCTATAGCATAACGCTTATCATGGCCTGGCCGATCTTTGACAAATGTGATCAAACTTTCAGTAGAACCAGGTTCTTTTCCCAATTTTTCATCCATCAGCTTGCAAAGGGTGTGAACCAAATCAATGTTCTTCCATTCATTATTTCCGCCAACGTTATAAGTTTCACCACTTTTTCCTTCGTGAAAAACCACATCTATGGCAGTAGCATGATCCATCACATACAACCAATCACGCGTGTATTGACCATCACCATATATAGGAAGTGCCTTGCCATGAATGGCATTGTGAATCATCAAGGGTATCAACTTCTCAGGAAACTGATTGGGGCCATAGTTATTACTGCAATTAGAAATAACTGTCTCCATTCCAAAAGTATGTTGATAGGCTCTAACCAAGTGATCAGAAGAGGCTTTGGAGGCTGAGTAGGGTGATCTTGGGTCATAAGGAGTCGTCTCTAAAAAATAACCTGTTTCGCCCAATGAGCCATAAACTTCATCCGTGCTGACATGATAAAATCTGGTTCCCTTTTTTCCTTCCCAATATTGTCTTGCACAATTCAACAACGAAAGCGTACCTACTATATTGGTTTGTATAAATGCACCGGGATCAAGTATTGAACGATCAACATGACTTTCGGCAGCCAAGTGAATAATACTATCTACTTCATACTTTTCCATAGTTTGCTTGACAATGTCAGTATCACAAATGTCACCTTTTATAAAAATATAATTTTCTTTACCTTCTACATCTGACAGATTCGCAAGATTGCCAGCATAGGTCAACAAGTCATAATTGATGATTCTGTAGTCAGGATATTTATTGACAAATAACCTAACTACATGTGAGCCTATAAAGCCTGCCCCTCCCGTTAATAATATATTCCTTTTCATGCAAGTTTCTTAAATTATCCCTGAGTTACTACTTTCTTAAAATACTCGTACGTTCTTTTTAGTCCCTCTTTTCTGTCAACTTTTGGTTCCCATCCCAGAATGTTGGTAGCTTTGGTAATATCAGGTCTGCGTTGTTTGGGATCATCTTCTGGAAGTGGACGATAATCAATAAATGCTTTGGGATTACCTACTAGATCCAAAATTTCATTTGCGAAATCCATCATTGTAATTTCTGAAGGATTACCAATATTCATAGGCAATGTATAATCACTGTGCAGCAATTTGTATATCCCATCTACCAAGTCATCAACATAGCAAAAGGAGCGTGTTTGAGTGCCATCTCCAAAAATTGTCAGTCCCTCCCCACGTATGGCTTGACTAAAGAAGGCTGGAAGTACGCGTCCATCATTTACCCGCATCCGAGGACCATATGTATTAAATATTCGAACAATTCTTGTTTCCAAGCCGTGATATCTATGGTAAGCCATAGTTATTGCTTCTTGAAAGCGCTTCGCTTCGTCATAGACACCACGAGGACCAATCGGATTAACGTGGCCCCAATATTCTTCTGGTTGTGGATGTACTTGTGGATCGCCATATACTTCCGAAGTGGAAGCAATCATGAAACGCGCTTTTTTCTCTTTTGCCAAACCCAATAAGTGATGCGTTCCCAATGAGCCTACCTTTAATGTCTGGATAGGCATCTGCAAATAGTCAATTGGACTTGCTGGAGAAGCAAAATGCAGAATATAATCCAACTTACCAGGCACATGAACGAAACGAGTTACATCATGGTGATAAAAACTGAATTCCTTTAAGGCAAATAGGTGGTCAATATTATTCAAATCTCCTGTGATGAGATTATCCATTCCCACTACTTCATATCCCTCTGACAGGAACTTTTCGCAAAGATGTGATCCAAGAAATCCTGCCGCTCCTGTTACTAATACTCTTTTCATTATGCTGGAATGCTTAAGTTGGCTTTGATTTTATCAATAACAGTTTCAATCATTTCGTCGGTCAATTCAGTGTGCATCGGCAGAGAAAGTACCTGCTCTGCTGCTTTCTCAGAATGAGGGAAATCACCTTTCTTATATCCATCTCCTTTGTAAGCTTCCTGCAAGTGCAGTGGAACGGGATAATAGATCATAGAGGGCACTCCTGACTCAGCCAAAGCTTTTTGGAGTTCATTTCGATCACCTTCAATCATTAAAGTATATTGATGAAATACGTGTGTGGAATTTTTGGCTCTGCCCGGAATGGTAATTCCATCAATTTTGCTTAACGATTCATCGTATTTGGATGCAGCTTTCTGGCGGGCAGCGATGTATTCATCCAGCTTTGCCAATTTCACGTTCAAAATGCCTGCTTGCATGCTATCTAAACGAGAGTTTACACCAATTTCAGTGTGATAATACTTGACTTTTGAACCGTGGTTGCATATTACATTAATCTTTTCAGCGATTGCATCATCATTGGTAAAAATTGCGCCTCCATCTCCGTAACAACCTAGGTTTTTGGAGGGATAAAATGAAGTGCATCCAATATGCCCAATACTTCCTGCTTTGACTTGTTTACCATCACCGTAGGTATAATCTGCTCCAATAGCTTGAGCATTGTCCTCAATAACATACAGCTTGTGCTTTTCGGCAAACTTCATTAAAGGTTCCATATCAGCCGTTTGCCCGAACAAATGAACTGGTATTATACATTTGCTCCTTGATGAAATAACAGATTCCAACTGATTGACATCCAAATTAAATGTAACTGGATCAATATCGACAAATATAGGTTTCAATCTCAATAATGCGATTACCTCGGAGGTAGCAACAAATGTAAAAGGAGAAGTTATTACTTCATCGCCCGGCTGGAGATCCAGTGCCATCAGCGCAATCTGTAGCGCATCTGTTCCATTTGCGCAGGGTATAACATGTTTAACGTTGAGATACTGTGCCAAGTCAGCTGCGAACTTTTTTACCGGTGCTCCATTAATAAAATAACCTTTATCAAGCACATCTTGGATTGCTGCATCAACTTCTGGTTTGATTTTCAGATATTGGGCGTGCAGGTCAACCATTTGTATAGACGACATATACTTTATATTTTACGCAAAGTTAACTGAATAATTATTGGCTTAGTCTATTTTTGAGCGGAACATTTTCAATTCTTCGATGACCAAGAATTTTGATTAATTAAAAAAATTTCACCGAGCGAATGGGGATAATGTTCTACTTTTGGGTCATTATCATAGAATAAATTTTATCATCATGCGCATTCTGTGTTTTGTACTTTTTTTGATCCCTTTGTTTAGCCTCGCCCAAAAAAAGGATTTGTATAATGGTGGAGTTTTGGCATTTAGCTTTCAATATGGCTATCAAATACCCGGTGGTGATCTATCCAAAAGATTTGGCAACACCAACAATCCCGGTATTGGAGTGGAATATCAAACAGGTTCAAATTGGTTGATTGGGGCTGAATTCAATTATAATTTTGGCGTAAACGTCAAAGAGGATGTACTCAATAACCTCAGATATCAAACGGGTGCAATCTATTCCCGTGACAATGACATTGCTTCGATTGACCTGCGTCAAAGAGGTTTTGTAACCCAAATGACCTTGGGGTATATTTTTCCCACGGTGAACCCGAGAAGTGGCATAAAAGTACGGCTCGGTGCTGGTTATATGCAACATTGGATCAGAGTTCAAGACAACAATGACAGTGTCAATCAAGTTTTTGGGGAATATGGCAAAGGCTATGACCGAATGAGTGGAGGTTTGGTTATCAGCCAGTTTGCAGGTTATCAATATATCGCCAATAATAAACTGGTCAACTTCTTTGTAGGCTTGGAGGCATTACAGGGATTTACCAAGGGAAGACGCGATTATCAATTTGATACCATGAAACCTTATCTGGACAGTCGTATTGACTTACAATGGGGCATCAAAGCTGGATGGATATTGCCATTTTTTACACAGGTTGCTCCTGAGACATACCTCTATTGATCTAGATGATCACCTGGCTCTATACTTTTTTCATTAAATTATATTCTACAGCTGTTCGCGTGGCTGCTATCTTGGGTAATACCAAGGCGAAATCCGCTGTAGATGGACGCAAAAATTGGTTGTTTAGGCTAAAAAAAGCGTCCGCATCAATTTCCAATGGTAAGCGAATATGGATACACTGTTCTTCTTTGGGGGAATTTGAACAAGTCAGAACTGTATTGGATGAGCTTTATGATAACGGCAATAAAATTGTATTGAGTTTTTTTTCTCCATCAGGATATCTCCAAAGAAGTAATTATTCCAAAGCAGATCTCATTTGTTATTTGCCGTGGGATACTACTTCCAATGTTGAAGATTTCTTAAATTGTGTTCGCCCTGATTTGGCTATTTTTGTAAAATATGACCTTTGGTGGAATTACTTGAATGGTCTTAAAAAAAGAAATATTCCAAGTATTTTGATTGCCGCCTATACGAATACCCTATTGTGGAGAAATTTTAAAAAATGGTGGTACTCTAAAAATTATAAGTTGATTCAGACTATTTTCACTCAAGATCAATCGACCAAAGATATTCTCGCTGAGAGCAATATACACTCTATAGTAGCAGGCGATCCAAGAATTGATCGTTCTATTTTGTTGCCTTCTGAATGGGAAATTAGAATTCCAGAAAAAATCAAATTGTGGTCTCAGGATTCTCAGATTTTAATTTTTGGATCCATTTGGGAAACAGATAAATATTTGATGCTTCAACTAATCAACCATGCTGAACTTCAATCTTGGAAATTCATCATTGCACCTCATGACGTTTCGAATTCCTCGATTAATATGTGGACAGAAGTTATCGGTGAAAACCTAGAGCTTTGGAGCAAAGAACTACAAACAATTGATAATCCCAGATGTCTTTTGATTGATCACATTGGAAGTTTGGCATTTTCTTATGCCTTAGCTGATTTGGTTTATATTGGCGGAGGTTTTGGCAAAGGAATCCATAACACTTTGGAACCCGCTGCTTTTTCTAAACCAGTTTTCATCGGACCAAAGCATAAAAAATTTATAGAGGCAATGGAACTTGTGCAGTCTGGGGGTTTCTTTTGCATCCAAAATTCTTCAGATTTCATAAAATACTTTAATCAGCTTCAAACTGAAACAAACTATAAGAAAGCCTCAAAATCAGTTGAAGATTTCATGCAAAAACACGTAGGCGCTACCAAAATGATAGTCAAGATCATCAAAGAATCCCTCAATTGATTAAAAACCTTCAAATCCCTTTACCTTTGCGTCATGGTGTATCATGAAATAATTTCCTCATTTCAAGACAAAAAAGTACTCATCATCGGTGATGTGATGATTGACAGTTACATTCACGGGCACATCAGTAGAATTAGCCCCGAAGCTCCAGTTCCAGTACTGAATTGGGCACATAGAGAATTTCGACTGGGTGGAGCAGCCAATGTGGCGCTCAATATCAAATCATTGGGAGGAATACCAGTGATTGCAACGGTTATTGGAAACGACGAAACTGGAGATCAGCTTATTTCATTGTTCGAAAAAGAAGGCCTTGATACCAGAATCTTATCCCAAAGTGAGACCAGGATGACTACCATGAAAACAAGAATCATGGCACAACATCAACACCTTTTGAGAATTGATGAAGAAGATACGGATTATTTAAACATTCAAGAAGAGAATACGCTATGGAGTTCCATTGAACAATTTATGAACGAATCATCACCAGATGCCATAATATTTCAAGATTATAACAAAGGAGTTTTAACAGAACGAATTATAAAAAACACCATTCTGCTGGCCAATAAAATGAATATTCCAACAGCAGTAGATCCAAAGGAAAAGAACTTTCTGAGTTATACAGGTGTCAGCTTGTTCAAACCAAATCTTAAAGAAATAAGGACTGCAAGTAAACTTGAATTGAAGCCTGAGGTAGAGGACTTATTAAAAGCTGATAAATGGTTGCATGAAAAATTGAACCACCAAAGTACAATGATCACGCTATCTGAACATGGCTTATACTTTGGAGATGGGCATGCCGGAAAAATATACCCAACTGACACCATTAACATTACCGATGTTTGTGGAGCAGGCGACACTGTAATAGCCATAGTAGCGCTGTGCCTTGCAATTGGTGTAAACGAGGAAGCAATGTCAAAACTTGCAAATATGGCAGGAGGCCAAGTGTGCCAAAAATCAGGAGTCGTACCAATCGATAAAGCTGAACTTTTGCATGAAATTACTGAAATTTTCAAATAGATGTAGTTTTTTACATCTTCCAAAAGCTCAATTTTATGGGCACTTTGACAAATAAATAATAAAAACTTAACATTTCCTTTATTTTTTGTCCATCAAAAATAGTGGAAAGCTTATCTTAGCGGTTCATTATATAAAATAAAATCATTTCAACTATGAAATTCAAAACTTTACAATCCTTAATGCAGGTAGTAATAGGAGCAGTGCTGATGTTCAGCAGTGTTGCCTTATATGCTCAACCTGCCAATGATCTTTGCTCTGGTGCAATTAATATTGTTCCCGCTGCAAATCCAGCTTCAATTGTTTGGACTCCTGGTACTACGGTAGGTACCTTGGAT